>JANXRV010000157.1:0-73083 GCA_025356665.1 Pseudomonadota bacterium
GGCAGCGCCAGGAAACGATGGCGCCAGCGAAAAGCCGTACTCTGGGCTATATGGAGCCGTTCACTGACCTGACGCAGGCTCAGTCCGTCTCGCAGGGCTTCAGCCTGCCCCAACCATTTGTTGCGCAAATGCAAATGCGCCAGGGGCGTTCCGGTCAGCGTATTGAAGGTGCGATTGCAGTGGCGACACCGGAACCGCTGCAGGTCACCATGACGCCCATGCTTGATGGTATGACTGCTTGCGCAGTGCGGGCACTCAGGCCGTGCCGGCGCCTCAGCCTCGATGACATCGATCGAGGATGCACGCGACTGCATCGATGCCAGTTCGGTAGCAACGGCATAGCGTTGCTCACGCGGCAACTTGCCCAGAGTGCTTATCAACCTTGCCAATTCCCTCGTCCTCATTTCGCGTCTCCTGGTCCAGCGCCTCTGCGCCATACGGCCAGTTTCCGCCCCCACAGGCTCACCAGATGAGCCACCAACAGCATTCGCTAAATGAGCCTATATAATTATCCTGATGTTTGCTACTTAGTTTGCTGCGGACTTTTTTCCCTATTGTGTGCCGCTTTGCCGTTTTTCGTACCAGGGTTTTGCCGCTGAATCCGTTCGATGCCTGCGCGGCGTTTCAATGTCTGGCTTGTATTTTATCGGAGCCTTCACACGCCGAAAGTGCCGCCAAAATAAACGAAGGCCAACCACACCTGCTTTTAGCGCGTGTTCTACAGCCGTCCTTGGAACGTAAGTCAGAAACGTAGATCAGATCCGTAAAATCAGGCCTGCAACACCGTCTTATCATAGCGCTTTTTCATGCAAGGATTATGTCAACAATCCAGAGCAACTTGCAAGCCGTGAACGCGCGCATCACAGCCGCCTGCGCCGCTTTCGGACGCGATCGAGCAGGCGTACGGCTGGTCGCCGTAAGCAAGACTTGGCCGGCCGAAGCCGTGCGGGAGGCCGCCGCAGCCGGGCAGTTGGATTTTGGCGAAAACTACCTGCAGGAAGCCCTCGACAAAATTGCGGCGCTGTCGTCGCTGCCGGCGAAGTTACGCTGGCACTTCATCGGCCCCCTGCAAAGCAACAAGACGCGCCCCGTGGCCGAGCATTTCGACTGGGTGCATAGCGTCGACCGCGAAAAAATCGCCGAGCGCCTGAACGCGCAGCGCCCCGAAGGCGCGCCGGCGTTGAACCTGTGCATCCAGGTCAACATCAGCGGCGAGGCCTCCAAGAGCGGCGTCGAGCCCGCCGCGCTCGCCACACTCGCGCGCGCGGTGGCGCGCATGCCGCGGCTGAAGCTGCGCGGCCTGATGAGCGTGCCCGAGCCCACCGACGATGAAGCGCTGTCGCGCCGGCGCTTCGCCAGCCTGCGCAAGCTGCTCGAAGAACTCAACCGCGACGGCCATGCGCTCGACACCCTGTCGATGGGCATGACCACCGACCTTGAAGCGGCCGTCGCCGAGGGCGCCACCATGGTGCGCATCGGTACGGCTATTTTTGGCCAGCGACATCAAGCCCTGGAATGACGGACAGCTCATGAACATCACTTTCATCGGCGGCGGCAACATGGCCGGCGCCATCATCGGCGGACTTAAGGCCAAGGGCCTCGCCACATCGGGTATCCGCATCGCCGAGCCGCACGCCGCGGCGCGCGAGCGCCTGAGCACCGATTTTGGCGTGCGCTGTTTTGAATCGGCCGCTGCGGCCGCCCCCTATGGCGAACTGATCGTCATGGCGGTAAAGCCACAGCAAATGCGCGAGGCCGCGAAGGCGCTGGCGCCGCAACTCAAGCCAAACCAGCTGGTGCTCTCCATCGCCGCCGGTACGCGGCTCGCCGACCTCGGCCGCTGGCTCGGCGGCCACACTCTGCTCGCCCGCTGCATGCCCAATACCCCGGCGCTGATCGGCGCCGGGGTGACCGCGCTCTACGCCACGCCGGGCATCTCCGCGGCACAACACGATCTTCTGGACGGCGTGCTTGGCGCGGTCGGTTCGGTAATCTGGGTCGCGGATGAGGCCTTGCTCGATCCGGTGACCGCGGTGTCGGGCAGCGGTCCGGCCTATGTTTTTTATTTCATCGAGGCGCTGCGCGACGCGGCAGTCGAGATGGGGCTGGATGCGGCCTCCGGCAACCGTCTCGCCATCGAAACGTTTCTCGGCGCGGCCAAACTCGCCGCGCAAAGCCCGGACGATGTGTCGCTGCTGCGCGAGCGCGTAACCTCCAAGGGCGGCACCACTGAGGCGGCGCTGCATGCGATGCAGCTCGAGCAGGTGAAAGCGCGCATCGTGCGTGCGGTGCAGGCAGCCAACACGCGGGCAAAGCAAATGGGCGACGAGCTGGGTAAAGACCCGGCCTGAACGCAAACAGCCGGACACAAAAACGGATACCCGGGAAAGTCCCGAAAAATACGGAACCACAAAGACAAACACCACCATGCTGATCCAAATTTTGCAGTTCCTAATCGAGACCCTCGCCGGCTTCATGGTATTTTTGCTGCTGTCGCGCTTTTACATGCAGCTCGCGCGCGTGTCCTTTCGCAACCCCATCGGCCAGTTCGTCACCGGACTATCCAACTGGATGGTGATGCCGGTGCGCCGCGTCATCCCCAGCATCTACGGCCTCGACGCGGCGAGCCTGGTCTGCGCCTGGGTGGTGCAGACCACCCTCGTCACGCTGCTGCTCTACCTGCGCGGCTTTCAGATGGACGCGGGCAGCGACCTGCTGGTCATCGCCTCGATCGGCTGCATCGACCTTGCGCGCGCCGCCATCCAGCTGAGCATAGGCCTGATCATCGTGCAGGTGGTGATCAGCTGGGTCAATCCGCATGCGCCGCTCGCCCCACTGTTCAACGGGCTGACGCGGCCGTTTCTTGCGCCGCTGCAGCGCATCGTGCCGCTGGTCGGCAACATCGACCTGTCGCCGCTGGTCTACGTGGTGCTGGCACAGATCGCCGTGATGATCATCACCGGCCTGTCGCGCCCGCTGTACGCGCTGCTGTGAGCCGGTGATCTGGTGACCAGGTGAGCCGCCAAGCCGGCGTGGCCACCGCCAACTGGTGTCACAAAAGCGCCGACGGCTGGCTGCTGTCCATTCACATTCAACCGGGCGCCAAACGCAGCGAAGTGGTGGGCGTGCATGGTGAAGCGCTGAAAATCCGCATCGCCGCGCCGCCGCTGGAGGGCCGCGCCAACGCCGCGCTCGAAGCCTTTATCGCCGACGCCCTGGGTATCGCCAAGTCCAAAGTCAGCGTGGTGAAAGGCCTGCAATCACGGCAAAAAACCGTGGCGGTACCCGCAGCGGTACCCGCGACGGCAGCGGCCTCAGAAGACGCGATGCGCCTGACGCTGGATCCATCCTCCGGCCCAAGCCCGGCCTGATTTATACGCCGGCTGAAAAGCCGTGCCAGACGGGCATTTCCAGCCAATCACTGCCGGGGGATGCGCGCCTCGGCGATCACTTTCGCCCAACGCTGCACCTCGCTGGCGACACGCGCGCGCATTTCTTCGGACGTGCTGCCGCGCACCTCGCCGCCAAAGCTCTCCAGTCGCGCGCGTATTTCGGGCACCTGCAAGGCCTTGTTCATTTCGACGTGCAGGCGATCGACGATCGCCCGCGGCGTGCCGGCGGTGGTGGCGAGCCCCGCCCAGGAATTCACATCAAAGCCCTGCACCCCGGCCTCCTGCACCGTCGGCACCTCCGGCAACCCAGACCAGCGCGTGGCACCGCTCACCGCGATGGCCTTGAGCCGGCCACCCCTGACGTGCGGCAGCGTCGCCGTGCCGGGCGCAACAACGAAGTTCACATCACCGGCGAGCAGTGCGGCGAGCGCGGCGGCATCACCCTTGTAGGGCACATGCAGCAGCTGCGTTGCCGACATACTGGCCAGCAGCGCGCCGGTCAGATGTTGTGTCGAACCGACGCCGGCCGACCCGTAGCTCACGCCGTCGGGTTTGCCCCTGGCCAGGGCCAGCAGGTCAGCCACCGTCTGCTGCGGTGAATCGCTGCGCACGCTCAGCACAAACGGAAACACGGTTGCGGTTGAAATCCATTCAAAACTTTCCACCGATTTGTAGCCAAGCGTCTGGTAGAGCGCGCCCGACACGGTGTGCCCACCCACCGCCAGCAGCAGCGTGTAGCCGTCCGCTTGCGCCCGCGCCACCGCTTCGGCAGCGATATTGCCGCCGGCACCGGCCTTGGTCTCGACAATGACCGGCTGGCCGAGGCCCCTAGACATTTCCTGGCCAAGCAGGCGCGCGATCGAATCGGCGTTGCCGCCCGGGGCGAAGCCCTGAATGATGCGGATAGGGCGGCTGGGATAGTCCTGCGCCCATGCGCCCGATGGCAATAGGGATACGGCCGCCAATAGGGTAAGCCGGGCTAACGTCGCCAAGCTTGCCAAGCTTGCGCTTGTGTTCGCAAACATCATTCACCCCCTCCGTTTATTTTCATCATCCCTCCCCGGCGACACCGCACCGACAGCCGGCTGTTGCGCGCCACTCAGCCTGGCCAGGGCGCGACCAAGCCCAGCTTGGTCGCGACAGCGGCCAAGTCGCCGGCCACGCCCGCGGGCACCGGAATGCCGTCGCGGCCGCGCCGTTCCGCCTCGAGATATCCGCGCTCCCCGGGCATCAGCACGCCGCCGCCCTGCGGATCGCCGGGCAGCGCCTTGAGCGCCGCGACGGTGCGCGCGACATCGCGGCGAAACACCTCTTCCGGGCAGAAACGAAACGCGTCGATGGCGATGACCAGCGCATTCTGGCGGTGCCGTTTTGTTCCCGGCTTGCCGGAGAAAAATTCAGCCAGCAAGGGATTGCCCACGGCGAGGCTGCTCATCATTTCGATCATCAGCGCGAGGCCCGAGCCTTTAGCGCCGCCGAGCGGGAGCGGAATGCTCGCAGCCTGCGCATCTGTGGTCGGGGCGCCCTGCGTATCGAGCGCGAGCCCGGGCGCCAGCGCCTCCTTCATGCGCTTGGCCTGCGCCAGCCTGCCCAGCGACACAATGCCGGTGCCCATGTCGAGCACGATGGGCGTGTCGTCAGCCCCGGGAACGGCGATGGATATGGGCGCCGTGGACACGCCGGCTGCGAGCGCGCCGTGATACGCCATGTTGGGGATCGAGGCGGTCAGCGCCAGCCCCGTCATGCCGCGCCGCGCGATGCGCTCGGTGTAATAGCCAAGGGAACCGGTATGCGTGGTACCACGCACCATCGCCAGGCCGATGCCGACCGCCGCCGCCTTGCTCATGGCCGCATCGGCCGCCTCGGTCATGGCAACCGCACCAGCCGCGCGGTCGGCATCGAGCACCAGCACGGCGGGCGTGTCCGTGACCACACGCATGGCAGGCTGCGGATTGATGATGCCAGTCTGGATGAACTCGAGGTAACGCGGGACGCGCGCGATGCCGTGGGTGTCGACCCCGCGCAGGTTGGCCCACACCAGAGCCTCGGCCACGGTGGCGGCGTGCGCCGCCGACATGCCGGCCTGCGCGAACAGTGCGGCAACAAACTGCCGCAGATCCTGCGCCGCGACGCGGACCGGACCGCTCATTGGCGCTCGATCTTGCGCTGTTCAATCACCTTTTGCCATTTGCGAAACTCCTGTTCCACATAGCGCCGCATCTCATCGGGCGCGCTCGACCGGGGTTCGCCGCCCAGTTCGGTCAGCCGGCGGGCAACCTCGGGGCTGTCGACTATTTTTCGCAACTCCCGGTTGAGCAGTGCGATCACCGCATCGGGCGTGCCGGCGGGCGCGCCCAGGCCGATGAAGGAACTCACCTCGTAGCCGGCCAAAGTGTCGGCCACCACCGGCACCTCCGGCAGGGCCTTCCAGCGCTCCCTTGATGTCACGCCCAGCGCACGCAGCTTGCCGCTTTTGATAAACGGCAGCGACAACGTGGGCGCCTCGAACAGCACATCAATGCGGCCGCCGAGCAATTCGGTCAATGCGACATTGCCCCCCTTGGTCGGGATATGGACAATTTCAGTGCCGGCCATCGCGTTGAACAGCTCCGAAGAAAGGTGGTGGATCGAGCCCACGCCCGAGGTCGAGTAATTGAGCTTGCCCGGGTTGGCGCGGGCGAAGGCAACCAGATCACCGACGGTGCGAAAGGGCGAATCAGCGGCGACGTTGACGAAAAATGGATACGCGGTGATCAACGACACCATGGTGATATCACGCATTGAATCGAACTGCGGATTGGTGCTGATGGCGGCAAGCGCCGGATAACCGCCGGTCACCTCGAGCAGCGTATAGCCGTCGGGCTTGGCTTTGGCAACGTAAGCGGAGCCGACACCGCCGCCCGCACCGGCCTTGTTTTCGACAATGACCGGCACGCCCAGCGCCTCGGACAGTTTTTGCCCTGCAAGCCGAGCCAGGATATCGGCCGACCCGCCCGGCGGGAACGGGCACACCAGTGTGATTGCGCGTGACGGGTATTTCTGCGCCCACACGGAGCTCGATGTCGCCGACACGGCGAGCAGCAGCAACAGCGGCACCGACCGCAGCAGGTTCTTGAGTATCATGCGCCGCCCCTCATTCATCAGTTAGTCAGCCAATCAGTTAATCGGGCCGAGGAATACCTCGCCGGTAAAGCTGTCGCTTTGCAAGTCCAGCGTCTGCGGCCACAGCGTATGGTCTTCTTCAAGCTGCCGTCGCTTGGCGGCAGGGCGCGGTTTGCCCTCCCAGCCAATCTGCTCCATCTCCCAGAAAAGCTGCATGCCGTTGCCGTCCGGATCGACGGCATAAACGTGATGGCCCATGCCCGGCGACAAGACCGCGGGCAACCGGCGAAAGCGAACGCCGGCAGCGGCAAGAAAGGAGATCGCATCACGCAATTGCTGGTAGCTGCCGAGCTGCAAGCCGAAAGAAAACAGCGTCGAGCCGGCCGGCAGGCCCAGCACGGCGCGCAAGGCCTTGGGGTAGAGCGCCAGCGAATGATGCTCGGTATTGGCGCGCAGGAAAACGCAGCGGTGGCCCTCGTAGATGATCTGCTCGGTGACCGCCAGACCTAGCGTGTCCTGGTAAAACCGCAGCGCCTCGTCGACATCGTCGACAAAAAGCCGCACCGGCCCGACCTTGCCGATCTTGAAGGGCCGGGCGAGCAGCACGCCGCCCACATCGAAGGTCTCGGGCCAGGGCGCCTTGCGCCGCCACCCGGCGTTGAGATCGTCGCCCTGGACAATGGCCTCGTTGACTTCGGCGAACTCGGAACGGTGCGGCAGGCCCGGCGGCTGCTGATAGCGGATGCGGTGCATGGGGCCGGGTTTTGAATAGCCGGCCCAGCCGATCTGCTCGATGCCGTAGTAGAGCTCGTTGATATGCCCCGACGGATCGGGCGGATAGAAATGCCAGTTGGAGCCGGGCAGGTCGCGCCCGGCGCGCAGGATTTTCAGGCCGTTGCGCAAAAACCACTCGTAACCGTCGACCACCTCGCGCAGCGTGCCCACCTGCCAGGTGATCTGGTTCACCGTCAGTTCGGGGTAATCGGCGTAGTGCGGATTCAACGCCTGCATCGCGCCGCGCGGAAAAATCACAAAGGAATGATGGTCGGTGCCGTGACGCGTGAACGAACCCACGGTGGGGCCGTGTTTGTCACGCTCGCCCTCGGGCAGGCGCGGTTCGAAGTCCAGTTCATCGGCCACCTCAAAACCGAGCAGCCGGCCGTAGAACTCCAGCGATGCCGCCGGATCGGCAACGTTGACGCCGAAGTGTCCCAACCGGCGAATCCGGAAAGGACGTGGCAATTGCACGCCACCGACGACACACCCGGAAGCGGCGCGCCCGGCGCGCCCAATATTGTCTGACATGGCTTTGACCCGATTAAAGGGGAGTAAAGAAAATCAAATGGAAAGGTATTTGTCCAGCCAGCTGCGCAACACCGCCTGGACCACGACATTGTTTTCAGCGAGCATAAAATGATCCACCTCCGCCACCAGGTGCAGGTCCGTGGGTTCGCCCGCATGCTGAAAAAGCTCAATCGACTGCTCGGTCGGTGTGACGCTATCGTTGGCCGGGTGCAACAACAACAAAGGCCGCGGCGCGATTTTGCCCACCACCTCGTTGGCGCGGAACGCATACATGCTCTCGACCACCTCGAACGGAAATTCCAGATGGGAGCCCTCGGCGAGATTGCTGCGCATGCCGGGGCGGATGGGCACAATGTCAAAGCGCGGCACCATCATCGATTTGCCCTGCGCCAACTGCCTGCGGCCCTCGGCCAGCATGTCGCTGAATTTTTTCCAGGCCTCGGGCGATTCATGCTGCTTGCGGAATTTTTTCTCGCCATCGCCCCAGCCGCCGACCGAAATGCAGGCGGCGATGCGCTCATCCACGCCGGCCGCATAAACAGCCACCGCGGCGCCGAAACTGAATCCCATTACGCCGATGCGATCGGCGCGCACTTCCGGACGGCCGGCAAGAAAGGACAGCGCGCTGCGGGTGTCCTCGACCTGCTCCAGACAGATCACCCGCCCGCGCACGCCCTCGCTGTTGCCGCAACCGCGCATATCAAAGCGCAGCGTGACATAGCCGAGCTTCTCGAACAGCCTCGCGGCCACCTCGGGAATCCCGCCGTTTTTGTTGCCACCAAAGCCGTGCAACACCATCACCGCGGGGCGGGCCTTACCCGGAACAAAGCCTTCGGGAATATGCAAAATGCCGGCAAGCTTGATCTCGCCGGACGAAAACCACACGCGCTCTTCCATGTAATCCTCCTATGCCGTTCGGGACGGCGCCTGCCGGATCGCTTTGCGCGGGCGTCCGGCTTTATTCTCAAGCCTTATCTTCGATCAATCACAGCGGTCTTACCAGCCGCGCAAAGTATAGCCCGAGGTGGGTATCGTGCCGCAGAACGGACCCGGCCCGATGGCTTCGCATGACTTCGCATTCGCGCACGCGCAATCATAGCGTCAGCGTGGTGGTCGCGGCACGGATATTCGACTAACATTCGCGCATTCGCAACGCCCACCGCGCCCAGCCATTGCGCCTTCCAGAAACGCAACCATCAGGAGATTTTGCATGTCCCGCATTCGCTCACGCCGTCAATTCATCACCGCCGCCGGCGGTCTCGCGCTTGCCGCCGCCGGTTTGCCTGCGCGCGCGCAAGCCCCCGTGCACAGCCGCCTGGTGCACTTGCTGAACGGCTTTCCCCCGGGCGGTTCGGCCGACGTGGTGTCGCGCCTGATCGCCGAACGGCTGCGCGGCACTTACGCCGCCAATATCATTGTCGAGAACAAGCCGGGCGGCGGCGGCCGCACCGTGCTCGAACAGGCACGCACCGCCGATGCGGACGGCACAACCATGGTCCTGACACCGACTGCGATGCTGACGATTTTCCCGCACGTGTACAAGAAACTCGGCTACGACACCTTTCGCGACTTCACCGCTGTGGGCAGCGCGGCGACCTTCGTAACAGCCATCACCGCCGGGCCCGGCCTGCCGGCCAATATCAAAACGGTGCAGGAATGGCTGACCTGGGCGAAACAGAATCCTGCCAGCGCCGCCTATGGCTCGCCCGGCGCCGGCACCTCGCTGCATTTTGTCGGCACTATGCTGGCGCGCATCGGCAACCTCAACCTCAATCACATCCCGTACAAGGGCGCGGCGCCAATGGTGCAAGACCTGCTGGGCGGCCAGGTTCCGGTCGGCATGGTGCCGATAGGCGACGCCGTGCAACACGCCCGCAGCGGCAAGCTGCGCGTGCTGGCAACCACGGGCACGCAGCGCTCGCGTTTTTTGCCCGATACGCCGACGACGCGCGAGGCCGGGTTTCCGGACGTTGTCGCGGAGGACTACTTCGCGCTGTTCGTGCCGTCCAAGACGCCGGCCGACATGGTCGAGAAACTCGGCGCCGCACTGCGCGAAGCGCTCAAAAACAACGAGGTGCGCGACCGCATGGCCCAGGTCGGCGTGGACCTCAAATCGACCACCCCGGCGGAAATGGCCGACATCATCAAGTCGCAGTTCGCTTCCTGGGCGCCGATAGTCAAGGCTTCGGGCTTCAGCGCCGAAGAGTAAGCCGGCATGATCGCAACGCACGACCATTCGATCTGGAGTTACTGCTACGCCCGCGGCCGCGTTCCCACCGACATGATGGGCGGCTGCCCGGTATGCAGCAATCAGGGCATGACCGACATTCCCATGCTGTACTCGATCATCGCCTCCGCGCCGACGGCGGCGGAGCGGCGCCTGATTCTGGTTGACTGCGGTTTCAAGAGCGGCGATTCGATGACTGGCAGCCGCTTCCAGAATATCGAGATGCCCGCAACAGTGCTGGCAAAAACCGGCTTCAGGCCCGAAGACGTAGACACGCTGGTGCTGACGCACCTGCACTTCGACCACGCCGGCAATTTTGATGCCTTTCCCAATGCGCGCATTTACGTGCAACGCCGCGAGTACGAGCGCTGGCAAGAAGTGCTGGCGGGCATCCCCGACTTGTCAGTGGGCAAACAACACTGGGCACTGTCGTCCATGGATGCCGAAGTCATGCAGCGCTTTAGCGCGGCCGTGAGCGACGGCCGTGCGGTGCTGCTCGATGGCGACACCGAAATCGCGCCTGGCGTGCATTGCCGCCTTGCCGCCGACACCCACACCTTCGGTTCGCAATGGGTCGAGGTTGAGACCCAATCGGGCCCCTATGTCATCGCCGGCGACTGCGTCTACTGGTATGCGAACATCGAGCGCATGTGGCCACCGGGCTATGTGCAGGGTAATACCTGGAACCTTGTCGCCACCTACGACAAACTGAAAGCCCTGGTCGGCGCCGACCAGCTCGAGCGCATCGTGCCCGGACACGACATGCGCGTGTTTACGCGCCACCGCAACTGGCTGACCGGACTCAACCCGGTGGCCGAAGTCCACCTGGCGGCGGGCGAGACTTCGCGCGCCGCCTGAACCCTGGCGAAGGACCGGCTGGAAATGCCCATCTAGCAAGGCTTTCCAGCCTATCGCCCGCTTGTGGACTGCAAGTTCCGGAGAGCTCAGCCCTGATACACCACCGCACCATCTACTAAGGTGTAGCGCACCTTGCCCGGCAGTTCGTAACCGAGGAAAGGCGTGTTCTTGCCCTGGCTTTTCAGGCTGTGCGTGCTCAGCATCACTTGCGCGCCGGCGTCGAAGACACAGACATCGGCGGCACGATCGACGGCCAGTTCCCCGGCGGCGATGCCCAGAATACGCGCCGGGTCGCAGGTGATGCGCGCAAGCGCCGTGGCGAAAGACAGCTTGGATTCGGACGCCCATTTGAGCGTCAAGGGCAACAACAACTCAAGACCGGTCGCACCGGGTGTCGATTCGCCAAAGGGCAACAGCTTTTCGTCCTCATCGACCGGTGTGTGGTCGGAGCAGATGGCATCGACGGTGCCGTCGGCGAGGCCGGCGCGCAAGGCGTCGCGGTCACGCCGGCTGCGCAGCGGCGGCACCAGATGGCATTGCG
The DNA here is from genome assembly GCA_025356665.1 of Pseudomonadota bacterium. Lineage (GTDB taxonomy): Bacteria > Pseudomonadota > Gammaproteobacteria > Burkholderiales > SG8-39 > CAITSH01. The sequence goes on from JANXRV010000157.1 coordinate 11,426, forward strand.
AGTCGTAATAACCCAGGTCCATATCCGACAAGTGCACGTGATGCGCGCCCACATCGCAGCTCACCGGAAGGCCTTCGGCCTTGGCCGCCCTGACCATGCCGACACCGGCAGCGCTAGAGAGCCGCGCCAGGTGCACGCGCGTGCCGGTGGCGCGAACCAGCTCCAGGATGGTCGCAATGGCGATGGTTTCGGCAAACACCGGAATACCGGGCAGACCCAGCCGCGTCGCCACTTCGCCGTCATGCGCGACACCCATCTTGGAGAGGAAGGCGTCCTGCGGACGCAACCACACGGTGTAAGCAAAAGTGGATGCGTATTGCATCGCGCGCCACAACACCTCGGTGTCGGAGATGGCGACGTTGGCCTGCGAAAACGCGACGCAGCCCGCTTCGATCAACTCGACCATCTCGGTCAGACGCTTGCCGGCTAGGCCTTGCGTGAGCGCGCCCAAAGGATGCACATGCGCCAGATGCAAGCCGCGCGCGCGGTACTTGAGCATTTGCACCAGGCCGGGTTCATCCAGCGGCGGCTCGGTATCGGGCGGGATGGCCAGATGCGCAATGCCGCCGGCCACGGCCGCCTGCATTTCCGATTCGAGCGTGGCCTTGTGTTCGAAGCCCGGCTCGCGCAGCCGCGCCGACAGGTCGACGAAACCGGGCGCCACCACCAGGCCCGCCGCATCGATGATGCGCCCTGGCTGGAACCCGGCCGGCGCCCTGCCGATTGCGGCGATGCGTCCGTCGGCGATGAACACATCTTTTTTCGCGTCAGTGCCGCTTTTTGGATCGATGAGGCGGCCGTTGCTGATTTGTATTGTTGTCATGTTTTGTTGACTCATTAGTACGGCGTGCCGTCTTTATGCGTGAACACCCACTTGCCGCCAACCAGCGTTGCCGCCATATCGACATCCGGGTAGACCACGTCATCGCCCGGCGTGCGATCGCCCATTTCAAGGTAGCGCACAACGCGGGATGTTTCGTTGATCAGGTGGTGCGCATCGCTGTCACCGGCGGCAAAGCCCGCCGCCATACCCGGCCCGAGTACCTGCCGTCCGCCGTCGGTCACCAGCGTGACTTCACCTTCGATCACATAGACAAATTCGTCCTGCTTGGCGTGCGCATGACGCATTGCCGACTCGGCGCCAGGTTCAAGCGTGACGAGGTTGACACCGAAATTGCTTAGCCCCACGGCATTGCCAAGGCGCCGGCGATGGCGGCCGCGCACGCGGCTGGCGTAGGGTTCAGGATAGTTCGAGCCCTGCTCCGCTGCAACGTCGGCGGGATCGATGGCGGGAAGTTTCAGTGCGCCCATGGCTCAGTTACCCGCAAGAATGCTCATCACCGCCATGCGCACGGCAATGCCGAACGTCACCTGCGGCAGGATGACCGACTGCACGCCGTCGGCCACGGCCGAATCGATTTCCACGCCCCGGTTCATCGGCCCCGGGTGCATGACGATGGCGTCGGGCTTGGCGCAGGCCAGCTTTTCCGGCGTCAGGCCATAGACCTTGTTAAATTCCTGCGCGCTGGGCAGAAGCGGACCGCTCATGCGTTCGTTCTGCAGGCGCAGCATGACAATCACATCGACATCACGCAGGCCCTCAGTCATGTCGCGATGGTATTTCACCCCCAGTTGTTCCACCGCCTCGGGCATCAGCGTCTGCGGCCCGATAACACGCACATCCGGCGTTCCCAGCGTGGTAAGACCGTGGATGAGCGAGCGCGCGACGCGCGAATGCAGCACATCACCGACGATGGCCACCGACAGCGCGCGAAAATCCTTCTTGTAGTGGCGGATGGTGTAGAGGTCGAGAAGGCCTTGTGTCGGGTGGGCGTGGCGGCCGTCGCCGGCATTGATGACGTGCAGGTGGCTGGCGACGTGGCGGGCGATCATGTGCGGCGCGCCCGACTGCTCATGACGCACCACAAACATGTCGGCGTGCATGGCCGAGAGGTTATCGACGGTGTCGAGCAGCGACTCGCCCTTGGTCGCCGAGGAGGTGTTCATGTTGAGGTTGATGACGTCGGCCGACAGGCGCTTGGCGGCGATCTCGAAGGTGGTGCGGGTGCGCGTGGAGTTTTCGAAAAACAGGTTAAATACGCTCTTGCCGCGCAGCAAGGGCACTTTCTTGACCTCGCGCTCGGTGACGCTGATAAAGGACGCGGCGGTATCGAGGATGCGCGTGACGATGGCCGCCGGCAGGCCTTCGAGCGTCAGCAGGTGTTGCAACTCGCCCTTGTCATTGAGCTGGGGGTTGCGGCTCATGGCTTGTTTTCTTTCTTTTCGGAGAGTTTCATGCTGAATTTTCCGGCCTCGTCCTTGGTCAGGCGCAACAGCTTGCCGGGCGGAACCGTCACCCGGGTGCCGCAAAACTGCGCGGCAATGGGCAGCTGACGCTCGCCGCGGTCAGCCATCACCACCAGGCTGATCGAGGCCGGGCGGCCGTAATCAAACAACTCGTTCATGGCGGCGCGCACGGTGCGGCCGGTGTAGAGCACATCGTCGACGAGCAGTATTTCGGCACCGTCAACCTCGAACGGGATCTGGCTCGGATGCACCGTGTGGTGCAGCCCGGAGGTGCTGAAGTCGTCGCGATAAAACGAGATATCAAGCGCGCCCAACGACGCCTTGATGCCCAGCGCCTGGTGCAGCCGCTCGGCCAGCCACAGCCCGCCGGTGTAGATGCCCACCATCGCGGTGCGCGGCGTGATGACAGGGCGCAGCTCCTCGATCAGCTTGGCGCACAGTTGTTCGGTGTCGGGCAATATCATGATGAGGATCCTGCGGGTTTGTCGTGTTGGTCGGGGTCGTGCTGCTCGGCATTGTATCGGGCGGGCTCATCCAGCCAGGCTTGCAGGATGATCTGCGCCGACACCGAATGCGTCAGGTGCTTGTGCTTGCGTCCGCCCTTGCCGGCCTGGCGCAGTGATTCCTCGGCGCTGGCCGATGTCAGACGTTCATCCACCAGGGCCACCGGCAACCGGAAGCGCCCTTCGAGTTGGCGCGCAAACCGGCGGCAGCGCGCCGTCATGGCGTGTTCGGTGCCGTCCATGGACAGCGCCAGGCCAACCACCAGTCGCGCCGGCTGCCAGTCCCTGATCAGCGCCTCGATGGCGGCAAAACGTTTGTCTACCTCGGTCGCCTCAATCATGTCAGCCGGATGGGCCAGTCCGGTCAGCGTGTTGCCGACGGCAACGCCCAGATAGCGCTCGCCGAAATCAAAGGCGAGCACGATTCTGGGCGTGGGCACGGGAATAATGGCGGCAGACTCAGCGTGGCGGCTTACAGCCGCACTCATGCGTGCCCGGCCACATCGGAGAGGCTGGCGAAATCGATGCCGAGTAGTTCCATGGCCGCGGGCAGGCGCTCCTCGGGCGGGACATCAAACAAAATATCGGCACGCGCCTTGACGGTGAGCCAGGCGTTTTGCCCGATCTCGTGTTCGATTTGGCCAGCGGCCCAGCCGGAGTAGCCGAGGGTGACCAGCAGTTTATCCGGCCCCTGACCCGCACCAACCGCTTCGAGAATATCCAACGAGGTGGTCAAGCCAAGCGCATTGTCCGGTGCCACGCCCAGCGTGGATTTCCAGTCACCAAGCGGGCTGTGCAGCACAAAGCCGCGATCGGTTTGAACCGGACCGCCGAAATACACTGGGGCCAGAAGGATGTCGCCGCTTCGGCCGGTTTTGATCGACAAGCGCTCGAGCAAAATCTGCAAGCTCATATCCAGTGGCCGGTTCACCACCACGCCAAGAGCGCCCTGGTCGTTGTGCTCGCAAATGTAGGTCAGCGACCGGGAAAAATGGGGGTCTGCCATGTTGGGCATGGCGATTAGGAAGTGGTTCGTGAGGTCGACGCTGGCCACGATGCTATTTTAACAGGCGGCGCCGTTCGCGGGCAGCTTCGTCTGACGGCCGCAGCCGGTGGGCCGCGTTAATCGGCACTGATTTTCGCCTCACGTATCACCTTGGACCAATACTCCAGGTCGGTCTTCACCACCTGATCCAGCTGCGCCGGCGTCATGTGGCGCGCCTCGATGCCCGAAGCGGTGGCGGCTTTTTTGACCTCTTCGGTGTCGAGCACCTGCTTGAGCGCGTCGGTCAGGCGCTTGACCGCCTCCGGCGGTGTTCCGGCCGGCGCAAACAGCGCCACCCAGGCCTCGAGCTCAAAGCCGGGAAAGCCCGCTTCTGCGCTGGTGGGCACCTCGGGCATCAGCGGACTGCGTTGTTTCGCGGCAATGGCCAGACCACGCAGCTTGCCGGCCTGGATATGCGACATCACCGAGGGCGGCGTCGCCACCGTCATCTGCACTTGTCCGGAAATCACGTCGATCATCATCGGGCCGGAGCCCTTGTACGGCACCTGGGTAAAGTTGACCTTGGTCAGCTGCTTGAACAATTCCACACCGACATGCGGCACCGAGCCGTTGCCCGGCGTGCCGTAATTGACCTTGCCCGGATTGGCGCGGGCGTAGCTCACCAGCTCCTGCAGGTTGTTGACCGGCAGTGACGGATGTACCGCCACCAGATGCGGCGACACCGCCAGCATCGCCACCGAGGAGAAGTCACGCAGCGGATGCCACTGCAGCTGTGAAAACATCGTCGGGTTGCCAACGTGAAACATCGAGTAGCCGACCAGCATCGTGTAACCGTCGTTTTTGGCGCGGGCCACGTAGGTCGCGGCGATGTTGCCGCTGGCACCTGATTTATTTTCAACGACAACCGGCTGGCCCAGGGCCTTGGACAGCGGCGGCGCAACCAGGCGGGCGACGTAATCAAGTATGCCACCGGGCGGCACCGGCACGATCAATGTCAGCGGACGGCTGGGAAAAGTCTGGGCATGGGCGGACGCAATGCAAAGCAGTCCGGTGAGGGTGGCAAAAAATCGTCCGAACGCGTGCATTGAGACTCCCGCCGTTTTGACTTTTATCGGAATGTGGTGATGGCCTGCGATGCTGCCGCGCAGAGTATCACCACGCCGACCGATGCAGTCAATCGTACAACCGGCTTTGCCTCTGTGCGAAAATCGGGCCAACCAACGAGGCGCCATGTCCGCAACCGAAAACGTCCCCAACTCCGCCGCTCTGGTCTGGTTCCGCCGCGACCTGCGCATCGACGACCACGCCGCACTCCATCACGCCATGACGCGGCACGGCCGGGTCTATTGCGTGTTTGTCTTCGACACCGCAATCCTTGACGCGCTACCGACACGCACCGACCGGCGTGTCGAGTTCATCTGGCATTGCATCACCGAGCTCGATGCAGCCTTGCGCGAACTGGGCGGCGGCCTGGTCGTGCGCCATGGCGACGCGCGCACCGAAGTGCCGGCGCTGGCCGCGCAACTGCAGGTTGACACGGTATATGCCAATCACGACTACGAGCCGGCGGCCATCGCGCGCGACCGCGCCGTGGCAACCGGTCTCGCGGTGCGCGGCGCAGCCTTCCAGACCTTCAAGGACCAGGTTGTGTTCGAGCGCGAGGAGGTGATGACGCTGGGCGGCACGCCTTATTCAGTGTTCACACCCTACAAGAACGCCTGGCTGAAAAAGCTCGATGCGTTTTACCTCAAGCCCTACCCGGTCAGAACCCATGCCAGGGCGCTGGCGCCGCCGCCGCCCTCGACCATCCCCTCGCTGCAGCAGATGGGCTTTAAGGCAAGCAATCTCACCTCGCTGGGCATCCCGGCCGGCATGTCCGGCGCGGCAAAGCTGCTCAAAGATTTTCGCGGGCGCATGGACGAATACCAGGAGCGGCGCGATTTTCCCGCCGTCAAGGGGCCGTCGTATCTGTCGATACATTTGCGCTTCGGGACGGTGTCGATACGCGCCCTCGCCGCCGAAGCGCACGCGCGCGCCAGCCGCGGCGCGCAGGTATGGCTATCGGAGCTGATCTGGCGCGATTTTTATTTCATGATCCTCAGCCACCATCCGCATGTCGTCGGGCACAGCTTCAAGCGCGAGTTCGAGGACCTGCCTTTCGACAACGACAAGGCCAAGTTCGCGGCATGGTGCGCGGGCCGCACCGGATTCCCGCTGGTCGATGCCGCCATGCGCCAGCTCAACGCCACCGGCTACATGCACAACCGCCTGCGCATGATCGCCGCCTCCTTCCTGGTCAAGGACCTGCATATCGACTGGCGCTGGGGCGAACAATATTTCGCCGACCAGCTCAACGACTTCGACCTGTCCGCCAACAACGGCGGCTGGCAGTGGGCCGCTTCCACCGGCTGCGACGCGCAACCCTACTTCCGCATTTTCAATCCGGTGACGCAATCGGAGCGTTTTGACGCCGAGGGCAAGTTCATCCGCAAGTACGTGCCCGAACTCGCCGGGGTGAAGGGCAAGTTCATCCACGCGCCGTGGCTGCTCGGTGCTATCGAGCAGCAGGCCGCCGGCTGCATCATCGGCAAGGACTATCCAGCGCCGTTGGTGGAGCATGACTGGGCGCGAAAGCTCACGCTGGAGCGCTACGGCAAGGCAAAAAAGTCTTAAACGCCAACTTGGGATTGTGATTTCGGGCTCCTTGCTCTAGCCTGTCGCGCAACAGTGAACTGAAGGGGAAACAAAATGAAAGTACCGCGCTTCCTGGTTCTTTGCGGATTGCTCGCGCCATTGCTCACATTCGCGCAAACTTACCCGAACAAGCCGGTGCGCCTCGTCGTGCCGTTTGCGGCCGGTGGCGCCGCCGACACGGTCGCCCGCGCGACGGGCAACCGCATCAGCGAGGCGCTCGGGCAACCGGTGGTAATTGACAACCGCGCCGGCGGACTCGCCGCGATAGGCTCGGATGTTGTCGCCAAGGCATCGCCAGACGGATACACACTGCTGCTCGCGGTGAGTCCGCCGCACACGATATTTCCATTGCTCCTCAAAAACCTGCCCTTTGACAACATCAAGGACTTCACGCCCATCGCCATCATCGGCACACTGCCCCAGGTGATAGCGGTGCATCCGTCATTGCCGGTAAATTCGCTGAAAGAATTGATCGAATACGCGAAAAAAAATCCCGGCAAGCTATCGTTCGGAACCTCCGGCGTTGGCACGGCACAGCACTTGGGCGGATTGCACCTCAACAAGATGGCTGGCATAGACCTGCAGCACATCGGATACAAGGGGGGCGGACAGGCGATCAACGACCTGCTCGGCGGCCAGGTGCCGATTGGCATCCTGACCTTGTCGAACGTGCTCGTGCATGCGCGCACCGGCAAACTCAAACTGCTGGCCATGCTCGAGGCACAACGTGCAAAGGGTGCCCCGGAGATTCCCACCGTGGCTGAGGCCGGCGTGCCCGGGTTTGCCATTCCGGACACCTGGATCGGGTTGATGGGCCCAGCACATCTGCCTGCGCCGATCGCCGGGCAGTTGAACGCGGCGGTGACAAAGGCGCTGGAATTTTCGGACGTACGTTCGCGCCTTGACGCGGCGGGCTTCGAAGTGAGGATCGCGACACAGCAATCCTTCGCCGACTCGATTGCAAAGAGCTACGGTCTCTACCAGAAGATCGTAAGCGACGCCGGCATCAAACCGGAGTAGCGCGCTACTTCAGGTTATGAGCGGCCGAGGCGCTGCCAGAGAGCCAGCCCAGGTTGCAACAAAGAAATTTCGCCGCATGCTCGGGTGGCGGCGTCTGGTGGCTGCGCCCCAACACCAGCGGAACGCCATCGACCAGCACATGGCTGATGCCCGGAAAATCGCCATGCGCAACCGCCTCCGACAGCGTGCTGCCCTTGGAGCCCTTGACCGGACCGCACACCACCACGTCAGCCGGGCGCCCCGGCGCAAGAATGCCGCAATCGAGCCCGTGCGCGCGCGCGGTATTGCCCGTTCCCACCGCTATCGCCTCGGCCGGCGACAGGCCGCAGATCGAGGTGAGAAACAAGATGTTCTTGAACATGCCGCGCGGAATCACCCCCGTGCCGCCGGGCGTGTCGGTGCCCAGGCAAAGCCGGTCAAGCCGGCCGCGCGACACCAGGCGCTTTACCGCACGCGCCGTCGAGCCGTAATTGCCCGATGAACAGATCTCAAGTGCGAATGTGGTTTCATCGATGACGCGGTCCAGATCCTCGTCGCTCATCGGGATGGGTCCGCCAGACACATGGGCCGCGATGTCCGGCTGCAACCAGGACAAGATGTCGTAGCCGCACATTTGCGAGGAGCCAGAGCGCGACACGCCGCCGGTGTGCACCTTGGTGCGTATGCCGCGCTCACGGCACCAGCGCACATAGTTTTTCGCCTCTTCGGGGTTTTCGTCGAGCGGGTAAAACAGAAATTTGGCGAACTTGGTGCCGTGCGCCGCCACACGATCAAAATGCTCTGGCGTCATGCCCGGCACCAACAACACGGTGCCTGCGATGAGCTTGGCCCCGCTCCAGCGCACACGGCCGGTGGTCTGCGCCATCACGATCGCGAGTGAGGTGACAATCTCGGCGGTTAGCCCGTTCGGGTCGAGGCCGGGCAAGTGCAATTCGCCCGCCGATATCAGCGTGGTGGTGCCGCCGTTAAGGTAGTTTCCGATCCAGCCCGTGGCATTTTGCGTCGGCGTCCACTCCCCACACACCGGATGCACATGGCCATCGACGATGCCGGGCATGACGGCGCTGCCCATTGCGTCAATCACCACTTCGCATTCGCCCGGGCTGGCCGGATCAAGAGCGGCAACGCGCCCGTCTTCGATCAGCAGCTCGCGCGTCGCGGAGAAAGGGGCAAGCAGATCGCCAGTGAAGAATTCGCCGATATTCTTGATCAAGACGCGTGGCATACGGCGGTTTCCTGTGCTTGTGTTGTGACTGTACTGAGATTGCGGACGGCGCGATTGTAGCAGTGCGGCTATTGGATTTTCGCCGCCTTGCGCACACTCTCAATCAGCGAGGTGCGCAGCAGAAATTGCCGGTGCCGCACCGGGTCGTCGGCGATGCGGCGCAGTTCGTTGAAGTTCTCCTGCCGCTGCGCCGGGTCGCGTTCCTCCAGTCGCTTTTTATTGGCGATGGTCTGCTGCTGCACAAACTCAATGTTGAGCGGTCGGCGGCGCCGGTCGTAGCGCTCGAGCAGCGATGCGTCGGCCGCGCCCGTTGTCACCTGGTGCAGCGTGTCGGCGAGGTCCATGGCGTCGTGAATGCCGCAGTTGAGCCCAAGGCCGCCCATCGGATTGTTGACGTGCGCCGCGTCACCGGCCAGAAACACGCGACCCTTGCGAAAGGATTTGGCCACGCGCTGGTGCACGCGGTAAATGTTCCGGTGGACCACCTTTTCGAGCGGATGACTATCGATGATCTGCGCGAAGCGCCGGCTCACCGAAGCGTCGGTAAAGGCTTCCTCGTCGGTCTCGTTTTCCCCGGCGCGAAACACCGCGCGCCAACGGCCCTTCATGTCATCACCCATGACTTTGAACAGGTTGGACCACTCGTCCGGGTGCGCGATGTAACAACGGTAACGGCAGCCCAGTGCGCGCTCAAAATCAAACACCGACGTGAGCACCAGAAAACGCTCGGGCCAGGTATAGCCCTCGAACTCGATGTCCATGGACTTGCGCACGAAACTGCGCCCGCCGTCGCAGCCGACGAGGTAATCGAACACGCGCCGGTCGTCGCCGCCTTCGTTATGAATGTCAACGGTGACACCGTTCTCATCCTGGCTGATCGCCTGGACCGTGGTGCCCATCAGCACTTCGGCCGCGTCGCTCTTGGCCAGCCGCCGCAGGCCCAGCTCGGCGAGCTTGTGCTGCTCGGTCTGCACCACGTAAGGGAAGGGCGTCTCGTCCTTGAGCACGCTGTGATCAAACTCGACTTGCGGCGTCATGTCGACGCCGTCCCAGTGCTGGAAATGCAAGGCCTTCAGGCCGAGCGACTGGAATTCCTCCACCAGCCCCAGTTCGGCCAGCATCTCGAGGGTGGAAGGATGGGTGGTGGCTGCGCGCGGACCGTGGTCTATGGCCGCTTCGGCTTCGATCAGCGTCACCTTGAAACCTTTTTTGACAAAGGCGATCGCAGCGACCACGCCAACGGGGCCGGCACCGACGATGCCGATATGACTTTGTTTGCTGGAATGCATGCACGGCTTTCAGGTTTTGTTACCGATTGTGGGATTTGCGCCAGGTGCAGCATGCCCGGGTGCCCGAGCACCACGAAGAGTCGCACCTGGTACTTAAGAAGACGCCAGGGTCGATGATACAAGCTGCGTGCAAGCGTGTATTATTTCCCGAACACTTTCAAGTGCGCAGGCTTTGCGCTTTGAATTGTCGTGCAAATGGTCGTGCTTCAGACGTGTCACTATCTCAATCCGGGCAGATGCCCAACCCGTCCCCACCTTCCCAGAAAGAATACCGTTCATGACTGTACGTGTTGCCATCCCGGACCTTGTGTCCCCGTCGTATTTTCCCGCCATCGCCGCAGTCGAACTGGGCTTGTTCAAGAAAGAGGGCTTCGATGCCACGCTCGAACTGGTATTCCCGGTCACGCGCGCCTACCAGGAACTGCACAACGGTAAATGGGATTTCATCGGTGGCGCTTCGCACGCACCCTTGTATGCATTCAAGGATTGGGCCGGTTCGCGCATCCTGTGCGCGCTGTCGCAACACATGTACTGGTTCCTGATCGTGCGCGCCGACCTCAAGGTCAAGCGCGGCGATCTCGCGGCGGTGCGCGGCCTGCGCATCGGCGCGGCACCGGGTCCGGTGGACGGGCTGCGCCGCATGCTCACCGAGATCGGCATGAATCCGGACACCGATGTAAAGATCGGCCCCATCCCGGCGGCGGCCGGCGCCGGTGTGTCCTTCGGCGTAAGCGCGGCCAAGGCACTGGAGAACGGCGAGATCGACGCCTTCTGGGCTAACGGCATGGGTTCGGATGTCGCGCTCAAAAGTGGCATCGGCACGCTGGTGCTTGATGCCCGCCGCGGCGACGGCCCCAAAGGCGCGATCGACTACTGCTTCGCCGCCTGGGTGACGACAGAAAAACTGATGAAGGAAAACCCGGCACTGGCACGGGCTTCGATTCGTGCCATCACCGGCGCGCAACGCGCCCTCGCCGCCGATCCGGCCTGCGCCACACCCATCGCGAAAAAGCTCTTTCCCGCGGTCGAAGCGGAAATGATCGCAGACCTGATCCGGCGCGATGCGCCTTTTTACAGCGCCGATGTACCGCCGAACAAGATTGCATCCATGAATCGATTCGCCCGGGACATCGGCCTGCTGTCCAAGGATGTCGCCTACGAACAGGTGGTGGCCACTGAATTTAGCAACTTGTGGAACCCGGCCTGAAACCACAAACGCTTCAACCCAAATGCAACGGAGACATTGCATGAGGCCATCGATTTTAAGTCTGCACGGCAAGCACCGCCGGCTGGCACTGCGCATAACGCTTGCATGCTCGCTACTGCTGGGCCTCGCCGGCCAGGCGGTGGCGCAAGCCTGGCCGCAAAAGTCCATTCGTATCGTCGTTCCCTTCTCCTCCGGTGGTAACACCGATAGCATTGCCCGCATCACCGCCGATTGGCTGACGCAAAAGCTCGGGCAAACGGTGATCGTGGAGAACAAACCGGGCGCGAGCGGCGCCATCGCCGCAGAGTTTGTCGCGCGCGCGCCGGCCGACGGCTATACGCTGTTCATGGCGACGCTGCCACAAATGGCGGTGCTGCCGGCAATGGCCAAAACGTCCTATGACCCGGTCACAGATTTTGCGCCGGTGAGCATCGTCGCCAGCAACGCCTTTGCGCTCGCGGTCAACGAGGCCGTGCCGGCAAAGTCACTGCCCGAGCTGGTCGCCTATGTGCGCAAGAATCCGACCAAGCTGATCTATGCGTCGGCCGGCAACGCCAGCCTGAGCCATTTGTCGGTGGTGCTGCTGCTCAAACGCGCCGGCATCGAGATGGAACATGTCGGCTACAAAGGCGGCGCGCCGGCGCTGGCCGACGTGATTGCGGGACACGCGCCGATGTACTTCGGCAACCTCGCCGAAATCATTCCCCAATCCAAGAGTGGCAAAATCAAGGTGCTGGCGGTGTCTGGTGACAAGCGCGCGCCGCAACTGCCCGGCGTGCCGACGGTGGCCGAGCAAGGCTACCCGGGCTATCGCACCAATACCTGGAACGCGATTGCCGCACCGGCCAAAACGCCGCCCGCCGTCATCGAGCGCCTTGCGCGCGAGATCGCCACTGCGGCGCGCGATCCGGGCTTTATCCAGCGCCTGGAGAACATCGGCGTTGATCCTGTGGGCAACACGCCGGCCGAGTTCGCCGCGGTACTGAAGTCGGATCTCGCCGTATGGGCCGAAGCGGTGCGCATTTCCGGCGTCAAGGCCGATTAGGCGCGCACGCGCCGCACCCGTGTCATCTCGGCCGGAAACCCTCACCAGGCGGCACCAGATTAGTGACTTAGTGGCAAACTGCATGATCTTGGTGTCACGCTTTTGGCGTGATCCCCGTGCAATCCTGGTAAAAGTTTGAATTGTTGGCAATGAACATACAGTTTCAGCGTCTGGTTGATCGTTACATCGGCGTGCCCCTTTGCGCCGGACTCTCGCTCATCGACCGGATTTTCGGACGCGACGAAGTCCTCGGCCGGCCGCAAAACATCCTCGTGATCCTGCTCTCGGAAATGGGTAGCCTGGTGCTGGCCGAGCCGATGTTCATGCGCCTGAAAAACAAATACCCGGAAGCGACCGTCCACGTGCTGCTGTTCGCCAAAAACCGCGAAGTGCTGGACTTGTTGGGCGTGGTTTCGCCAGCCAATGTCATGACCCTCAACGATCGCGGCCTGGCCAGCTTTATCGGTGACAGCCTGCGCGCGCTGTTACGGCTGCGGTCGCTCCAGCTCGACGCGGTGCTCGACTGCGAACTGTTCTCGCGCGTGAGCAGCCTGTTTTCGTATCTGTCCGGCGCGAGGCTGCGCGCCGGTTTTCACCGGCACACGCAGGAAGGCCTTTATCGCGGTTCGTTCATCAACCGACCGGTGCTGTACAACCCCTACCGGCATCTGACACTGCAATTGCTGAGCATGGTCGCAGCGCTCGAATCAACAAGCTTTCCGCTGACCAAGGATTTGCCCGTGGTCATGCCCGGCAGCCCACCCCCGCTCCAATTCAAGCCGGGCGAAAAAGAGCAGGCTATAGCGCGCCTGCACGCGGATTTTCCCGCCGTGACGGACAAGCGCCTCATACTGATTTATCCAGGCGGCGGCTTGTTGCCGATACGCGCGTGGCCGCTTGAATCCTATGCCCGGCTGTGTGCCGACCTGCTCGCCGACGGTTACGCCGTCGGCGTGGTCGGGCTGATGGAGGACCGCCCGCTCGGTCAGGCCCTGCTCGAACAAAGCGGCAGCGATCTGTGCATAGACCTCACCGGCTATACCAAATCCGTGCGCGACCTGCTGGCGCTGTTTCACCGCGCCGACCTGCTCATCACCAACGACGGCGGGCCCGGACAATTTGCCGCCCTCACGCCGATCGCCTCGATCGTATTTTTCGGCCCCGAAACACCGCTGCTCTATCGCTCGCTGTCGCAAAACGCCTGGCATTTTCATCTTGGCCTGCCCTGCTCGCCCTGCCTGACCGCGTACAATCACCGCTCTTCGCCCTGCGATGGCGACAATCAGTGCCTGAAGCGGATCACCCCGGCGCAAGTCATCGCCAAGGCGCGCGAAATGCTTGCCGCACCGACCGGTCCGCGCTGACGCGGGTGCGCCTGAAAACCAAAGGATTGCATGTCCGTGTTTGAACGATTGATGGTGCATCCGCGGGTCGCGCGCTTGCTGAAATTTCGCTTCCTGAAATTCGGCACTGTCGGCGCATCAGGCACCTTCGTCAACTTGGGCGTGCTCTACATCGGACAGGAGTTTTTGTTTCGCGCCATCGCGCTACCCGAAATGCGCTTGAACTTTTCGCTCGCCGGGGCAATCCTGGTGGCCACCATCAACAATTTCACCTGGAACCGTATCTGGACCTGGCAGGACAGGCCGCGCAACCAGGGCAGGTCAGTATTGGTGCAGTTCGGTCAGTACGCCCTCGCCTGCTGGGTGGGTATCCTGCTGCAAGTGGTGTTCACTAAAATACTGGTCGTCTATCTTCACTATCTTGTCGCCAATCTGATCGCAATTGTGTTCGCCAGCGTGTTTAATTTTATCGTCAACGACTTGTGGACTTTCAGGCACCGCCCCACGGATGATGTGGGTAAATAACGCATGCACGGCATAAGCCCGCGTTGGTGCAACCTGCTCTACGGCGCGGCCATGCTATTGGCGGTGTTCGTCTATTTTTTCGGCTTGGAAAGCCAGCACATCCCGAAAAACGGCGACGAAAATGTCTACGCACACATCACGCGCCTGACCGCTGCATCCGGCCACTGGCTGCCACTGCAGTCCGAACTCGATGGCATGCGCAACACCAAGCCGCCGGCACTGTTCTGGCAGGGCATCGCCTCGACCGGGCACGGCCAGAGCTGGACGCTGTGGGATCTGCGCTACCCGAACGTGATGTACACGCTGCTGACGGCGGCGATGGTGTTCCTGCTCGGCTGGAAGTGCGCGCGCAGCCTGCCAGGCGGGTTTGTCGCCGCCCTCGCCTATCTGGCGTTTTTCAGCACCTACCGTTACGGCCGGCCCTTTCTTACCAACGCGCCCGAAACCTTCTGGTTGTTCCTGCCGTTTTTCCTGCTGCTGTACCGGAAAGAAACCGCGTTCGCCTCAAACCGCCTGCCACTGCTGCTGGGCGTGGCCATAGGCATCGGCCTGCTATACAAGTCATTCGCCCTTTTACTGCCAGTGGGCCTGGGCCTGTCGTGGTGGTATTTGCACCAGCGCGACTACCGTCTGGGCGACTTCATCCGCCAGGACCTGTGGAAGCTGCTGGTCGTCGCCCTGATATCCCTCGCGCTGTTCGGCCTGTGGTTCCTGCTCGACCCCGATCCGGCCGCGGTCTGGCAGGAATTCGTGATGAAGGAAAACGCCGGCAAGTTCGACCCGGCAGGGGCCTCCTATCTGTCCAAACTGCTGTGGGGCAGTTCAAGCGTGTGGACGATGATCCTCGGCCTGCCGCTCAATGCCGGCCTGCTCGCGCTGCCGGTGGCGGCGCTGATGGCGGCGGCCTTACGCCATCGCCGTCAACTGAGCGCGGATGAAAAGCTGCTATGGATCTGGCTGCTCGCCATGGTCATCGTCTTCAGCCTGCCCAGCCAGCGCTCCAGCCGCTACGTGCTCGCGGCCATGCCGGCGCTGGCTGTGCTGTGCGCGCTCGGATGGGAGCGGCTGGGTCGCGGCTGGTTCCTCGCCACGCTGCTGCTGTGTGAGCTGGCGCTGGTATTCATCGCCTACCTGTCATGGCGTTTGCAGGACGCGACGCCGGACGGGACTCTTTATTCGGCCCTTTACTGGTTGCTGTTGCTGCTGGCAGGCGGCTTTGCCACCGCAGCCATGCTGCTGCCGGCGCTCACACGCCCCGGCGCCAGCATCGCAGCATTGCTGGTGTTTGTTTCGGCGGCCGCCTTCCTGCGCCCCTTCGACAGCGCACGCGGCAGTTTCAGCATCGAAGCGCAGCGTCAAGTGGCGGGCAAGACCGTCTGGGTACCATCCGATTTTAACGCCAGTTACGAGGCCTACCGCTTTCTGTTGCCTGCGGCGAACATTCAAAGCTATCGTGAAAAACGCGACCAGGACCCGGACGAGCTGGCGCGCCGCTACGCGCTGTTTACCGTGCGTGTGCCGCTGGGCGGGCACGCCTGCACCGGCTGCAAGGTCATCGCCGAGCGACTGGATTTGCGCGGCAGGCACTCATCGGCCGAGATCAGCGCGATCCTTCACGGCAAGGTCTTTGAGAATATTTTTCTGAAAGAAATGCTGGTCGAGTCGCCGGGTGCGGGCGCGCGATAATATCAACACCATGGGGCGCACGACTCAAACCACCACGCACGCAGCAGCCCATGGCACGCGCCGCTGGACGCGGCTATGGCTGCCCGGCCTGATCACGCTGGCCTTTGTCGCCGGCCTGGGCAAGGCAATGACACGGCCGGTGGCTGCGCCGTTTCAGCCACCGCCCAACGCCAAAGGCGCGGCGGCATCGCTTGAGACGACGGACCTGCAGACGCGCTTTGTCTCCACCAACGCAGGCCCGCACCGCCACGCCGGCTCACTGGTGGAGCTTGGCGACGGGCGCATTCGCGCCTTCTGGTTTTCGGGCAGCCGTGAGGGCGCGGCCGATGTCGAAATTCGCAGCGCCCTATTCGACCCGGGGCTGTCACGCTGGGCGGAGGACGCCCCGGTCATTGACCGCAAACGCACCCAGGCCGGTGTATTGCGCCACATCCGCAAGCTTGGCAATCCGGTTGCGGTGCGCGTGCCCGACGGAAGGCTGCACCTTTTTTACGTCACTGTGTCGGTCGGCGGCTGGGCGGGCAGTTCGATTTCAATGATTACCTCGAACGACGAGGGCAAGACCTGGGGCCCGGCGCGCCGCCTGATCACCTCGCCTTTCATCAATATCAGCACGCTGGTCAAGGGCACGCCCATCTTGTACGCCAACGGCGACATCGGCCTGCCGGTGTACCACGAGTTCCTCGGCAAATTCGGCGAGTTGCTGCGCCTGGACGCATCCGGAAAAATACTCGACAAGCAGCGCCTGAGCTATGGCTACAGCACGCTGCAGCCGGTGGTGCTGGTGCGCGACGCCGCGCGGGCGCAGGTGCTGATGCGCGCCGCCGGGGCCATCAGCCAAAACAAGGTCATCGGCACCAGCACCGCGGACGCCGGCCGGCACTGGGCCGCCGCCGAGAAGACCACACTGTCCAATCCGGGCTCCGCCGTGTCAGGTGTCGCACTGCCCGATGGTTCTTTGCTGGCGGTGGTCAACGACCTTGACGCCAACCGCGATTCGCTGTCGCTGGTCGCATCGACCGACGGGGGCAAGCGGTGGCGAACACTGCTCAAGCTTGAGGATCAGCTGCACTGGAAAGAAGGTGAACTAACCGAAGCGCAGTTCACGATCGAGGCAGACAAACTCGCACAGGCCACCGATGCGGCATTGCAGGACCCGCCGGGCCTGGTGCGGGCGGTACGCGCGCACCAGTGCGCGCAACAGCGCTGCAACTTCGAGTTTTCTTATCCGTACCTGATTCGTATCGCCAACGGCGACATCCATCTGGTCTATACCTGGAACCGCAGCGCCATCAAGCACGTCGCATTCTCGCGCGCCTGGGTTGAGGCGCGCATCAAGGACGCAAGCGCAGCGCCATGATCACCCTCACCGACATCACAGGCCTTGCCGGCCTCGCGTTTGCCACGGCCGTGCTGCTCGCGCCGCTGGCAGGGCGCGCCGGCGCGCGGGCGCCGCTGGTCGTGCTTGGCAGTCTGTTCGTTTTGATGTTGCTGCCGCTGCCCCCGGACAGCCTGCCCCTCGCCGCTTACCTTCGCGGCACACTCGGGGATCTGAGCCTGCCGACGCTGCTGCTATTGGCCTGCACCGCGGCAGTTCGCTACTGTCTGGTGCCGCCGGTACTCACTCCGGGCGCGTCCACGATGCGCACACGGTTCGCCCTGCTGCTGCCTATAGCGGCAGCCTGCCTGCTCTATCCGTTGGCGCTGGGCGCAACGGCTTACGATTCCTATACGTGGGGTTATGGCGAGCCGTGGTTCGTCGCGGCATTGCTTTGCGCCGCGATCCTTGCCGCTCTGGCACGCCTGCCGCTTGTAGCGCCGGCCATCGCACTGGCTGTGCTCGGCTGGTCGGTCGGTTGGCTTGAGTCGGGCAATCTGTGGGACTACCTGCTCGACCCGATGCTTTGCATTTATGCGTCAGGCCGGCTGCTGGCGCTGACGGTGAGGGCATGGATAAAACCAGCGCAGAAAACTTAAATCCGGTTTAAGCCGGATTTGCGTTTGTGCCGCCGCTCGGTGCCGTAGAAGCCCGGGCAAACAGGCTTGAGAGCCGCGCCAGACGGGCATTTCCAGCATATTTGCGATCAGGACTTGCCGGTGAAATCCATGTCATCGGCAGCGGGCTTCACCGCGGCGACGGGGGCCGCCGGGGCTGGGGCTTGAGCTTGAGCTGGGGCTGGGGCTGGGGCCGCAGCCCCCGCCGCTGCTGCGGCTGCACGCGCGGCAGCGCGCTGGGCCGCAGGCGGAAGGGGCTGCGGCGCACCCGCAGTAGCGTCCAGCGGCACCGGTACACCGGTCAGTATGGCTTCAAGATCGCGCAGGATGGTTGCGGTGTCCATCGCAGCGCGGCCCTGGGCGCGCAGCAGAATGCGCGAGGGCAGGTCGAGCAAGCGCCCCTCATTCAAGCGCAAATTGGCCGCAACGGTCAGCACCGGCGAAAGATGCGTACTACGAAACCCGGGCTCGAGACGATCCACGGCGTCGATAATCGCCTGTTGCGACCGGGCGATGCCGGCCAGCAATTCGGCAAGCTGTTCGTTGGTGAGGCTCATGCTTATTCCCCGTAAAGATTGATGGCGCGGTTGTGCAAGCAGTCAATCAGGCCGGTACCGCCATGCCCCGTTGCACCGCCGGACGGGCACTGATGGCGTCAAACCAGCGCTTCACCCCGGGGAAGTCATTGAGGTCAGTGTTATGCCACTCGTGCCGCGACACCCACGGATAGGTGGCCATGTCGGCGATGGAGTACTCCCCGGCAAGATAGGCCTGTTCACCCAGGCGTTTGTCGAGCACGCCGTACAGGCGGTCTTTTTCCTTGCTATAGCGCTCAATGCCGTAAGGCACCTTTTCCTTTGCGGCGCGGACAAAGTGATGCACCTGACCAAACATCGGCCCGACACCGCCCATCTGGAACATCAGCCATTCCAGCGTCTTGTAGCGTGCACCGCCGGTGCGTGGCAAAAACTTGCCGGATTTCTCGGCGAGATAAACCAGGATGGCCCCCGACTCCATCAGACTGATCGGCACGCCCTCCGGTCCGTCCGGATCGACGATGGCCGGGATCTTGCCGTTCGGGTTGATCTTCAGATAGTCGGCCGTGAACTGTTCGATGTTGGTGCCGATGTTGATCTTGTGGATGTTATAGGGGAGGCCGCATTCCTCCAGCATTATCGAAACCTTGCGGCCGTTGGGCGTGCCCCATGTGTAAAGCTCAATCATCTTCGATCTCCTGGCGCGGCAGGCACCATACGGGGCATGCCGATGTTGTTGTCGGGTCTGGCGGGGCAATGTGCGCGCTGAACGCACGCTCATGCGCCGCCGGAAGGCAAAGTGTACAACAGCGGCGCGGGTGTCTGCGGACACCCACGATACAATGCGCGCATGCTCAAGTGGCTGCTTACGCTGGTCGTCGCTCTGGTGGTCCTCACCGTGGTTTCCCCATGGCTGGTGCGACTCGGGCTCGGGCGTCTGCCCGGTGATATGACGGTTCGCATGCGCGGGCGCCTTTACTCGCTGCCCTTCACCTCCACCATCCTGCTTTCGCTGTTGCTCGCACTGTTAAGCCGCCTTATCTGAGCGGGCCACGCGCCGGCTAACGCGGCACAAGCCCGCCACAAAAGAAAACGCCGGATCCTGTATCAGCATCCGGCGAAGCTTTAGACAAGAAACGGGCGGCTTTACTGCGCCTTGGGTGCCTCGCCTTTGGCTGGATTTGCCGGCGGGGCGTCCGGCGCCTTGTCGCCATGGCGATGACGCTCGGCCATGCGCGCCTGCATGTGGCTGCGAATTTCGTCCTGCGTGATCTTGCCATCCTTGTTCGCGTCTATGGCATCAAACTCTTTTGCCATGCGCGGATTGGATTTCTCTGCCTCGGCCTTGCTGAGCGCACCGTCGCCATTGACATCGGCTTTCTTGAACTGCTCCTCAAAGCGTTTTTTGCCCTGCTCACGACTGCCGCCCGGCTTGGCGTCGCTGCCGGAACCACCCTTACCCTGATGGTGCTCGGCCATGCGTGCCTGCATACGCGCCCGGATCTCGTCCTGCGTCAGCTTGCCATCCTTGTTCGTGTCTATGGCGTCGAAATCCTTGGCCAGGCGCGGCATGGATTTTCCCGCTTCCGCCTTGCTAAGGGCGCCATCGCCGTCGGCATCGGCCTTCTTGAAGTCGGCATCAAAGCGCTGCTTCATTTCGGCGCGCCGCTTTTCCATTTGATCGCCCCGCTCGGGCGTAGGACCGCCGCGACGCTCCTCGTTGGCGGCAGGGGGCGTCTGCGCCCACGCCGCTGCGGTTACCGAAAGAAAGGAAATGACAATTGCGGTGCGTTTCGCCATGCGTTTCATGATGACTCCTTGACTTGATGTGTGCGTTGACATGCATGCATCATAGTCTGCCCGGATCAGCACAACACAAGCTGTAACGGAGTTTTACATTTATTACAGTCTGTAATGCCCATCTCAATCCTGCACGCGATTCACCAGGCCCCGCCGCGAAAGGATCTCGCTGGCAATGATGATGCGCTGCATCTCCGAGGAGCCCTCGGTGATGGTGCGGCTGCGCGCATCGCGAAACATCAGTTCAAGCGGCAACTCGCGCGACAAGCCCATGCCGCCGTGGATCTGGATGGCGCGATCCATCACGCGCACGAGCATTTCGTCGGCATAAAGTTTCACCGCCGAAGCTTCGAAGTGGTAATCGAGGCCCTGATCCGCCTTCCAGGCCGCATGATAAGTCATCATGCGCGCAGCGTGCAGTTCAACCGTGGAGTCGGCAATCATCCACTGGATGGACTGGCGTTTGGCCAGCGCCTCGCCGAAGGTCTTGCGCTCGTTGGCATGGCTGATCGCCAGCTCGAGCGCGCGCTCCGCGCGCCCTATCGCCTTCGGGCCGTGGATTAGGCGGCCCATATCGAGAAAGCCGCGCGCAAGATCCCATCCGCCGCCCACCTCGCCGACAATCTGGCCGGCCGGCAGCAGCACATCTTCGAATACCAGTTCCCACGGGCGATCGGGCGACATCAACTCGAAACTTTGGCCGAGACTCACGCCGGGCGTATCGCGATCAACAAGGAAGCAGGTCACCTCGACGCCCTTGGGCCCTTGCCCGGTGCGCGCGAACAGCTGGATGAAGTCGGCCTTGTCGGCACCGGTGATAAAAATCTTGCTGCCGTTGATGCGGTAGCGATCCCCTTCAAGCACAGCGGTCGTGCGCATCTGCGAGGGATCCGATCCGCCGTTGGACTCGGTCAAGGCGAAGCACGTGCGCTTTTCACCGCGAATCACCGGCCACAGGTATTGCTGCTGTTGCTCCGCATTGCAGCGGAATAACACCGGGCCGAGATAAGGCGTGAACACCGTCGGCGCGCGAAACGACGGCACATTGCACTTGGCCAGTTCCTCGAACACCAGGCACATGCCCAGCGCGCTGATACCGCCGCCGCCGTACTCCTCCGGCAGGTCGAATATCCAGAAGCCAAGTTCCTTGGCCCTGTCCTGTAAGCGCTTGCGCACATCGTCGGGAATGTCGGGCTGGTCGGCGTATTGCGCCTCCAGCGGCATCAACTCCTCGGCAACGAAACGCCGCGCCGAATCGCGCAACATGCGCAGCTCTTCCGGGATCGAAAAATTCATTGCAGTCGCTGTCTCAGTCCAACTTGACGTTGACGTTCTTGACACGCACGGCGTAATCGGCGCGATCGGTTTTGAGGAATTCGGCGAACTGGTCTGGCCCCTGGTTAAGCACGTTGAGGCCGACGCCAGTGATGAATTTTTCCGAAAACTCGGGTTGGGTGACGATACGTGACACATCGGCGGCGATCTTGTCTATAACCGCCCGCGGCGTCGCTGCGGGCACGACAAAACCAAACCAGGCGCGCGCTTCGATGTTGTTAAGACCGGATTCAGCGAAGGTTGGCACATCCGGGAACAGCGGCGAGCGCGCCTTGCCGGCGTAAGCGATGGCGCGCAGCTTGCCGCTGCGAATTCCTGGCAGAACGGATGGAATTCCGACCAATCCAATGTCGATTTGACTGCCTAGCAATGCCGGCACGACGTCAGCGACGCCTTTGTAAGGCACATGATTGAGCTTCATGCCCGTTGCGCTGGCCACGGCTTCCATATCCAGGTGCGCCTTGCTGCCCAGGCCATAAGAACCATAGGTGATTATTCCCGGCTTTGTTTTGGCGAGCGTGATTAATTCCTGCAGGGTCTTGGCTTGAAACGCCGGATTGGAAACCAGTATCTCCACGGTCTCGGCGATATTGATGACAGTTGCAAAATCCTTTACCGGATCGTAGGGCAGCTTGGAGTACAGATACTGATTGGACGATGTCGTCACATCATTGGCCATCAGGATGGTGTACCCGTCGGGCGCGGATTTCGCCGTCACTTCGGCCGCGATAATGGTGTTGGCGCCAGGGCGGTTCTCCACGACGACCTGCTGTCCCCACGTCTTGGTCAATTCCTGGCCTATGCCTCGCGCCAGCACGTCGGTAAGGCCGCCAGCCGGGAACGGCACGATGATTTTCACGACCTTGGACGGATAAGCTTGCGCGAGGACGGGACCCGCCGCCGCCAGCATGACCAGCAGTCCCGAATACAGACTCACAATGATTTTACGCAGAAACATGATTGCCTCCTTTGGGTGATTCAAGTGATCCAGGTGATTCGATGCCTACACTTTTCTGTCGCGGCCCGCCCAGAATGGTTCGCGCAGCTTTTTCTTGTCGATCTTGTTTGTACTGGAGATGCGCGGCAGCGCCGGCATAATGTCTATGCTTTTTGGTTTTTTGTAGCTGGCGATGCTCGCCTTGCAGTGCTCGATCAATTCCGCGGCGGTGGCGTGCATACCCGGCCGAAGCGCAACAAGCGCCTTGACTGCCTCGCCCCACTTCTCGTCCGGCACGCCGATAACGCTGGCCTCGAGAACGGCCGGATGCAGCATCAGCGTCTCCTCGACCTCGCGCGAATAAATATTCTCGCCTCCGGAAATGATCATGTCTTTTTTGCGGTCGACGACGAACAGGTAGCCCTCATCGTCGAAATAGCCGAGATCGCCCGAATGCATCCAGCCATCGCCAATCGCCTGCTTTGTCGCCAGCGGATTGTTCCAATAGCCTTGCATGATGACCGGGGAATGCATGCAAATTTCGCCGACCTCGCCAATGCCGCATTCGGATCCGTCCTCGCGCAGCATCTTGATGTCGGTGCCAAGAAAAGGCTGTCCTGCCGATGCGAGGCGCCCCGCTTCCTTCGCACTGCCCCCGGGCAGGTGCTGATGCTTGAATAGCACGCTGGCCGGCCCGAACTCGGTCATGCCGTAGACCTGCATGAATATCGGCCCAAATACAGCGCGCGCCTGCCGTGACTGCGCAATCGACATTGGCGCAGAGGCGTAGCACACGGTGTGCAGGCTGGAAACGTCCACCGGACTCGCCTGCTGCACGTCCAGCATCATCTGGATCATGGTCGGCGCAAGATGGGCCGCGCTTACCCTGTGCGTCTGGATGCTGCGCAGCACTGCCGCCGCGTCAAACGCGCGATGCAGCATGATGGTCGCACCGACGATGTAGTAGGTGAGAATCTCGGTGGTGCCGCCAATGTGATAGAACGGCATGACAATCAGCATGCGGTCATCCTGCCTGGCGCAGTGCGCAAGCGCCAGGATACGCGCCTGCTCCAGTTGCGCCTCGTTGCCCAGCATGACGCCTTTTGCGCGACCGGTGGTGCCGCTCGTATAGGAGAGCAGCAGGGTGTCCGTTTCCTTCGCCCTTAGCACTGGCGGCGAATCGATTGCGCCGAGCAATAGCGCTTCGTAGCCCTCGGCCCAGGCCCCCCAGGCATCGGCTGCGCCGATGCCAAGCATCAGCACCCCGGCGGGCAGCGCCGTGCGCAGTTCTGCTGCGCGCTCGGCAAACGCGGCGTCAAAAATGAACACCTCCGGCTCGCAGTCGCGCAATATGTCGGCTTGTTCTGGCGCCGAAAGGCGGTAGTTGATTCCGACGCCGATGAAGCCCCCCAATCCGGCAGCACCGAAAATTTCGAGGTATTCCGGGCAGTTCTGCGACAACACCGCAAGCCTGGCCTGGCGTCCTATGCCGCGCGCGACGAGGGCGTTGATCAGTTTTTTGACGCGGGATGCAAGCTCGCCATGGGTGATGGTCCGTCCCTCGAACAAGATCGCCGGATGCGCAGGGTAAAGCCGCGCGTTGCGCTCTATGACCTGGCCAAGGATCACGACCGGGTACCCGCTGCGCCCAGGCGGATCATGGCGCCGGCAAGTCCATCCTGGATGACCTTGCCTTGATGATTCACCAGTTTAAACCGTCGGTCGATAATGGCACGCCTGCCGTCCGAGGTAATACGCTTGGCGACGATTTCCGTCTCGGTATGCAGCGTGTCACCGACCACGATGGGCGCGTGGTAGCGCCATTCCTGGATACCGGTTGCTGCAATCACCTCGTCGGCGAATTCGGGCAGGTGTGTCGCCATGCCCATCACCAGCAGGATACCGAAAGGCCCGTGCAGCATGCGCTGGCCAATCGGTGTTTTTTTCGCAAACTCGGCGTCGGCATGTATCGGGTGCCAGTCGCCGGTCAGCATGCATGAGAGCGACAAATCGGTTTCGGTGATAGTCCGCCCAGGGCCCTCGAAGCGGGCACCGACGACGAGGTCGTCGTAGGCAATCGAGCTCATGGCTGCTCCTTGCAAAAGTGAAACCGAATGTCGATCATGACGCCAATCTTTGCAGCGCGCCCCAGTCGACCAGCGAAGCCAGCGATGCGGCCTCGGGCAACTCAATGGCGCCGCCGATGATATCCGGCATGCCGGTGACGATTTGTTCGGTCATGGCGAGATACCAGGTGAGCTCCGCCGGCAAGCCGGATGTGGGCAGCGTTGATGCGAACTGCAACGCGGCCAGCGTGCCAAGGGCGCTCTCACCCATCAGCCCGGCGACCATGGCACAGCCCGCGGGTGCGACGATCCGCTGCATGGCACGCACATCGGACAGGCCGAAGCGACCGGGCTTGAGACTCAGCGCGCGCGCCTGGCGTTCAAGGAACAAAGCTGCGTCGCGTCGCGTCGCGCAGCCAAAATCGACCAGCAACGAGACAGGGCTGTCCTGCTGCAACTTGCGAAAGGCCTCATCGGGCACGAGTGCGCAAGGATCCTCCACCATCGCAGCTCCAGCATCGGCCATCGCACGCACATAGTCCCGCGCCTGGTCAAAGCGGTAGGCACCGTTGGCATCGACATACAGGCGCACCGCATCGCCCACCGCCGCGCGGATTTCGCGCATGCCGGCAATATCGACTTCCACCCCCTGCCCACCCTTGATCTTGAGCGTGCCAAAGCCGTAACGGTCCACCATTCGCGCCGCTTCATCAGCCATGGCGGCTGGCGCCTGGCGCGTCACCGCCCAGGACAGCTCGACCTTGCGCCGGCCACCCCACTCCCGCCAAAGCGCCTTACCAGCCGCGTTGGCGTGCAGATCCCAGCAAGCGTTATCGACCAGTGTCTTGGCTGCCTGGTTCTCGGGAATACCATCCAGGGCAGAGCGCACCTCCTCCGGATCATCCAGATCCAGCATTTTAATGCGCGGCAGGAACACCTCTTCGATAGAGGCAATCAGACTGCGTGCGGTGACGCCGCACCAGGTGGGCTTGACCGTGATCTCGGCGACACCGACGGCACCGCTGTCGCTTTGCAAACGCAGCAGCACCAATGGCGCCGCCTCCTCTACGATATCGCTCCAACGCACAGGCCGGTCATAGGGCAGGCGGTAGGCGTGCAGCGAAGCGTTGGCGAGGCGCATACCTTCAGTCGGCCTTGGCGCCGGAGGCGCGAATAAGCCGGCCCCATCGCGGCGACTCCTCTGCAACAAAGGCGGTCAATTGTTCCGGGGTCATGAATTTCGGTTCAGCACCCAGTTGCGCAAGCTTTTCGCGAATGTCCGGCTGGCGCAGGATTTTTTCAATTTCCGTGCTGAGCCTGGCTATGATCTCGCGCGGAACACCGCGGGGTGCGAACAAGCCGTACCAGGCCAGCACCTCGAAGTCCTTGTATCCGGATTCGGCCACCGTCGGCACGTCGGCGGCAAGCGGGCTGCGCGTCGCACTGCTGATGGCTAAGGCGCGCAGCTTTCCGGCACGGACCTGGGGCAGCACGGAAGGCAGCGTAAAAAATAGGAATGTGATGTCGCCAGAAAGCACGCCGGTGACGGCCTCGGGGCCGCTTTTGTAGGGAACGTGGCTGATGTCGACGCGCGCCATGCTCTTCAACTGTTCTGCGGCAAGATGGCCGGAGGTGCCGTTGCCGGCGGAAGAATAATTAAGCTGGTTGGGTTTGGTTCGTGCCAGTTGCACCAGTTGTTCCACCGAGCTAACGGGCAACGCGGCGTTGACCACCAATAAGTTGGGTGCCACGGCGAGCATGGCAACCGGCGGTACATCGCGCATCGGATCGTAATTGAGGTTCTTGTACAGGTGCGGACCGACCGAATGCGTCGGGCTGCCGCTCATCAGCAGCGTGTAGCCGTCCGCCGCGGAACGGGCAACCATTTCCGCACCAAGATGCCCGCCGACGCCGGGCTTGTTGTCGACAATGACCGGCTGCCCGAGCGCCGGCGATAGGCGTTCGGCGATCAGCCGCGCCACAATGTCTGCCGCGCCGCCGGCGCCAGACGAGGCGATGATTTTCACCGGCTTGGCCGGCCACGTTTGTGCCAACGCAGGTGCCGGCGCGAGCAGCAGCGATGACAGGACCAGGGCACAGACGAATGCGGTCGTGATGTATTTCATTCCAGTCTCCATATTCCTGTGGGGCGAACCTAGATAATTCCCGCCGCCCGCAACGCGTCAATGCGTTCTTGCTCAAAACCGAACTGCGCAAGAACACTGTCCGTATGCTCACCCAGCGAAGGTGGTGGTGAAAAATTGCTGCGGTTGTCGCCATCGTAACGGATGGCGCGGTGCGCGGCCTTGAGCTTGCCATGTTCGGGATGGTTCATCTCATAAAACAAATCAAGGTGCTTCACCTGCGGATCGTCGGCCAATTCTTCATGGCGGCGCTCGGGCGCGAAAGGCACGTCCTCGCGCTCAAGCAGCGGCAGCCACTCATCGCGGTTGCGCACGGCGAAGGTTTGCGCCAGCTCCCTAGCCAGGTCTTCGTAATGTTGTATCCGCTCCAGTCGCCCGGGATATTTTTCCAGCAGATCTTCGCGGCCAATGGCGCGGACCAAGCCCTGCCAGAACTTGTCCGGCGAGGACATATGCAGACCGATACGCTTGCCGTCCTTGCAGGTGACGATATAGGACTGCGAAGCCGCGGCCCGTGAGAACAAAGAGGGCGCCTCGCCGGTGGCGAACATTTGCCCCAGCGGCTCGGTGGCCATCGCAATGGTGGCTTCGAGCATGCTCACCTCCACCTTGCGTCCGCGACCGGTGCGCTCGCGCTCGACCAGCGCGCCCAGAATACCCATGCAGCCAAACACGCCGGTGAAAGCGTCGGATACCGCCGGGCCGGAAATGCGCGCATCCTCGCCCTGGTGAAACATCGACAACCAACCCGAGGCGGTCTGTCCGACGTTGTCATAGGCCGGGCGCTCAGCATAGGGGCCGCTTGAACCAAAGCCGGTGATGGAGCAATAGACCAGGCGCGGATTGATCCCCTGCAACCTTTCCGCACCCACGCCTATCTTGTCCTCCACCCCTGGCCGGACATTGATGAGCAACACATCGGCCTCGGCGACAAGTGTATCGAACACTTCTTGGCCCGCGGGCTTGGCATAGTCGAGCGTGATACTGCGTTTGTTGCGGTTGTGGCCCTGAAAGTGCGGGCTGTAGAGCCCCCCTTTGAAAGCGCGAAACGGGTCGCCGGCGCCAGGCCGTTCCACCTTGATGACATCGGCGCCAAGTTCACCGAGCAACATGGCCGCATAAGGTGCGGTGATGAAATTGCCCAAATCGAGCACGCGTATGCCTTCGAGAACTTTCATTTCTTCTCCTCGGCAATACGCAGGAAGGCCAGCGTCCGCGCATGCGCATCACGAATCGTGTCGGGTTCGCCTCGCGTGTAAAACCCGTGGTCAGCCTCGGCATAGGTATGGATGGCGACGCGCCCATCGGCTTTGACTGCTTCGGCAATCTGGACAACCGCGGCGGCCGGCGCGTACTGGTCCCGCCCGCCAAAATGCATCAGCAACGGGCAGCGCAGCGTGGCCGCCTCGGCGAGGTTTTTTTCTATGCCCACCCCATAAAAGGATACGGCGGCATCAACGTCGAGTCGCGCCGCAGCGAGATAGGCAAGCTTGCCGCCAAGGCACATGCCGGCAACGAAAACACGTCCGTTAAAGCCCGGGAGGGCGCGCACGTGCGCGGCGACCCGGCCGATATCCTCAACACCCAAATCCTCGCTGAATTGCTTGAGGAAACCAAACGCGCGCTGCATATCTTCCTTGGAGTGCGAAAGTTCCACTCCCGGCTCCAGGCGCCAGAAAAGATCGGGCGCGACGGAGAGGTATCCCTCGGCAGCGAAGCGGTCGGCCACCGCGCGTATGGCTTTGGTGATTCCGAAAATTTCCTGCAGCACGATAATGACGTGGCCGTTGGGCTGGGCAGGTTCGCTTACATAGGCGCTGAATGTCGCACCATTTTCCGCATCGATGTGTTCGGTTCTGACGTTCATGATTTTCTTTCCGGACTGATTTTCAAGGCTGGTAGTTGCCGTTAAGTATTTCGCGGGCGATGGAATTGCGATGGATTTCCGTGGTGCCGTAGCCAATCGACATGCCGCGCACATCGCGGAAATGGCGCTCGTAGGGATACTCCTCAGACAGGCCGCAGGCGCCGGCGAGCTGGATGGCCTGGTTGGTGACGCGCACGGCCATTTCATTGATATACGTCTTGGTCACCGAGGTGTCGACAATGCTGCCCTGCCCGCTATCGACACGGTTCGCCGCGCGGTAGAGCAACGCGCGCGCCGCCTCGATATCAATGGCCATGTCGGCAAGCTTCCACTGCAGGCCCTGATTGTCGGCAAGCGGCCGGCCGAACTGGTTGCGATCCTTGACGTGCGCCACGACACTGTTAAAGGCGGCCTCGGCCACGCCAAGGCAGATCGGCGGGTTGCCGGTGATGCGGTCCGCGTCCAGGACCCTGAGCAAATCGCGCATACGGCCCGCGGGCAACAACAGGTTTGCCGCCGGAATGCGGCAATCCTGGAAAACCAACTCGGCCATGCCGGTGCCGCGCAAGCCCAGCAGGTCGATGTGCTTGCCAATGGTGAAGCCCGGGGTGTCGCGCTCGATAAGCAAGGCGCCCACGCCACGCATGCCCGGTGCCGCATCAAGGCGCACCAGCACCAGAAACAGGTCTGAAACCTGCGCTCCGGTGCACCACAGCTTGCTGCCGTTGACGACATAGTGATCACCATCGAGCACCGCCCTGGTCTGTACATTGCCCACGTCCGAACCGGCGTTGGGTTCGGACATGCTCCAGGCCGCCAGCAGTTCGCCCTTGGCGAAACGCGGCAGGTAGCGCGCTTTTTGTTCGGGGCTGCCGATTTCCAGGATCGCCCTCGGCGTCGCGCCGTCAGTGCACGAAAACAAAATGGCGGTGTTGGCACATGCGCGTGCGAGCTCCTCCACGATCAGCACGGTTTCAAGCAAGCCGAGCTCGCTGCCGCCGTGGGCCTCTGGCATGAACACGCCGGTGTAACCGTGTTGGGCAAGGATCTTGATATTTTTGATCGGCGGCTTGTATTCGCGATCCGCTGCGGCGGCGCCAGGCGCAAAATGTTCCGCCGCAAGCGCCCGCACGGTGTCGCGAATCAGACGTTGTTCTTCATTGAGTTCAAACATCGCGGTCATGGATTAAAACGCTCCAAAAATAGTTGTTCACCGAACCCGGGCCACGCACCTACTCACCTACTCACCTACTCACCCTTGGCACCGGTGGTTTTGATGATGCGGGTATAGGTTCCGGCTTCTTTTTTCATGAAAGCGGCGAACTCATCGGGCGTCGAGGGCGCCGCGAGGCGCGCGCGCACGTCAGGCTGATTGAGCGCACGCGCCACCTCGTGGCTCATGCGGGCGACAATATCTTTCGACGTTCCGGCGGGAAAGGCAGAACCATACCAAGTCATAAACACAAATTCGGGCAGGCCCGATTCAGACACTGTGGGAATTTCGGGCGCGGCCCCCTGACGCTTGGGGCTGGAAACGGCCAGCCCGGCAAGTTTTCCGGCCTTGATATGCGGCAACCCCGAGGATATTCCGGTAAACA
The DNA here is from genome assembly GCA_025356665.1 of Pseudomonadota bacterium. Lineage (GTDB taxonomy): Bacteria > Pseudomonadota > Gammaproteobacteria > Burkholderiales > SG8-39 > CAITSH01. Next base: position 41,554 of record JANXRV010000157.1, read on the forward strand.
TCACATCCACCTGCCCGGCTACGACGTCGGTCACCGCCGGCGCCACCCCCTTATACGGCACATGGGTGAGGTCGGTGCCGGACAAGCTCTTGAACCATTCCATCGCAAGGTAATGCGGCGTACCGTTGCCGATGGACGCGTAATTGAGTTTGCCCGGCTGCGCTTTGGCCAGCGCAATCAGGTCACCCACAGACTTGATTTGCAGCGCGGGTTTGGCGATCAGCACAAAGGGCACGAACACGAGTTGGCTGACCGGTTCGAAGTCTTTCAGCGAGTCATAAGGCAGCTTGGGGAAGAAATTGGGGTTGATCGCGTGCGAGTCGGTGATCATGCCGAAGGTGTGGCCATCGGGCGCCGCCTTGGCCAGCATCTCGGTGCCAATGATGGTGCTGGCGCCGGGCTTGTTGTCGACCACGACGGCCTGACCCAGGCTCTCGGCCAGCTTGGGTGCGATGAGCCTTGCCACGATGTCTGTCCCCCCACCTGGCGGGTAGGGGACGATAAAGCGTATCGACTTGGACGGCCAGCCCTGCGCCGCCGCCCCACCCACAGTGACGAACAGGAATGCCACAGCGGAAAAAAACCCGCAGACGAACTTACCAACGCTAACAATCATGACTCACCTCCTCCTTGGTACCACCACGCCACGCGGTTTTATTTTTTTGTACGGGCGTACTCACTGGCCTCTTCTTCGGCCCGCATCCAGATTTCCTTGGCGATAGGCTCGCTCTGCTCTTCTACTAGGTGCCCCACCAAGCCGACCGCGCGCCCGATCACGGCGATGCCGCGCGCGGCTTTCCAGGATATGCCCAGCTCGCAGCAAATGGCGCCGATAGCACCTGTCGCATTAATCGGCAAAGGCCTCTTATAGACGCGCTCAGCCTCGGCAGCGATGGCCTCCATCAGTGCAATGTAACGGCCACGCAGGCCATTCTCGCCGGCGATCTCGAACAAACGCGGCGCGCGCGGGTCGACCGGTTTGTGCAGATTATGTCCGATGCCGGGGAGGATGGCGCCGCGCGCCTTATGATCAGCGACGATACGCGCCGCAACCGGCGCAAGATCGGCGGCAGGATCGACGGGCAGAGACTCGTGCAGAATGCGCGCAGCACCCTCCGCCGTTCCAGCGAAGGTCGTGCCCATCCCGCACAAGCCGGCGGCCACGGCCGCCTGCAAAGACTCGGGCGCACCCATATAGATGAGTCGGCTGGCAATGGCCATGGGCGTCAGGCCGTGCTCAACGAGCGTGACGAGTATGGCGTTAAAGACCGTCGATTGCTGCGGTGTGGGCAGCTTGCCGAGAATCTCCAGGAAAGCCATATCACCCAGATTGAGCTTGCCGAGAATCTCGCCGGGAAGATCCAGGCCCTTCACGGTGATGCGGTCGGTTGTGCTCCATCCCATTGCGCTTTTCAGCGGTACCGGCGTTCTTGCCATGCTGCCCTCTCCTTGGTTTCTTGGTTTCTTGGTTTCTTGGTTTATTCACTGCCCGCGATTTCGGCGGCGCTCTGTTTTCGCTTGTCGCTTGTTCACCACGATGTTCCTGCGGCCTTGCTGCATTTGACCAGCAACCTTGAACAATAGAAACTGCGGCTTAATTTGTCCAATTGATATTAGCCATGAGAAGTATGTGAAATATGAATATTCAAACTTTCGATCTTAACCTGTTGCTGGCCTTTGACGCGCTCCTGCGCGAGCGCAACGTCACGCGTGCCGGCGCGCGTATCGGCCTGACGCAGCCCTCCATGAGCAACGCGCTAACCCGGCTGCGCAAGCTTTGCGATGACCCGCTGTTTGTGCGCACCCGGGCGGGCATGGAACCGACGCCGCTGGCGCAAAAGCTCGCCGGACCCGTACAGCAAGGGCTAGAGACGCTGAAAATAGGACTGGAGCAGCCCTTCGGTTTCGATCCGGCCAAATCAGCTCGCACGTTCAGGCTGGTCATGTCGGATATCGCGGAAATCACCGTCCTGCCACGCCTCATGGCCGCCCTGAAGCGGGCGGCGCCGGAGGTGAACATCGTCGCCACGCAGGTTCCGCGCGAAAGGTTTCGTTCGGTACTCGAAAACGGCGAAGCCGACCTGGCACTTGGCAACCTGCCAGAACTAAAAAGCGGCTTTTACCAGCAGCGCCTGTTTCACGATCACTACGTCTGCCTCGCCCGCCGCGATCATCCCGACATCGGCGAGCGGCTCAGCCTGCGCCAGTATCTGCAAGGTTCCCACGTCCAGGTCAGCACCAGCGTGGGCGACACCATGATCGATCGCGAACTGACAAAACGCGGTTTGCAAAGGCGCATCGCACTACAGGTGCCACATTTTTTGGTGGTCACGGTCATCGTCATGAACTGCGACCTGCTGGTCACCATTCCGTACACGGTGGTGAGTCTGTTGCGCGCCATGGACCGCGTGAAAGTGATGAAACTGCCCTTTCGTATTCCGGACGCTAACGTACGGCAGTTCTGGCACCAGCGTTATCACCACGATCCGGCCAACCGCTGGCTGCGCCGGTTGATCGCGGAAGTCTTTTTGGACGTAACCAGAACAGGCACAGGCGCAGGCGCGGCTCACCGGGTGAGCCTAGACACATAGACGCATAGACGCATAAACACATAGAACTTCAGACCGCCAGTCACGAAGTGCTAGGGTTTGCCGCCCCTCGCCTCCTGCCTGGCACGCAAATAAGCACGCAGCTCTTCGCGTGAAATGCCCCCGTCGCGATTGATGTCGATCGCGTCAAACCGCCCAAACGCACGCGGCATGCCGGTTCGGACTTCGTTGCGACTGAGGAACCCGTCGGCATTGCTATCGGCGCGCGCAAACTGCTCTTCAAGACCGCCCTTTGTGCGTGTGCGCCTGGCGTCATTTTGAACGCCACCGCCCTTGCTCCAGGCACGCAACTCATCAGGTGTGATCTGGCCGTCTCGATTAGCGTCAATGCGGTCAAATTCCGCCGCCAGCGCCGGCGAGGCCCGCGCCTCGGCACGCGAGATCATGCCGTTGCCATCAGCGTCTATTGTTTGCAGCAGCTTGCCGACGCGGCTGCCCGTTGCGGCCGCCAGCAGACCTGGTGCGAACAAAAATAGTAGCGGCAGCCAATGTTGCGGCCGGGGGCGGTTTCGTCGGGACATGTCCCAATAACGGCGGGACAACGCACGCGTTGACCGCGCTAAGGGGTCGCGCGCGCCAGACCCAGGTGCAAACCGGCCTGCTTGATATTGGCCCGAGACTTCAGCCTTGTCTCAAGTTCGCCAAGCTTCTCGCGCATCGCCGCCCCGACAAACATTTGCGGGCCGGAAGCGTCGAGCTTTTCGGCACGCTCGCGCGTGGCGATGCTGCGCTTGGCCATGTCAAATGCATCGATGAAGGACAGGCTGCGGCGCAAGGCCTCGTGAAAATAGGCGCGGCCGAAATAAGTAAAATCCTCCTCGTTGGCACAACCGAAAGATTGGCGGTCTGCCGCGGCGGCGGTGACGATCAGAGTGTTTTCATCTTTGAGCGGCTCGATGAAACCGCCGGAGTAACAGGCCGAAACAACCAGCACCTTCCACTTGATTCCGCTCTCGGCCAGTATGCGTGACAGTGCCGCGGGCGTCAGCTGCGCCAGCTCCAGCGGCGGCAGCTCGAAGACGAGTTCATGCTGTTCAGTACCATGCGTACTGATGTAGAGCAGCAACACATCTTCGTCGGGATTCATCATGGCTGCCATGCGCGACAACGCCAGGCGCAGATGCGTGATCGTGGCGATAGGGATTTCGCCCAGGGTTTGCGGATTATTCGACAACAGGATGTTGCGACCGGCGGTGTCAAAGCGCTCGGCGAGCAAATGGTCGACAACCGCCAGTTCACGCGCGAATACATCCTGCGTGCCAAAGGGCGCCAGACCGAGAAAATAAAGGTCCGTCACACCAGGGCGGTCGGGTTCGAGCGCGTCAAGTTGATCGATTAGCAAGGGCGTTTGCGCGTGAAACATCTGCTCCTGCGTAATAGCTGCGACCGGCCCCCCATCGTCGTTGCCCGAAGGCCGGGCCTGCCACAAGTCGGCCCGGGGCAGCGCGAACACAAACGCGGCGAGCAGCCCGGTGAGAAGCCCGCCCGCGACCACGGCACGCGGCCAGTTCCACCAGACTAGCAGCGCGACGACGCGGAAAATCACCGCCAAGGACCAGGCGAGGTAGGTGTAGTAGAGGGCGGCTGAGACCGCCGGCGGCAGGGCCTGCCACAACAGGGCGACCTGCAGCACCGTTCCGAACACCTCAAACACGGCGTCGGACGCGATCAGCAGCAAGGCAAGGGCCAACATCAACTCGCGCCGGCCGTAAATGTGTGCGATGACAAGGCAGACGAGCAGCGTCAGCGGTACCTGCAGCAGCGGCGCCGTCAACGCCGCAGGGTTCAACGCACCGGAAAAACCAAACCGCAACATGCCGACGACCAGCCACACCAGCAGGTTGAAAACGAACAACGCCGTATAGTCTTCAGCTGAGATGCGGAAGTCGAGCACCCTCACCTTGAGGAACAGCGCCAGGCGAATGCCGGCGACAACATTTTGTTTAAGCCGGCGCAACAGCCGGACGAAAAAGACGCGCACCCTAGACTCCCGCCGCCATGCAACCGGCGCCGCCGAGGGCGGCATCGACGGCGGCGAGGCGCGCCGCCTGAACGCGGATTGGGATATCTGTCGCAGCGCCGGACTTTGCAATCGCGCCGGCATCGACAGCCGATGCGGCAGCCACCGCGCGTTCAATGCGCGCGCGCGCGGGCCATTTTGACGGCGTAGGATTCGATGTTGCATCAGGGCACACCAGCTCGCACTGACAGACATCGAGCAGGCTGCCAAATCGCTCCGGTCGCCGGAACGCGTCACCCGCCTGCATCAAAGTCAAAAGGCCGGCGGCATCGGCGTTGCCAGCCGCGGCAATACGCGCTTTCAGATTGGCTCCCAGCACCGCAAGGTCACGGCATTCCCCCGGCGCCCTGACGCGTTGTGCCAGCGCCGGCACCGCATCGCCGGCGAGGCCGATGGCACAACAAGCGAAGCGTGCCGGCAGGGGCAGCTTGCGCCGCACAGCCTGTTCAAGGCCGCGCAATGCGGGCAAGGGATCGGCGGCGTGCGCTGCGGCCTCCGGCAGGATGGCGGCAAACGCGCCCGATTCGGCCAGCACTTCAAACATGCGCAGAGGCGCGTCCTCCATCAAACCTTTGGCCAGCTCCTGCCAGACACGTTCGGGCACCAACGCATCAACTTCGCCTGAGCTCGCCATGCTGCGCATCAACGCGAGAGTTTCAGGCGCAATATTGAAACCGAACCGCGCGGCAAATCTCGCGCCGCGCAAAATACGCACCGGGTCTTCGGCAAACGCCGCCCCGACATGGCGCAACACCCCGGCCTTCAAGTCTGCCACACCGCCGTAAGGATCAATCAGCCCGCCCTCGGCATTGCAGGCAATGGCATTGATGGTGAAATCGCGCCTGGAAAGGTCTTGCTCCAACGTCACATCCGGCGCCGCGTAGACCTGAAAACCCTTGTATCCAGGCGCGGTCTTGCGCTCGGTACGGGCAAGGGCGTATTCCTCGCGCGTTTGCGGGTGCAGAAACACCGGAAAGTCCTTGCCCACCGGCATATAACCCAGGCGGAGCATCTCTTCCGGTGTTGCGCCGACCACCACATAATCGTGGTCTTTTACCGGCAAACCGAGCAGCCGGTCGCGGACCGCGCCGCCGACCTCGAAAATATTCATGCGAATGCCGCTGTCGTGCGGCGCGAGTGCGAACCCTGATTACACCAGTCACGCATAGGGTTCATCGGCCGGCACGAACTCCGTCTCGACGCGCGCACCGTCCATCCACTCGCGTACGGCGGCGAGCTTGCGCGCGGCGTCGCAATAGCGCAACGCCTCTTCCGGTAAGGCCACGGCATAGGTCATGAAGCGCATGACCACGGGTGCGAAATAAGCGTCGACCGCGCAAAAAGCGCCGAACAACATGTCGCCGGCGCCTTCGCGTTGCTCACGGCAGGTTTGCCAGAGCACACAAATACGGTCGATGTCGCGCTGTACTTCGGCGTTCACGCCCTTGCCCGGATATGACGCGCGGATATTCATTGGCATGGCAGCGCGCAAGTTGCGAAAACCACCGTGCATTTCAGCGCAGGCGGCACGCGCCAGCTGGCGCGCGCGCACATCCGCCGGCCACAGGCCTTTTTGCGGATGCAGCTCGGCAAGCGTTTCGCAAATGGCGAGCGAGTCCCACACCGGCGCACCATCGATCAGCAGCAGCGGGACCTGCCCGTTCGGGGACGCATAGGCATCGATGCCGCGGACCTTCGCGTCGTCGGCGAACTTGAGCTGCACCTCCTCAAACGCGATGCCCGACTGACGCAGCGCAATCCAGGGCCGCATCGACCAGGACGAGTAGTTTTTGTTGGCGATAACGAGTTGCAGCCCCATGCGCCTGCTATCTTCCGGCGCGAATACGAAAGAAATTAAACCGCGAGCGCGGCAACACCCCGGCCAGATAGGACGGTGCCACGGCTTCGAGCGCGGTCGGCGCTATGCCGAAGGGCAACGCGGCCGCGCTGACACTGTCGCGCTCCATTGAACGCACGTTATCGAGCGTCAGCGGCGACCCGGGTACCAGGCCCATTACGAACGCCTGGGCGCCGGAGAGGACCTTGCCCAGACCAATGATAGGGCGCTCACAGCCAATCACCCGGCCGGTATAAGCGACCAGTTCGCGCAGCGTATAGACGCGCGGCCCGACAAGGTCGTAGGTCTTGCCGCGGCTGCTGCGATCGGCGAGGGCAGTCACGAACGCGCGCGCCACATCGCCGACATAGACCGGCTGAAACCGCGCGTTGGGTGAACCCAGGGGCATCACCGGGAAAAGGCGCAGCAGGGTGGCAAAGAGGTTGAGAAAGCCGTCTTCGGGCCCGAACACCACCGACGGGCGAAACACGGTCACGGCGAGGCGGTCTTTCGCGGCGAGTACGGCGGCCTCGCCGGCAGCCTTTGAGCGAAGGTATTCGCTGGGCGCATCGTCCGCCGCGCAAAGGGCGCTCATCTGCACGAACTGCGGCACCCCGGAGGCAAGGCAGGCGGCGGCCAATTTTTGGGGCAGCTCGACATGCGCCGAAGCGAAGTCGCGTCCGTAAGGCATGCCCGGCCGACTATGCAGGATGCCGACCAGATTGATCACCGCGTCACAGCCGGCCAAGAGCCTTGCCAGCACCGCCGAATCGCCCACCCCGGCCTCGACCACATCGACTGTGGGCAGGGTGATGAGGTGCTTGGCACGCTCGCGATCGCGCGTGGGAACCAGCACAGTGTGCCCTTGTTCCGCAAGCATGCGAACGATGTGACGGCCGATAAAGCCGCTACCTCCGACAACACAAATTTTTGCCATAGTTTTACCCGAGAAGAACGGCCCCCGGGAACTCTCCGGAGTCCTGCGATTTTACTGCTCCGCGTCCGCCTTCAGCGCAAGCGTCTTGTCCAAACTCTGCCGCGCCGGAATGATACCCAAGCGCGTTTTCAATGAACGGGTCGGGTCGCCAAGCATCGCCGCATAGTAGACCGTATTGATCATGACCTTTTTGACATAATCGCGCGTCTCGTCAAACGGAATGCTTTCGACGTAAATGGCGCCCTCGAGCGCTTGCGCGTCGCGCCAGCGCCGGGCGCGACCCGGTCCGGCGTTATAGGCGGCGGCCGCGAGCACGGGCGAACCACCCTGGCCGTCAAGGACGTGCTTCAAATAGGCGGTGCCCAGGCGCACGTTGACACCCACATCGGTGACACGCGACTGGCTGAAGTTAGTCATGCCAATTTTGCCGGCCATCCATTTTGCCGTGGTCGGCATCAGTTGCATCAGTCCGGCGGCGCCCACCGAGGACTTGGCGGCGGTGATGAAGCGGCTTTCCTGACGAACCAAGCCCAGCACCCAGGGCTCCTCAAGCTGCAATGCGCGTGCCGACTCGGCAAACACCTGGCGGTGCGGGGCGAGATAGCGCAGCGAGAAATCATGCTGCGCGAGCGTGCGGTCGGCGGTACTGATGGCGCGGTCCCAGATTTCGAATCTGCGCGCGTGATCAGCGGCCGCGAGCAGGAAGCGGTCGTCAGTGCCGCGAATCGCCCACAACCATTCACGCGTCGCTTCGTTGCGCATTTCGAGACGGTACAGGGCGAGCGCCCGTGCCAGACCCGGGTTGGCCGCCGCAGTCGCAACCTCCTCTTTGGTCGGAGCAGCAACCTTGGCCGGAATATTCACGGCCCGACCCAGCTCTTCAGCTGCGAGCCGGCCGTAAAAATGATGTTCATCAGCGATACGCGCGAATAATTTATGCGCCTCGGGAATGTTCCCCAACACGTGATACGCCCGCCCCTGCCAGTACACCCAGGCCGGGTCATTGCGCTGCAGCGCGTCCATGCGTTGCACCGCCGCCATCACCGCGGCCCAGTTGCCCTGGCGCAAGGCGATGCGCACGTACCACGCCAACTGCTCGTTCGATAACACCGTGTCGCCTGTCTCGCCGTACCACGCCAGCGCCTCGGGCAGAAGCTGCCGCGCGCCGGCAAACGCCAACTGTCCCCAACCGTAGGCGCGATCCTCGGCGGAAAATTTTTCGCGCATCTTGGCATCCCAGTACCCGGCCGCCGCTTGCGGGTCACTTTTAGCGAGCCGAATCAGCGCAAACATCACCAACTCGCGTGCCGGACGCTTGCTCAGGTTGCCGGGCTTGTCCAGATACCGCAGCGGGGACTGGTTGACAGCATCAAATTGCCGCACGTCCAGCGCTTCTTCCCGTGGAAGGTATTCGGCGGTGCGCTTGGCTTGCCCCACCTGCCCCGCCTCCACCAGCAGGCGTATGCGCTTCCAGACATCGCCGGCGCTGTAACGGCCATCGGCCAGCAAGACTTCCGCCAAACCAACGCAAGCTTCGGGTAGCTCCCTCGGCGTGTTCCAGAATCGTCGCACTTCCGCCAGTGCGCTTGCATCCTGTTGCCGCCAGCGGCTGGACAGACTGTAACAACTGGTGTCGGCATCTTCGTTGACGAGGTGCGGGAACTCGGATTGGAACGCCTCCCACTGTCCGCGCTTGCCAAGCTGCTTGAGCCAGTCCCGCCGCAGGTTCTCGGCTAACAGCGTGCCGGCGTTACCCGCAAGAAATGCATTTACGTCATATGGCGATGCGGTTTCAAGCCGCAATTTGAGTTGCCAGTACTCGACCCATGGTGCCAGAACATGTCCTTTGGCAAGCGAGGCGGCTTTATTCAGTTTGGCCACATCGCCTGCGCGAAACGCATCCCGGGCGAGCACAACGGCTTCTTCAGGACTTGGCTTACGCGGCACAGCCTCGGCGACGGGCAGCAACACCACCAGACAGAGTGCTAATATGGTTTTATTGAAATGGTGGATGTTCATGATTCTCTTGAAGAATAATACAGCAAATGGCTATTCTAGCGGAGCTTTTCCTTACCAAATGAGTAACGCATGAGCGAAATTCCAGCTGACCCGATTGATCTTGCCGCATGGCGCAAAGCGCTGCGCAAATCCCTGATCGAGCGCCGCCAGGCCGTCGACGCAACCACACTTGGGTCATGGCGCATCGCCATAGACGCACATATCGAACGCGGCTTCCCCGGCCTGGCAAAAGGCGTGCTCGCGCTGTGCTGGCCATATCGCAACGAATACGATGCCCGACACGTGGCGGCGCGCGCACGCGCGCGCGGTGCAACTACGGCGCTGCCGGTGGTCGTTGCGCCGGCGACGCCGCTGATTTTTCGCGAATGGCAGCCCGGCACCACCCTCGCCAAGGGCACGCTTGGCATTCCCTACCCGGTCGACAGTCCCGAACTCACGCCAGACACGGTATTGCTGCCGATGGTCGGATTCGATGCCGCGGGTTATCGACTGGGTTACGGCGGCGGTTTTTTTGACCGCACGCTGGCAGCGATGAAAAAAAAACCGGTGGTCATCGGCGTAATCCACGAATTTGGCCGCCTGCCCACCATCCACCCGGAACCCTACGACATCCCAATGGACTTTGTCGTCACTGAACGCGGTATTTACCGCCGCGACGACGACAAACTGGTTTTTCTGGGTGCGCCGACGCCCGGCACCGCCTCACCGCTCGCATCACCGGTGTGTTACGCCGGCGAACTTGACCCGGGCTATTTCGGCGCCGATCAATAACTCAACTCGCTGGAAAGCCGCAGCTGGCAAGCGTTTCCAGCCAAAACAACCCTCTAGCCAAGAAACAGCTTATATGCCGGATTGGCGCTCTCATCGACATGGGGGTAGCCCAAGGTGTCGAGAAATTTGCGGAACTGTGGCATTTCCTTTTTCGGCACCTGCATGCCGACCAGTACCCGGCCATTATCGGCGCCATGATTGCGGTAATGAAAGAGGCTGATGTTCCAGTCATTGCGCATGCTGGACAGGAACCGCATCAGAGCGCCCGGGCGCTCCGGAAACTCGAAACGGTAGAGCAGTTCCTTTGTTGAAACGTTCTTGCCCCCGCCCTGTGGCGCATGGCCACCCACCATGTGGCGCACGTGTAACTTGGCCATCTCGTCATCAGAAAGATCGAGCGTCTTCAGACCGTAGCGCACCAGCGAGCGCACCAATTTTAATTTCTCGGCATGATCGCGCACCTGCACGCCGACAAAAACATGGGCCTCTTTCGGATGGGCCAGGCGGTAATTGAATTCGGTGATATTACGTGCCCCAAGGGCCGTGCAAAAGCGCTTGAAGCTGCCCGGCTGCTCGGGGATGGTCACCGCCAGAATGGCCTCGCGCCGCTCGCCCACTTCGGCGCGTTCGGCGACAAAGCGCAGGCGGTCGAAGTTGGTGTTGGCGCCGCAAGCGATGGTGACGAGATCCTTGCCGCGCACACCGGTTTTTTCGACATACACTTTCGCGCCGGCAATGGCCAGCGCGCCGGCCGGCTCGAGAATGGAGCGCGTGTCCTCGAACACATCCTTCATGGCGGCGCAGATCTCGTCGGTGTCGACCAGAATGATGTCGTCCACCAGTTCACGGCAAATGCGGAAAGTTTCCACGCCAACCTGCTTGACCGCGACCCCATCGGCAAACAAACCGACATGGTCCAGCGCGATGCGGCGGCCGGCCTTTAGCGAGCGCGACATGGCATCCGAGTCCACGGGTTGCACGCCAATCACCTTGATGCCCGGTTGCAGACGCTTGACGTAGGAGGCGATGCCCGAAATCAGTCCGCCCCCGCCGATGGCGACAAAAATAGCGTGAATCGGCCGTTTAGTCTGGCGCAAGATTTCCATGCCAACGGTGCCCTGCCCGGCGATCACGTCGGGGTCGTCGTACGGGTGCACGAAGGTCAGCTTGCTGCGCTTTTCGAGTTTTCGCGCGTGCTCGTAGGCGTCGGAATAGGAGTCGCCAACCAGCACCACTTCAGCACCACGGCCGGCTACGGCATCAACCTTGATGCGCGGCGTAGTGACCGGCATCACGATCACCGCGCGACAGCCAAGCTTTTGTGCCGCCAGCGCCACGCCCTGGGCGTGGTTACCGGCAGAGGCGGCGATCACCCCGCGCTTGAGCACGGGCGTCGGCAACAAAACCATCTTGTTATAGGCGCCGCGCAGCTTGAACGAGAACACCGGCTGCATATCCTCGCGCTTGAGCATGATGTTGTTGCCAAGACGCGCCGACAGGTTGGGCGCAAAATCGAGCGGTGTTTCAATGGCCACGTCATAAACGCGGGCATTGAGGATTTTTTCAAGATAGTCGGTAGGCATGGTGTCTTCTTTGCGGTGGCGCTTCGCGGAAAATTGGAAATCTATTCCGGGCGCCAAGCCGGCTACTCTACACGAGCGACCCGTTTCGTTCACCCGTTTCGTTCTATCGTCACGCCATGCGCGACAGATTGCAGCGACACGACAGCAAGCCACGGCGCGCACGTACTGCAACCGATTACTGCACAAGCCACAAGGTCGTCGACCGCGCCGGCACAGGGTTGCACCGGCGAAGGCTTTCAACTTGCTGTTAGACTCGTCGCCTTTTTAATCGTGTTCCTGAAGACCTACTGTACTGGAGTGGCGATGACTGAAGCGCTTGTTCGTAATATTCGGATCAATTACGAAGTGATCGGGCATTCCGGGCCCTGGATCGCCCTCACCCCGGGCAGCCGACGCGCTTATGGTGAGTTAGTTAATCTGGCCCGGGAAATCGCGGCAGCCGGGTATCGGGTTTTGCTGCATGACCGCCGTAATTGCGGTGCATCTGAAGTTGCCTTTGACGGATCCGCTTCGGAGCACGAAGTGTGGGCCGACGACCTTTATGAATTGGGGCGGCAGCTTGGTGCGGATCGTCTGGTCGTTGGCGGCTCTTCCGCAGGAGCGCGCGTTGCAATTTTGTTCGCGATAAGGCATCCCGATGCACTGCGCGGGCTTTTGCTGTGGCGTTTGACCGGCGGCCAGGAAGCAGTCGACAAACTGGCGGAGAACTACTACGGACAATTCATCAAGCTCGCAAACAAGGGGGGCATGGCTGCCATCTGTGCAAGCGAGCACTTCAAGGAGTGCATCGCATCAAGGCCCGCCAACCACGAACGGCTGATGGCAAATGATCTGGGGCAATTTATCAAGGTCATGCGCTTTTGGCGTGAGCGTTTTCTGGAATCGGCACGGCTGCCCATTGTCGGGGCGAGCGAAGCTGATTTGAGATCCATCGTCGCACCGGCCTGCCTCATTGCCGGCAATGACGTCATCCACACGCCGGTTACCGCCCGCAAAGCAGCCGGCCTTATCCCCGACTGCGAACTTCACGATGATGTGGTGCGCAAACGCGCGGACGACCAGTTGCTCGAGGAATGGGATCGCAAGGAGTGGCGCGATGCGGAACCGCGCATCGCGCAGATTTTCACTGCCTTTTTACAGAACAAGCAAATCCGTTAATCACGCCCCACCGACTGAAGGAATCGAAAATGAGTTTAAAAATTCGCCGCGTTGTAACCGGACATGATGAGCGGGGGCATGCAAAAATCGAAATCGACGAGATAGCAAAAAATGTGATCTCCAACCGCCCGGGAGCGTCTTCGGCCGTCATCTGGGCGACCAAGGGATTTCCGGTAAACAATGACGGATTCGAGGATCCAACGAAATCGTCATTCAAGACCACCGAGGAAAACGGCAGCGTATTTCGCGTTGTGCGCTACGAACCGGGCGTGACCCCGCGGAACCACCGCACCGACTCAATCGATTACGCCGTGGTGATATCCGGCGAAATTGAAATGGAACTCGATGACGGCGTAATAGCCAAACTGCAGGCCGGCGATCTTTTGGTCCAACGCGGGACCATCCACAACTGGGTCAACCGCGGCAAAGTCGACTGCGTCATCGCTTTTGTGCTGCTCAGCGGCCACCCTGTGCGCGTTGCTGGCAAGCCTTTAGATGCCATCGGCTAAGCGCCTTCGGGTCAGATCGGCTCGATTTTTGCAGCGCTAACTGCATCTTTCATGCGTCTGACTTCGTTGCGAAAAAAATCCGCGGTATCACGGGCGTTGCGGTTGTCGGGAAAATAGCCGTCGCGCTGCATGATCGCGGCAACCTCCGGCACCTGGAGGGACTCGCGAATGGCGGCATTGAGCTTTTCGACGATGGCATCGGGCGTCTTACCGGGCGCAAAGAACATACCCCATGAGCCCATTGGCTCATAGCCCGGAAGAAGGTCTTTCAATAATGGCACATCGGGCAGAGGGGCGAAGCGCTTGCTGCCGGTAAATGCCAGTGGCCGCACGCGTCCGTCCTTGATCAGACCCATCACCGATGGTGGCGTCACAAACATCACCTGCACGCTACCGCCGAGCAAGCCAGCCATGACTTCAGAGGCGCCCTTGTACGGGATGTGATCGATCAAGACGCCGGCCTTTTGGCTAAACATCTCGGTTGCCAGGTGGAGGATATTCCCGATTCCCGGGGTGCCGTACATCATCGGCTGCTTTTTCGCATAGGCGATGAATTCGGGCACGCTTTTGACTGCAGACTTGGCGTCAACCAGCATGAGCAGGCCATCGAGGATGCCCACAGTCGCCACCGGCTTGAGATCGGCAAGCATGTCAAAGCCGAGCGTTTTATAAATATACGGTGATGGCGTAATCGATGAGCTGGAAAAAAGCAGGGTATGGCCGTCAGGGCTGGACTGCGTCAGCGCGCGCGCGGCAATCATGCCATTGGCACCCAGTCTGTTCTCTACATAAAACGATTGTCCGAGTGCAACCGACAGTTGCTGCGCAACCGTGCGCGCCTGGATATCGGGCCCGCTGCCGGCGGCAAAGCCGACAATGATCCGTACCGCGTGATTGGGATATTGCTGCGCAAAAACCGTCGAAGCGGCAAACAAGATAACGACCGCCAACATTGCCCTTACTCGGAACATTGCCCACTCTCCTTGCCGCATAAAAATTACCCGCTTTGGGCTGGCGCTTTTTTCGGCGCGCTCGAGAACACAAGGATACCCCAGTGCATCACGAACAGCCTGAACCTACATCGATTCGTTTTCGACACCGGTTTGCCGGCATGCACGCGTCGCTTGTCAAAACCCTGCAAGCGATGGACAGAAAATGTTCCTTGCGATGACGTGCCCACGCTGCGCGAATAAAGCCGGCAAGCCAGGGCCGCATCTTCACACGAGCAGCCCGTTTCACTCTATTCTCGCGTGATGCTCGAATGGTTCACCCCGGAAGCCGGCCTATGGTCAATGTTTGCCGCCTCGTTCATCGCGGCCACGCTGGTTCCCCTTTCATCCGAGGCGGTACTGTTTACGCTACTCAAGCTGCATCCGGATTTACTCGTCCCGGCGATTGCCGTGGCCACTCTGGGCAACACGCTGGGGGGCATGAGCTCTTATCTGATCGGCCGTTTCATTGCGCAAAAAAAGCCGCTGAACCAACTCGCGCGCATGCGCCGCTGGGGCGCGCCGGCAATGATGCTGGCGTGGCTGCCCGTTGTCGGTGACGCGCTGTGTGTGACGGCCGGATGGCTTAAACTCAACTGGCTTGCGGTGTTGCTGTTCCAAGCGGCGGGACGTCTGGCCCGCTACTGGGCGGTAGCACAGGGCGCGAGCCTGTAAGGGGATACTCATGGCAAAGAAACGAAGCGGAAAGGCGCTCAAAAAAGCGCAGTGGGAACGTGGCTACAAGTCACACGGCTACTGGCTGGGAAAGGAAAAACTCGGCGACGTGCGCCAATCACCCAAAGGCGAGCGGGAGGCCCGCTATCTGTGGCAGGCCGGCAATCGCGCCGGCGAATCAATGACGCTGAACGATGCCAAACGCATGGTGGAATCGCTCACCGAACAAGGCGTCAAACAACTGGGCTTATTCGAAGACTAGTCCGGGGAGCCACCGCGCCACGCGACGGTTCAGGCCGCCGTCAGCTTGGCGTACTCAAGGGCCAGCCACTTCATACCGTGCCGGCCAAAGTTGATTTGCACCCTCGCCTCGGCGCCGCGACCCTCGGCGCTAACGATGACGCCCGGCCCGAATTTGGCATGGGCGACATTCTGGCCAATACGCCACGGCGAGTCGTTCGAGGCGCTCGCCATCGACCTTGCCGGGGACGCCGGCCAGGCCAGATCCCTGGCCCGATCGTGCAGCGGCATTCCCACACCAAGGCGGGGTGACAGCCACTTGAGCAACTCCGGCGGGATTTCCTCGAGAAACCGGCTCGCCACGTTGTAGCGAGTCTGCCCGTGCAGCAGCCTGGTCTGCGCGAAAGTGAGGTAAAGCCGCTGCCGCGCGCGGGTAATGGCAACGTACATCAGGCGGCGCTCTTCCTCAAGCCCGTCGTCCGTCGCGGTGCTTTGCTCGTGCGGGAACAAGCCTTCTTCCAGGCCGGTGATAAACACCGCTTGGAATTCCAGGCCCTTGGCCGAATGCACGGTCATGAGTTGCAGGGCGTCGCTGCCCTCACCGGCCTGGTGCTCCCCGGCCTCGAGCGCGGCATGGGCGAGAAAATTCGCCAACGGGTCTATGCGCTCACGCGTCTCGACCGAAACGGGTTCGGACGCAGCGTCAAAATCAAATTCGGGCTGCGGCGCCCCCTCAGGTGCCGTCTGCGCCACAGGCGCCTGGGCGATAGTATCGACCATGATCGAAGAAAGACCCTCCTCCTGCACGAAGCCGGTCGCCGCATTAACCAGTTCGTTAAGGTTCTCAACGCGATCTGCGCCGTCTTTTTCTTTTTGGTAATGCACGCGCAGGCCACTGCGCTCGAGCATGTGCTCGACGATTTCCGGCAGCGGCAGGCCCTGCGTCTCGGTACGCAACGAATCGATCAGGCGGGTGAAAGCCGACAATACCGCGCCGGCCTTGCCATCGAGCGCCGCCACCGCCGCGTAAAGCGACCCGCCATGGGATTTGGCCGTGTCCTGCAGCAATTCGAGCGAGCGGGCACCGATGCCGCGCGTGGGGAAGTTCACCACGCGCAAAAAGGCGCCGTCATCTTCCGGGGTCGCCAGCAGGCGCAGGTAGGCGAGCGCGTGCTTGATTTCGAGACGCTCAAAAAAGCGCAGGCCACCATAGACACGATAAGGGATCCCGGCCGAAAACAGCGCATGCTCAATGATGCGCGACTGCGCGTTGGAGCGGTACAGCAAAGCCATGTCGCGCCGCGCCATGCCGTCACGGACCAGCGACTGCACCTCCTCAGCAATCCAGTGCGCCTCGTAGCCGTCGGTCTGTGCCTCATACACGCGAAGCGGTTCTCCATGGCCGGCCGCAGTCCAGAGATTTTTCCCCAGACGTTTGCTGTTGTGCGAAATG
This sequence comes from Pseudomonadota bacterium, assembly GCA_025356665.1. Classification (GTDB taxonomy): domain Bacteria; phylum Pseudomonadota; class Gammaproteobacteria; order Burkholderiales; family SG8-39; genus CAITSH01. Next base: position 58,354 of record JANXRV010000157.1, read on the forward strand.
AGCGCATTGGCGGCGTCAAGGATATGGCCGTGCGAGCGATAGTTTTGTTCCAAGCGGATGATGTTGCCGACGTTAAAGTCGCGTTCGAAGTCAGCCATGTTGCCGACGTTGGCGCCGCGAAACGCGTAAATGGACTGATCGTCGTCACCAACGGCGAAAATCGCATTACCACCGTCCGGACGGTTTGTGCCATGGCCCGCCAGCAGCTTAAGCCAGCGATATTGCAGGCGGTTGGTGTCCTGGAACTCGTCGACAAGAATGTGGCGAAACCGCGCCTGATAATGTTCGCGCAGGATTTCATTGCGCGACAGCAACTCGAAGCAACGCAATAGCAACTCGGAGAAGTCCACCGCGCCCTCGCGCTGGCACTGCGCATCGTAGGCCGCGTACAGCTCGACAGCACGCCGGGAAAATTCGTCAAAGACCTCGACTTTATCGGCACGGTCCCCGGCCTCCTTGGCGCCGTTTATAAACCACTGCACCTGACGCGGCGGGAACTTGTCCTCATCAACATTCAGCGACTTGAGCACGCGTTTGACCGCCGAAAACTGGTCCTGGGTGTCAAGAATCTGGAAGGTCTGCGGCAGGCCGGCATCGCGGTAATGCGCGCGCAACATGCGATTGCACAGCCCGTGGAAGGTCCCCACCCACATGCCGCGCGTGTTGATCGGCATCATGGCCGACAAGCGCACCAGCATTTCCTTCGCCGCCTTATTGGTGAAGGTGACCGCAAGCAGGCCGTTGGGCGTGATGTTGCCGGTCTGGATCAGCCAGGCGATGCGCGTTGTCAGGACACGCGTCTTGCCAGAGCCGGCGCCCGCCAGAATGAGCGCCGACTGATTGGGCAGCGTGACAGCCGCGAGTTGCTCGGGATTTAGATTGTCGAGAAGAGGGGGCATTGCTAAAAAGACTGTGAGCGCCATACAGTTATGACTGTTCACATTCTACCGCAGCGCACCCGCGCAATCGGCGTCCAGCACACAGTAAATCACCGATTTATGCCGCACGCAATGATGCAGCCCGGGGCACCAATAGGCTGAAAACCCGCGCCAGCAGGGACTTTCCAGCCTGTTGGGTTTGTACTTACGGCGAAGGCGAAGGGGGGCGACAAAACTCCATGCGCGGACTCAAGCCCACGATCTTGCGTTGGGCGGGCTCAATTTCACTGCACGGCTTCGGATCGGCAACACCCATTTTACCCTTCAAGCCCGCGCTGTCCCGGTTCAGGCAAGCGCCTCACGCAGGCTATAATTACAAGCTTCAATTTACGCTGCTAAAACAACAATGCATCCCCAGTACAGCCCTACCGATATTGAGCGCGACGCGCAGCAGCACTGGCGCGCCACCAACGCCTACCTCGCGGTCGAGCACGCCAAGGACAAGTCGGGAAAGGAAAAACCCAAGTATTACGCCTGCTCCATGCTGCCCTACCCCTCGGGCAAGCTGCACATGGGCCATGTGCGCAATTACACGATCAACGATGTGATGTACCGCTACCTGCGCATGAACGGGTACAACGTACTGCAGCCCATGGGCTGGGATGCCTTCGGCCTGCCGGCGGAAAATGCGGCAATGGCCAACAAAGTGGCGCCGGCGAAGTGGACCTACGACAACATCGCGTACATGAAAAAGCAGATGCAGGCCATGGGGCTTGCCATCGACTGGTCGCGCGAAATGGCCGCCTGCGACCCGAATTACTACAAATGGAACCAGTGGCTGTTCCTGAAAATGCTGGAAAAAGGTATTGCCTACCGCAAGACACAAGTTGTGAACTGGGACCCGGTCGACCAAACCGTACTCGCCAACGAGCAAGTCATCGACGGGCGCGGCTGGCGCACCGGCGCGCCGGTGGAAAAGCGCGAAATCCCCGGCTATTACCTTGCCATCACGCAATACGCCGACGAGCTGCTCGACTCGGTCGCCAACAAGCTGCCCGGGTGGCCCGAGCGCGTGCGACTGATGCAGGAAAACTGGATAGGCAAGAGTGAAGGCGTGCGCTTTGCGTTCCCGCACCAGATCACCGGCAGCGACGGCAAACCAGTCCAGGACGGCAGGATGTACGTGTTCACCACCCGCCCCGACACCATCATGGGCGTGACATTTTGCGCCGTCGCGGCGGAACATCCGATCGCCGAGTATGCGGCGAAAAGCAATCCACAACTCGCCGCGTTCATTGAGGAATGCAAAAAGGGCGGAACCACGGAGGCGGAGCTCGCTCTGCGGGAAAAAACCGGCATGCCGACCGGACTGTTTGTCACGCATCCGATAAGCAATGAAAAAATCGCGGTCTGGGTAGGCAACTACGTACTGATGAGTTACGGCGACGGCGCCGTCATGGGCGTCCCGGCACACGACGAACGCGACTTCGCGTTTGCAACAAAATATCAGCTATCCATCAAACCGGTTGTCGCCCTGGCAGGAAAAACCTTTTCGATCGACGCCTGGCAGGAGTGGTACGCGAATAAACAATCGGGTACCTGCATCAATAGCGGCGGATACGACGGCTTGGACTTCAAAGCCGCGGTCAATGCGATCGCCGCTGACCTTGCGGCCAAGGGGCTGGGCGAAAAAAAGACAACCTACCGCTTGCGCGACTGGGGCATTTCGCGGCAGCGCTACTGGGGCACGCCGATCCCGATCATTCATTGCGCTGATTGCGGTGCGGTGCCAGTGCCAGAAAAAGACTTGCCGGTGGTACTGCCCGAAGATCTGATTCCCGATGGTTCCGGCAATCCCCTCGCCAAGGACGAACGCTTTCTCAAATGCGCCTGTCCGAAGTGCGGCAAACCCGCACGACGTGAGACCGACACCATGGACACCTTTGTCGACTCATCCTGGTATTTCATGCGCTACTGCTCACCGAGCAGCGCAAACAGCATGACCGACGGCAGCGCCGATTACTGGATGCCGATGGATCAGTACATCGGCGGCATCGAACATGCGGTGCTGCACCTGTTATACGCACGCTTCTGGACCAAGGTCATGCGCGATATGGGTTTGGTCAAGTTTGATGAGCCATTCACCAAACTGCTCACGCAGGGCATGGTACTAAATCACATCTTTTCGCGCAAAGGCAACAAGGGTGGCATCACTTACTTTGCGCCCGAGGAAGTTAAACTCACGCACGACGAGGCCGGCAAAGTATCCGGGGCAACGCTCATCGGCGATAGCCTGCCAGTCGATTACGGCGGCGTGGGTACCATGTCAAAGTCAAAGCGCAACGGCATCGACCCGCAGGCGCTGATCGATAGCATGGGCGCCGACACCGCGCGACTGTTCGTCATGTTCACCAGCCCGCCCGAGCAGACGCTGGAATGGTCGGACTCCGGCGTAGACGGCGCATATCGTTTCCTGAAACGGGTTTGGGCCTTCGCGCAAAAACAGCAGGCCACGGTCATCGGCGCTGCCGCATGCAACGGCGCGTATGCCGAGGTCCACAAGGTCCTGCGCCGCGAGATTCACCTTGGCCTGCGCCAAGCTGACTACGATCTCAAGCGCATCCAATACAACACCGTCGTGTCGGCGACGATGAAAATGCTCAATGCGCTCGAATCGGCAAAATTGCCCGAAGGACCTGCGACCGCCGCGGTTCTGAGCGAAGGCCTGTCAATTCTGGTGCGCGTGCTTTACCCGGTGGTGCCGCATATCGCCCATGCACTTTGGATAGAACTGGGCTTTGCCAAGAAACAGGGCGAGATTCTTGACGCCCCCTGGCCCCAGGTTGATGAGGGCGCGCTGGAACAGGACGAGGTTGAGCTGGTTCTGCAGATCAACGGCAAACTACGCGGACATCTGCGCGCACCGCACGACGCGGACAAGGTCGCACTAGAGAAACTCGCACTGGTGCATGAAATCGTGCTCAAGCACACCCATGGCCAAGCACCAAAGAAGGTCGTGGTCGTGCCCGGGCGGCTGATCAACGTGGTAGTGTGATATCAGCGCATTAGAAAAGGGTACGCGAATGAAGCTCGGGAATAATGGCGCGGTTCCGGCCGCAAATTCAGGATCATCAGTGGGTTCGCGCCCGCGGAGTCTAAAACCCTTGCCGGCTGTGGTTGCGGCGATAGTTTGCTTGACGCTCGGCGCCTGCGGGTTTCAGTTACGCGGACAGGCCACGCTCCCGTTTGACACGCTTCATATCGCCTCAACAGGCGCGATGGCCGTCGAGCTCAAGCGCAATATCGTCGCCGGCACCAATACACGCCTGGTAGACGACGCAAAACAAGCTCAGGCGATTCTGACGGTGCAGGCCGACGCGCGGGAAAAATCGATTCTCAGCCTCGATTCGGGTGGCCGGGTTCGGGAATACCAACTGCGCTATCGCTATCGCTTCCGTGTTACCGACGTAAAAGGGCTTGAGTTTGTTCCGTCCAACGAAATTCTCCTGACACGGGACATCACCTTCAATGATTCCCAGGTACTCGCCAAAGAGACGGAGGAAGGACTGCTCTACCGCGACATGCAGGCGGATATGGTGCAGCAGATCCTGCGCCGACTCTCTGCCGCCAAAGCACCGACGCCGCCGGCGGACTAGTGCAACTCCGGTCCGAGCAACTCGCGCAACACCTTACGCGCCCGCTCGCACCTTTATATATCTTACAAGGCGATGAGCCTTTACTGAAGCTGGAAGCGGCGGACGCCATTCGCGCAAAAGCCCGGAATGAGGGCTATGGCGAGCGCGCGCTTCTTTCGGTCGAACGCTATTTCGACTGGAACCAGCTCGGCGCAGCCGGGGCCAGCCTGTCGCTTTTTTCTGAAAAACGCCTTATCGAATTGCGCCTTCCCAGCGGCAAACCCGGTATCGAGGGTGCCAAGGCACTGGAAGCCTATTGCGCAGATCTGGCGCCCGATACCGTCACCCTGATTATCCTTCCGGCACTTGATCGCAAATCACAGGAAACGGCGTGGTACCGTGGCCTGACGATGTCCGCTGTCACTGTAAATATCACTACGATCGACCGCGCACGTCTCCCTGATTGGATTGCAGGACGCCTCGGCGGCCAAAAGCAAAAGGCTGCGCGCGAAAGCCTCGAGTTCATCGCAGACTGCGTTGAGGGTAATTTGCTCGCCGCCCATCAAGAAATCCTGAAACTCGGTCTGCTGCATCCTCCGGGTGAAATCGCGGACGAGGCGATTCGCGCCGCCGTATTGAATGTGGCGCGTTATGACGTTACCGACCTTTCGGTGGCCTTGCTAGCCGGCGATACCGTACGCTTGACACGGATTCTCGAAGGGCTTGAGGGTGAGGGTGAGGCTTTGCCTCGTATTTTGTGGGTTCTGGCTGAGGATATCAGGGCGCTCGCCCGGGTTCAGTCCGGCCTGTCAGAGGGACAAGCACTACCAGAGCTTTTAAATGCGGCTAGGGTTTGGCGTGAGCCGCGCAAAACCCTGATTTCGCGCGCCTCGCGAGCCGTACCGGCCAAAGCAGTGCGCAACGCACTGCGGCATGCGGCACGCATAGACCGCATGGCCAAGGGCGTTGCCGATGGCAACCCGTGGAACGAATTGCTGCAGCTTGGGATGCGGTTCGCGCGCTAGTCCCCAGCCAGCCCCGGGCTGGCTACCGATGGATTCTCCCGCCTCGGCATAAGGCGTAAAATCGGGCTCCGATGGATACACCGACCGACATCAAAACCTACATGCATGAACTAGGCCGCCGCGCCCGGGCAGCATCGCGGGTGCTCGCCCGCGCCGACGGCGCGGCAAAAAACCGGGCGCTTGCTGCCATGGCCACCGGGATTCGTCAGAATATCGGGGCGCTTCTTGCTGCCAATGCGGCGGACATTATTTCGGCCAAATCGGCGGGCAAGGACACTGCGTTCATTGATCGGCTAACACTCTCACCCACCTCAGTCGAGGCCATGGCGCGGGGCATTGAGCAGGTTGCATTGCTCCCCGACCCGATTGGCGTGATCAGCAACCGACATGTGCAGCCCTCCGGTATCGAGGTGGCGCAAATGCGTGTGCCCCTCGGCGTGATCGGCATCATTTATGAGTCACGCCCCAACGTTACCGCCGACGCGGCCGCGCTGTGCCTGAAATCCGGCAACGCCTGCATTCTCCGGGGTGGGTCGGAGTCCGTCCGGTCCAACCTCGCGATCGCGGCCTGCGTGCAGGGCGGGCTTCAGTCGGCAGGCTTGCCTGCCACCGCGGTACAGGTCGTGGAAACAGCGGATCGGGAGGCGGTAAGCGCTTTACTAAACATGCCCGAATACGTCGATATCATTGTGCCGCGGGGGGGTAAAAGCCTGATAGCGAGAATTATGACTGAGTCGCGCATCCCAATGATCAAACACCTGGATGGCGTTTGCCACGTTTACATTGACGACGCCGCCGACCCTGGAAAGGCCGTGCGTATTGCCGACAACGCCAAAACGCAACGCTACGGCACTTGTAACACCATGGAAACGTTGCTTGTACACGAAACGATCGCGCCTGAGGTCCTGCCGGCCTTAGCTAAAATCTATGCGGAAAAAGGCGTTGAATTACGCGGTGACCAAGCTTCCTGCCGGTTAGTTGAAGGCATGGCGGCCGCGACAGAGTCGGATTGGTACGAGGAATATCTTGCCCCGATACTGGCCGTGCGCTTGGTCAAAGACATGGATGAAGCCATGGATCACATCGCGAAATATGGGTCCCAGCACACCGATGCAATCATCACGGAAAATGCAGGGCGGGCACAGCGGTTCTTGAGGGAAGTGGACTCCAGCTCAGTAATGGTCAACGCATCGACCCGTTTTGCCGATGGCTTCGAGTACGGCCTTGGTGCCGAGATCGGGATTTCTACCGACAAGCTGCATGCGCGTGGGCCAGTTGGTCTGGAGGGGCTGACCTCGCTCAAATACGTTGTTTTCGGTCACGGTGAAATTCGCACCTAGATACGCTTACAGCACCCAGGTGTATTTCATCGCTTTTCCTACCCCTAGGACACAAGCAATCTCCCCCTGAGACCGGCTGTATCCGCCAGCAACTTCCGACTTGTCACATGGCCTTTGTGTTAATTAACAAGCCTAGCGTTGACAGAAAGTATCCACTTACATATCAATAGTTGTCTTCGCACGCGGCGCAGCGGGACACGTGGGTATGGTCGGTGTCAACCCCCTATCCGATCTACCCGGTGAGCAAGCGAAAATTCTCGATGCAGATCCACGCTAGTTTTATTCATGAGCACTCACTTTCCGGTGTATTTCTTCAGCCTATGTTTTTCGACGCAATATCTCCTAGAAATTCTGGGCCTTCGCGGAAGAGTCCCGCACCCAAACTGGACACAAAGTCGCCTACCCAGACATGACAGACCAAGCACCTGCCTAATCAGGCGCGGCCCTTGGGATCGCCAAGGCTCTCTCGGAGCTCGGCGTATCCCCCTATGTGAGCAAACACTCCCAATAGGAGTGTTTTAAGCGCTTGCCCCACACAGTTTTGACTATTGTGAAGCACGATAACCAGAGGCCGGGAAACTACGGATTAGCTAAAAGTCAGTCCACTTTCACGCCTAGTTCGCGGATTAATTTGCTCCAACGGGCGATATCGTTGCGTATCAGCGGTTGAACCTCGTCCAAGGGAATGCTGAGCGGGTCAAAGCTTTGCGCAATCAAGCGGTCCTTGATATCGGGGCGCGCAACTGCACGATCGATTTCACGATTGATGCGCTGCAGCACTTCGCGCGGCGTTCCGCTTGGAACTAGGATCACATACCACTGGTCGACGTCAAAGCCCGGCACGCTTTCATTAATACTTGGAACATCCGGCGCTCCGGCAGTGCGTTTTTTTGAACCCACGCCAATGGCGCGCAAACGCCCGGCTTTGTGATGTGGCACGGTATTAGGAACGGTATTGAACAGCGCATCGATCCTGCCCGCGAGCCCATCCTGAAGCGCGGGCGCACATCCCTTGTAGGGTACGTGAACCATGTCGATGCCGGCCATGCGCTTGAAAAGCTCCCCGCCAAGATGTTGGGGCGTACCGTTTCCGCAGGACGCATAGGAAAGCTGGCCGGGTTTGGCTTTCGCCAAGGCAATCAAGTCGCTCACCCCTTTTGCGGAGGAGGTCGCGGGAACCACCAGCATGATCGGTGTGGATGCGATCGTCGCTACACCCGTCAGATCTTTCTCGGAATCAAAAGGCATGTTTGGAAACAAGCCCGCGTTCATGGCGTAAGTACTATTTACTATCAACCAGGTGTAGCCGTCTGCGGGGGCTTTGGCGACGATTTCTGCACCAATATTGCCACTAGCGCCAGGGCGGTTATCGACAAGGACTTGCTGTCCCATCGACTCGGAGAGCGGCACGGAAAGCAGGCGCGCAATCGCATCTGTCCCGCCGCCCGGCGGAAAGGTTACGACAAGGCGTATCGGCTTTGAGGGAAAAGACTGTGAAAAAACTGGCAATGCTGCGAGGGCTGCCACAACAAGAAGTGCGAAACGCACACGTTTTAGATTGATCACTATGATGCCCCCGGAGAGGTTGAGATTTCGGTCGCGATTGTGTGCACTGATGCCAACTCAGTTTCCAGCAAATCAAACAACGCGTCCAGGGAAGCGACGCTGTGAAACCGGCGCAATGCGCCCGGGCGGATCGCACCAACGGCATTCGCGCCCTCGAACCAGGCGAGAAGGGGATCCCAAAAACCCCGTTCGTCACAAAGTATGATTGCTTTACTCTGGATGCAGAGATCGTTCCAGGTGATCATCTCAAACAACTCATCGAGTGTGCCTACACCACCGGGCAAGGCAACGAAAGCATCGGACTCTACCGCCATTCGGTTTTTACGCTCAGAAAGCGTATCAACAACCTCGATATCCCCAACGCAGAGATGGGCGTCCTGCTCGCGTTCCATCAAGGATGCGGGGATGATGCCATGAACTTTACCGCCAGCGGCGAATGCTGCACGGGAAGCCTCACCCATCAGACCACGCGAGCCACCGCCATAGACCAGGCGTAAATTAGCGTCTGCACATCGCTTGCCAAACTGTCGGGCCAGCCGTTTGGTCGGCTCTGGCAATATGTCCGAAGCCGAACAAAACAATCCGATACTGGCCCGAACCGTCATAGGCCGATAGCTACGTCCAGTCCGATATCCACTGCCGGGGCAGACTGGGTAATACGGCCAACAGAGACGAAATCAACGCCGGTCTCGGCAATGCCACGAATAGTTTCCAGACGGACCCCGCCAGAGGCTTCCAGAGGCACCCGGCCAGCGGAGAGTTTTACGGCTTCGCGCAACTGATCGAGGGTCATGTTGTCGAGTAACAAGCAATCCGCACCAGCGGCCAGAGCTTCGCGAACTTGGTCGATGGTGTCGCATTCGACTTCGATTTTGGTAAGCGTTGGTGTACCCGCGCGTGCCCGCGCCACCGCGGCTGCAATTCCGCCGCAAACAGCGATATGGTTATCCTTAATCAGCACACCATCGTCCAGACGCAATCGGTGATTCCGCGCACCTCCAACTTGGGCGGCGTGTTTGGCAAGCGCCCTCAGCCCCGGAATAGTTTTTCGGGTATCGATGAGAACCGCTTTCGTACCTTTGACTTTTTCCGCGTATTGCGCAGTCAGCGTAGCAATGCCGGATAAATGCTGCAACATATTGAGTGCCGTGCGCTCCGCCGTCAGTAGGCCACGCGCCGGCCCAGAAACAAACGCCAGCGCCGTACCAGCCGCAACTTTGTCGCCATCAGCAACCTTGCTCTCGTAATGGCAGTCCGGGACCCGGCGGCGAAAAATCTGACCCGCAATGTCAATGCCCGCGATCACCATTTCCTGTCTCGCGTTTATAGCCAACTTCGCCGTAGCGCCTGCGGGAATCACCAGTTCACTGGTGAGATCAACAAAGCCGATGTCCTCGGTCAACGCACGATCGATAATGCTCTCGACGATTAGTGGATCAATCATTTGAATGCTCTCCCACCCGTAAAATTGTGTTAGTAAATACTTAATACAAAGCGGAGTCAAGCGGTTAGCTCAACTCCTGCCGGACGTCCGCCTTTACTGGCGCTCAAGGCGTGGGGATCGTATCGGTTGCTCGGCTACGCGCCTCAACCGAAACGAGGACTAACGACGCACTTTGGATAACACCGTCTCGAAATGTTCGGCGTTGGCGTAATGGATCACGAGCGTACCGGCGCCTTTTTTTCCGGTCTTGATATTGACCGTGGTTCCGAGCGCTTCCGAAAGCTCTTCCTCAAGGCGCTGAACATCGCGATTACCGCGCACAGGGAGGCGGACCGTTTTGAGTTTTTTCGGGTTAAGGAGGTCATGGACCAATTGCTCGGTCTCGCGCACCGACAGGCCTTCGTCGGCAACTTTGCGTGCGATGCTCTCTTGCCGCACCACATCTAGCGGAAGTAATGCGCGGGCGTGACCCATATCCAGTTTGCCATCAAAAATCAATCTTTGAACGGCCTCGGTGAGTTGCAACAGGCGCAGCAAATTAGTTGTTGCCGTCCGTGAGCGCCCCAACGCGTCCGCGGCTTCTTGGTGCGTCAATTTGAATTCGGTTATCAAACGGTGAATTCCCGTGGCCTCCTCCAACGGGTTTAGGTCTTCTCGCTGAATATTTTCTATGAGCGCCATGGCAAGGGCTGCTTTATCAGGAACTTCTCGAACAAGAACGGGCACATCCGTAAGACCCGCGATTCTTGCAGCCCGCCAGCGCCGTTCACCAGCGATGATCTCGTAACGAATCTTGTCCCCATCTGCCGATACCGGTCTAACTAGAATAGGCTGCATCAACCCTTGTTCCCCGATCGATGCGGCCAACTCGGCAAGCGAAGCTTCGTCCATGCGCGTGCGCGGTTGGTATTTCCCCGGACGCAACAGGTCGAGCTTGACTGTCAATTGTGATTCTGTGCTGCGCGCCGCGTCCTCGTCTTTTTCCAATAGCGCGTTAAGTCCTCGACCTAGCCCCTTTGATTTCATTTTTAGCCTTAGTTTTCAGCCGGCGGTCACGGTCGGCGTGCCGCTCGCTACCTGTCGCGCCAGAATTTCCGAAACAAGCGCGGAATACGCCTGTGACCCTTTACATGACCGATCAAAGTTTATTGCTGGTATGCCATAGCTTGGCGCTTCGGCAAGGCGGACATTGCGCGGAATGATGGTTGAGTAAACCTTCTCGCCAAAATGTTCTTTCAATTGGTCGGAAACCTGGACGGCCAGCGTGTTTCGCGGATCAAACATGGTGCGCAGCAGGCCTTCTATTTCAAGGCTTGGATTAAGGTTCGCTCGAACTTTTTTGATCGTATTAACGAGATCGGATAAGCCTTCCAAGGCGTAATACTCACACTGCATCGGAATCACCACCGCTTGTGCTGCAACCAAGCCGTTAAGGGTCAACAAGCTAAGCGCCGGAGGACAATCGATGAGTACGAAATCATATTGGCTGGCGACTGCTGCAAGCGCGGATTTGAGCCGTATTTCTCGATTGTCCAACGCCACCATCTCGATTTCAGCACCGGCGAGATCGCGATTTGCCGGTAGAAGGTCATATGCCCCGGCAGTCGAACGTTGCCGTACCGATTCGATAGTCGAGAAACCGAGCAATACTTGGTATACTGTCGTAGTAAGTGCCCGCTTATCTATACCGCTGCCCATCGTTGCATTAGCTTGTGGGTCAAGATCAACCAACAAAACACGTTGTCCAGATTCGGCCAACCCGGCGGCTAAATTCACCGTCGTGGTTGTTTTGCCAACCCCGCCTTTTTGATTTGTTATTGCCAGAGTCGTAGTCATTGCTTTGCTTCGATTAAAACCAGGTGGCGGGCAGCATCTAGCCCCGGAACTTTGAGAACACGGACCTCCCGCGCGCGCCAACCGGGCGGCAACTTCTCAAGCTCCTCATACGGATGAAGGCCCTTCATCGCAGCAAAATACCCGCCTGGCACGAGCAAATGTTTCGCTAGGCTGACGAATTCGGCAAGTTCTGCAAAGGCGCGAGAAACAATGCAGTCAAATTTTTGTTCTGGCTGCCACGATTCGACTCGTTCAGAAACAACAGTCACGTTAGGAAGCGCCAACTCCGCCACGGCCTGTCGCAAAAATGCGGCTTTTTTGTGATTGCTATCCAATAGGGTCACATCGAGCTGCGGAGAGGCGAGTGCAAGAGGAATGCCGGGCAAACCAGCCCCACTACCAACGTCGAGAATTCGCGGACCACAAACAAATGGAGTCAGTACCAAACTGTCCAATAAATGGTTACTCACCATTTGGTCTTTATCGCGAATTGCCGTCAAGTTATAGACGCGGTTCCATTTTTCTAGCAGATCAAGATATTGGAGAAGCCGTGTCTGGGTCTGCTCATTCAGCGACAACTCAAGTTCCGTTAAGCCCCCTGCGAGGGCCATTCGCAAGCTCAATGCTGAGGGTGTATTTGTAGACGATATGCTCATGCGGCTGATTGCTCATGTCGAAGTTTCAATCCACGCTTAAGGTGAACTAGGAGCAAGGATATGGCCGCAGGGGTCATCCCTTGAATGCGAGATGCCTGTCCGACAGTTTCCGGCTTATGCTGGTTGAGTTTTTGCTGCACCTCAATGGACAGGCCATGTACCGTACGATAGTCCAGATTCTGGGGCAACCGTGCGGTTTCAGCATGCTCATGACGGGCAATTTCATCATACTGGCGATCAATATAGCCCTGATATTTCGTCTGAATTTCGACCTGCTGCGCAACTGCGGTGTCATTTACTCCCGGCGTCAGTCCAGGCAGCGTCATTAGGTCCTGATATGAAACCTCTGGTCGGCGAAGCAAGTCGGCCAGGGAATACTCCCGTTCAATTCCCTTTCCAAGAATGCGCTCAGAGTCTGCAAGCTGTAGCGTTTTGGGATTTACCCAAGTCGACTTAAGCCGCTCCAATTCCAATGCGATGGCATCCCGTTTACGGGCAAAAGCCTGCCAACGCACCTCGTCAACCAAACCAAGTTGATAGCCAAGTTCAGTCAACCGCAAATCGGCGTTGTCCTCACGCAACATCAAACGATATTCGGCTCGGCTCGTAAACATTCGGTACGGTTCGGTCACACCCCGCGCAACCAAATCATCGGCCAAGACACCGATATAGGCCGCATCGCGACCCGGACACCACGCATCCTTGCCCTTAACTTGAAGCGCCGCATTTACACCTGCGAGTAAGCCTTGCGCTGCCGCCTCTTCATAGCCTGTAGTACCATTTATCTGCCCTGCAAAAAAAAGTCCACGAATCGCCTTGGTTTCAAGCGAAGTCTTCAATGCTCTGGGATCAAAGTAGTCGTACTCGATGGCATATCCTGGACGCAATATGTGTGCACTTTCCATTCCTCGAATGCTTCTAACCAGTGCTAACTGAACATCAAAAGGCAAACTCGTGGAGATCCCGTTTGGGTATATCTCCCACGTGTCCAGTCCCTCGGGCTCCAAAAAGATCTGGTGACTAGGCTTATTGGCAAAACGGTGAATCTTGTCCTCAATTGAGGGGCAATAGCGCGGACCGACACCCTCAATAACGCCTGTGTACATCGGCGATCGATCGAGCCCGCCCCGAATTATTTCGTGCGTGCGCTCATTGGTGTGCGTAACCCAGCATGGCAGTTGCGCCGGATGCATCTCCCGATTTCCAATAAATGAAAAAACAGGCTCTGGAACATCGCCTGATTGTCGCGCCATGACGGAAAAATCGACAGTCCGCCCATCAATACGTGGCGGCGTGCCAGTTTTGAGTCGACCAACAGGTAGATTCAATTCTCGAAGACGCGCAGCAAGACTTGTAGCCGGTGGATCCCCCGCTCTTCCTGCCTGATAATTTGCAAGCCCCACATGAACCAAACCCGCCAAAAATGTTCCGGCGGTAAGTATTACCGTTCTGCCGGTGAACCGGATTCCCAGTTGGGTAACCACTCCAACAACCTGATCCCCATCCAGGATTAAATCATCTACCCCTTGCTGGAATAGCGTCAAATTGGGTTGGTTTTCAAGCCGTTTCCTAATGGCTTTGCGGTAAAGAACACGATCCGCTTGCGCTCGTGTCGCACGAACTGCTGGACCCTTGCTGGAGTTTAGAGTGCGAAATTGGATGCCCGCTTCGTCCGTCGCAATCGCCATCGCACCGCCCAGAGCGTCCACCTCTCGCACTAGGTGTCCCTTTCCAATGCCGCCGATAGACGGATTGCAGGACATCTGGCCCAAGGTTTCCAAGTTGTGCGTCAGTAGTAGCGTACAACACCCCGCACGTGCAGCGGCCAAAGCCGCCTCTGTCCCAGCGTGACCCCCGCCGATAACGATGACTTCGAATTGGCTTGGAAACCGCATTGGCACTCACAATAAACAAACTGGGAAGGAGGCGAATTTTAGCCGGTTTCGATTACCCAGACCAATGTTTCACGTGGAACAAAAAGATTCGCGATTGTGCGCATGTTTCACGTGAAACACCCGTCGTATAGATTTACCTAATTGCGACCATGAGTGCGCGATATACCAAGCAAACAAACACCTCGTCGGACAGCAAACCATTCCCTCATTGCAAAGCTACCCAGAACGAGCCTTAGCGGCCGTATTTACCCGTTAAGTCGGTGTCGCACCAACATCAGACAGTAACTCGGCAATCTGACAAATACGATTAAAAGAAAGGCTCATTTAGCGAATGATGTTGTTGAACTCATGCTCTGACCGCGAGAGTGAGCAACCGTGCGGGATCGGGGCTGAAGCGGGGCGACCGATCGAGAACTCTAAACCATCCGAGGTAGTTGGTGAGGTATTTCGTGGCA
>JANXRV010000161.1:0-21067 GCA_025356665.1 Pseudomonadota bacterium
ATGTGCTCATTGCCATCGTCAAGAAGGAGCTTCAACTCAATGCCTCGCTATACACATTGCTGCAGATTCTTTCGGTCTCGGTGTTCGAGAAAATACAGATCTCTTCCGCCTTCCAGCCCCACGAATACCCAGAAAATCAATAAAATATCGCCAACCAATTGAACTTGTTTGATATTTAACCGGACACTACTGATGTGAATTAAGTATTCTTAACCTCACAGGTTTGTCCAATTCCCATAAGACAATACGCGTTGACATGATCAATCCCCGGCTAACAGTTAACAATTGGAATTACATTATCCGAGGTCGGCGCGGTTTTTTTTGCCGCAACGCAGCCTCAATCTAAGGATTATTGGCACCCTCGCTTTGTTGGGTGCTGCGCCCGTATTAGCGCAGGCGCAGTCCATCCCTGACGCGGGCCGTGTGCTGCAGGAAACGCGCCCCGCGCCCGAGCGCCGTCCTGAAGTGACTTTGCCGCCGTTACAGAGTCCGGCGCAGCCAAAGCCGGCGGTGCCGGCCGGCGCCGGCGATGTGCGCGTGAACGTCACCCACTTCGAATTCAGCGGCAACAGCGCGCTGTCGAACGAGACCCTGCGCGCCGCCGTAGCGGCCTGGTCCGGGCGGGCGCTCAACTTTGGTGAACTGATCGAGGCGGTCGAGGCCGCCTACAAGGCGGCCGGCTATTTTCTGGCACAGGGCTACCTGCCGCCACAAAAAATAAAAGATGGTGCAATCGAGATCGCCGTCACCGAGGGCCGCCTGGGCGAGACACGTCTTGAAGGCGAGAGCCGCGTCAATCCGGATGTTTTGTTTGCCTATCTTGACCGCCTGCCCAAGGGGCGGGCGCTGACGCTGCCTGTCCTGGAGCGCCAGGTGCTGCTCATCAACGAGCTTGCCGGCGGCCGCGCCAGCCTGGACATGCAGGCGGGCGAAGAGCCGGGCAGCACCGACATCGTGCTGGCGCAACAACCCGAAGAGGCGACCAGCGGGCGCGTCGACCTCAACAATCACGGCTCCCCCTCCACCGGCGGCAAGCGCCAGAGCCTGAACGTCAACGCCAACAGCCCCTTTCATCTGGGCGAGCGCATCACCGCCAGCGTGATGAACACTGACACCAACAACCTTATCAGCTACAACCTGCGCGGCGAGCTTCCCGTTGGCGGAGCCGGTTGGCGGTTGATCGCCGGCGCCTCGCGCGCCGAGTACAGCCTGGGTGGGTCGTTCGCGGCACTCAATGCCAATGGCCAGGCCGACTCATGGCGCTTGGGCGCGGGCTACCCCTTCATCCGCAGCCGTGCAGCCAACCTCAAGCTGAACATGGAGCTCGACCGGACCAAGCTGCTCGACCGCTTTCGGGCCGCCGGCACCGAGACGGCCAAGCAAAGCCACGGCCTGAGCATGACATTGGGCGCCGATACGATTGATGAATGGATGGGCGGCGGGTCGTCGCGCGCCGAGCTCGCGCTGCGCACGGCGCGGCTCACGCTTGACCCGACAGCGGCCGCTACCGACGCGCCGCCCGCCGGCCTTGGCACGGCAGGGCGCTTCAACAAGATCAGCCTCAACGCGCAACGCCAGCAGAGCCTCAACCGCGACTGGAGCCTGCAGGGCAACTTGCAATGGCAGATGTCGGACAAGAACCTTGATTCGTCGGAGAAGCTGGTTTTGGGCGGCCCGACCATCATGCCAGGCTACGCCAACGGCGAGGCGAGCGGCGACAGCGGCGTGCTGGCCAAGCTGGCGCTGCGCTGGCAGGTGCTGCCTGAAGTGGCCTTGTCGGTGTTTGCCGACTACGGCCGGCTCAAGCTGTCGCGCGATGCGCTGGCCGCTGTGAGCAAAAACGACAAGCGTTTGAGCGACAGCGGCGTGAGCGTGGACTGGCTGATCGGCAAGGGCTTTAACGCCAGTGCCATTA
This sequence comes from Pseudomonadota bacterium, assembly GCA_025356665.1. Taxonomy (GTDB): domain Bacteria; phylum Pseudomonadota; class Gammaproteobacteria; order Burkholderiales; family SG8-39; genus CAITSH01. The sequence continues at coordinate 1,916 of JANXRV010000161.1, forward strand.
TTGCCTGGGCCGGGCAGGAAGCCCCCAACGCAGCCGACAATGCCCAACCGCGCATGTGGTTTAGCGTCGGTTACGGTTGGTGACCCGACCGTGCTGACTTTGGCGGCAAGGCGTGAGCGCAGCCTTCATAGCGAACTTGAAATCGGCGGTCGGCAATGCTCCCGATCGCATACGGGCAAGCCCCGGGCACGCCAATCATGCGCGTCTCACTGCTGCAGGGGCTGTGCGAAAAATGTCTGCGCCTGCGCTGGCGCCGCTGCGCGTCAGCAATGTGGCTTTTTGCAGATGGCAAAAAAATGCCATTCCATGTGGCAATCATGCCGCGGCCTGCGGCAGACAGTTGCCGCAACCGACCCACGCCGCCTGCAGGATGGGGCGTTATTGGTAAAAAACGGTGAAAAAGCGGTGAAACAGCGGCAAAAAATGCCAAAAATTATTTGGCACAGCCCTTGCTGTAAAGGGCTATGAGCATGAGTCATGTGGTTCATCCCTCCACGAATGTGAGTTTGAAACGGTGAACCGCGTCTACCGATTGATCTGGAATGACCTGACCCGCACCTGGGTGGCGGTGGCCGAGAGCGCCATGGGGCGCGGCAAGCGCGCGGGCGGCACGGTCGGTCGTGCGCGAAATCCCCACCAGACGCGGCGCGCGGTAGTGGCATGCGTCAAACTGCTGGTCGTCTCGGTCGCCCTCATCGGCGCACCGGTGCAGGCGCTTGACAACAACGCCCTGCCCACCGGCGGCAGCGTGGTGGCGGGCAGCGCCGCCATCAGCCAGACGGCCAACGTGCTCACCGTGCAGCAGGCAAGCCAGCGCGCGGCCCTCAATTGGCAGAGCTTCAATATCGGCGCTGCGGCCACCGTCAATTTCATCCAGCCCAACGCCAGCGCCGTGGCGCTCAACCGCATCATCGGCAATGAGGCGAGCCAGATTTACGGCAAGCTCAATGCCAACGGCCAGGTGTTTTTTACCAACCCCAACGGCATGCTGTTCGCCCGTGGCGCCGAGGTCAATGTCGGCGGCCTCATGGCCACCACGCTGAACATCAGCAACAGCGACTTCATGGCCGGCAACTACCGTTTTAGCGGCGCGGGCAGCGGCACCATTCGCAACGAGGGTTTGATCAGTGCGCTGGGCGGTATTGCGCTGGTGGGCAACAGCGTGCAAAACGCCGGGCAGTTGATCGCCACCACCGTCACGCTGGCCGCCGGCGACACCGTTGTGGTTGACCTGAGCGGCGATGGCCTGATCCGGGCGCGCGTGGTCGATCCCGCGCTCAAGGCGCGCATTGAAAACAGCGGCAGCATCTATGGTGCGCAGCTTGCGCTGACCACCGGCCAGGCGCGCGATACCCTAGACCGGGTGGTCAATAACAGCGGCGTCATCCGCGCCACAGGCCTGGTGCTGGTGGGCGGCGAGATCGTGCTCGAGGGCGGCAGCGTGCAGGTGGCGGGCAAACTCGATGCGTCCGGTGCCGCTGGCGCGGGCGGCACGGTAAAAGTGCTCGGTTCTGATCTGAGCGTCACCGGTGCGATCGATGTCATGGGCGCCACCGGCGGCGGCACCATCCTGGTCGGTGGCGACTATCAGGGCAAGAACCCGGCTATCCAGAACGCCAGCCATACCTACGTCGGGCCGGATGCAACGCTGCGGGCCGATGCCACGCAAAGCGGTGACGCTGGCAAGGTCATTGTTTGGGCGGACAACAGCACGGTCTTCCAGGGACGCATAAGCGCACGCGGGGGTGCAGTCGAGGGCAACGGCGGATTGGTCGAGGTTTCCGGCAAGCAGGATCTTGCCTTTGCCGGCTTGGTTGACGCAGGGGCGGTAAATGGTCGCGCCGGAACGCTGCTGCTCGATCCTAAAAACATCATCATTGGCACGCCGTCTGCCGAGCTGGCAACCGGCCAGACGTTTTTCCAATTTGACACTTCCACCGTGACCGTTACGCCTGCCGCTATCACCGGCATCCTGTCCAACGGGACGACGCTTTTCTTGCAGGCCAACAACGACATCACCCAAAACGCCGGGGCAGACATTACGGTTCCGGCCGGCATTACTGCGGGCGGGGGGCTCAGCCTGCAGGCCGGGCGTTCTATTGCGTTGAACGCCAATATCACCACGCTCAATGGTTTCGTCACCCTGGTCGCCAATGAAACGATGGCCAACGGGGTGGTGAGCGCCAACCGCGAAGCGGGTGCCGCGACTATCGCGATGGCGGGCGCCAACATCAGCGCGGGCACGGCGAATGTTACTGTCACGCTGTCCGATGGGGTTGGCAACGCCAGCCGCGACAGCGCCGGCATCGCGCTTGGCACTGTCTCGGGCGCGAATATCAATGTCAGCAACCTGGGTACGGTGGGCGGGCCGGCGGCGATAGTACTCAACGGCCTTGTAAGCGCATCGGCTAATGTCAGTCTCATCGCCAAGGGGGCGATTTCGCAGCTTGTTGGCGCACGCATCAGCGCGGTAGGGCTTAGTGCAAACGCGGCCGGTGGCATCGTGCTGGGCGCAGCTAACCTCGTCAGTTCTTTTTCCGCCAGTAACGTGACAAGCGGAGATATCACGCTGTCCAACACCGCGGCAACTCTAAGTTTGGGCGCAATCAGCCAGGCCGGTGGCGGGGCGCTGAGCATCACAAACAACGGCAATATGGGCTTGGGTGGTGCTATCACGGCAGGCGCGGCCGCTACGCTTACTACGAGCGGCGGCGGTAACGTGGCGTTTGGCGCTGGTAGCCTCACTGCGGGAAGTCTGACTATCGACGCCTCCGGTGGCATCACCAGCGGTACCGCCACGACCGATATCAGCTCTACCACCAACGGCGCCACGGGCATTACGCTTATCGCGCGGGGTGGCGCAATGGGCGCGGCGGCTAATCCGCTGGTGCTGAGCAAGGCAACGGGTTCACCTATTTCATTGACCACCGTGGCGGCTGGCGCCAACGGTGCGATCTTCCTGGCGGGCGCAGCTGACATCGATGTCAACACTGACATCACAGTGACCACCAACCTGGCCACCGCCGAGTCGGTGTATGTGACATCGATAGGGGCGAAGGACGTCACTATCAGCGCGAGCCTTGATATGGGTCTGGACAATCTCATACTCACATCGGGTCGCGATATTTTGTTCAACACCGCAGGGGTCACCGTAAAAGCAGGTTCGCTCAACCTTAACAGCTCCGTCGCCACCGGCGTGGCCAAATTCACCAATGCCGCGGGCCTCATCGATATCGCTGCGCCATTGAGTGCCAACATAGATATGCAGTTCTCTGGTGCAGGAGCGACCCAGCTGGCGTCGGTAAGTTACGGAGCGGCCTATACGGCCACGGTATCGGCGGGATCGCTGAAGGTGCTGGGTACTACTGACATTGGGAATGGCTTTTATGTTATCGCCCCGGGTACTGCGAACTTCGTCGGGGCGGTGACCGCACCGACCTCTTTTTTAAAGGTGAATGGCAATACGACCATTGGTGCGGCCTCTTCTGTTAATCAACTGATAGTTTACGGCGGTACGCAAACCATCACCGGTCCGCTCACGACAAATAGTGCGACGCTGAGCGGCGGCACTCTGACCGGGGCGGGGGCGCTTACGACCAACGGCCTTACCACGTTGAGCGGTGATGTCACCCTTTTGGGCAAGACCTGGGCGAACAGTGCCGCCGGTACCGTGAAGATGACCGACAGCGCAGGCCATCTTTATCTTGGTGCGGGAAGTGCGGTCTCTAATGCCGGGACCTGGAGCCAGGGGAGTAGCAGTATCGTTCTGCAGGGTGGCGTGTTTAATAACAGCGGGGCCGGGGTCCTGACCACCTCTGCCACGACCACCACCACCACCACCACTACCACCAAGGCGACGGCGACCGATACCTCGGTCACCGCCGCAATTCAGACGGCGGTTGCAACTACAGTTTCGACGGTGGTTGCGACGGCAACCCAGTCCGCTGCGCTGACGACGCAGACGGAGGTAAGCAGTAGCGCACCGAAAATAGAGTCGACGAGTTCGGTGGGCAGTACGAATAGTGTTGTAGCCGCCTCGACCCTATCCGGCGATGCCGCAGCAGGCGTGGCGACCAAGTCCGACACCGTAGTCAACAAGGCCACGATAGCGAGTATCGGCACGACGGATGCAACGGCCATGTCGGGCTCAATGGAGGCTACGGCGACCACGGCGACCGCGGCCAGTGCGACCCAGTCAAGCGGCGACAAGCCGGTGACGACAAGCACAACAGCGACCTCGGGTAATGCGGCCACAACGGCAAGCTCGTCCCAATCAAGCGCAGACAAACCCAAGACCGAGGAAAAGCCGGCGGTCAAGCCGCTGGTTTTCGTTGTCGCCAACAACACCGTGCAAAAAACGGTGGATCAACTTGTCCAGGTTGACAAGCCCAAGGGCAGTCAGCTGATGTGCCGTCCGGTATGAGGTGCCAAGTGCATGTCATTCACGTCGTTGCGCTTGCGTCATGGTTTTTTTTGGGCGCCACCCTGGTGCGTGCGGAGGGCACACTCACACACATGTCCGGTTCCGTGTCGGTGCAAAAAGTGGACGGTAGCGTGACGGTCGGGGCGGCAGGTACCAGGATAGGTGTCGGCGATACGCTGGTCACGGGTTCGCGCAGTTATGTGCGCATGGAAATGACCGATGGTGGTGAAATGGTGTTGCGGCCGGAGTCGCAGCTTCTTTTGGAGTCGTATGCGTTCACGGAGGAGAAGCGCTCCGAGGACAGCCTGGTGATGCGCATGATCAAGGGCGGCATGCGCACCGTGACCGGATTGATCAGCAAGCGCGGCAACCGCGATGCGTACCTGTTGAAAACGTCCACTGCGACTATCGGCATACGGGGCACCCAGTTTGACTTGCGTGTATGCGAGGGCAATTGCGGATCCTTGCCCAACGGCACCTACGTGGCGGTGCGCTTTGGTGCGGTTGAGGCGGCGAGCCCGCAGGGTAGCCTGGCAGTGGCGGCGGGACAGGTTGCACGCGTGCCGGCCGCCGGGGCGCCGGTCATCTTGCCGCGCGACCCCGGTATCGGCTTTACGCCGCCGGCGGTGATTCCCAAGCTTGATGAGAAGAAAAAACAGGCGACGCAGCAACAGGCGGCGCCGGTGGGCAATGCCACTGGCGGCCAGGCAACGCCGGCTGCGGGAGCAACGCCGACCCAGGCTCAGTCGAACCAGCAGGGCGGTCAGCAGCGTAGTGGCCAAGGGGCGACCGCAAGCGGTGGCACGGCAGCGGGTGGGGCAGGTGGAACAGACGCAACGAGTACGACGAATACAACCGGTGCCTCCGGTACAACAGGTACAACTGGTACAACAGGCACAACAGATAGCCCGGCTTCGGGCGCAGCGCCGGGAACGGGGAGCGGCACTGGTACTGGATCGGGTGGCGGGTCAGCTACCGGCTCTGGCACGACGACTGGTTCGGGTTCAGGCACCAGCACCGGCACCAGCCCCAGCAATAGTGGCGATGCGAGTGGTCGCGCGCCGGCTGGACAAAGCGCGCCGGGCATTTCCGTCCCGGGCTCCGTAGCGGCACCGACTGGCGCTCAGAGCGTGATTGGCGGTGGGTCCTCGTCGCTGCCGTCCCTACCCTCACTTTTCAACACGCCGCTGAGTAATCCGTTCGCATCTTCAGGCCTAAACCTGCGCGTGCCCGGCGCGCCAGAATCCGCGGGATCTTCAGGCGGGATGGTGTGCGAGGTGCAATAGTATTCGAGTATTCGAGTATTCGATTGAATTTATGCAAGCCATGCTGCTGCGCTGGTCTGCTTGATGCCCTTATGCCGGCGGTCTGTCATTCACTATCGATGTCTTCATAAGCGGGGTGTAATTCCCCCGCAGAGGGTAGGCGGGCTTGTTGGACGCAATCGTTCGTCGGCGCCGAATAGGTCACAATGCGCGCTTCGTGCCGCGACCACATCAGCACACAAGCACATAAGCACATAAAGCGGGCATTCATGTTCTATCCCTGGTTGTTGACCCTTGGTGCGCTGATTGTCATTTACTTTGTACTGACCGGTCTATTGTCGGGCGAGTACGGCGGCAAGCATTACACGGTGCGCCGCGCGACGACGCGCTTTGGTTTCTGGCTGCGCATGGGCCTGGCGTTTGCCGGCGCGCTCGCCTTGCTGGCGGTGGCCTGGCTGCCGCTGCAAATGCGCGACATTGTCACCGGCATGGGGGTCATGCTGGTGTTGTGCGCCCTTGTTGCCGCGGCCTGGGGGGAAACGGTGATCTACCGGCGCGTGCCGGTGCGCAGGCGCGAGGCACCGGTGTTCTTCTGGTTGCACACCCTGACCATGCTCGCGGCCGGTATCGCCGTGGTGGCGCTGCCCTTGTTGCTGCGGCGTTAACACATTTAAGTGGCGGTTGTGGCTGGAAAGCCGCGCTGGTAAAGGGTTTCCAGTCGATATGCGATCGCGGACTGGGCCTTCGCGGATGCCGGTTCCGCCTTGCAGCGGCGGGCGCAATCTGCCGGTGCTATGCTCTCGCCTGCAGCCTGTTCTGCAATCACTTTATCTCTGATCGTCTCATGCCCACTGACACAAAATTTGAATGGACCGACGCTTATCTGCTCGGTTACCAGCCCATGGATGACACGCACCGCGAATTTGTCGAGGTCGTCGACGCCATGCTCAAGGCCGAGGACACAGGGTTCGCCGCCTGCCTTGATGCTTTTGCCGCGCACGCCGAGACGCATTTCGAGCAGGAGCGGGTGTGGATGGAAAAGACCGATTTCCCGGCCAAGGACTGCCATATCGATGAGCATGCCGCGGTGATGAAATCGGTGCACGCAGTGATCAAGCTTGTTGCCGAGGGCGACGTTCCCGAAGGCCGCCGCCTTGCCGCCGAATTGCAGCGCTGGTTCCCCGGTCATGCCGATTACCTCGACGCCTCGCTGGCGCAGTGGATGGTCAAAAAAAGCCTGGGCGGCGCGCCCATCGTGCTCAAGCGCAACGTGGTGGTGCGCGACGACGCCGTCTGAGCTCTGCAAGAGAGAGTGGGGCATTGCGACCAAGTGACAGTCAGCGACGAGATTGCGTCGCTGCGCTCGCAATGACACAGACAGCGGCCCGCTTACGCCGCCGCGCCCAGCCGGTGCCCGCGCTCCACGCACAAGCGCTTCAACTCCGGCGCGCAAGACCCGCATGAGGTGCCGCACTTGAGCGTCGCCTGCAGGTCGTCGAATGACGCGCCCTGGGTCAGTCTGGAGGCGATTTCGTTTTCCGACACATCGAGGCAGTTGCAGACAATGCGGCCGCGCGGCGCGCGCGCGACGGGTGGCGTGGCGAGCGGCGCAAGGGCGAAGCGCCACAACTCGGGCGCGGCGACCCCGTCCAGCATCGCCTCCTGCAGCCAGGCGGCGGCGCGGGTTTCGCCCGCCAGGCGCACGGCGAGAATGTGTCCGCCGGCAAAGCGTATTTTTTTCGAGATGCCGCGCGCTGCATCGCTGTAAGAGAGCAGGGCGTCCTTGTCATCGAGCCTGAGCGCGCTGTCCATGGCGGCGAGCACCGCGGCTGCCGGGGCTTTGGCGCAACGCGCATGCATGACCAGAAAGTCCTCATCGCGGCCGAACAGACCGAGCGAAGCCCAGTCAAAATGCTGCAGCAGCGGTTGCAGGGTTGCGGTCAGCGCGAGGCCGCCGCTGGGGTCGCCCGCCATGCCGGTTAGCCGCGCCAGCGCCACGATCTCGTAGGGTAGTTCGAATTTTTCCACCGCCACGGCGGCGAGCTTGAGCTCGGGTTGCTTGGAAAACGGATCGAAGGCCGGCGAGGTCAGCGCGTTGGCACCGGCGCCGGCCATGAACTGGCTGCCCCAATGCATCGGCAGGAACACCTGGCCGGGCTGGAGTTCTTGTGAGGCTTCGACACCAACGGCAAGTTCGCCGCGGCGGCTGCGCACCTTGACGATGTCGCCGTGCGCCAATCGGCGCGACGCCATGTCGGCGGGGTGCATGGCGAGCAGGGCTTCGGGCGCATGGCTGAACAGGCGCGCCACGGTGCCGGTGCGGCTCATGCCGTGCCACTGGTCGCGCAGGCGGCCGGTGTTGAGCAGCAGCGGATAGTCGGCGTCGGCGCATTCGGCCGCGGCCAGGTGCTTGGCATCGACAAAGCGCGCGCGGCCGCTGGGGGTGGGGAAGAGGCCGTTCTCGTACAGGCGCTTGCGTCCGCTGGTTTCGCCTTCCCGCAGCGGCCATTGCTGCGGGCCCGCTTTATCGAGCATGGCATAGGACAGCCCGGTGATATCAAGGTCACGGCCGCGCGTCGATTCGCGATGTTCGTTGAACACCGCCTCGGTGCTGGTGTACGCAAACAGCTTCATCGCATCGCGCCCGGAAACCTGCGGCGACGATGCGGCGAGCGCGGCGCCAAGGCGTTGCGCAAAATCCGCGGCAATGGCCCAGTCGGCACGCGCCTCTCCTGGCGCCGGCACCGCTGCCCGCACTCGCGTGATGCGCCGCTCGGAGTTGGTGACCGTACCTTCCTTTTCACCCCAGCTCGTCGCCGGCAGCAGCAGGTCGGCATAGGCCGCGGTGTCGGTGTTGCGATAGGCCTCTTGCAGTACCACGAAATCAGCGTTTTGCAGGGCGGCGCGCACCTGGTCCTGACCCGGCATGGACTGCGCCGGATTGGTACAGGCAATCCATACCGCTTTCACTTCGCCACTGGCAAGGGCGCCGAACAACTCAACCGCGGTCTTGCCCGGCTTGGCCGGCACGTCGGGCACGCCCCACAGCTTCGCCACCTCGGCGCGATGTGCCGGGTTGGCCAGGTCGCGGTGGGCCGAGAGCAGGTTGGACAGCCCGCCCACCTCGCGCCCGCCCATGGCATTGGGCTGGCCGGTGAGCGAAAAGGGCCCGGCGCCGGGCCGGCCGATGTGCGCGGTGGCAAGATGCAGGTTGATCAGCGCGGCGTTGTTATGGGTGCCGTGGCTTGACTGGTTGAGGCCCTGGCAATACAGCGACAGCGTGGCTTTGGCCGCGCCGAACCAGCGCGCGGCGGTGATGATATCGGGCGCCTTTACAGCGCAAATCGCCGCCGCCTGCTCTACGGTGGTGGCGCGTGCCGTGCGCTCTATCGCCTCGAAGCCCTCGGTGTGCGCGGCAATGTAGTTGCGATCGACCATTTTTTCGGCGAGAAGCACGTGCAGCATGGCGTTATACAACGCGATGTCTGTTCCGGGTGCGATGGCCAGGTGCAGGTCGGCCGCCGCCGCGGTATCGGTGCGGCGCGGATCGACGACGATGATCTTCAGCGCCGGATTCTTGGCGCGTGCATCCTCGATGCGCCGGTAGACGATGGGATGGGCAAACGCGGTGTTGGAGCCGGCGATAAACAGGCACGCGGCGTGGTCTATGTCTTCGTAGCAATTGGGCGGGGCGTCCATGCCCAGTGTCGCCTTATAGCCGGCGACGGCGCTGGACATGCACAGGCGTGAATTGGTATCGACGTTATTGGTGCCGATGAGGCCCTTGGCGAGTTTGTTGAAGACGTAGTAGTCCTCGGTCAGCAATTGTCCTGAAATGTAGAACGCCACGCTGTCCGGGCCGTGCTCGTGGATGATTTGCGCAAACCTGCCGGCGGCGTGATCGAGCGCTTCGTCCCAGGACACGCGCTTGCGCGTTTCTTCGCGGGAAACCCGCAGTTCCGGGTGCATGGCGCGCAAGTCGGTGCGCGCGGTGAGGTGCAGCGTCGCGCCCTTGGTGCACAGGCGACCGAAATTGGCCGGGTGATCGGGGTCGCCGCGCACCCCGATGATGCGCTCACCTTCGCTTTGGATGATTACTCCGCAGCCGACGCCGCAGTAGCAACAGCTTGATTTTGTTTCGTTCATTGGTGGTTTGGGGCGTATCAATCCGGTCATGTGCAAATTAATGCAGCAATGGACGTGCCATGCGGCTCTTCTGGCATGGCAATTGCACTTGTATCCACATGCAAAGTCGATCAAAGAACATGCGGGTATTGGTGGTTGATGATTCGCCCGAGCGCACGGCGGTGCTGCGCGAGGGACTCGAGCGCGCCGGCTACGAGGTTGTGGCGACGCTGTCTTCCTCGCTCGAGTTGCTGCGCGCGGTCGAGAAAGAGCATCCCGACGCGATCATCATCGACACCGAATCGCCCAGCCGCGATGTGCTCGAGCATGTGGTCATGATCAGCCGCGACCAACCGCGGCCCATTGTCATGTTTGCCAGTGATGACGCGCCCGACACCATACGCGAGGCGGTGCGCGCGGGTGTGTCCGCTTACATCGTCGACGGGCTGGAGGTGGCGCGGGTCAAGGCCATCGTCGAAGTGGCGGTTGCGCGCTTTGACCAGTACCAGAACCTGCGCGCCGAACTGGCCGAAGCCAATCTCAAATTGTCCGAGCGCAAACTTGTCGATCGCGCCAAAGGCATCCTGATGAAATCACGCGGCATGGGCGAGGACGAGGCTTACCAGGCCTTGCGCCGAATGGCCATGGACAAGGGCAAGCGCCTTGGTGACATCGCCCAGCAACTCATAGACATGGCTGATCTGCTCGGCTGATTCAGACGTAAGTCGGTGCGCGCCGCACTTTTGCCGCACCGCAATAGTGCGGTGTTGCCGTGGCCGCACCTCTGTCAGTGGCCAGTGGACGGGTATCTCAATCGCAACGCATTGATATTGTGTAAATCCACGATTTTTGGAAGTGGATGGCACGGCGCTTGCAATAGCTGGTTTGAAGTCGCAGCCAACGGCGGTTGCGGCGGGACAAGGGCGTTCACTCAAGACGGTTGATTCCGTTGCGACTGAGCGCCTTTTTGTTTTTGTGTTGTGTGCCCCGTATTCGAGGTGGGACATATCTTGTGGAGAGCCTGATGGATGAGAAAAAGACTGCAGTTGCAAGCGACGTTGCGGCCCCGGTTGCAGATGCTGGCGTTGGCGAGGTGGGCAGGTCTGGCGCGTTTGCCGCGTCCGCGGAACGCCGCGACTTTCTCAAACAGGCCGGTGCTGTAGCAGCCACGGCAGGCATCATGAGCTTCATTCCGGATGCGGTACGCAACGCCGCCTGGGCCGCCGGTTCGGACGCGCCGGAGAAAAAGGAGGTCAAGATCGGCTTCATCCCGCTTACCGACTGCTCTTCAATGGTGATGGCGTCGGTGATGGAGTTCGACAAGAAATACGGCATCAAGATCATCCCGTCCAAGGAGGCCTCCTGGGCGGCGGTGCGCGACAAACTGGTCAACGGCGAGATTGACGCTGCCCACGTACTCTACGGCCTGATCTACGGCGTGCAGAACGGCGTCGGCGGCCCGAAAAAAGACATGAACGTCCTGATGAACCTGAACCACAACGGCCAGGCCATCACGCTGTCATCCAAGCTCAACGAAAAAGGCGTCAAGGACGGCCCGTCGCTCAAGGCGCTGATGGACAGGGAAAAGCGCGAATACACCTTCGCGCAGACCTTCCCCACCGGCACCCACGCCATGTGGCTTTACTACTGGCTCGCCGCCAATGGCATCAACCCCTTCACCGATACCAAGTCGATCACCGTGCCGCCACCGCAAATGGTGGCGAACATGCGCGTGGGCAACATGGACGGCTTTTGCGTCGGCGAGCCGTGGAACAACCGCGCCATTGTCGACAAGATCGGATTCACCGTCGAAACGACGCAGGGCATCTGGAAAGACCATCCGGAAAAAGTGCTCGGTACCACCGCCGAATGGGTGGCGAAAAACCCCAACACCGCGCGCGCCTTGACGGCGGCCATCATCGATGCGGGCAGGTGGATAGACGCATCGCTGTCCAACCGGCAGAAAACCGCGGAGACCGTGGCCGACCGCTCGTACGTCAACACCGACAAGGACGTGATACTCGCGCGCATGCTTGGCCGTTACGACAATGGCATCGGCAAGACCTGGGACGATAAGGATGCGATGAAGTTCTACAACGACGGCTACGTCACCTATCCGTTTCTTTCGGACGGCATGTGGTTCATGACACAGCACCGCCGCTGGGGTCTGCTGAAGGAGGAAATCGATTACCTCGCCGTGGCGAAAAAGGTCAACCGCATAGATATCTACAAACAGGCGGCCGATGCGACCAAGACGGCGGTGCCGAAGGATCTGATGCGCACTTCCAAGATGATTGACGGCGTGGTCTGGGATGGCAAGGAGCCAAAAAAATACGCCGGTGGTTTCAAGATCAAAGTCGCGTAAGCGCCAAGAAGGGGGAGTGTCGCATGAGCGCAATGCCAGTGATGGTGCAAGACCTGAAACCGGCGCCGGTTGGTACGCAGCCCGCCGTGCAGGCGGCTGCAAGCACGCCTCCGGCTGGAACGATGCTAAAGCCTGCCATGAATGAGGAAAAAGTTGCAGCGGAGCCGCCGTACTATGTGCGCACCAAGGTACCCGACTGGCTGCCCCGGGTGATCGCGCCACTGCTCGGCTTCGCGCTGTTCGTGGCGCTTTGGCAGGTGCTGGCAAAAACCGGCGGCCAGCTGCCCGACCCGCTGTCGACCTGGCATTCGGCGGTGGAAGTGTTCAGCGACCCGTTTTATCGCAAGGGGCCGAACGACCAGGGCATAGGCTGGAACGTGCTCACCTCGCTGGGGCGCGTCGCCATAGGCTTTGGCGCGGCGGCGATTGTGGGCATACCCCTGGGCTTCTTGATCGGCCGCTTTCGCTTTTTGTCCGACATGACCGCGCCCATCATCAGCATCCTCAAGCCGGTGTCGCCGCTTGCCTGGCTGCCCATCGGTCTGATGGTGTTCAAGGCCGCCAATCCAGCGGCGATCTACGTGATTTTTGTCTGCAGCCTGTGGCCGATGATCGTCAACACCGCGGTCGGTGTGCGCCAGATCCCGCAGGATTACCTCAACGTCGCGCGCGTGTTGAACCTCTCCGAGTGGAAGGTCTTCACCAAGATTCTCTTTCCGGCGGTGCTGCCCTACATGATCACCGGCGTGCGCCTTTCGATCGGCGTGGCCTGGCTGGTGATCGTTGCCGCCGAGATGCTCACCGGCGGCGTGGGCATCGGCTTCTGGGTCTGGGACGAGTGGAACAACCTTGACGTCAAGCACATCATCATCGCCATTTTCACTGTTGGCATCGTCGGCCTGCTGCTCGAGCAGTCGATGGTGCTGCTGGCTAAACGCTTCAGTTACGGACAGGGGAGCTGACATGAACCAGCGCTACTTGCAGTTGGAAAACGTGCGCATGGTGTTCGAGACCAAGAAGGGCCCGTTTTGCGCCCTCAAGGACATCAACCTCGACATCAAACCAGGGGAATTCGTGTCGCTGATCGGCCACTCCGGCTGCGGCAAATCGACGCTGCTCAATATCGTCGCCGGCCTCAACCGCGCCACCGAGGGCACGCTGCTGCTGGCCGAGCGCGAGATCAAGGGGCCGGGGCCGGACCGCGGCGTGGTGTTCCAGAACCACTCGCTGCTGCCCTGGCTGACCTGCTTTGAGAACGTCCACCTCGCCGTCGAACGCGTGTTCGCCGCCAGCGAGAGCAAGGCGCAGATGAAGGAGCGTACCAACAAGGCCATGGCCCTGGTGCACCTGGACCATGCCGCGCACAAATACCCGCACGAAATATCCGGTGGCATGAAGCAGCGCGTCGGCATCGCCCGCGCACTGTCGATGGAACCGAAAATGCTGCTGCTTGACGAGCCCTTCGGCGCGCTGGACGCCTTGACACGGGCGCACCTGCAGGACGAGCTCATCCGCATTGTCGCCCCAAATGAAAACAGCGGCGGCAGCACCGTGTTGATGGTCACGCACGATGTAGACGAGGCGGTGCTCTTGTCGGACCGTGTGGTGATGATGACCAACGGCCCGTCGGCAACCATAGGCGAGATTATCGCCATCGACCTGCCGCGGCCGCGCGCGCGCCTGGCCCTCGCCACGACGCCGCGCTACATGGAGTTGCGCGCCTCGCTGCTGGAGTTTTTGTACCACAAACAAATGCGCGAGGCGGCGTGAAAGAGGCTGGAAAAAACGGCAAGGTCTGGCTGGTCGGCGCCGGCCCCGGTGACCCGGAGCTGCTTACGCTCAAGGCTGTGCGCGCCCTCGGCGAGGCTGATGTGGTGCTGCTCGATGACCTGGTCAACCGCGACATCCTCGCCCACGCGCCACAGGCGCGGGTGATCGAGGTGGGCAAGCGTGGCGGCTGCAAGTCGACACCGCAGGCGTTTATCGAGAAGCTCATGGTGCGCCTCGCCCGAAGCGGAGAAATCGTCGTGCGTTTGAAGGGCGGCGATCCGTTTGTGTTCGGCCGCGGCGGCGAGGAGATGCTGGCGCTGCGCGCGGCCGGTGTCGCCCACGAGGTGGTCGGCGGCATCACCGCCGGCATAGGCGCGGCCGCCGGCATTGGTATTCCGGTGACCCACCGCGACTGCTCGCGCGGCGTGAGCTTTATCACCGGGCACACGCGTGAAAACGGCCGGTCGGTCGAATGGGCGGCGCTGGCGCGCTCGGACACCACGCTGGTCATTTACATGGGCATGGGCAAGCTTGCCGAGATTTCGACCGCGCTGATGGCGGCGGGCATGCGCGCCGACATGCCGGCGGCGGCGGTGCAGCAGGGCACGCTTGCTTCGCAACGACAAGTCATCGCCACGCTCGCCACCCTGCACGATGCAGTGCGGCGTGAGGGGCTGGGCAGCCCGGCGATCGTGGTCATAGGTGAAGTGGTGAATCTCGCGGAGCGGGGCCGGCCGGCCCGCTTGCTCGAGCGGATGGCATGAAAAGCAGTCGCGTAAAAAAGGACGGACCGTGAAAAAAATGAAACTGGTGATGGTGGGCAACGGCATGGCCGGCGTGAGAACGCTGGAGGAGTTGCTCAAGATCGCGCCCGACCTTTACGACATCACCGTGTTCGGCGCCGAGCCGCACGCCAACTACAACCGCATCCTGCTCTCTCCGGTGCTGGCCGGGGAAATGACGCTCAAGGACATCATGTTGAATGATGTCGACTGGTACGCCGGCAACAAGATCACGCTCCACCTCAATAAAACCATCACTAAAATCGACCGGCACGCGAAAAAAGTTATCGCCGCGGACGGTACCGAAGCCGGATACGACCGCCTGCTGCTCGCCACCGGCTCCAACCCCTTCATGTTGCCGGTGCCAGGCGCAAATCTCGAGGGCGTGATCAGCTACCGCGACATCGCCGACACCAACGCTATGATCGCCGCCGCCACACTGCACAAGCACGCCGTGGTCATCGGCGGCGGGCTGCTTGGCCTTGAGGCGGCCAACGGCCTCAAGCTGCGCGGCATGGACGTCACGGTGGTGCACCTGATGGACTGGCTGATGGAGCGCCAACTCGACCAGACCGCTGCGACCATGCTGCAGAAATCGCTCGAGGCCAAGGGCCTCAAGTTCAGGCTCAAGACCCAGACCGCTGAACTCGTGGGCGACGCCGAAGACGGAAAAGCAGGCCGTGTCGCGTCGGTGAAATTCAAGGACGGTACTGAAGCCGAAGCCGACCTGGTGGTCATGGCCGTGGGCATACGCCCTAACACGGCGCTGGCGGAATCCGCTGGCATACATTGCCAGCGCGGCATTGTGGTGAACGACACGATGCAGACCTACGACCCGAAAATCTACGCCGTTGGCGAATGCGTGGCACATCGCGGCATCGCCTACGGCCTCGTTGCGCCGCTCTTTGACATGGCCAGCGTCTGCGCCAACCACCTGGCGCATTTCGGCATAGGCCGCTACGAAGGGTCCATCGTTTCGACCAAGCTCAAGGTCACCGGCGTCGACCTGTTTTCTGCAGGGGATTTTTCCGGCGGCGAGGGCACCGAGGAAATCGTCATGCACGACGCCATGGGCGGCGTGTACAAGAAGCTGGTGATACGCGACAACAGGATCATCGGCGGCGTGATGTACGGCGACACCGTGGACGGCTCATGGTATCTGCAGCTCCTTCGCGACAAGCAGGACATCCACGAACTGCGCGACCACCTGATGTTCGGCCAGTCGCATCTAGGCAACAGTGGTCACCAGGGCCAGAGCAAGGCCGCGGCCATGGCCGAGGGCGCGGAGGTCTGCGGCTGCAACGGTGTGTGCAAGGGCGTCATCGTCAGGGCGATCAAGGAAAAGGGCCTTTTCACGCTCGATGACGTGCGCAAGCAGACCAAGGCCTCCAGCTCCTGCGGCTCGTGCACCGGCCTGGTGGAACAAATTCTCGCATCCACCGTGGGCGGCGCCTACCAACCGGCGGAAACCGGTAAAAAGCCGGTCTGCGCGTGCAGCGAGCGCACGCACGAGGAAGTGCGCAAGGCCATACGCGAGCAGCGCCTGCTGACCATTCCGGAGGTGCTGGCCTTCATGGAGTGGCGCACCCCCAACGGCTGCGCGAGCTGCCGCCCGGCGCTCAACTACTACCTGATCTCGACTTTCCCGCACGAGGCCAAAGACGACTTGCAGTCGCACTACATCAACGAGCGCGCCCACGCCAACATCCAGAAGGATGGCACTTATTCGGTGATCCCGCGCATGTGGGGCGGCATCACTAATTCGTCCGAGCTGCGGCGTATCGCCGACGTGGTGGACAAGTACCAGATACCCACGGTCAAGGTCACCGGCGGCCAGCGCATCGACTTGCTGGGGGTCAAGAAAGAAGACCTGCCCGGCGTGTGGAAGGACCTCGACATGCCCTCGGGCCACGCCTATGCCAAGGCGCTGCGTACGGTGAAAACCTGCGTCGGTTCGGAGTGGTGCCGCTTCGGCGTGCAGGACTCGACCAGCATGGGCATAGACCTGGAAAAAGACTTGTGGCGCATGTATGCGCCGCACAAGGTCAAGCTCGCGGTGTCGGGATGCCCGCGCAACTGCGCCGAGTCGGGCATCAAGGATGTCGGCGTGGTCGGCGTCGAATCGGGCTGGGAGATCAGCGTCGGCGGCAACGGTGGCATCAAGACCGAGGTGGCGCAGTTTCTTGTCAAGGTAAAAACTGGCGAGGAGGTGCTCGAGTACGCCGGCGCCTTTTTGCAGCTGTACCGGGAGGAGGGCCGTTACCTTGACCGCACCGTGCATTATGTCGCGCGTGTCGGCCTCGACTATGTCAAGCAGTGCGTGGTCGAGGACGGCGCAAACCGCAAGGCCTTGTACGCCAGGTTGCGCTTTGCGCTGGAGGGCGAGCCCGACCCCTGGCGGCAACGCATAGACGGCGAAGAAAAACACGAATATCAGTTGATCGAAACCTGACCCTGACATGAGCACAGTCATGGAGCCGCTGGTGGCGAAAACATGGATCAAGGTCTGTCGCGTCGAGGACATTCCGCAGCTTGGCGCGCGCGTGGTGAAGCGCCCCGCGGGCGGGGCGCACGAATGCGATATCGCGGTGTTCCGCAACGCCGAGGACGAAATTTTCGCCCTCGCCGACCAATGCCCACACAAGGGCGGCCCGCTGTCGCAAGGCATCGTGTTTGGTCGCAAGGTGGCCTGCCCGCTGCACAACTGGAACATCGAACTCGACAAGGGCGAAGCGGTGGCGCCCGATACGGGCTGCACCAGGACTTATGCGGTGAAGGTCGAGAACGGCGAGATTTTCCTGCAAATCTGAGCGCGAAATTTTCGAGGAACAGGCTGGAAAGCCGCGTCCGGCGGACGTTTTCAGCCTGCCCTCGCGCATCGATTGCGGGTCTTTGTAGCCTTCCCGGGGTGTCCGGGCTAGGTCAAGCGTTCGAGGTAACTGTGAAAAACGCCGACATGCACGAAGGCCCGGTCGGCTGATTCCGGCCACAGCGCCTCGCTGCTAAAGCGCACGTCGCAGGTCGGTTCGTCGGCCGCGTCAGGCAGTCTGCGCGGCAACGGCGCCGTCGCGCTACCGACGGTGCATGGGGTGTGCGGGCGCGCGCCGGCTGACCGTGTCGGATTTTTCACGGCATGGCGATTTTCATTTGTTCCAACGCGGCGGCGCCCAGTATCCCGAACGGGTTTGCCAGGGTCTCGGGAAACTCGAAGTGGTTGTAGCCCTCGCCGCGGATGGCTTGCACCGGCTTGCCTGCTTTTTTCAGTGTTTCGACGAAGTCGCGTGACTGGCGCTGGAAATCCGGGGTATCCAGCGAGGCATGTGCAATCAGCAGCGGAGTATTGATCGATGCCAGATGACGTTGCGCGCTTAGCGCGTGCTCCATCTCGTCGGTGAACTTGACGTAGGAGCTGCGTGCCGAGAGTCTCGGTGCTTTGAGATCGTACATGCCCGAAACCAACAGTGCGCCTTTAATCGTGTCGGCGGGCAGGCCAAATCCCCTCTGCCAGTCCGTGATCACCACGCAAGCGCCAAGATGGGCGCCCGAGGAGTGGCCGGACAGGTAAATGCGCTTGGGGTCACCGCCAAAGCTGGCTGCATTTTTATAGACCCAGGCCACGGCGCGACGCACCTGTTCGGCCATGGTCAGCAGGCTGCCGTCCGCCGCCTCCACGGCAACAAAGTCAGGCACAACATAGTGCGCGCCAGCGCGCACGAACATCTGCGCGGGTTCGGCGAAATCTTTTGACTGGCCGCCGCGCCATGCACCACCGTGAATGAATATCATGACGGGTGCGTTGGCTCGGGTGGTCGCGTAGATATCCAGCTGTTCAACCGCGCTCGGACCGTAGGCGACGCGGCGCGGCGCACCGATGCGCTGGCGTGCCAGCACACTGTTCGCCGCCCTGCGGCCCATCAACTGCCCCAAATTGGGCGCCCACGGTACCTGGTCGTAGGAGGCGTCCAACGCCGCCTGGTCGTAATCGAGAAATACACTAGGCCCTTTCTCCGCCGGCACAGGTATCGGCGTGCAACGCATCTGCTGTTGCGCGAGCGCCGCGGCGGGCGCGAAGGCCGCACCGACGGTGGCGGATGCCGCCATGCGCAGCATGGTACGGCGCGAAACAAGGCGCTTTACGCTGTTATCGATCTTGGTCATTCTGTTCTCCTGTTGTTTGTTGTTTGTTGTTTGTTGTTTTGTTTTGGTTATATCGTGGTTTATATGATGTATCTGTAGTCAGATGTTTTTTATATGCTGTTATATATCATACATACAACTGACACAACAATATACCAATACTAATCAAGCTGGTTTTCCCGTCATCAGTCAACGATATCCATTCCTTCTGATATCAAAATTTCGCCGTGATGATCGCTATCCTACAGAAATTGTTCCAGGTCTTCTTTATATCGGTGCTGAAAG
>JANXRV010000040.1:0-11010 GCA_025356665.1 Pseudomonadota bacterium
AACAGTCCTGCTGACGGTATTCGGGCAGATTGTCATCAAATGGCAGGTCTTGAAAGCGGGGAGTATCCCGGAAGCGCCCGATTTGAAGTTCCATTTTTTGCTGCAGTTGCTGTTTAACCCCTGGATTATCAGCGCGCTGGCTGCAGCATTCCTCGCCTCCATTACCTGGATGGCGGCGATGACCAAGCTGCCGCTGAGCCACGGCTATCCGTTGACCAGTCTTTCGTTTGTGCTGATACTGTTGCTGGCGCATTTTTTCTTCGGCGAGGCCATTACGCCCTTAAAGATGGCCGGCATGGTGTTTATCATGCTGGGCGTCGCCCTTGTCGGGATTGGCAATACCTAGCGCATTCACGATTTCGGCTCTGATGAGTTCGTGGGGCGGGTGGGCAGGATCAAAGTTGTTGATATAGTGCGCACCTTTCCCGGTTTTTTGCATGTATTCGTCCTGCGGCATATCGAGAATTTGCAGCACCCGTGCTTTGAACGCCGCGTAGTCGTCGCCGGAAAAATAGCTTATCCCGGCCTCGAGCATTTCGAAACGCTCATCTTCAGGGATATTGCACCAAAGTGTTTTATGCCCCCAAGCAAACGCTTCTAAAAGCGGCGTGGAATTCAGTGCAATAGCCAGTTTGCTCTGTTTGATTGCGCGGTAGGTAGAGAAATTTTCCCGATCTGGTCGCGCGATCGTCGCGCGCCCGCGGAAGTTCCTCTCAAAGAACGCCAATTCGTCTTCGTTGGCGTCCCTCGGGCAGATCACCAGGCGCAAGCCTGTCTCCTCCACAAGTTGCGACAAAAGCCGGTTCAAGCCGTTGATGCCTGCAGCCACCCGCCTCGATACTTCCGCTTCGAATTCATGACCTGCAATTTCGCTGAAAAAATGCTCGTGCCACTGGGAAATGAGGCACAAGTCAAATTGCGGTGCCTCGGCCTGTCCGGCCACAACGCTCTGGAAATAGCCTCCCACGAGGCTGCCCACCGGGATATAGCGCCCCACCGCGTGGCCATGTTTGGAGAACAAATCAACGTCCCGTTGCCCGAAACAAAAAAAATTTGTCATCGAGATTTTTGCAAACGGATGCGGCGGTTTGGGCAGTGAATCCCTGACGCAAAAAAGCGTGCGTGCCCCGTTTTGGACTGTGAAGTAAGTTCTTTTTTCGTCCAGCCGGTTCAAGTATTGAAACAGGCTCGAATTGTCGACTATGGTTAACACGACCTTCGCCCCGATCTGGTCAAGACAGGCCAGGATGTACTGGGCGTAAAGCTGCCGGAGAAGGCTTTTGAAATAAGCCTCTCCTTTGCCCAGGCGCCATTCTATGCGCCCCAGACGGCGCAGCAGGCGAAGCGCCAACGTCGGTGTGACGTGGACTCGTTCGTGGTACAGCGGCAGGGTCGTGGCTTTTAGGTCGCCAAGAATCAATCGCCTGATCCAATCGTCAGCAGAGTACAGGATGACGATCGCGTTGGGATCCGGGTTGCTGAATGTTATCCGGGAAAGCCGGTGCAACAAGCTCATTTTGAGTCGAGATATTTGACCACTTCAAAGACCTCGGCCATGGCTACGCCAATTTTTTGCCCGGCATTTTCCGCCTCGTTGCGGAAAAAGCTGATCCATTTGTTGCCCGTGCGGTCAACTTCGGACACGTGGGCGCGGATTGCCTGCTCCTTGGTGTTCCAGAAGTCGGTGATGTCCACATAAAAATTCCCGCGGAAATCCTGGGTGGAGTGGTACCAGTTGCTCCGGTACATGAGCAGGCGCGGCACATGGCGGCAGCTGTGCAGTGACGCGCGCGCGACCGCCTGATGGTCGTGGTGAATATCGCCGGTCCAGTGGGTGTAGACCAGGTCTATTTTTTTGTCTTGCACAATGCGCAGGATCTGCACGTTCAGTTCGTCCACGAACTCGACGTCAAGCGTTTTGAATTGGCCGCAGATCATTTCCTTTGTGCCGATTAGCTTCATCGCGTCCCGGGCTTCGAGCAAGGCTGTGTCGTTGGAGCGCACGGCTTGTGCGTTGTGATCGCTGAAGCCGGAAACCGTGGCAACAAAGACATAGACGATGTCCCCGTTTTCGGCGTGTTTTGCCAAGGCGCCGCCGCAGCCCAGTTCCACGTCATCAAAGTGTGCGCCAATGGCCAGGATATTCATTCAACTATTCCTCAAAAGTTGTCGCGCATGCTCTGCGCCACAATTGAAAAGTAAATCGATACTGCTCAGAAAGGGGATGAAGTCCCCGAATTGTTGAGGATAAGCCGGATGCTGAAACTCCTGCCACTCTACTTCGATCGCGGCATTCAGGAATGGCTCTGGCACAAAATAATCTCTTGCCCCTGTTCCGGAGAGATACCGGTCCGCCCCCGCCTTTTTCAACAAATCGACCAGTAATTCGTTTTTATGCCCTTCTGGCTGCAAGGTGCTTGCGAAGATAATGGGCAAGTCTATGGCAAACCATTCCAGCAGTAATTTTATGGAGTTCATGTTGAACTCCCACAACAAGGTAACTGGCGATGCGTATAGCGCTTCGACTCTGGGGAACAGCTCTGAAAAATAAGGCGTGTTGCGATAGTTTTCACGGATCAGATTCAGATTCTGTTCGCGCCAGAAACCGTTAGACAATTCTATTTTGTTTATCGCAGTATCCCGCGGTGCTTTTTTCACGCTGACGGTCAGCCAGCGTTCGCCATATGCTGTTTTTATTTTGTCTCTATGCGTCCAACCCCTGTTGCTGTGCACGAACTGGACGTGGTCCAAAACAATGAAAATATCTGCCCTCAGAAGCCGCTGGAAAAAACCTAGGTAAGGCAGGAAATCGGGTTGGTGAATGACAGCAGTTTTCAAAGAAAACTCTCAATTGCATCCGCAACTCTGTCTGCGCCCATTAAATCGATGTGCGCTATCGCTTGCGCGCTCATTTCTTGAATCGGCCATTCCTTGTCGAAGATACGTTGATCAAGCGTTTTGAAATGTCCGGCGAAGTATGCGCCCCCCAGGCTGGCGATTCCTCGCCCAACCGGAATTTCGAACTCTTCGTTGGCTATGACGATGCAGGGTAAGCCGGACGCATTCGCTTCAAAGGGTGTTATTCCCCCGCCAGTAATGGCAAGCCCATGATGGCTGAATTCTTCAATCAGTGAGGGCACACCGCGCTTGAGCACAAAATCGTCATTCAGTACCGCATTTAGTTCGGCCTGGTGCTCAAACCCCGGACCTACGATTACCGTCGCGTGATGCCCTGCGGCTTTGAGCATGCGCACGATGGTTATCGTGACGCCGTATGTGTCGCTGCCGCCGAGAGTGACCACGATACTGCTTTCCGTAGTGCGCAATCGGCGATAGTGCGCGATGTCGCGATTGAGCACCAGAAAGCGCGGTCCGCGCAGTACTCTTTTCCCCGGCAATGACTCGGACGCATCGAAGGCCAGTGCCGCAATATTCAGGTCGGCCGATGCCGCGCCTGAACCGCGGTCATCGAACGTAACGCGCGCAATGCCGCATTGGCTGATTTTGGCGGCGTGTTGCGCATCGGTATCAAGGCGGTCATCCACCCAAAACTTGATGCCATGCTTGCGGATCAATGCAGACTGCCAATCATTTTGCGCGGCCAGGTCCACAGTCTCAAACGGGATGTGGCGGTGCACCAGTAAGGCCTCGGATACTTCATACGGATTGACGAACATGCGGAAGGGGATGTTTCGTTCGGCGAGGGTGCCGGAAAAATTAAGCATACGGAACAAATGTCCCATGCCCCGTTGATGCGACGCTTCTATGCAGAGGGCGAACACAACGCGATGATCCTTTCGGTCGTCAGCCATTCATGGCCGGCTTGCCGTGCCAGGCTGTCAGCCAGCCGCCAGTCGTCTTCGGTATCGACCGTCAGCCTCAATTCGGGTTTTACTTTGGGAGTCGGGATGTCGAGTATTCCTGTCTTGAATTTGTCCGGATGTTCCAGTAAATATTCATCTACATGTTCGCGGTGATGTGATGCGAGACCCTCGCGCCAACTCTTCTCAAGGGCCGAGAGGGAGAATATTTCCGCCCCCACGCCTAGTGGCAACGTTCCAAACGAATGCGTGAACGCATTTCCATTCGATCTGTGTAATGCAATCAGCCGGTCGAGTTCCACAATGTCGGTAAACGGATTGTCCGCAGTCAGTCGAACCACATGTGCAAAGCGAAACTGCTGTGCGCATTGGTAGTAGCGGTCAAGCACGTCGGCTTCGCTGCCCCTGAAGCAATGCACCTGCTGGGTTTCGCAAAACGCGACGATGGCGTCATCCTGATGCTGCGTGCTGGTCGCAACAACAATTTCAATGGCCTGCTTCGATTGTTCCAGTCGTCCCAGGACATGTCCCAGCAAAGGCCTATGTCCGACGCGACGCAACACCTTTCCAGGAAGGCGGGAGGAGCCCATGCGGGCTTGTATGATGACGCCGGTATTCAGCCTAAATCTTCCCAGTTGAGCACTGCGTCGGCATCCATTGCCTTCAGAACCTGGCGCCCGACAAGTTTTTCCAGGTCCTTGGGCGGGATGCCATAGCCGGGACGTTTGATAGCCAAGTGTTCCGGGGACAATCGTTCACCTGCTTGGACGGCTCGCGTGAGCACCACGCTTTTCCGGTTGTTGATGCGCGTGGTTGTTTCGCTTTCGGCCGGTTGCTTGATGCCGCTGCCGCGCATCACCTCGAATGTGCGCACGGCATCGACCAGCCATTTCATTTCGGCCGGGTCGGCCGACAGCATGTGGTCGGGACCATCGGCCTTTTTGTCGTAGGTGAAATGCCGCTCCAGCACGCGTGCGCCCATCGCAGCAGCGGCTAGGCACGCCACCGGCGACAGCGTATGGTCCGAGTAACCGACATCGAGTTGAGGGAAGGCTGCCATCATGGTCTGCATCGCCCGCAGGTTGACGTTGGGGGCGTGGGTGGGGTAGCTGGTGATGGCATGCAGCAGTATCAGCCTCTCGTTTCCCTCGCCGAGGATCGCGGCCACTGATTCCCTGACTTCGTCCAGGGTGCACATGCCGGTGGAAAGAATAATGGGTTTTCCGAGCCGGGCGACATTGCGCAGGTAGGGCAGGTTGACGGCGTCATCCGAGCCAATTTTATGCACGCCCACCCCCAGACGTTCCAGCATATCAACGTCGCTCTCGTGAGACGGGGTGGAAAACCAGTCGATCCCCTTGGTTGATGCGTAGGCGAATACCCTGCGGTGAAGGTCTTCATCGACTTCGTATTTCTTGAACAAGGCATGTTGCGACGTCACGCCGGTGTTCTCCATGTCGAAAATGGCTTTTTTGCTGGCAATCGTATCGGCTCGATAAGTCTGCAGTTTGACGGCATCAACACGGCAATCTGTCGCTGCATCGACTAATCGTACCGCTTGTTCGTAGGTGGTAAAATTTCCACCAATTTCCGCAATGATGTAACAGTAGTCTTGTGAGTATCTAGCGAACATTTTAATCCCTGTATCGAATTACGCGAGCAGGCACTCCGACAGCAATCGCGTACGGAGGTATGTCACAAGTTACGACCGCATTCGCGCCAATGACAGCACCATTACCGATAGACACGCCGGAGAGTATTTTTGCTCCTGCACCAATCCAAACATCATCTTCAATAATAACTTCGCCAATTTCGGCGACTTGTTCTCTTACGACAGTTTGTCTTTTTATTCCGTGATTATGGTCAATTACCTGTACGTAGGCTCCCATCAACACGTTGTTTCCGATACGTATCAAGTGCTTTGCGGTAATCATGCAATGCCTTCCTATAACAGTATCGTTGCCGATAATTACCTTTGGATTGGGTTTTGTAAGTTGGAAAAAAGCATAATTTTGAATCGTGCAACGATTTCCAATTTCTAGCACAGCCCCATCGGTTACCCAAAACTCTGCATTATGCTTGATCACATTTCCGCGACCGGCTAAGGTGAAATGCCGGGCAAGTTTATACGTGGTGACTAATTTCTGAATCACTCCTCCGCGATCGCGATAAGAGGCAATGTCCAATCCAAGCGTTTGCATATTCGGCTATTTCCCCACCACTTGAATTCGGTGCACATAGTTTCTTACTGTAAAAGTCCTTGCCCCGACGTGGGCCTCTTCATCCTGTGTTTTGCGTGGGAGATAGCATTTCCTGCACACCGCGCTATCCATAAAGCCTTTTGATTTTTTGTGCATGTCGCGTACTTTTTGCATTGCCTCGCCATGCCAGATTTCGTGCACGCTTTGTTTGTTGATGTCGCCGATTACTTCGCGGTTTTCTTCGTCGTTCGAGCATTTCATTACCAGGCCGTCCGCGCCGATGACCAGCCTTTGATATTGCTGCGGGCAGGTAAAGTTTTCCAGGTAATCAATATGCCTGTCGTTGCCCAGATAGTCGATCAGCGGATTGAATGCCACCAGATCGACCAAAGGCGCAAATGTGTCGTAGTAACGCTGCGGGTCTTCGCAGATGGCCGGCCAGATACCCTGGACCTTGATAACGGGTCTATGCAGGCCGTGTTCGTCCTTGTATTGCTTGATTGCCTTGAGCTTGTTCAGCAGGTCGTCAAACTTGAGCGGTTTGCGGATTTTTTCATAGGCTTCACCAACCCCGTCGGCGGAAATGGTGATCCAGTCGATGCCGGCCTTGGCGATTTTTTCGAAGTAGGGCAGGGTCAGTTTGCCGCCATGGGTCAGCGTGGACACTTCCTTGATGCCGCGCTCCTTCGCATAGGCGATGCAGGCGGCAAACTTGGTGTGCAACGTGGCCTCGCCGCGCAGGCTCAAGCGAAGGGCGGGCACCTTGCCGCCGATTTCGTCGATGATCCGTTTGTATAAATCAAAATCCATTCGGGTCGAGTTCACCCGCGACTTGAATTCGTCGGTGATGGTGTAGCACATCGGACAGGTCAAGTTGCAGATCGACGCGAGCTCAAGATCCACGAGTAACGGGTAATCGGACACGGTTTGCGTCGTTGCAAGTGATGTCCATTTTTCTCGGTAATCGTGGTACTCGGCATCCCAGCCTTCGCCGCGATATTTTTCGAACTGCGCCTCACGTTCGGCGGAGTCCATCGAATAGTTACCCTTGTTGATGGGGACATAACGGTCATTCATGTAATTCGCTCTCCATTCGCATCAGTTGTTCGATGCCTTGCTTGAAGCTGCGCTGGGGCTGCCAGCGCAGGCCTTGAGCGGCTTCGCTAATATCTGCGTAGACATCAGAAATTTCATTTTTTCGAGGCGTGTTGTTGTCGGTGACGGGTAGCGTGGTTCCCGCGACTGACTGGATAACATCGACGATTTGCGCAACGCTGAGCGACTGCCCGGACCCTATGTTAAAGACCCGGCAGCCAGGCTGGGGTTCAAGTGTGCGGACCAACGCATCGGTGAGGTCGTCAAGGTAAAGGTAATCCCGGCGCGGTGAGAGATCCTTGAGGATGATGGGCTGACCAGCTTTTACGTGCGCAATGATTTCCGGGATCAAGAAATGCGCCTTTTGCCCCGGGCCGAAGATATTGAAGGGCCGGATTATGGTCACCGGCACGTTCAGGTAATCGCCGTAAAAGCGGCAGGCGGACTCGGCCAGGAACTTCGAAAGGGCGTAGGGATTGTTCGGCGCGATCGGATCGGTCTCCCGGACCGGCAGCGACGCGGGAATGCCGTAGAGGTAAGCACTGACGTAGGTGAGGGGAATTTTTCTGGCGCGGCACAGCTCCAGCACGTTCAGCGTGCCGGTCACGTTCACCCGCTGGAACTCGGCCGGCTCGCGCCAGGCATCGGGCACAAAGGTGCGCCCGGCAAGGTGAAATACGAAGTCAATTTCCAGTCCTTCAAGGCGCCGCAAGGTCGCAGGATCGGCGATGTCGCCGTCATTCCGGGCCAGTTCAAGCGGCGTGTGGCCGACTTTTTTCAAGACTTGCAACAGGCGGCGCCCTATAAACCCGCCGGACCCGGTCACGAGAATGCGCATCATCTAGGCGCCAATGAACCGTGCGCGCATGCTGTCGAACTCGTCGATTGCCTGGGCGTAGTCATCCGGTCGGCCGATATCCAGCCAGTAACCGGAAAACCTGCGCACTGCGACATGTTTTTTCCCGGCGACCAGTGCGTGCATCAGGTTGTCGAAGCCGAATGCGGTATCTGCCGGGATCTCGTCGAGCGTGCGGCGGGACATCATGTACACGCCCATGCTGACTTCATAATTCATGCGCGGTTTTTCACGCAGGCCAAGAAGGCGGCCATCGCTGGTTTCCAGCACGCCGTAGTCGACCAGTTGTTCGCGCACAAACGACGAGATGGTGAACAGGCGTTTCTCTTTGACATGCGTGTCATGAAACTCGGCATAGTCAAGGTCGGTAAGTATGTCCCCGTTCATGACTAGAAAATCATCCGGCAGGTCCTTCACCAGCTTGAGGGGGGCCATGGTGCCAAGCGGCTTGTCCTCCAGGGAATAGTCGATCGCGACACCCCACTTGCTGCCGTCCATGAAAAAGGCCTTGATGATTTCGGCCTGATGATTGACCGCCATGGTGATGCGGCTGAAGCCGGCAGCCGCCAGCTGCTTGACGATCACCTCAAGGATGGGGAATTCGCCGATCGGCATCAGGGGCTTGGGCAGCACAACGGTATAAGGCCGTAGGCGCGTGCCTTGTCCACCGGCCAGAATGACCGCGCGCCTAGACATTGTAGATATCCGCCTTGTAGCCCGCGCGATTCTCCGCCTGGCGGAACCATTCCACTGTTGCGGCGAGGCCGCGGCGGAACCCCTGCAGGCCGCCGTACTGCGGCTGCCAGTCCATGCACTCGCGCGCTTTTGTGTTGTCCGCCCACAAGCGCTCCACCTCGCTTTTCTCGGGTCGCAACCGTTGCTCGTCGGTGACGATGTCGATTTCCACGCCCATCACTTCGGCGATGGCACGGGCGGTGTCGCCCACCGAAATTTCGAAATTGCTGCCGATGTTGATGACTTCACCGACCCCGCGGTCAGTGCGCAGCTGGGCCATGAAGCCTGCGACGGTATCGGAAACGTAACTGAAGTCGCGGGTCGGGCTTACCGCGCCCAGCTTGATTTGTCGCTGGCCGCTGGCCAGCTGGGTAATGATGGTGGGGATCACCGCCCTCGCCGACTGGCGCGGGCCATAGGTGTTGAACGGGCGCAAGATGGCGACCGGGGTGCCGAACGAGGTATAAAAAGACATCGCGATCTGGTCTGCGCCGATCTTGCTGGCCGAGTAGGGCGATTGGCCTTGTAGGGGGTGGTCCTCGGTAATCGGCACAAAGCGTGCCGTGCCATAGACCTCGCTGGTTGAGGTATGCACCACCTTGCCCACGCCGAGGTCACGCGCCGCCTGCACGATATTCAGGGTGCCCTTGATGTTGGTGTCGACGTAGGTGTCGGGCGAGTGGTACGAGTATGGAATGGCAACCAGGGCCGCTAGGTGCAGCACCGCATCGCACCCCTTCATTGCCGCGCGCACGCCGTTCGGATCGCGCACATCTCCGGCAAATACCTCGAACCGTCCTTTTACATCGGCAGCACAACGATCCAGCCAGCCCCAGGAACTGAAGGAGTTGTACAACACAAACGCGCGCACATCGTGCCCGGCCCGGACCAGGGCCTCAGTGAGGTGGGAGCCTATGAATCCATCCGCTCCCGTAACTAATATGTTCATATATTCGCGCGGTTTTCTACCTGGGCAATCGACACGCCATTTTTATCGTCCCGCCGGCGTCCGTCGCGTTCTCCGGATAAGGGCAAAGTCGGCAAATAAAGCGATTTTCGGTGCGAACTTCATAAGTTCTAAATTATAAGGGACTTTTTGCTCGGCAACGCCGCGAATCTGGCATTTCAGCCGGGATCGATAGGCACAAAAAATTTTGCCCGTGCCGGACCAGCCCAATCTGCGCGGGCGTTCGCGCCCTAGCTGGGCGAGGGCCTGCCCGTTTGCGGCAGGCTTATTTTTTTTCCGATGACGTAAAACTGCGCACCAAGGGGCAACCAGCTTAGCGAGCGCTCGGCGAACAAAAGCGAGCGCAAGGCCCTGGGGAAAAAACACGCGATAGTTCACCTTAAGGTCGAGAAACCCAGCCTGTCGCAACAGCGCTTTCAAGCGGGCAGGGGTGAGCATTTTTGGCGTTGGCTTCAAAAGGGGAGTTGGCGAAGACATGCCGGGTGACCGGATTCAGCGGATTGTGCTCGTAAATCATCACCGTGCCACCGCTGTCCGTGACCAGAAACAGCTCATCGGCCCATTTTTGCTGCTCAGACTCCGGAATGTGGTGGAAAACGCAGGAGGCAAAGGTAAAGCCGAAGTGCCGTTCTTCAAACGGCAGCGCCGAATCGATCAAGGCTATATCCGCGGGTAAATTCAGTCCTTTGGCGATGCCCACGCTAGCGGCGGAAACCTCGGCTCCGAATAACTTCAAACCGAGAGCGCGCGAGGATAGCGATTTAAGGGTATTCCCGATGCCGCAGCCAAAATCGAGAAATGTATCCGGCCGCAATCTGTTGATATTTATTTCCCGGCAAATATCATCAACTTTGTAGTTTGTAAAATACTCGAGCGGGTAGCCGGTCGCGCGTATCGCAGCACGGTCATTGATTGCGTTGTATTCGTCGGCAAAGTTGTCGAACTCAGGTTTCATCTCATGTGCTTTCGGCTTGCCTACTAAACATGTTGAGGAAATATCGTGATACTCGCCGGGCTTTTATTATAAGGAGCCGCTACATGGTCAGAAATATGCCCCATAATTATCAGCTAAATTCTTGATATTTTTTTGCATGCATCGACGAGACCTGCAAAATGAGCGAAGTATTCGTCAGACGGGGCGAGGGTAGTTCGATCGGTTCGTAAGAGCGGCCCTTCGAGTAAAATATGATAAAAAAAGGCTCATATAGCGAATAATGTTGGTGGCTCATCTGGTGAGCCTGTGGGGGCGGAAACTGGCCTTGTGGCGCAGAGGCGCTGGACCAGGAGACGCGAAATGAGGACGAGGGAATTGGCAAGGTTGATAAGCACTCTGGG
>JANXRV010000023.1:0-2138 GCA_025356665.1 Pseudomonadota bacterium
CGGTCGAGTAATTGAAGGCGATATACAGGTTGAGCACGCCCATGACGGCAAAAAAGCCCGCCCAACTCCACAGCAGCCGCGTCCAGGCCACTTCGGGCAGCTGCAACTGCGCGCCCATGATTGAGCGCATCAGGTTGCGCCGGAAAAACGCCTGGCCGACACCCAGCGTCAGCGCGAACATCCAGTAGAGCACGGTGGGCTTCCACTTGATGAAAGTCTCGTCGTGCAGCAACAGTGTGGCGCCGCCGAACACGACGATGATCCCGAGGCTCACCCACAGCATGGGTTCGACCTTTTTTCCGCGCATCTTGAGCCAGCCGACCTGGCCGAAGGTGGCGGCAATGGCCACCCCCGTTGCCGCGTAGATGCCGGCGAACTTGAAGGCGATGAAAAACAGGATTACCGGGAACAGGTCAAATAGGAATTTCATGGGCGCACATTATAGCCGGTCGCCACGCCGGGGCGGGGCGACCATTGCTCGGCTGGAAAGCGCCGCTTATCCGCTTTTTTTATCGAACTTGAGCGAGGCTGAGTTGATGCAGTAGCGCAGCCCGGTCGGCTTGGGGCCGTCCTCGAAAATATGCCCCAGGTGGGCCTCGCAGGACGCGCAATGCACTTCGGTGCGGGTCATGAAATGGCTGCGGTCGACGGTGGTTTCGACATTACCGGAGCTTACCGGCTGCCAGTAGCTCGGCCAGCCGCTGCCCGAGTCGAACTTGTGGTCCGAGCTGAACAGTTCGGTGCCGCAGCAGACGCAGCGGTACACGCCGGCATCCTTGGTGTCCCAGAATTCGCCGGTAAAGGCGCGTTCGGTGCCGTGCTTGCGTGCCACCTCAAACTGCTCGGGCGTGAGTTCTTTTTTCCAGTCGGCGTCGGCTTTGACGATTTTTGTCGCGGTCTTGGTGTCCATTTGCGGCTCCTTTTACGGGGAAGATCCGCTTGTTAGTCGGCTTTGGCCCCGGAATCTTTCACGATTTTGCCCCATTTTGCGATATCGGCGCGAATCAACGCGGCAAACTGCTCGGGGCTGCCGCCCACCGGGTCGGCACCCTGCTGGGCGAACTTATCCCTGACATCGGCAAGCTGCAAAAGTTTCGCCACCTCGGCGTTGACCTTGGCGACGATGTCGCGCGGCGTGGCGGGCGGCGCGAACAGGCCCAGCCACAGGATGGACTCGAATCCGGGCAGGCCGGAGGCGTCCATGGTCGGAATATCAGGCAGGGTGGCCGTGCGTTTGAGGCTGGTGACGGCAAGCGCGCGCATCTTTCCGGTCTTGATTTGCGGCAGCATTGAAATGGCATAGTCGAACATCAACGGCACGCGGCCTTCCATCACGTCGGGAAAGGCCAGCGCGCTGCCCTTGTAGGGCACGTGCACGAGGTCGGCGCCGATCGCAGTCTTGAGCATTTCGCCGGTCAGGTGATTGACCGTGCCGTTGCCTGAAGACGCATAGGACAGCCTGCCCGGATTGGCTTTGGCGTAAGCCGCCAGTTCCTTTACGTTGCTGACGGGCAGGCTTGAACTGACCACCAGAATCAGCGGCGAGGACGCGACATTGGCGACCGGCGTGAAATCCCTGAGCGCATCGTAAGGCAGCTTCGCGTACAGCGCCGGCGCCACGGCGTGCGTGCTGGTGGTCGCCATCAACAGCGTGTAACCGTCGGGCGTGGCCTTGGCCACGAGATCCGAGCCTATGGTGCCGCCCGCGCCCGGGCGGTTCTCGACGCTGACCGGCTGTCCCATCGCCTGGGTCAGTTTGTCGGCCACCACGCGCGCGACAATGTCGGTGGCCCCGCCCGGCGGGAAGGGCACGACCAGGCGGATGGGCTTGGCCGGGTACTGCGCCGCGACCGGGAGTGCGGCGAGCAGTGCCGCGAGAAAAGCAAAGACGCGAAAAGCGGTGTTCATGTGCTTGCCTTGGGAGAGGAAAGAGGGTGCGTCGATACTAGCGCAGCACCCGGCGCAGGGAAACGCGCGCACCACACCGACCACCGGCGCACCAGTGTGGTGACCCCACTGGCTCGAGGTTCAATATTCCATTTGGCTATTGGCGTCACAGGACGGTCCGGCGCAACCTGATGCGCTCAATCATGGGCGCGCAGTTGCAGCTGCCCGAAGTGGCCTGGACGCGGCTGCTG
>JANXRV010000025.1:0-3238 GCA_025356665.1 Pseudomonadota bacterium
CATAACCAAACTCGAACTGGCCCTGATCCAGTTCGTTCGCAGTACGGTTGCCGCCGTAGCCACGGACGATGTTCACCTCCATGCCCGCTTCCTTGAACCAGCCCCGCTCCTGCGCAACGATCACACCGATCGAACTGCCCTGCGGCAACCAGGCCATGTTGTAGGTGACCTTTTCCTGGGCGAGCGCATGGCCTGCCAAAAAGCCCAAACCAGCCACCAACGACGCGACAAATCCAGCAAGGCTACGGTTCATTACTTTCTCCCGAATAGAAAATGGACGGTCAGATCTTTTCAGCAGCCACCGGATTGCGCAGGGACCCGATTTTCTCAAGCGAGGCCTCCATCACGTCGCCGTTCTTGAGGTAAATCCCGCGCCCCATGCCGACGCCGGCCGGAGTGCCCGTGGCGATGACATCGCCGGGCTCAAGGGTGACTATGGTCGACAGGTAGGCGATCTGCTCGCGCACCGTCCAGATCATGTTCTTGGTGGAATCGTCCTGCATGCTCTTGCCGTTCACCGTAAGTTGCATGCGCAGTTCCTGCGGGTCCTTGATCAGCCAGGAGGGCACAATCCACGGCCCGAAAGGCGCAAAGGTGTCGTGGCATTTGCCCTGGAACCAGTCGAACTTGAACGGATAGTCGGTGCGCATGTTGAGGTCCCGCGCGGACACGTCGTTGACAATCGAGTAACCGGCGACGTACTCGAGGGCCTTGTCCACCGAGACACGGCGCGCTCGCTTGCCGATCACCGCCGCCAGTTCCACCTCCCAGTCGAGCATCTCGGTTTCGGCCGGTTTGCGCACCGTTTCCCGCGGGCCGATGACCGTGTTTTGCAGCTTCAGGAACATGTAGGGTTTGCTGTCGCTCTTCGCCGCGAGCACGGTCGTCATCTCGTTGGCATGCTCTATAAAGTTGGATGCGGCGCAGAATATGCGCGCCGGGCGATAGGGCGCCACTGCGATCTTGTCGCCGGCCCCAACCGCCTTTAGCTTGCCTGAAGCCGCAAGTTTCGCAATGGCCGGGCCCGCCTTGCGCAGCGCCGGGCCGGCCGCCCTCCAGTCGCTCATGATGGCCTCGACGCCACCGGTGAACCACTCGGCCTTCATGCCGGTGACCTTTGCCGCCTTGGCGGCTGTCTTCAGGTCGTAGAGTTTGCCTTCAACGACGACGGCGGGAACAGTTACTCCCCTGCTTTTATAGGTGGCGAGTGCGAACCAGGTCATAGTTATCTTCTTCGGCGGTTATGGGACAGAAGAAATTTAACGGCATTTTTTCATGTATGCAAGCTTTTTTCTGTGTATACATGAAGTCGCACAGGGATTGCGCCCTTTGGTTGTGCGCTGTAAATAGCGATGCTGCAAAAAGGAGCGCGGCCGACGCTCCGACCGCACCGGAAGGCTGCATGATGGTGTTCCCGGCGCATGCCGGGCCGGCCTAGCTGCGCGTGCCGCGCATCGCAGTACGCGCTTTGCCTGCCTTGTTTTTTCTTGCCGGGCCCGCACCGCGCAACAGCACACGCTCGTCAGTCGGCGGGCCTGAATTGCCGGCCGTCCCGCCGCCATGCTGCTTTTCGAAATACTCGATGACATTGGTTGCGCTGCTCGCCGTGTGCGCGCACATGGCATCGAAAGCCGCGCCGGCATCAGCGCGAAGTATGGCTTTGGTGATGACCTCGTGCTCAGCCACAGAAGTCTGCAGCCGGTCGCCGGTATTGAAAAATTCCTGGGACCGGAAAGGCTCGAGCCGCTGCCGCAGGTTTGCCGCAAGGGCATGCAGGTTACGGTTTCGCGCACCGATGTAGATAGACTGGTGGAAGCTTTCGTTGAGGTCCGCGTAGCTATCCGCATCGCCATCCAGAACCGCCTTCCTGGCGCGGCTGTGAACAAGTTCGATCTGCTTCTTTTCCGCCATCCCCGCACGCAAGGCACATAGCTTGGCGCAAAGCCCCTCGACCTCGCTGGCCGCCTCAAACAGGTCTAGCAGACCGGCAAGATCGATGGTCGCCACGGAAAACCCCCGGCGTGGCTGCGACTCTATCAGCCCGGTTGCGGCAAGTTCGCGCAACGCGTCTCGAACCGGGCTGCGCGAAACCTTGAAACGCTTGGCCAGGACGATCTCCTCGAGTTTTGCGCCCGGCTTCAGCAGACCATCGACAATATCCCTGGCAAGTCGCTGGGAGATTTTTTGTGAAAGCGTGCTCATGGCATCGATAAAGTTGTGATCAAGCTAGGCGCCGTTCCCGGCAAATCACTTGCGGAACAGGAAAGGCGTGGCGATCAGGGTCACGAGCAGGATCACGAACCACACCAGCGACCACTCCGGAATCGACAGCGTCAGGAACTTCCATGGCTTGATGGTGCACAGGCCGTCGTATTGCAGCAGCGGCGGAATCATCTTGCCGATTTTTGATGCATCAAGGAAACGCTCGACCGGCGAACCAGCGCAGGACAATGCGCGCTCGGGGCTGCTCTGGATCCAGATGTGGTAACCGGCCGCGGCGGCACCGGCGGCCGCAACCAGAGCGCCGAAAAAAGCATAAACGGCCGTTCCGACGGCACCCGGCCGGTGCAGGGCGGCGATCAGGGACACTGTCGCGACGCCGATAAACCCCAGCCTTTGCACCACGCACCACGGGCAGGGATCGAGCCCGTCCAGGTGCTGCAGTACCAGGGCGTAACCGAGCAAGCCGAGGCAGACCATGAAAATGCCCGTGAATACCGGCGCGCTCGCGCCGCGCCCTGTTCTGTTGAATGCCATAGCTGTCTGATACCCGCTTCAAGTTAAAGTTCCCGCAGGTTAGAGCAAGCCGGGGCATCCTGCAATGCCGGTATAATTGTGCGCTTGGCGCAGGCGCTGCGCCTTACAAACCGCCTTCAAACAGCGGCCAGACACTACCGGAAGCACCCGAGAAACATGGAAGCAGAACGCCTTAACGCCCTTGCGGGCGCCCTCGCCGACCTCAACGCTCGTTCGCTCGAGTTGCGGAGGTATCTTTGACTACGACGTCAAGCAGGCGCGCCTCGCCGAAGTAAGCCTTTCGCTCGAAGACCCCGGCGTCTGGAACGACGCCAAGCGCGCCCAGGACCTGGGGCGCGAGAAAAAAGCCCTCGAAGCCGTGGTCGGCGCCCTGACCGACATCGACTCGGGCTTGCGCGACGCCAAAGAGCTGTTCGAGATGGCGCGCGCCGAAACTGACGACGGCACGCTGGTCTCCGTCGAGACGGACGTTGCCGCGGTG
>JANXRV010000084.1:0-38105 GCA_025356665.1 Pseudomonadota bacterium
CATGTTTCTGGAAGGGCCGCTGTGGGAGGCCGGGTGCGACTCGGCCTATTCCGACAACGTACCGTTCTTTGCGGCGGCGATTGAGTTTCTGACCGGGTTCACGCCGTACTACATCGAAGGCGAATTCCGGGACGACCGCAAGGACCTGTTTGGCCGAGTGCGCGGGGTGCCCGAGTCCCAGAAAAAACGTGTCATCGCAATCCACGCCGTTCCCGCATAAACCATCCCGTGTTGAGCAACCGCCCGCCTGGTGCACATCAGAGCGGGCATTTATTATTTTGGAGAACCGAATGTTAGAAGATCCCGCAAAACAATCTACCCTTCAGCAAGCCGACATCTTGAACTTGCGGCCTGAAGTTCTTGATGAACTCCTGACCCGCGCCGCCGAGCGTGGTGCTGAACGCGCACTGGCCTGTCTTGGTTTGGAAAACGGCCGCGCCGCCGCCGATATCCGCGACCTGCGGGGTCTCATCGATGCGTGGCGTGATGCGCGCCGCACGGCCTGGCAGACCGCCGTGAAAGTGGTGACAACCGGTGTGCTGGCGGCCCTCCTGGTTAGCGTGGCCATTAAACTCAAGTTGATGGGAGCTGCCCAATGATTGAGACCCTTCTTGGCGGGTTGTTGGGCGGTGCGTTTCGTCTGGCACCGGAATTCCTCAAGTGGCTCGACCGCCGGGGCGAGCGTGGCCACGAGCTGGCGATGCAGGACAAGGCGCTGGAGTTCGAGAAGATTCGTGGCGCGCAACGAATGGACGAGATCGGCGCCGCCGCTGATTCTGCTTGGAACACCGGCGCGATTGAAACGTTGAAGGCGGCAGTTGCAGCGCAGGGGCGCGTGACCGGCGTGCGCTGGGCCGATGCTCTCTCAAGCAGTGTGCGCCCCGTGATCACCTACTGGTTCATGGCGCTTTACTGCGCTGCCAAAATCGCTGCGTTTGTGGCGGCCGTGACCGCTGGCGCTGACTGGGGCACGGCCATCCTGCACGCGTGGACGGAGGCCGACCAAGCTTTGTGGGCCGGGGTGCTGAATTTCTGGTTTCTTGGAAGAGTTTTTGACAAGGTGAGACCGTGATCGAGGTACCGCAGGCCGCGATCGACTTGGCCAAGCGGTTTGAGGGGTTCCATCGCGTGCCGAAGACCGATCCTGGATGCGCGCATCCGTACATCTGCCCGGCAGGGTACTGGACAATTGGCTTTGGTCATCTCTGCGATCCCAAGCATCCTCCGATCACGCAAGCGCAGGCCGAGGCTTATTTGGCGGTCGATATGCAAATCGCGTTGCAGGCGACGCTGCGCTACTGCCCGGTACTGGCCACCCAGCCAGAAGGACGGCTCGCGGCAATCATCGATTTCACATTCAATCTCGGCGCTGGCCGGTTGCAGACATCCACGCTACGGCGGCGCATCAACCAGCAGGATTGGGCAAGCGCTGCACAGGAACTGCGCCGGTGGGTCTATGGCGGCGGAAAAGTGTTGCCAGGACTCGTCACGCGACGGGAAGCTGAGATTCTTCAGCTAATGCGCAACTCTTGATCGTTTCTCTCCAGATGACTTTCCTGCAGGTCACTCGGCCATGGCCTTCAGCAGCGCATCTTTGGCATCGGAGTAGAACTGGATATCGATTTTGGTCGCCATGTCGTCGGACAGATCCACCAACTGGCGTCTGCATGCAACTGGCATCAGCAAGGCGGTCGCGCCCTTCTCAACAGCGATTTCGGTGATCGTGACCGCGTTATGTACGGGTTCAATTGATCCACCGAGGTTGATTTCGCCTACGATGATTAATCCCCCGCGAACACTTCTTTTCAGCAACGACGTACACAACGCAATCAGTGAAGCAACACCAAGCTTGGCACCTGACCTCGCCGCATCAAATGCGCGAAGTTGCACCGTGAACTCGTGTTGCCTGGGGTCCTTGTCCCCGACCAGTTGGACCGCTCTGGCGTACAGGTTTTGCTCTGCAAAGCCAATGCTTTCACGGAATGCTGGCGGAATGGGTTTGTTGAGCACCTTCACACCGGTGCCCGGCCCCTCGTTGACTTCAATGCGGTAGAGGCCCGAATTTTCTTCTCCACCACCCGGACTGATGCTCCAAACCTGTCCCGGCTCTAACGGATCGCCACCAATGCTGTTCTCACTCTGTAGCTCCGGCGTGGATACAAATTTTTCAACGCCATCGGCACCCATGATGTAGCTGAAATGCGTATTGCGGAACTCGGCTGCACCTACGCGCTTTTGTTGCTCCTTCACTCGGCGACGCACTTCCATCGCAATACGGACTGCCCATTCCAGATCGTCCTCGAGCACCGCCTCCTCGCCGCTCGGGTACAACAATTTCAACAAGCCGCTAACCGTCTTGTTGATCGCGTTGGTGTCACGACCAGATAGTGCGCCTCCAAAGTAAACACGGTTCTGCAGCTGACTGACACGGCTTTGGTTACGAAGTTGGGTCCAGCACTCTGACAAGAAATCACTCACCAATCCGAAGTGGTTGGTAACGAGTTCCTTGTTGATCTTTGGCACATCCCATCCCGGCAAGAACGCATGGATGCGGTCCATGAATGCTGTGTCATCACGCATTTCTGGTGGCAATGGGCCGAATAGGTGGCCGACGCGCTGTTGGTGTTCGACATCGATATCAAAATTCCCCAACAACACAATACTGCCATCGGCGCGGATGCTCTCTTTGCCACGACTGAATTCGCCGGACTCCATGTAGCCCTTCATGATGTTCACGCCATCCTTTTGGTCGAAGGAAATGCCGGAAACCTCGTCAAAACAAACCACGTCATACTGGCAAACCAAACCCCTGCGGCCTTTGGCTGTGTTTTCTACGAACATTTTGGCAACCGTAGCCTTGCCACCAGAGATCAGATGCGCGTATGGCGACACCTGTTGAAACAGATGGCTCTTGCCGGTACCTCGTGGCCCCAGCTCGACCAAGTTGTAGTTTCGTTCCACAAAAGGGACCATACGCAGGATGAGCGCATTTTTCTGTCGCGCGCTCAGTCCGCCTGGCTCGATACCGATGGACCGCAACAAAAAGTCTTTCCACTCCTCTGTAGTAAACGCAAGGCGGGCTTTGGCAAGCGTATCCAACACGTCACGTTTAGATAGCTGGATCTCCCGCAGTGACGATATGCCAAATGGACGGCCCTTGGCCTCCTGTGCGATAGCGACATCAAACGTGACGCCAAGTTCGGCATAAAAACCACCCGTCAGCATGCGCTCGTGTTGGTTGACTAGCTCACCGCTGATACGCACATCGGTCAGGCGCAGGCTGGGCAAGCTCGCAACATATTCACCTTTGTTGTCAACTCGGGCAGTGATTAAGTCGATTATTTTCACTTCGCCGGTTTCAAGCGCCCGAGCCTTGAACAGTTCTTCCTCGCCAGCGCGAACGGTCCGGGACTTCAGTTGACGTTGAACAACTTCCAATCCCTCGTCGATTTCCTCTTGTACCGTGCTGGCGCAATACCGCCCCAGCATGAACTCGACGACGTAAGTGGGTACCGGAAATTGCCGACTGAACGTGCGGACCAAGTCTTTCCGGACCAGATACCCATCCAACGCGGAAATAGCCTTTTTATCAATCTGATCCAATTCAACCATTCATCATCCCCCACCGATCACGGTATTTGCTTCAGCCACTAGCTCGCCTGCCGCATTGAGCAAAACAAGGTGCGCCTCGCGGCCTTGCAGTTCTTCATTCTCAACAATCACCGATACGGTGCCGTTGTCCTTGAGCGGTTTCACGCTCACGACGACGCTTGACGCCGGATCACCCGCCTGCGTTCGGATGTCCAAGGACAGGCTCGCATATTGACCATCCACACCAACCGTGCATCGCAAGCCCTTCCACGCGATGTCAGTCACTTCAGCAACCGGCTTGCCCGACACGCTTCCACCTCTGGTCACGACCAGTTCCAAGGTGAGGCACTCTTGAAGGCTCAACCCGCCATGGTTGTAATCCACCGATTTCCCATAGCAACTTACACCGTCAGCCAATGCGAACTGCTGATTCGGATTCCAGAACCAGGGGTACAACCGCTCGTTGGTAGATGCGCCGGATTTGATCGATGCACATCGGCCCCATTTGTTGTCGGTCAGGTCCTTGGTCAATTGAATCGTTGGTAACTTGCCCGGCATCAAAAGCCAGCCGTGGTCAGTGACGACCTTAACGCTGTTCCAGCCAGCAGCCAACAGCGTTGTGATGCGCTCGGTAATTTCAGCCAATAGCGGATCAATGTGCTTGGCCAGTTTCCACCCACGCGCATGCCCTTCACTGTCGATATCGCCGAATTCACACCATGCGTTACCCTGGCCATCGCCGTTTTCTGTGCGGTCCAGAACCTTCCAATGGTTGTCGTTCAGCAGTTTCTTCAGGTGGTAGCCGCCTTTGAGCGACTGGCCCGTTGCGGCGACACAGGGTTCAAAGTCATCGCAATCATCGGTGCCGCTAATCTTGCTACGCACAGGCGAAGCTGCGGCCTTGCCAGTTGCGGTGACGCTGGGCAATGCCGTCCAGCTGGTTGTTTCCACTACCTGACAGCCCCTCGCCTCTAGAGTTGCAGACAGTCGGCGAGCCGCGTCAAAACGCAGACCATCCACGAACAGCACGCACTCGCCTTTAGAGGCAGCGAAGGCCTTAGCGCTGGCGATCGTACCACCGGGGTAACTCGATCCATCCACCAGCTTTTGCAGGTAGCGCGCAGACTCTTCCAGCCAGGGCAGATAGATCGCCCGCGTCGCGGTCGTCACCGCATCAACGTCAGACGCCTTGTCAACGCATGCCAGCGCCGACAGCACGGCGTCGTCGGCTCGCCAACCTTGGTTGGCGTACCCCGCCTGCAAATCTGTAACAGCGCCGGCCGTCAGCGCCGTTTTGGTCACCTCCGCCATCACCGCCAGGTGCTTGGCGGCCAAGGCCAGCGGCGACTCGCCCAACTCGGCCCACACTAACTCACGGCGAAGCGCATGCGACTTCTCAAGCTCTAGCACCCGCTTCCTGGCTTCATGCGCGGGCAGATGGCTCAATGCCAGAAAATCATGCTGGAGCGCATTCTCCTGCTCTTCATTCCATTGCGGCCAACCACAAAGCTTTTCCGTAGGCGTGTCGAATATCCCCAGGTCGGGTGGCTTGCACTGGCGAATTCGGCTCGGAATATTAAGGTAGCGCTTGGGTGCTTCGCTATAACGTTCCCACACTGAATGCCAGGGCCCCTCACGCATCGCCAGCTTGCTGGTACCCGCCAGGACGCCATCGGCCTGAGGGTTGAACGCTAGCTGTGACTTGCAGACCTCCACAAAGGCCTTCCACTCGTTTGCGCCGCGCGTGGTTTGGAACGCGTCGCCCAGGTCCAACCATTGAAGCAGGTCGCGCACCGGATCGCCGCCGGTCAGCAGGGTGTTGAAGTAGTCCTTGTCCAGCCGCTTGCCTTTCAGCAGCTCGAGTTCTTCATCCAGCAGCCGGTACAGCGCCAGTTGCATGGCGTTCTTGGCTTCGTTGTCCTGGGCCACATCCAGGGCCATGCCGCCTTGGTCTGACTTCAGGAAGGCCATGATAGTCCAGTCTTTGGCGTTCGCCTGCGACCAGATCACGCCCCGGTACTGCAATTCAGCTAAGGGCTTCAACAGGTCCGGGCAGCCTTCGATCGCCCGCAAATCCTGGCGACTCACCCCTGGCAGGTAGAACACCGGCACCCGGTCGGCGGGCAGGGTGACATCCAGCGCTTTGCCCGCGATCACGCAGCGCAGCCAAATGGCCGGGCCCACGCGGTTCTCGGGCGCGTAGTCACCCAGCACCAGCAGTTCGCCCAGCTCACTCTGCAGGCGCGGAATCACCGCCTCCCACTGGCGGTCTTTGTCCGGCCACAAGATGCATGAGGGGGTGACCTGAACCTCGGGATTGAAGATCGCCGAGTCGCGCAGGGTCTTGACCAGGTGTTCGATCACTCTCATGGCTTGCTCTCTTGTATTTTCTTCTGCCAGGCCAGAACAACAGCCTTGTTGCCCTCGGCCACCGCTTCGATGATTGTCTTGAGCACGACTGTTTCAACCCGGTGCGTGCCGACGTATCCGGAGCGGATCAGTCCGATCATGTCCGCTTCGCGCAGGTAGGTGCCATCCAGGGCGTCATAGCCCATACGAACACCGCCTCTAGGACCTTTGACCGCAGGCGAGGCAAGAATGTGATTCAAATGATCGAGCGAGACGAGAAACGACTGATGCGAGTCATCTACGATCTTTCGCTTTACAAATTTGAAGAAAAACGGAATTCTGCTCAGACGGTAATCCGAGGTCGGCACTTGAATAGCTGGAATCTTCATTCGTGCAATCTCGGCCCGAAGCTGCATGTCCGGTCGAAAGTTCCAGTCGCCTTTGGCCTTCTTGTCTTCTTCCAGCATCTTGTACTGGACCATGACCACATTGCCCCGGGTTTCGTTGATGTAAATGAGATCAACGCCAAGCATCTTTTCCAAGGGCAGTTTGTTGGCGGTGTAAATCACCAGTCGTTCGTCAGCCCTTTGAAAAACAGCTTTTCCAGTGACATCCGAGGCAATAGCATCAAATCCCGGCAGTTGCGACGCATCTGAATGCACCACATTGTCTTCGTAGAGGTAGGCGCCAATCAGGCTGAGACTCGACGATGCGCCGCGTTTAAGAACAACCTCATCGGGGACTGCGTGACCGCGAATACCAAAGGCATCCATGGCAGATTGAATGGCATCTTCTTGTGCCCAGGTGGCGTTTGGTGCTTGGCGTAGCTCGGGTAGTTGCGAAAGCGCGGCGTCCAGAGCTGCTTGATTTTCTGGATCTGCCGCCAGTATTTCAATGAGATGGCCGCTTAGCTTCGGTGAAAGATTCGCGAACTGGCCTTCTGCAGGAATGCGTTCCCTGAACATCCGCTTCATGCGCGCATCGGTAACCTTGCTTCCAATATCTTGTAGCGAGGTAGGCACTATCGCACGCAGCTTCTTTATAGTCAGGCGGGAATCAAAAGTGCTTACTGCGATCTTGCGGGTGGCGGTGGCCAGGTAACAACGGGTTGCGCCTTGCTCTTGAATTTCCAATATGCAAAGCGTCGGCAGTTTGAAGTCCTGAAGAAGCGAGTGCGGTTTGACGATGGTGAGATGCTCAAAGCCTTGGCGCGAATTGTGCAAGGACTCCGAAAACGCCTCATCGAAGCGAATCAAGATCATGGGTCTCTTCTGAACCCATTGGGTGATCTTGATCGATGCACTCACTTGGCCTTCTCCCGCGCCTTGCGTTTGTCGGCTAGGCTCAAGTGGTGGTCATTGATGCGGTCGCCCACCTTGCCGTCGTACTGCAGGCCGAGTTCGTACCAAGGTGCGGACGCCACATCGCTGCCGCGATCCTTTTCCCAGTGCAGGCTTTTGGGCTTGTCGCGCAACACGCCAGCCCCGCGCCTACCGACGTCGGGCACCGAGAGGAAGGGGCGGATATTCAAGCGCACCCCGTCGTTCAGATCGGGGTTCCAGCCAATAGGTTGCTCTTCGATCGGCTTCCAGCGCACGAAGATGTCGTAGGGCTCCTCGCCCGCCAAGATCAACTCCAGGCGTTTCTTCAGCGCCTCGGCGGCAGCCAGCTTTTCCTGGGCTCCGTCGACGCCCTTGTCCGAATCACGCTTCTGGCGGCCGATCCAGTCACCCAGGTAGGTGTAGATCAAAGCCTCCAGCGCCTTGTAGTCGAGCTTGTGATAATTCACCAGAGCGGCAAAGCCGTCGCGCAACCCATCCCATACGTGCCAGACGAACGGCCGGTTGCCGAAGAGCGCGCAGTGCTGGGTGAAGAACTTGTCGCGCAGCCAGGTTTCCAGTGACTTGCCGGTGTGATCTGCTGCTGTCAGCAACTGCGCCAGGACGTCGTTGGTCCACGTATCGCCATAGGCTGCGACGAGCAGATTCATCAGGCGGTCGCTTGCTGACGATTCGCGGCCCACCGGTGGAAGGCAGACGATGCCATCTTTGTCTGCATGAGTTGCCAAGCTCTTGCTTCGAGCAATCCGGGCTCGAGCGTCGTCGGACAGCCCCATCTTGGCGTCAGCCTCGGCTGGCCATGTGTAGCCAAGCAGTCGGGCCACTGCCACTTGCAGTGGATGAGTAGACGACTGTGGGTGACCATGAAAAATCCATTGCGTTGGATCGTCCGAATATGGATGGGGAAGGCCGTGTGGATACCGATCCTCAGCGACACTTTTCCAGTTAGCCAAATCGAAGGGAACTTTCGCCAGTGTTGCGTTTGTCACATAGACACTCTGGTTCAGAACCCTTACCTGCTGCTCGTATTCGGAGCTCATCATGTAAGCAGCAATTGCTGGCAGGATATGTTCATCAGTTTTTGGATACAGGACAGCCAACGTGTTGTCGAACTTGGCACCCAAATAATATGTCGCTCTCAGATTCCTCATCTGAGCGACGGCGATACCTTTCCGCCCCCATGCTCGATTGCCACTTTCGTGCATATCATGAAGGCGGTCGCGGGTCGCGGCGGCGTAGCTATGCAACGCTCCTCTTCCAGACTCCCAAAAAATGCTATGGGTTAGTCCTGTGTACCCGCCGTTGTCGTCATCGCTCGTGGTT
This sequence comes from Pseudomonadota bacterium, assembly GCA_025356665.1. Taxonomy (GTDB): domain Bacteria; phylum Pseudomonadota; class Gammaproteobacteria; order Burkholderiales; family SG8-39; genus CAITSH01. The sequence continues at coordinate 8,604 of JANXRV010000084.1, forward strand.
TGAAATGGCTCCCAACCCCCGCTGAATGCTTCCCTCTCCCAAAATGTCTGAACGAATCTATTGAGGTCCCCTGTGCGAAGCCCTTGGTAAGAATTGGCGACGACATTGAGCTGTGGAATTGATTGCTCAAGATCATCCAAAGTCACCAGTGCATCCGGATTGCCCAACTGCCCGCGCTGACTCACAGCTATTAACCGACCTGATAGCAGCAGCTTTGCCTTCTCTTGTGCCGTCCGCGGTGAACTGGCATCAAGTCCATGGAGCTGAAAGTCCTTGCTCGGCGGAGTATTGGTCTGCGTGAGCAAAATGATGAATGCACCAGCAGCTTGCGGACTTTCAAAGCCGCCTTCGCCGAGGCGAACTAATAGATTCCAGCTAACATCTTTAAGTAGAGACTCTCGTTGTTTCTTATAACTTGACTGGAACAGCCAGTTCTGTGGCATGACAATCTGCACTACGCCACCATTGCCATCCACAGATAGTTCAAGGCAGCGCTCCAGAAAGACATTGGCCAAATCGCCCTTCGCGTAAGCGAAATGTGATTCGCAGTAGTCTCGGAGAAATTCACATTGTTGGCCCCGCCCCAAATACGGGACGTTTGTGAGTACTAGGTGATATCGCGCATCGAGCAAACGTGCAGCCTCGAGCAGGCCTTGCGCACTAAGCGCCATGTCCCAGCGATCGTCATCCTCATTGAACAGGCTGGCGGGTCGTTCAGTGGCCAACGCTTTACGTAGTAGGGCGGTTAGCGTTTCATAGCTGGACGTGGCTAAATCGTTCTTCAGGCTACGTGAAGGATCCAGCAAGCTGCCCAACAGTGGCGCATCAGAAAAGCTCGCGTGTAATTGGCGCAACTCTTGGCGCACGTATTCGGCGTTGGGTGCCTCGTCGGGCACCAGCGCTTCCCAGTCCTGCGCCTTGGCCGCCACCTTCAGGCCACAGCACGCGATGTTGGGCGCGGGGATCTCCCGTACACCGAGCGGCTTGCCCGATGCATCCGGATAACGCCATGCCTCCAACGCCACCGCGAACACGGCGATTTCCACGCAGCGCGGGTCGATCTCTAGGCCGTGGATGTTTTCGGCCAGTACGCGATTTACAGCCTCCTTGGCGCTCAGGCCTTCTGCCGCCATGCGCATCGGCACGAGCATCAGGAAGGCGGCCACCAGGAAGTGACCCGATCCACAGCACGGGTCGAGCAGCTTGAATTCGGCCAGCGAGTCGGGCCAGCCCTCGAACTTGCCTGCGGCCGGGGTGCCGCCTTCCAGGGTGCGGAAGTAGTCGAGGTTGACGGGGCATGGCTTGCCCGGGTGCCGAGTGGCCCACCAGGCACCGAGCGAGTTGTGCAGCAAGAAGGCCACCATGTACGGCTCGGTGAAGAGCTGGGTGACTGCGGGCAACTCGTCGGCGCCAATCTTCACTTCCGACTTGTTGATGCGCTCCTTGTTGTCGGCTTGCCAGAACTGGTACACCCAGCCCAGGCTGTCGCTGGCCTTGAACACCGCATCGGGCAGAGCTTTGAGCAGGCGTTCGAGCTCGCTCTGGTGCTCGGGCGCAAATGTCAGCTCAAACACCGGGGAGCCGGGCTTGAACACCTGCGGCAGCATGCGGGCGGCCAACTTGCCAGCCAGCTCCCAGCCACTCTTGGCGCCTTCGTCGGTCGCCAGTTCATCGCATTCTTCGATGGTGACGGCCACGCCGTCGTACATCAGCAGGTTGTTGTCGGCCAAGAAGCGGGCGAACAGCATGCGGTGCCAGTGCTGGTAGGCCACCTCTTGCACCAGGTGCTGCACCTCTTGCTTGCCATAGGTCGGGTTCGTGCTCTTCGAGTCACGGGCGTCACCGAGCTGCTTGCCGTGGGTGCGCAGGCGGTTGCGCAGCGCCTTCTCGGCATCGCTCAGAAACGCTTCGGGCTTGTCGTGGCCGACGCCCAGTTGGTCCGCCGCCGCTTGCGCAGCCGTCTCCGCCACCGTGCGGGCCGCTTTGACGGTCTTCTCCAGCGCGCTGCGCAGGTCTTTGTCGAGTGTTTGCATCATGGGGAATCAGGCCTCAGTGAAGGATGACCGGGCCTTTTTTCAGGGCCTGTGCGATGGTCTGTTTGGCATCCAGCAGCCAGGCCTCGATGTCTTCGTTGGTCTTGATAGTGCGGTGGGGCAGCTTGACGAACTGCGCCTTGGGCTCCATCAGCTCGGTGGCGGCCATTAGCACGGCGTCAAAGCGTGAGTCGATGGCGGCCACGCGATCGGCGAACGACGATAGCGAAAGACGATCCACCGTGGCCAGCACTTCGTCGGTGTTGGCTACTTGCACCTTGGGTGCATCGGTGAGGGTGAGCTTTTGGGCTGCGAGCAGGCTGTTGCGTTGCTCGGGCTCCAGTTGCTGCCAATTGCTGTCAGCATCCAAGCGTGTCATGCCTTTTTGGTGGCGAGCCTGGTAGTCGGTGTGCAAGCGGTTTAGTTCTTCACGCAGTAGCTGTGTGACGCTGGCCACCAGTGGCGTGATCAGGTCTGGGGCTTCCAGCAGCAGGCGCTGTTGCTCGATATGTGTGACCTGGGCCACCAGTACATCAGCACCAGACAGACCGTTGACCTGGGCCAGTAGTCGCTTGAGTGTGTTCCAGGATGGCAAGCGTTTTTCAATGCGGTCTGCCAGATCAGTCCAGGCATCGATGGCGCTACTAAGATCGTCACGCTGGTTGTATAGCGCGAGCAGTTGTTCGTTGCCAGCGGTGAGACGGATTTCGTCCAGCGATGTGGTGGCGGGACGGGCAGGTCGAGGTGCGTCGCCTCCAGCACGATTGGCCAGATCTTGAGCGCTGACCAAGAATTGCGGAACGAATGTCAACTCCTCGCCTTGCTTTGCAGTCAACCCAACTTTTTGCAGTAGCTTGCGAATTTGGATGCGCTGTGCTGTGGTGACGGTCGCCGATTCGACCTTGAACATGGTTTTGCCGATGGCTTTGCGTTCCAGGTCCTTGGGGTCAATGGTTTGGCCTTTTTCGTCCTGGGCACGGATCAGCCCGGCCACCAGCAACACCTGCACGCCACCATCCACGGCATCACCCGGCCATCCGTAGGTTGCCCCCTCGAAGTTCTTGCGAATATCAATGCCTTTTTTGCCACCAGCGATGAACGCCAGGATGGCTTTACAGACCGCATTCTTAACGGGTTCACCGTCGTCACCCACGCTCTTGAGTGCGTCAGGCGCACCTTTTTGGGCTTTCTCGTAGACCTTGCTCCAGCCGGCATGATCAGCGACGTGAAACTGTGGATAGAGCCGCTGCAATGCATTGGTTGCGGCTTCCAACGTCATGCTTTGCAGGTCATTGCCCAGAATTTCGTTACCGCCGCCTTGGAACACACGGGCACCGGAGAAGGCTTCCAGCAAGAGATCAGCAATCTTGTTTTCAGCGGTTTGTTTGGTCGTTTCCATTGCCGAGCGGGCCTCGGTGCCTTCAGCCGAGTTGGTCACCTCACGCTTGCCCAGCGTTGCACTGGCGGCTTTGAAATCGATCAGGTAGTGGCGTAGATCGTCAGCAGAACGTTTGGGAATGAACACATAGACGGTCGGTGATTGGTTACCCGCCTGGCGGGCATCGGCCCGTACGGAGTTTTCGTCGATGCTCCAACCGTCACGTACCCAGACGGAAATTTTCTCGTTGGCGTCGGCCGGAAGTTGGGCATCAAACAGCGGAAAGATGTCCCGTGTAACCTTGGAGGTGCCCTGGGTGAGCGACAACTTGCGTACGATTTCACCAAATCTGCGCCGGATGCGGTCATCACGTTCTGCGTCGACACGATGCGACTCGTTGGCCAGGCTGTTGCGTTGGCTGAGAAACTCGTCGTTCCAGGCAGTGCTTTCTTCAGTCTGGATGCGGTACTCGTCACCCACCTTCATCAGCAACTCGCACTTGTCGAGCAGGCCCGGCAGCTTGCTACGCAGGGCGCTGGAGCCTTGCGTCAGGTCTTCCACCAACAAGTCTGCCAATGTGTCGATGTTGGCACGGATGCCGATTTCGTTGTTGTTGCTGGCGAGCTTGTTGACTAGGAACACCAGGCCGCAGGCACGCCCCATCAGACGCTGGTCGTCCGTACCTTTGATCCAGACCATGGTCTTTTCATGCACCTTGCGCGGCAGGATGCGCGACTGCAGCAGTTTGTCTGCGGCGTCGAAATACAGGTAATCCGCAGGCACCACACTTCCAACCGGGGCATCGACGTTGGTCTGGATGACCTTGTGGATCATGGAAAGCTGGTTGCGCAACTGGCTATCGGTGCCAGTCTGGTCGAGGACGCGCAGCGTGTTTTCCCAGAAGCGGCGGCGCACTGGAAGAATGGGGTAGTCCTGCGGGAAAAACTGAATGTCTTCGGCGCGATGGCCGATGGTGGTGCCAGCCAGATGGCGCGAGATCTCGCCCAGGTTGGTTTGCATCACCTTTTCGACCGGGGCCTTAGCCTCTGGTTTCTTTGCCAGAATCACTTTGCGGATCACGGCGTCCACATCAGCATCTGACAGCTCGACGCGAACCGTGAAGCGACCTTCAAGCTTTTTCAGGTTGGATGTACCGGTGACAGCGGTTTGGCCTGTGCCGATGAAGATCATTTTGGCACCGATGTTTTTGGAGCACGCCTCGACGGTTTCTTGCACATCGATGGAGCGCTGACTGTCCTCGCCGATGTACTGCTGAACCTCATCGATGACTACCAAGGTGAGCGGAAACTTTCCGTCCTGCGTCAGTGCCTGTTTGATGGCCTTGATCATGTCGGTGCTCGACACGTCCTGCACGTAGGGATACAGGTTGTTCAGCGTGTCAACGCATGAGGAGGTCGATGTGAAAAGATTGGGCTTGGTTTTTACCAACGCCGCGTGCAGGCCTTCTGCGACGTAGAAGTTGTCCAGTTCCTCGTTCCAGTCGTGGCCGCCTTGCTCGACAAAGCCACGGACCTTGTCGTAGATGTTCTCGTGCTTAAGCCACATCACAAAGCGCGCCACCGGATACTGCTCGGGCAAACCGACGGAATTGAAAATAATGCCGAGCAATGCCATGCGGACCGACTTGTCACGAGACTTTGATCCCAGGGTGCCGGAGGCGGCGTGAACACCACCGTGTCGCTTGCCTTGGCTCGTCAATTCCTTGAGCTGATCGGTCACGCTTTGCGGCAGTGACGCGATGCCGCGCGCAGTGGCCCCGTCCTCGAACTTGGTGTCGACCCACAAGGCACGCAGCATCTTGACCATGTGCGACTTGCCGGAGCCGTAGAAGCCACTGACCCACACGGCTGGCTGCTGCGCTTGTTCGATGTTCTTCAGGTATGTTTCCAGAATGTGGACCAGGCCTTTTTCGTACTGCCCATCGCAGACAAAGGTGTCCAGTTCGTACCGGAGGACCGACAGTGCCTGGCCGGTCGTTTCGTCATTGACGCTGGCCACACCCTCGTTGACCAATTTACGGATCGACGGGTCCTTTTGATAGATTTCTCGATTGAGCATGTTCTTTTCCCCTTTATCAGAATTCTTTGTCAGCGGTGATGGGCACCGCCAGGTAGTTCCAGCCGTCGTACCCGTCCAGCAAGCGGTAGTTGTTGTCTTCGTAGCTGCCGGGAAAAAACACTAGCAGACGGCCCTTCACCTTGGGCGCGAGCTTGTCAACGACTTCCTTGACCTTCAAGAAACCGAACAAGGAACCGACACCTTTGATAGCTACAACAAAATTTTCGTTGGCACCTTTGGTTTGCAGAAAATCCGCGAACTCGGTTTCAATGTAGGTAAGGTATTTCGGCAGCAGGGTCAGCAGCAGGTTGGGTTTTTCGAAGTAGCTTTTTGCGTACCGTTGCGATGCGAGCCAATTGGGGAACGTGTCGGTCAGATCGAATAACGCCCAGTCATGCCCAGCGGCGCGCGTCGCAATTTCAAATTCGTCGACTTTGGCCCGCAAGCGCAGCTCTTCCGTCTCGTTATAGACACAGAAGATGACGCGCTGAGCGGCGGCGGCGTCATCTCGCCATGGCACAGCCACGTATTTGCTGTAGGACTGGGTTAATCGCTTAATTTTGCTCACGGAGCCACTCCATTTCCTGCGCGGTGATCAGGTTCGGGAAAAGCACCTCGACCACCTGGCCGACGCGCTTGAGCGAGATCCAGCCCCGGCGCGAAGGGTCCTCAGCCAGCTCGATCGTTTTATTGAATGAGCAGTCGAGCATTCGGGTGAAGTCGCTCTTGAGCAGCGACTCGCCGCGCAGACCGCTGACGTAGCCCAGAAGCAGTGCGAACGACACCGTGCCTGGGGTCGCCAAAGCGCGGGCCCGCACCTTGCGGACGCGGCCAGCCAGGTGGCCCGATTGGGTCCAGGACGAGTTGACGTTCTGCGCGGTGGACTTGAGTGTGGCCTTGCTGAAGCGCCCCGGCTCTTGCGTATCGATGAACTCCTCCATCGCCTCGCGGGTGACGGTGGCTCCTTCCTGGAATCCCAGGACAAAGGGGGCGGTGGCCCGAAGAATGGGGTCGCGCGAGTAAGCGCACAGCGCTGCCAATAGCGGTTGCCCATCCACGTCGCGCTGCCAGAAGAAACGCAGGGCGCGAAACACCAACAAGCTGGGATCGAGCGCGTAGAGATCGGCCAGGTGCCGGAAAGTCAGAGCCCGCGTCTTACCTGAGCGTTTGCCCAGGCAATTGACGGTCTGGATGGCTTCCAGGTAGTCGGCCTTGGGCGCGTCAGCTGCGTCCACATAAGACAGCAAGGCGCGCAGCTCGATGAGCATCATCGTCCGGGCGGTATGGACCCCGCCGCGTTCGTAACTGAACCCGAGGCGCTCCAGCTTGTTGTTGTATTGAATCTCTTTCGTCACTTTGTCTCGGGCCTTCTTACTCGTCAATGCTGCTCTAGGCTCGGTGCTCTCGCCGCGTGCAAGCATATTGTTCTTTGCGCCGTATAGCGCCGGGATGTCCTTGGATACATTCAAATCGGCGGAAGTCATGAATAATCGATGATCTGTATCATGAGGCTTAATTGGCTTTCACTTCGGCATCACGCACTTCTTGTTCTACTGCACTCACTGAGCCGATGACGACGTCTTTCACTTCATTCAGAAATTCGTAGACAAGTCGGTCACCCCGGGCATCAGGTACGGGAACCCATCGTTCATAAATTCCTTCGATTCGCATCCGCCGCTCAAACGTGCTGCCCGATCCCCGCAATGAATATGCTTCATGCCAAACGGGTTGCGGCTGCTCGCGTAGGCGCCGGGTACTCAGCTTGGGAAGCTGCTTTGTGACAGCCGTTTTGATGCGATCGATCGTTTCGCGCTTCTGCTCTGGCGTCGGGCTTCCAGTCCAGCCAATAGGTGTCTCCAGGAATCGAGACACGGCGGCTGAAAGGGATGCAACTAGGTTGGATGTCGGTTGTAGAACAAATCCGTCATCCCACCCTTCTGCGTATCTGCGGCTCAGGGCTTTAATGGTTTGCCACGCCTTGGGCTTAAATTCAGCATTTGGCGCAAGCCCCAAGTTTCCTTGCCATTGTTGCCGGAAATTCCGCGCTGCTTCTTGTATTGCGAGCACGAGGTTGTCGTGACTGTATTCAGGAAATGCGACGGGCTGAAACGCCGGGGGTTGGGCCGACGATAGATGTGTCAGTAGTCTTAGGAGCTCGGGTATGGCGGGTTTGGGATTGCCCTCGTCAATCCGCCCGACGTAAAAGGTGCTTTTAGCGAGGTGGTCCAACAGGTAGCGCGCAGCTTCAGCCGAAACGTTCTTGGCAAGCTGGTTTTCAACGACGTTCCGTAAGCCGCCAAATACGTGATCGAGCTTCGCCTGGCCCTTTAGGTTGTCACCCTTGACGGCATCCATGTGAGTGAAAACCATGGCCAATTTGCGGGTGTGGCCGGTATTCATCACGCCTTCCAGCGCTTTGCCAGCAGCAAAATTGGTCATACCGTTCTTCGCGCTATCGACTAGCAGAACAACATCCGCGTCATGAATCAATGTCAGGACTTGTTCTGGTAGGTCAGCTGTGGCGTTCGCCTTATGGCCGAGCCCCTCCGTGTCAACCAGGACCAATCGTGCCGCCTGGCCGGCCCAAATGGGTTTGAACGGGCCGATCACACGTAGACCGTTCACCAGGGGAGTCAGCAATTTCCCCCAGGACTTGTACGAAATTCCCGAGAAGAACCGAACCGCTTTTAGGAAATTGTCACGCTCTCCGAGCTTGACCTTAATCTGCCATGCGTTCGGCCAACCGGTGGTGGTCTTTTCAAATTGACCGTCAGGCACATGCAAAAATTTGGTTCTGAGTTCATCGAGAATGTCGGACACCAGTTCTAGAAAGTCGTCCGATGCGACGGCTTGCTCTTCGATGAGGTCAAGCGCGGCACTGCGATCTTCCGGCGGCATCGCAACAATCTGCCCCTGCTGCGCTTCAAGTTCGACTTTGAGTCGCTGTGCCAAATCGACGATCCGTTTGATGTACCCCGCCAGCGTTTGCAGGTGTTGCGATTTCTCCTCAGCGGTGATGTTGGCTCCGGCGTCGAAATCCTTGATTTCGTCGGATTCATCATCATCGTATGGATCCGCCTCCGGTTCAGCGCCTTCAACAAAATCCCCGAGCAGGTATTTCAGGCGAAAGCGCATGTCGCTTTTTTCAAGGAGCGCACGGGCGACTTTCTTGGCATCGCCATCTACTGCCTCAACGATTGCCGACGAAAGCGACTCCTCAATCTCGAACCTTGTCTCGTGCTCCGACATGAACGTGACCACTGCTTCGAAGTGGCCGCCATCGCGCATTGCAATTTCGGTCGGGAATGTAGTCGTCCGATTAACCGACGTGGAGGGGAATCGCTCCGTGTCGGGGTTTGTTCCGATCAGTTGGCGGACGAGAGTGGTCTTGCCGGCACCGGGCACTCCCATTAACGCTACGCGTGCGTAGCCGTCGGTGTGCCCCGGGAGCGGGAGCAGTTTGTCCCGCAAATTTAGAGACAGGCCTGTGCGGGGCGCAATCTCGCCGTAGAAGATCTCGGTGACCTTATCGTCGTATTGCTTCAGCGCTTCGGTTTGAGCGCCGATCGACCATAGCGACTCGTGCGCAAGCAATTGATTTAATTGGCCAACTAGGCGGTGCGCCTCGTCTTCATTTTCCGTTCCGAGGCCTTTGCGTATTTTCTTGCCAGGCTTGTTGTTGGCATCGTTCCGTAGTGGATGCCGGAACTCAACAAGCCAGGATTTCCTGCCGGGATTTTTCTTTGCGGTAGCTTTGTAGGGCTGCGCCATGGTATTGCTCCGATGTTCCGTGGTGTGCCAATTCTACAGAGAAATAATCGCTTGTCAACTACTTTGGAACACCACGGAACATCAAATCTCTATCCCATGACTAGAACCTATCCATGGAGGCTGGATCGAATTCCGGGAAAAGCACCGCCGGGGTCATCGACAGAACGACAATAACGCCGCCGCGCGGCTGGACATCTCAAGGCACTGCTGCTCCAAGGATCGTTGCTCGGATAGGCCGTCGGTTCGATGGCGAAATACGCAATCGAATTGGTCGCGAGACCAGGAGCCCTGTTCCCACGATCTCCGCGCGTTTGCGAATGGGGTTCAATGGATGGTTTGGATACAATAGCGACTACACCACCAATTTAAAACTGCACGCCACCACGTTCTTCATAACTGCCAGTCACAGCACGAGAAATTGTTGCTGACCATGCTGATTTCGGTTTGGTGTCCCGAAAGGTGTCCCAAACTTGGATCTCGCGCATGGCATCATGGCTGGCAAGCCATCCGCATAAAAACCGCTTTGGTGTCTTCTATTTCCGACAAACTGTTCCAGCCGACCTGCGCCGGTTCTTCAACGTCGTTGAAATCTACATTTCGCTGCGAATTGGCAACCGGAACGGGGTCGCACGCCTTGCGATGTCGCAATTTTGCAACTTCGCCTTGGTCGAAACCCTCGATGGGCTGGACCGGGCATAACTTTGTGGCGCGATACTTGGTTATCGCGCCAGATAAATGGCGCGTATTTTGACGAATCGTGCCAACAGAGCTATTTTATTGGCGCGAATAAGACGGCTACGCGCTAATAAAAGGTAAAGCATGCCAAAAAACTTTCTGAGGATCTGGCCGCAAGGATTGAGGCCGAGATTGCCCGGCACGAGGACGGCATCGGCATCGACGATCTGCACAAAGTCCTCGCCGACATCGTCAGCCGCCGCACCTTGCAGCGTCGTGTGGGCGAACTGGCTGATCAAAGAAAGATCGCTCAGATCGGCAAGGGACGAGGCCTGCGTTACCGCCAGCCAAGAATCATCGAAGTGACCATCACCGAACAAGCCCACGCAACGGATAAGGTCACTACCGAAATTCGTATTCCCGTCTCCCCCGAAGGCGAGGAAATTCGGCGTTACGTTCGCCAGCCCCGCCAGCAGCGTGATCCTGTGGGCTACAAGCAATCCTTCCTGGAAAACTACACGCCCAACGGCACCGCCTACCTGCCCGAATCCCTGCGCGTCCAACTGCATGCACTCGGTCGCCCGCCCATTGAGAACTCCCCCGCCGGCACCTTCGCCCGCGACATCCCCAACCGTCTGTTGATCGACCTGTCCTGGGCGTCGTCGCAGTTGGAGGGCAACACCTACACCCGACTCGATACCGAGCGGCTGATCGAATTTGGCCAGGCCGCCGCCGGCAAGGATGCGCTGGAAACCCAGATGATCCTCAACCACAAGGCCGCTATCGAATACCTTGTGCGGGATAGCGAGCACGTCGGCATCAATCCCGGAACCGTCGTCGCGCTGCATGCTTTTCTCTCCGATGGCCTCCTGCCTGACCCCGCTGCCTGCGGCCGGCTGCGCAATCGCCCGGTCGAGATCGGCGGTAGCGTTTATCTGCCGATCGCCATGCCGCAGCGGATCGAGGAGCTGTTCTCCATCGTGTTGGAGATGGCCGCCGAAATCCAGGACCCGTTCGAGCAATCCTTCTTCCTCATGGTGCATTTGCCCTACTTGCAGCCCTTTGAAGACGTCAATAAATGCGTCTCGCGCCTGGCCGCCAATATTCCTTTCATCCTCCATAATCTCTCGCCACTGTCCTTCATCGACGTGGCGCAACAAGACTACGTGGATGGCCTGCTTGGCGTCTACGAACTCAATCGCGTTGAGCTGCTCCGCGACGTTTTCGTGCGGGCCTATGAGCGGTCCTGCCAGCAATATGTCGCCGTGCACCAGCAGCTCGTGCCGCCCGATGCCATGCGCCTGCGCTACCGCACCCAGCTTTCCAAACTGGTCGCGGCCATCGTGCGCGCCAATGCCACTGCCGACGAAGCGACAATCCGCGCCCACCTGTCAGAGACCTTGCCCGAGGGCGACCGCGAGCGATTCATTGCCTTGGCGCTGGATGAGTTCAATACCCTTCACGCCGGCAACGCCATCCGCTTCGGCCTGCGACCGCTGGAGTTCGCCGCTTGGCGGGAGAGGAATGCCGGGAATGGCTGAAAAACGGATGAAGCCGGGTTGGAAGGTCTGGCTGGGACTAACCAGTTGGGAGGACGCGCCCCAAGGGAAGGTCCGCAAATACGACGTTGCCATTGCCAAGCACTACCTGTCGGATTTTAAATTGGCGCAGATGCAAGCGGTCTCCGCCTATCTCGATATGGCAGAATTTCAAGCCATGCGCCGCATGCCCATGACCATGGCAGATTGGAAAGAGCGCCTTGGCGGCTTTTTGAAACTCTGGGACAGGGAAATTCTACAAGATGCTGGCAAGGTCACCGCAGAAATCGCCAAGGCACATGCTGAAAGTGAATTCGAGCAATACCGCATCGTGCAGGATCGCCTGTTTGAGAGCGACTTCGACCGGGTGATTAAGCAGATCAATGATGGGCGCAAGCCTGGCGGCGATGGGGAGTAAGGAATGGCCACCAGGAAAAACTCAGTCTCGTGGAGTGACGTCAAAACCAGACTGGCCGATTTCGACCGCGCTGGCTTGCTCGGGTTGCTCCAAGACCTGTACGCGGCCAACACGGATAACCAAACCTTTCTGCACGCCCGTCTCAGTCTGGGCGACGATGTGCTCAAGCCCTACAAGGCCATCATCAATCGCTGGCTGTGGCCCGATATGTTCAAGAATCAGGACACTTCGGTCGCTAAAGCCAAAAAGCCTATCGCCGATTACAGGAAAGCTATAGGCCAAGCGGAAGGTCTGGCCGAACTGATGGTGTTCTATTGCGAGCGGGCAGCGGGGTTCAGTGATGATGTCGGCCTGCAGGATGAGGGCTACTTCGACGCGCTGGTGCGGATGTTCGAGCAGGCCTTGAAAACCATCTCCAGTTTAACGGATGCGCAACGCCAGCCCTTATGGGACAGGCTTCGTACGGCACAGCGAATTTGTCGCAACTTTGGCTATGGCGTGAGCGATGACATGCGCGATCTGCTGGCCGAGTACGGAGCCGATGACTGAACGCGATCAGTCGGCCGCACTGCACGCTGAAAACACCCGCCTGATCGCGCTGCTGGATCGTCACGGCATCGAATGGCGCTTGCCACCTGAGCCACCACCGCCCAAGCCCGCGCCGCTCGTCCCGGAGTCAGAACTATCCCGTTTTTCCACGGCCGAGAAGGTGGCGCTGTTTCGGCGGCTATTCCGCGGCCGCACCGACGTCTACCCGATCCGCTGGGAAAGCAAAACTACCGGTAAATCTGGCTACGCACCGGCCTGTGGCAATGAATGGCTCGCCGGTGTCTGCGAAAAGCCGCGCATCAAATGTGGGGAATGCAATAACCGTCTGCTGATTCCCTTGTCGGATACAGTCATCTACGAGCATCTCGCTGGCAAACGCACAGTGGGCGTCTATCCGCTGCTGGCTGACGACAGCTGCCATTTTCTCGCTGCTGATTTTGACGAGGCGCAATGGCGTGAGGATGCCAAGGCGTTTTACCAGTCGTGTCACGAGCTGGGCGTGCCGGTCGCCCTTGAGATATCACGTTCTGGCAACGGTGCGCACGCCTGGGTTTTCTTCAGCGCCAGCGTGTCTGCTCGGGATGCACGCCGACTCGGTGCGGCCATTATTAGCCACACCTGCGCTCGCACGCGGCAACTCAAGCTCGAATCCTACGATCGGCTGTTTCCCAATCAGGATTCAATGCCCAAAGGTGGTTTTGGCAATCTGATCTCGCTGCCACTGCAAAAAGCACCGCGCGAGAAGGGCTTCAGTGAGTTTGTCGATGCTGACTTGCGGCCTTACCGGGAGGGTTTTGACCATCCGCCGCTCGATACCCTGGTGCTGGCAATGCCCGTGTCGTGGCGGGGGACGCTGCAGCAATACGCAGGCCGCCTGCACCGTGAGCACGCCACCAAGACCGACGTGCGCGTCATCGATTTCGTCGATACCGGTCACCCGGCACTGCTGCGGATGTGGGATAAGCGCCAGCGCGGCTACAAGGCGATGGGCTACCGGATGGCGTAGGTGCTTACAGGAAAAGACTGAAAGTGCTATATTCTGACCTGTCTAGTCAGAATGCCCAAAGTGGAGGTTCAGCATGCACGTATGGCAAATGCAAGAGGCCAAAGCCCGGTTATCAGAAGTGGTCAAGTGCGCAGAGAGTGAGGGGCCGCAAAACATTACCCTGCACGGCCAATCGGTGGCGGTGGTGGTCTCCCGCGCCATGTTTGAACGCCTGACAGGCAACGAGCATTCCCTGGTCGACTTTATGCGCCGGTCCCCACTGTATGAGGCGGATGACATCACGCTCGAGCGCAACACCAGTTTGACCCGCGAGGTGTCGCTTTGAGCTATTTGCTCGATACGAATGTCTTGTCTGAGCTTCGCCGCAAGACACCAGACGTCGGTGTGGTCGAGTGGTTTTCTCGCCGACCTGCATCCACACTGTTTTTGAGTGTGCTGACGCTGGGCGAATTGCGTAAAGGCATCGAAGGGGTGACAGATGCCGAACGGCGCATGGCTCTGACGGATTGGCTCGAAACAGACTTGCCGGGGTTTTTTGCCGGCCGCATTCTGGCAGTTGACGCTCAAGTGGCAGACCGCTGGGGCAGATTGGTGGCCGCCGCAGGCCGCCCACTGTCAGCCATTGACAGTCTTTTGGGTGCAACCGCCGCGCAGCATGGCTTGAGTATGGTCACGCGCAATGGTCGGGATTTTGCAGATCTAGGTTTGGACGTGATCAACCCTTGGACCAACTGAGAGCCTAAGCTGCACGCAGTGATGCCGTGAACCGTTGATACCCGCAGCATTACTATTTGGCCCCAAGAGCGAATCGTTCAGTAGTAAACTGAACACCACCAAAATCTCAAGGCCAGACGTGCTCTGGCCTTTCTTTTGCCCCCCGCAGCCCAGTGCTGGCGGGGTTTCGCGGTCGGTGCGAATTCAAGCACCCCGCGGGGCTTTCGGAGAGAGGCATATCCGCAAGTTGGCGTTTGACAGGACACCGGCGTTTAATCCCAAGCACCGGCACTCTTCGGGCAGTCGCTTGCGGGGAATAAGCCTATATTCAATGCAATAAATGCGGAGAATATATTGCCTTTGCGGAGAATGGCAGGCAGAATCACCGCATGAAAAGCGGAGAAAAGACCTACATCTGGCAGCAACAGGACTGGCCGCACTGGCGCTATGACGTCCAGCGGCTCATGGGGCCGCTAGGGCAGGTTCACCGCGCACAGGGCAATCTGCTCGGCCGGATGCAGGGCCTGGGCCTGGGACTGCGCGAGCAGGCCACCTTGCAGGTATTGACCGAGGACGTGGTCAAGACCAGCGAGATCGAAGGCGAACACCTCAACCCTGACGCAGTCCGCTCCTCGATCGCCCGGCGCTTGGGCGTGGACATCGGCGCCCTGGCGCCCGCCGACCGGCACGTCGATGGTGTTGTGGACATGGTGCTCGATGCGACCACCCATCATCACCTGGCACTCACGCCGGAGCGATTATTTGGTTGGCATGCCGCGTTTTTTCCGACCGGCTATAGCGGCATGGTGCAAATTCGCGCTGGACGCTGGCGCGACGACTCAAGCGGGCCAATGCAGGTTGTGTCCGGTCCGGTGGGCCGGCAGAAGGTGCATTTCCAAGCGCCGCCCGCCAATCTACTGAACGCCGAGATGTCGAACCTGTTGTTGTGGTTCAACGTCGACCAGAAAGACGATTTACTGCTCAAGGCGGGCCTCGCGCATTTGTGGTTCGTGACGATCCACCCTTTCGACGATGGCAACGGTCGTATTGCGCGGGCAGTCGGGGATATGGCACTGGCGCGCGCCGATCAATCGGCGCAGCGGTTCTACAGCCTGTCGGCGCAAATCCAGCGTGAACGCAAGGACTACTATGACATGCTGGAACGCACGCAGAAGGGCTCGCTTGACGTAACGGACTGGCTTGAATGGTTTCTGGCTTGCCTGTTGCGCGCGATGCAGGGTGCAGAGGTGACACTGTCTGCCGTCATGGTGAAGGCGAACTTCTGGCAACGCTGGGCCGGTACGCCAATGAACGAGCGGCAGATCAAGTTGCTCAACCGCCTGCTGGATGGCTTCGAGGGCAAGCTCACCAGCAGCAAGTGGGCCGTCGTTGCCAAGTGTTCCCCCGACACCGCACTGCGCGACATCAACGATCTGGTGGCAATCGGCGTTTTGACGAAGACGCCGGAAGGTGGGCGCAGCACTGCCTACGCGCTTTCTCGATACTGATCCTGAAGGTGCAAGGTGCAAGGTGCAGGTCAGTTTTGGACGGAAATCAACGAGCGGTCATAAAAGCGGACATTTATGCGAACTAAAAGAACGCTATAAATAATGTAATATATTGATATATAGTTACTTATGTCTAAAATAGAACCGGTCATTAAGGCGGACATAAAGGCGGCAAAAGACCGCGGTGAAGCCACCTCGCTCATGGGGCCGTTGCTGATCGCTGAGGGCTCGCGGCATCGCTCGGGCCTGATCGATCTCGCGCTGGAATTGGCACAGAGGAGCGCCGGTTTCCGGCGGTCATTACCCGAGAGCATTCTTAGCTCGCTGGGCGACCTTGTGCGGTCGATGAATTGCTACTACAGCAACTTGATCGAAGGCCATGATACCCACCCGATCGATATCGAGCGTGCGCTCAAGGGCGACTACAGCAAGGACACCCAAAAACGCGATCTCCAGTTAGAGGCGAAGGCGCATATCGCTGTCCAGCAATGGATCGATAATGGCGGTCTAAAAGGCGGCGCCGTTGCAGCGAGCTCGATCTGCGAGATTCACCGGCGGTTTTGCGAACACCTGCCCGAGGACCTCCTGTGGGTCGAGGATCCCAAGACCAAGGAAAGGATAAGGATCGTTCCAGGCGAGCTGCGCCATCGCGACGTCAAGGTCGGGCGGCACGTCCCCGTCAGCGCACCCGCCGTACCGCGTTTTCTGCAGCGTTTCGAATTCGTCTACTCGAGACTGGGGAAGACCGAGACCATTCTTACAGCGGCAGCCGCGCATCACCGCCTTGCATGGATTCACCCTTTTCTCGACGGCAATGGCCGCGTGACAAGGCTGGTTTCGCACGCGACGCTTTTGGAGGCGCTTGAGACCGGCGGGGTGTGGTCCATTGCGCGCGGGCTTGCGCGCAATGTGGATGCCTACAAGGGACACCTGGCCGCCTGCGATCTGCAGCGTCGCAACGATCTTGACGGGCGGGGCAATCTGAGCGAAGAAAGTCTGGTGGAATTCACGCGTTTTTTCCTAACGACGTGCATCGATCAGCTTGCCTTTATGGAGGGCTTGATGCAACCCAACCAGTTGCGCGCGCGTATCCTAATATGGGCGCAAGAGGAAATCCGCCTCGACCGACTGCCGCCAAAATCCAGCGCGGTCCTCGAAGCCTTGCTCTATCGCGGCGAACTTCCGCGGGGGGACGCAGCCGAGATCATCGGCACCGGGGACCGCCAGGCCCGCCGCATCGTCGCGGCATTGACAGACCAGGGCGTGCTCGCGTCCGAAAGCACGCGCGCGCCGTTGCGTCTCGCATTCCCTGCCACGCTCGCATCGCGTTGGATGCCGGGATTGTTTCCGGAGCGAACAGCATAGTCCTCCGGACTGAATCAAAGACTCCGCAACTGTATGGCCCAGGCGAGACGCTCGAATTCATGCCAATCGAATCCATCCCAAAATTCACCGCCCCTGCAGCCAAACTGTGGGAAAGCATTCCAACTGACACCCGCATAATGTTGCTCTCGAAGGTGTGGTGCGGGAGTTGTCGAAGGGGGGTCACCATCACCAACTTCTCGGGTGTGGTCAAGGTGGGGGATCTACTGCTTGTCGGTAAATGTTCCGAATGCCATGGCGATGTCGCGAGACTGATCGAGAATCAGTGATTATCGGCCCGTCACAGCCGCCGGCGAGATATATCTGAAATTGACGGTGTTTGATGAGGTTCTCATCGTTTCATTCAAGGCGCTATAGCCATGAAATGCCCAAACTGCGGAGCGGCGAAACTGGTGCATGACACGCGCGACATGCCCTACACCCATACCTTTTGGCCACGGGGAGGGGAAATAAGTTTTGTTAAGTTTATGGGTTCAGAGCGGCAATCGTTGAAGCTGTCGACATCGGTTAGCCTGCCTGGCTGATCTCAAACATATATCAGGGCGATATGGTGTGAAAAAGCCGCAGCAGGTATTCGCAGGAATTTTATTTTCTGTTTTTATGCTGGCAGCCGTAGCTAGCGGGCCAGCCGCTGCGCAAGAAAAGGCGAAGGATGCAAAAGCGGCGCCTGCGGTGAAGGCAGAAAAAGGCAAAGCCACAAGAAAAGACTTGTTTGAGAATGACAAGCTTCGGGTATTCGAAATTACGTTCAAGCCGGGCGATGTAAGCATCAGCTCGGCGCGTCCATTTCGGGTGACACGCGCACTGAAGGGCGGAACGTTAATGCGTAATTACGCCGATGGCAAAACAGAAAAAAATGAATGGAAAACCGGCGAGGTAAAAGCCTTAGAGGCAGAACCCCAGCCGTATTCGCTTAAGAACGTAGGGAAAACCGACGTAGTACTCTATAACGTTTTTATGAAAGAGCCTAAAAAATAATGTAACTAAGATCGAAATTGCGCCAGAGTAAATGGATTTACCCGCATTGGTTTTTGCTGTTTCTAAAAACCCCGCCTCGGCGGGGTTTGTCTTTGCGCTGAATGTTAATCGGGTGTGCCTGTCTCGAAAGATAACGATGAAATTCACGATTGCACTACTTGCCGGGTTGTTGATTGCAGGCTCCGCATTGGCTCAACAAAAAGAGCAGCGGGTGGCTTTGGTCATTGGGAATGCCGCCTACAAGGCTTCGCCCCTCAAGAATCCGGTCAATGACGCCAGAGCAATAGCATCCCAATTAAGAAGCTTCGGCTTTGATGTCACTCTCAAAGAGAACCTCAAGACCCGCGAAATCGGCAGCATCTACCGAGAGTTCCGTACCAAAATAAAACCCGGCGCGACTGCTCTGGTTTTCTATGCAGGACACGGGGTACAGGTTAAGGGGCAGAACTATTTTCCGGCAGTGGATGCTGAAATCGATGCGGAAGAAGACGTGCCGCTGCAAAGTCTGAACCTCGGTACGCTCTTGGAAAATATGGAGGAGGCGAAGGCAGCGGTGAGTTTGGTATTCCTTGATGCCTGTCGGGATAACCCGTTTGCCCGTCGATTTCGCAGCGCTTCGCGTGGTTTGGCTAAGGTTGAGGCAGCCTCAGGAACGTTGATCCACTACGCGACAAAACCCGGCAGCGTGGCCGCAGATGGCGACGGCAAGAACGGAACCTACACTGAAGCTTTACTTGCCCAGTTGAGTTCGCCATTGCCAGTTGAATTGATGTTGAAACAGGTAACTAATGTCGTGGTCACAAAGACCAAGGGCAAGCAGGAGCCTTGGGTAGAAGGTAGCTTAAGGGGGGATTTTTACTTTCGCTCCCCGACGCAGACGACAGACACCGTTCGACCTAGTCCTGTAGTGGTAGCCCCCGAGATGAACGCCGCGCAGCGTGAGGATGCGTTCTGGGCAGATGCCAAAGCTGCTGGAAATAAGGAAGGGTTTGAAGGTTACCTCGAGAGTTATCCGAAGGGACGCTACGTTAGCTTAGCCAGAGCCAATATCGCTCGGTTGTCTAAGCAGATAGTCAGCGCCCCGCCCGTGACTATGCCGGTCATCGCAAGTCCGGTCAGGTTGCCGGGAGGTGCGTTCAAAGACTGTGAAGACTGCCCGGAGATGGTGGCGATTCCTGCGGGGTCGTTCCTGATGGGTTCTAAGGCTGATCCGTTCGCTAGTTCTCCACCCTCGGCAGACGAGATGCCACAACACGCCGTGTCTATCAAGGCATTCTCGCTAGGCAAGTTTGAAGTGACACAGGAACAGTGGTTTGCCCTGATGGGAAATCTGCCGAGTAAATTCAAGGGACGTACGTTGCCTGTAGAACAGGTGTCTTGGGATGATGCCCAAGCGTTTGTCAAGAAGCTGAGCGAGAAGACAGGTAAGCAATATCGACTGCCCTCGGAGGCAGAGTGGGAGTATGCAGCGCGGGCCGGTAGCCAGACTGCTTACGCATTTGGTGATGACGCGCGGGAGTTGGGGCGTTACGCTTGGTTTAGTGAGAACGCAGGCCAGACGACCCACCCGGTGGGCGAGAAGCAGCCGAATGCATTTGGCTTATATGACATGAGCGGCAATGTCTGGGAGTGGACGGAAGACTGCTGGAATGCGAACTACAATAGTGCGCCGACCGACGCCCGTGCTTGGACTACAGGCGCCTGTTCCCTGCGGGTGCTGCGGGGCGGTTCCTGGAGCTACTATCTTCAGTTCTTGCGCGCCGCTTTCCGCCTCTGGTACTCCACTGGTTTCCGGTTCAACGACTTCGGTTTCCGTGTTGCCAGGACCAATTAAATCATGCGTCTTAGGCTCTTTACCTCTTTTGCTTTGCGTTTTGCGCTCCTCTTGTGCTTAGGTTGCTTTAGCCAGAGCCTGCTTGCTCAACAGAAAGCGCAGCGCATAGCACTCGTGATCGGAAACGATTCCTATACAAAGATTCCTGCTTTGGTGAATGCGCGTTCGGATGCGCGGGCGATTGCTGCATCGCTACAGAAGTCAGGCTTTGAGGTCATTCTTCGAACTGATCTGAACGATCGCGGGATGCGTGAGGCCGTGCGCCTGTTCAAGGCTCGGCTGACGGGGGGTACGGAGGCTGTGTTCTATTTCTCAGGTCACGGTGTTCAGGTGGGGGCAGGCAACTATTTGTTACCGGTTGATATTGCCCCGGACAGCGAAGAGCAGGTAAAGGATGATGGTCTGGCTCTGCAGAAGGTGTTGGACGAGATGGCTGAGCAGAAGACCCGCTTTGCGGTCGCGATCGTTGATGCCTGTCGTGATAACCCCTTTCCTAAGGTTGGGGGGAGAAATATAGGGGCAGGTAAAGGCTTATCCGCTTCCGCCCCTGCTACAGGACAAATGGTGTTGTATGCAGCTGGGGCGGGGCAGACTGCGCTGGACCGGCTCGGCCCGAATGATCGTACGCCGAACGGCGTATTCACGCGTGTTCTGCTGCGGGAGATGGATAGACCGGGCTTGCCGGTAGACCGGATATTGAAGAATGTCAGACAAGAGGTCGTACGGTTGGCGCAGAGCGTAGGACGGGAGCAAGTGCCTGCGCTGTATGACCAATCGGTGGGCGAATTCTATTTTCGGGGGGGAGTCGGATCGGTCGCTTCGGAACAAAAGCCAGACGCCGCACCCGTTGCTTTAACTGAAGCGCAGAGCGAAGAAAAGTTCTGGGATGACGCCAAGGCGGCCGGTAACAAGGAAGGTTTTGAGGCCTATCTGGAGAGTTACCCACGCGGTCGTTATGTGAGTTTGGCCAAAGCGAATATCGCGCGACTGATTGCAAGCGTATCGCCCCCTGCACCTAGCACGAGTACATCTACTACGGCGCGACCCAATCCGACGGCGCCCGGCTCTGCGTTCAAAGACTGCTCCGACTGCCCGGAGATGGTGGTGATCCCGGCTGGGCGCTTCGTGATGGGGGCGGCCCCCGGGGAGGAGGAGAGTGAAAAGCTGCCTGAGAACTTCCGTAACAGCAGCCAACCGCAGCACGGGGTCGATGTGGCGGGGTTCTCGGCTGGGAAATTTGAGGTAACGCGCGGGCAGTACCGGGCGTTTGTGGAGGCGACGGGGCGTAGTAGCGCGGGTGGTTGTTTTGTTTGGACGGGTAGCAAGTTTGAAATAGACCAGGCAAAAGACTGGCGTAACCCGGGCTATGCGCAGGAGGACCCGCACCCGGTAGCCTGTGTCAGTTGGGAGGATGCGAAGGCGTATGTGGTCTGGCTTAGTGGGAGGACAGGCAAGGCGTACCGGTTGCTCACGGAAGCGGAGTGGGAGTACGCGGCAAGGGCGGGGACGACGACAAGGCGGTTCTGGGGCGATGATGGGGACCAGTCCTGCGCCTATGCCAATGGGGCTGACCAAACGACCAAGGCACAGGTGCCGGGGTGGAACTATCTAATAGCCAATTGCAACGACCGCTACGCCTATACCGCGCCTGTGGGGAGTTATCGGGCGAATGCGTTTGGGCTGTACGATATGCTGGGTAATGTGGGGGAGTGGACGGAAGACTGCTGGAACGAGAACTACAATAGTGCGCCAACGGATGGCCGGGCTTGGACGGCAGGTAACTGTTCCCGGCGGGTGCTGCGGGGCGGTTCCTGGGGCAACTTTCCACCGGGCTTGCGCGCCGCTTACCGCAACAGGAACTCCACTGCGTTCCGGGTCAGCGGCGGCGGTTTCCGTGTTGCCAGGACCAATTAAATCATGCGTCTTAGGCTCTTTACCTCTTTTGCTTGTAAGCCTTCTAACCGGTTGCTCTCTGTGCAACCGATGAGCGTCGATTGATTCGACACTTTATGGGCAAAGCAAAAATCGGCAACTATTAAAATTATGAAAAATACAGCTAAAAAAATTCTGCTCGTGCTCCTGTCAATTAACACGGGCTTTGTTGTGGGACTCACGGCAACGTTGGGGGTTTTTCTTCTCAGGGACTACTCAGGAATTAACGCCCATGTTTCAGGCATGCTCTTGGGGCATATTGATTTTTATATAGTTAAAATCCTATGTGGTCTTTTGGGGATTTTGACTTTCATCTACCTCAGTAAGCAGGTATTTATCGTTCATCCAAATGTAGAATTTGTAACTCTCTTGAGCAGTCAGTTGAGGCGCTATAGCCTTTTCACCGTCTTAAGCACCGCCTTATTTATTTGGGCTACGAGTGCCGCAAACCGTTCTTATGTGAGCATGCTCTACCGCATTATTTTTGATTGGAACGATAGCGTGCCCTCTTATTACCCTTAAAAATTCCCGTCAAAACACTGTGGCTTTCATTCGCGGCTATTTTCATATCTTTGATAGTCAGCGCCCCAGCGGATAGATAAGCAACTAGATGCATGAACTGCGCGACTCACGGCGCGGTGGGTATTTATGAGGTGTTTTTTCTGCTATTGGATTAACTAATGATTGATTTTAAGAAAAAATCGCACATAAAAAATATTGGTATGGCAGTTGTACTTTTTTATTCTTGCATAAGTATGGCGCAAGATACGGGCGCCCTTTTTGTAAAGATGACATCTTTGGCGCAATCTACTGAGGATAATGTGCGGACTTATACAAATAAAGGCGCGTCTGCTGAATCAAACGAAAACTATGCTACGGCATGCATGAACTTTAATTCCGCTGTTGCCGAGATAGATTCTTTTCCGAACAAATTAAAAGAACTTCATGCACAAGAATATAAAAAAAATCCGAAAAATTTATTCACTGCAGACGAGTTCAAGAAATTATTTGTTGATGAGGCATCAGAAAAAATAGCACAGCCCAGGAAGAGTCTTAGTGAGAGAAGAGCTAATGTTTGCGGTATTGCAAAAGATAGGTTTATCCAGAAGGGGAAATGTGTTGCTTACAAAGCGACCCGCTATTCTTGTGCCAGCGCAGGTAATGTCTGGAGTTGCCTCTCTATTCGCTGGGGCGCTGACTATCAACTATATGAAAATAGTTGCGATTAATGCTGCTTAGAAAATCCTAGTGTCCCCTTTGGAAATACGAAAAATAGAGAAAGCCTTCAGATAAAAGACGTCAATGAAAATAAAACCACTCATTATCGTTTTACTTGGCGCCTTCCGCGCTAGCCCATCGTTTGCGAAGACAGACGATGCGGCGTTGAAGATGAAGGGATAATCTGATGACTAAACCTACGGAAATTCGATGGTTGCCTGAACCAGAGGCGCACGACTACCCGGCGGCACTGTCTTATTTATCGCTGATATATGACGATAAAACAAGCGCGGATTATGTCGGCAAGTTGAGACGCACACCGATGGCCGAATTTAAAGCGAAAGATATTTTCAGGGCATCAGGCCTGTCGCTACTTGGCGTAAGTAATGCGCATGTTGAGAAGAACAAACAAAAAATAGACTCGCAAAGTGCGTTATCGCCGCTACTGTTGGTGCGGGATGCTGTGCATGGCAAAGTCATTGTCGCCGATGGCTATCACCGCCTGTGCGCTGTGTATGCGCACCATGAAGATGCCGTGATTCCCTGCAAGATTGTTTAGCATCAACGGGCGGCACTTCCCGCGCTGACCAGACTGCCCCGGACCGGACGCGTGCCGGTGGCGGCGCCGTGCTTCGGCGTGCCGCAGTAAATGCCAAGGGCGATACCCACCGTGATCTGGATGGACAACGTGGATGGACAACGCTCGGCTGATAAGGGCCGGAGGCTGCCTTTACGCGTTTTTGCGGCTGAAAGGCGTTTTGCGCCGCGATCGCAGCCTGGCGCGGTGTTTGCACGGTAAAATGGGCACGCACAAACATACCCCCACATACAGCGCCGGAACCCCGCCCGGCGTCATGCGAAAGCCCGCCGTGACCATCCGCTCCATCATCAAACCCAATCTTTACAAGGACTCGGTTGCGCTCATGCGCATCGCCGAGACGGTGCAGGCACGCGAGGGCGTCAAGCGTGCCACGCTGCTCATGGGCACCGCCGCCAACAAGGACATCCTGAAGGAGGCCGGCCTGCTCGATGCCGGCGTGTCGGGTGCGGGGCCCAACGACGTGATGATGCTGGTCGAGGCCGATGATGCGGCGCTTGCCCAGGCGCTGGCTGAGATCGAACATCTGCTCGCCGGAGGATCGGCCAAGGGCGGCGCCACCGATGTCGTCCAGATGCAAGCGCGTTCGCTTGCCATGGCGGTGGGCGCCAACGCGGGCGGATTGAAGTCGGGGCTTGTGCAGATTTCGGTACCCGGCCCCTATGCCGCCGCCGAAGCGCTCAAGGCCTTGCGCCTGGGCATGCATGTGTTCATGTTCAGCGACAACGTGTCCATCGAGCAGGAGCAGGCGATCAAAAAAGTCGGCGCGCGCAAGGGCTTGCTGGTGATGGGGCCCGATTGCGGCACCGCCA
Source organism: Pseudomonadota bacterium (assembly GCA_025356665.1). Classification (GTDB taxonomy): domain Bacteria; phylum Pseudomonadota; class Gammaproteobacteria; order Burkholderiales; family SG8-39; genus CAITSH01. The sequence continues at coordinate 33,028 of JANXRV010000084.1, forward strand.
TCATCAACGGCGTGCCGCTGGGCTTTGCCAACGTCGTGCGCAGCGGCCCCATTGGCATCGTCGCCGCTTCGGGCACCGGCCTGCAGGAAGTGACGACGCAGATCCACCGCCTCGGTGGCGGCGTATCGCAGGCCATCGGCACCGGCGGGCGCGATGTGTATGAGGCCATAGGCGGCACCACCATGCTGCAGGCCATCGACGTGCTCGCGGGCGACGCGGCGACCAAGGTCATCGCCATCGTGTCCAAGCCGCCGGCACCGGCCGTGACCGAGAAAGTGCTGGCGCGGCTCGCCGCCATCGGCAAGCCGGCGGTGGTGTTGTTTCTCGGTTCTGCGGCCAAGGGCGGCGCGGCCAATGTGCATGCCGTGACGACGCTGTTCGATTGCGCCGCGCGGGCCGTGGCCCTCGCCGGTGGCAAGGCCGCGACCGCGGCACAGGCGGCAAAGGTTCCCGTGCTCAAATTTGCCCAAGGCCAGCGCTGGCTGCGCGCGCTTTATTCGGGCGGCACGTTTTGCACCGAAGCGCAGCTCATCTGGAAGCAATCCGGCCTGCACACCTGGTCGAACGTTCCGGTGAACAAGGACTACGCGCTGCCCAATCCCAAGCAATCGAGCCGCGAGCACAGCGCCATAGACCTTGGCGATGACGAGTTCACCGTCGGCCGCCCGCACCCGATGATCGACCAGGGCGCGCGCATCGAGCGCCTGCTCAAGGAAGCGGCCGACCCCGAGGTCGCGGTGATTGTGCTTGACGTGGTGCTTGGCTACGGCGCGCACGCCGATCCGGCCGGTGCGCTGGCGCCGGCGATACGCGAGGCCAAAGCCATCGCCGCCAAAGCCGGTCGCGAGCTGGCCATTGTCGCGTTTGCCTGCGGCACCGACGATGACCCGCAACCGCTGACCGCGCAGGACCAGGCGCTGGTTGCCGCGGGCGCGCTGGTGGCGCAATCGAGCGTTGCCGCGGCGCATCTGGCCGCCGCGCTGCTTGCCGGCGTCAAGGCTTAGGATTTGCAGATGTCATTGCGAGGAGCAGAGCGACGAAGCAATCTTGTGGTATTGCTTCGGACTCCACAATGGCAACGAGATTGCTTCGCTGCGCTCGCAATGACAAGTCATCCATGAAGCGCGTCGTCGTCGCGTTGGGCGGCAACGCCGCCTATCCGCCCGGCATCAAAGGCACAGCCGAGGAGCAACTCGAGCTGATGGCCGGCGTGTGCCGGCATTTTGTCAGCATCATTCGCGCCGGCTACAAGCTCATTCTCACCCATGGCAACGGGCCGGTGGTGGGCAATATTCTTTACCGCATGGCGCAGACGGCGCGGGAAATTCCGCCCATGCCGATGGATGTGTGCGTGTCGCATTCGCAGGGCGGGCTGGGCTACATGCTGCAGCAGAGCTTCTCCAATGTGCTGCACGAAGAGGGTGTATCGGCGACGGTGTCGGCGGTGGTTACCGAGGTTGAAGTCGATCCCAAGGATCCGGCGTTCAGCAACCCGACCAAGCCGGTGGGGCGCTTTTTTACCGAGGCGCAGGCCAATGCCTTCGGCGCCGAGACCGGCTGGGATTTCATCGAAGACTCGGGGCGCGGCTGGCGCCGTGTCGTACCCTCGCCGCGCCCGCTGCGCATTCTCGACCTGCCCACCGTGCTGGCGCTGCTCAATGCCGGGATCATCCCGATCACCTGCGGCGGTGGCGGTATTCCGGTGGTACGCACGGCTGAGGGGCGCTTCAAGGGTGTGCCTGCCGTCATCGACAAGGACCTGACCAGCGCGATGCTCGCCGCCGAGCTTGGCGCCGGCGCACTGATCATGCTCACCGGCGTTGAGCGCGTCGCGCTCGACTATGGCAAGCCGACCCAGCGCGAACTCTCGCACATGAGCGTTGCCGAGGCGAAACAGCATATGGCGGACGGGCAATTTCCACCCGGCAGCATGGGCCCGAAAATCGATGCTGCGCTGACCTACCTCGCGCGCGAGCCTGCGGGCAAGGTCGTCATCACCTCACTCGAGCACGCCTTTGACGCCCTAGAGGGGCGTTCGGGCACCACCATCACGCCATGAGCGCCGCGATCGAGCAGGGCTTGCCGGGGTTGTCGGCGTTGCCGGCGTTGAAGCTACGGGCCGCCGGAATGCTCGCGTACGCCGCGCTTGTGCGTTGCGGCGGCAGGCTGCGCCCCTTGCCCGCTTTCCCCGACTCGCCCTACCGGCTTGCCGGCGATGAAATCGTCTGGCTGGGCGGCGACAACGCCACCTGGCATCCGCGTCGTATATTGCTCGCAAAGCCAATACCGGCGTGGCTCTCCGGTGAATTGCGCCTTTCTGTCACAGGCGCGGACGTGTGGCGTCCAGCCACTCTGTCGGGTGTTACCGCTGTGTCCAATGGTGTGTCTAATGGCACCAGCGTCGCCGACGTCCCCGGGTTCACGCCTGTGCAAGGCGCCGCCGCCTGCGTTTTCATCGGTGCGAATATCAATGCCATCGGCACACCTGCCGGCTTCGGCGTGCTGCTGGCCGCAAGGCCGCTGCGCTTTCCGCTTGATCTTGCGCTGGCCCGCTTGCGCGCGCTCGCCGCGAGTGTGGCCGAAGACAACGCGGCCGCGTTTGAGTCGGCGGCGCTGCCCCTGCTCGGCCTGGGTCTTGGTCTTACGCCATCGGGTGATGATTTTGTCGGCGCCTGCCTGTTTGCGCGCCGCCTGCGTGGTGATTTCGCGTCATCGCCTTCGTGGCAGGATGCCGCGACCAATCTGACGCGCGCCGCCGCAGTGCGCAGCAACAGCATCAGCGCCGCGCTGTTCGGCGATCTGGCGCGCGGTGCGGCCTATGCGCCTTTGCATGAACTCGCCGCAGCCCTGTGCGGCAGCCGCGCCGCCCTGCTCGCCGCCGCACGCGCGCTGACTGCCATCGGCCATTCCTCCGGTTGGGACATGCTGACCGGATTCATGCTCGGCGCCGGCGCAACAATCGACTGGAAACCCGCGCCAGAAGCGGCTTTCCAGCCGGAACATGATTCAACCACAGTTTTTCCCAGCTGCTCGCCGCAGCCTGCCAGGACGTAAGCCCATGACCAAAACAAACGACATTCTCGACCGCGAACTGACGGTGCTTAACGTCGGTATAGACACCTTCACGCGCAGCGTGACCGACGCCGGCGTCGCCGCCAAACATCTCGATTGGCGGCCGGCCGGCAACGGTGACCCGGAGCTTGGCTGGAAGCTGGCGCAACTGGCCGGTGACGCGACCGATCCGGACGCCATCGGCTCGAAGGTCGACCGCGCCAATGCCGAGGCCAGTGCGCGCATGCTCGCCGCGCAACCGGTGCTGGTGGATGTGGCGCTGCGCGCCGACGAAATCTGGCCCGAGCTCTGGGCCAAGGGCCGGCGTGTGCTCACCCATGCCGGCGCGCCGGTGGCCTGGGACAAGATGTGCAGCCCGATGCAGGGCACGCTGATCGGCTCGATGATCTACGAGGGCTGGGCGAAGGATGACAAGGAGGCGCGCGCCAAACTGGCGGGCGGTGAAGTCGAGTTCATGCAGAACCACGACCTCGCGGCGGTGGGACCGATGTCGGGCACCATCTCGCCCTCGATGCCGGTGTTTGTGGTTAAAAACACCAACCGCGGCAACATGGCCTACACCAATTTTTCCGAGGGCATAGGCAAGGTGCTGCGCTTTGGCGCCTACAGCCAGGAGGTCATAGACCGGCTGAAGTGGATGGAGCGCGTGCTGGCGCCGGCGCTCAAGGCCGCGGTCAGGGAAACCGAAGCGGGTGTCGACCTCAAGTCCATCCAGGCGCAGGCCTTGCTGATGGGCGACGAGGTGCACAGCCGCAACGCCGCCGCGACGGCGCTCTTTCACATGGCCATAGGCGGGGCGCTGGCCGGCAGCGCCGCCATCGAGCGCGCGCAGGCGCGCGAGGTTCTCGACTTCATCGCCCGCACGTCGCAGTTCTTTTTGAACCTGTCTATGGTGGCGAGCAAGGCCATCATGGATGCGACCCACGGCGTCGAGGGCTCCTCCATCGTGACTGCCATCGCGCGCAACGGCGTCACCACCGCGATTCGCGTCAGCGGCCTGGGCAAGCAGTGGTTCGAGGCGCCCTCGGATACGCCGCAAGGCCTGTTCTTTCCCGGCTTCAAGCAGGAGGACGCCAACCCCGACCTCGGCGACTCGGCGATTTGCGAAACCGCCGGCTATGGCGGGCAGTCGCTCGCCGCATCGCCCGCGCTGGTGCAATTGGTGGGTGGCACCGTCGCACAGGCGATGGCCTATTCGCGCGAGATGTACCACATCACCTGGACGCGCAATCCCTCGTTGTCGCTGCCCACGCTCGAGTTTGAAGCGGCGCCCTCGGGCATAGACGTGCGCAAGGTGGTCGATACGGGCATCCGCCCGGTGGTCACCACCGGCATCGCGCACAAACAGGCGGGTATAGGCCAGATCGGCGCGGGCATCGTGCGCGTGCCCATGGACTGCTGCGTCAAGGCGGTGCTTGCCTTGTCGGACAAGCTTTCCGTTTAGCGCGGTGGTGCAAGCGTCCCGACTTTCGCGGCGCACCGTTCGGTCGGGCAGGGCGGCTTGTAATGCAAATCGTTGAGGTAGACGCTGCTGTTATCAACGTCACCGGGTACCGGTCATTGACTTGGGTGCACATTTTCCGGCACTTGCCAGGCCGCAGTGCTCCGCGATCGTGGTTCGCGCGTTTGTGTCTGGATGGGACTGGAGCGCAAAGCCGTGTTGCGCGCCGCGCCGGCGCACACGGTCCATTACGAGCGGCGGCGGCCGGAGGAGACGATCCTGCATTGCCTGGTGCGGGAACATCTCGCGACGTTCCTCGCTCAGGCCGAAGCCAGGACCGGCACGGGCCTGCCTGAGTTTGTCAAAGACGAGTTCGATGCCTATCTCGAATGCGGCATTCTGGCGCACGGATTTCTGCGCGTGCGCTGTGCTGCCTGCGCACACGAGAAGCTGGTGGCGTTTTCCTGCAAGCGGCGCGGGTTTTGCCCCTCGTGCGGCGCGCGCCGTATGGCGGAGGGCGCCGCGCATCTGGTCGATCAGGTCATCCCGCGGGTGCCGGTCAGGC
>JANXRV010000090.1:0-134519 GCA_025356665.1 Pseudomonadota bacterium
CTTTCAAGACCTGCCATTTGATGACAATCTGCCCGAATACCGTCAGCAGGACTGTTGCCAGAACAAACGCATAGCTTCCAATCATTTTTTATTCCTCTCGCCTTATTTCTGTATTGTGAACGTGATCTGCTGCAATACTCGCATCGATCCGACATCCAATGACCATCCGCAAATGAAATCATGCCCCGAAGGATAGCCGTCGTTGGCGGCGGGAGGTGGGCACGGGTTCTTGTACAGGTGCTCGCAGGCCTTGAACCATCCCCGGGATCGATTTCCATTCACTCCCCGCGCAATGCGGTAGCCATGCAGGCGTGGCTCCTGAGCCAAGGCCTAAATGAGGTGGCGGACGTCTCGGTTGCCTGGCCGGATTACAACGCCCGGAAATTCGATGCCGTCATAGTAGCAAATGCGGCAAATGATCATGAGCAGGCGGCCCGTGCCGCCCTCCTCCATCGTGTGCCGGTTCTCGTGGAAAAGCCTTTCGCGCCGACCGCGGACACCGCAAAAGACCTGATCAATCTGGCCGCTGCACGCTCGACAATGCTGGCAGCGGCGCATGTTTTCCGCTTCGCCAGGTACATTGACCGCTTCGGAGCGCTTGTCTCGACTAGCGCTCCGCTAAACGCCATGAGCCTGGAATGGGCGGATCCCGGCATCGAACACCGTTATGGCGAGCAAAAGAGTTACGACCCGGGATTGCCGATTGTTGCCGACCTGCTGCCCCACATCGCTTCAATCCTGATTTCGATTGCGCCCGGCGCGGCGATAAGCTGCGAAAGCGCCGCCGTTTCGCGCGGAGGCGCCAGCGTAGTGCTAGGCCTCAGGCTCGGGGTCGCCACGTGCCGGGTGATGCTGGCGCGCGACAGCACACAACGCATCAGAAAAATAGATGCCTTCGCCGGAAAATCAGACCTCCATCTCGATTTTTCCGTGGAACCCGGAACCATAACAACCCAGGATTCGAGTATTTGCGGCGATCCGGATTGGCTGACCGAGTTGCGGCCGCTGGCACGACTTCTCTCCGCATTCCTAACCTCGGCGGCAGGCGGTCAGCACGATGAAAGGTTGGATGCGGGCACAGGCCTGCTGGCATGCGAACTGACGGATGCCGCACTACGGCACTACCGCGCAGCGCAGGTTTCCTGGCTGGCCGAGAAGGCCTCGTCCGGGCAGATCCCGCTCGATAACGACCTGCGCTATGCCTTGCGCGAACTCCTCATGCTCGCAGGTGACGGCCCCGCGCCCCTGGAAGATCGCTTGAATCGTTTATGGCAGGATTTGACCGGAGCGGATGGCCCAGCCCGAATCGCAGAACTGGTGGGCGCAGGCACGCTGGGCTTGAATCGCGGCAAATAGAATATAATCCCGACATAATTCCGGAGCACATTCTTGTCTCAAACCATCCCTGATCACGACGTTTCTCCCGGCCAACTTTCGCACTGCCAAATTACCGGATCGGAAAACCTCGAGCTAATCATCGATCTCGATTGCCAGCCGCTTTGCGACTCGCTGTTGACAAAGGATCAGCTCCATCAACCCGAGACCTTCTACCCCCTTCGTCTTTATGCGTGCCCGAAGTCGGGACTTGCGCAACTGGACTACGTTGTGGATGGCAGTGTTGTCTATCACCCCGAGTACCCTTACCGCAGCGGCATTACCAAGGAGCTTGAGGTATACCAGCGCGCTTTCGCTACCGGTGTCGTTGAACAACTGGGCATCCCAAAAGGGTCGCTTTGCGTTGATATTGGCTCGAACGACGGCACCCTGCTGACCGGATTTCGCAAACACGAAATGCGCACACTGGGCGTTGAGCCCACCAACATCGCCCTGATCGCAAAGGCCGAAAACAACATCGAGACAATCCAGAGCTTTTTTACCGAAGCCCTGGCCAAGGATATGGCGCGCGATTACGGCAAGGCAAAAGTCATCACCACAACCAATGTGTTTGCGCACATGGCGCCTCTGGGCGAGGTGATGAGGGGCATCAGCCAATTGCTTGATGACGACGGTGTTTTCATCACCGAGAGCCATTACATGCTCGATGTGATTGAAAAAACCCAATTCGATACCGTCTACCACGAGCACATCCGAACCTACAGCCTCAAATCCCTCGTCACCCTCTTTGCCTACTACGACATGGAGGTGTTTGATGTGCGCCGGGCCGATCGCTATGGCGGCAATATCCGCGCCTATGCTGCAAGAAAAGGAACCCGGCCCATCCTCAAGGCGGTTGGCGACCTTCTCGCGCTGGAGGTCGAAAAAGGCCTGTTCCTGCCGCAGACTTACGTTGATTTCAGGGCGCGGGTTTCCGAGTCGCGTGACCGTCTGATGGAACTTGCCTATCGGGCAAACCGGGAGGGCAAGCAATTTGTCGGTAATTCCTGCCCCGGACGCTCCGCCACGCTGCTCAATCATTACGGAATGACCCGTGACCTGATGCCTTATCTGGCGGAGCAACCCACTTCGCTTAAACTCGGTATGTACCTGCCCGGGAAACACATTCCCGTCGTCAATAATCAGCGCTTGATTGATGAGCAGCCTGAGTATGTCGTTCTGCTCGCCTGGCACTATGCGCAGCCTATTGCGGAGCAACTGCGGGCGCGGGGATCGAAGTCGACGTTCATTACCCCGCTGCCGGAAGTCAAGGTTCTGGAAGTTTAGCTTCCGCCGGCCGCCACGCCCCGAGCGCCGCAATGTCCTCTTCCCGGCTGCCGCTGATATCGATAGTCATCCCGGTCTTCAATGAGGAAAAAAACGTCGCCCTCGTATACCGGGCGGTGTCGGATGTCTTTACGGGACTCGGCGGCAAATATGCCGTCGAGTTCGTATTTACGGACAATCACAGCACGGACGGGACATTTTCCGAGTTGCAGCGGCTGGCCGCTCAGGATAGCAATGTCCGTGTCATCCGCTTCAACCGCAACTACGGGTTTCAGCGCTCCCTGATGACGGCTTACCGGCTTGCGTCGGGTGATGCGGCGATACAAATCGACTGCGATCTGCAAGATCCACCTGAACTCATCCCGGCATTTCTGGAGTTGTGGGCAAAGGGGCATGATGTGGTGGTTGGCCTGCGCCGCCACCGTGAGGAGTCGCCGTTGCTGACCTGGGCACGTCGCGCGTTCTACGTGCTGCTGGATAAAATTTCAGACGACAGGCTTACCCCGAACGCCGGTGACTTCCGGCTCGTCGACCGAAAAGTCCTCGATCAGCTAAGGCAGCTCAACCACCTCAATCCCTATGTACGCGGCCTCGTTTCGTCGCTGGCGGCAAACGAAACCGGCATCGCCTACGACCGGCGAAGCCGCCAGCACGACCAAAGCAAGTTTCCCGTCCGTCGTCTTTTTGGGTTTGCGATGGACGGCATCATCGCCCACTCCGTACTCCCACTGAAACTCGCAGCCTACTTCGGCGTACTGGCCTCGGTGCTGACCTGCCTGCTCAGTGGCTATTACATTTTCAGTGCGATCGCATTTGGCGCGGATTGGCCCAGGGGCTTTGCGACAACCACAGTGTTGTTGTTATTCGGGATCGGACTGAACGGCATTTTCATGGGCATTCTAGGCGAGTATATCGGCCGGATTTATCAGCAAGTTCATCAAAGGCCACTCACAGTCATAGAGCAGGCAATAAACCTTCCCGGCTCTGGCGGTAGTGGCGCGTGACCGCGAAATTCCAGATCGCCGCGCCTAACGCGCGAACACGTACTATCCGCCACTGCGGCATCTGACTATCTCGTTTTTGTCCCGCGCTTCGACATCGCGCAGCACCAGCACCGTGTGCAAATTTCTTTGGGCTGCCAATATACATAACTCCTCGCGATTCAGATCACGCGTGCGAATCACATCTTCCTTCCCAGCCTGCCCCCACACCTGGCCCTCACACCTTGGATTCACGGGGGGCACCCCCAGAATCAGCGGCAATCCGGTCATCGCCTGTACGAAATAGAGTTCTACACAACCAGTCCTTGGCAATGGCGGGACAAACGTTTGCGGAAATGGCGCGACCTCGAATTTACTCCGCCACAGCTCATACTGCGTCGGCGAAACGAACACAGCCTTGCCCGCTCTCCCGTCAGCAGTGAGGCTTGATGTAAGCGCCAATAGCTTGCCTCCGGGCGTGCCTTCCAGCCCCCGACGTAATCGCGAATGAAAAAGGTTGCTATCGAGGCCGTTCATCAGCCATCGCCGCAAAAATATTCGATCCAAGGAGCCGTACAGCTCTGCTTCGTCTTTATTGAGGGCATACACCAAGGTACGCGCGGTCGCGATTGTGCTGTCAAAATTAAAGAAGACTTTCACCGTTTGAACGGTTACGAGAGTCAGAACGGCAACTGCAAGTGCCAGAGTGGAAAATATGCCGCAGCGTTGGAGTCGCGCCAACGGCGCACCATCCCAAGCGTCGGTCGCCCATATCGCGATAAAGATAATGGAAATCCATTGCGCTGGCTGCAAAAAGTACCAGGCATCGTTGCCGCCCAGATATACGCCCGTAGCGGCAACTCCGACCAGCGTCATTACCCCCAGCATCATCACATCAGCAAGCTCAGAGGACTGGGTCGCTTCCGCGCCATGCCTCTCAATACGCGACGAGCGCAAGCACAGAAAAGCCGCTGCAACTGTCGCGAGTACGCTCAATGTATAAAACGGATGGTCACGGTAAAACCGGAAAATCTGGAGCGGCGCCGCGTGCAGGTAATTCTTTGATCTACCCAAAAGCGAATCCAGTAGATTTTCCCAGTCCTGCATCGAGACGCTCAGCAAGGCCACCATTACAGCGGCCATGACCAATAGCGTTCCGATGGAACGCCATGAGAAGCGCCATCTATAAACCGCAACCGCAGCCAGTAAGGTCGCCCACAACAAACCCGTCGAAACTTTTGTCAAAGTCATCGGGATGAGTAACAAAATCGCAAACACCCAGAAAGCGACGGCAAGATACTGAGTGTCGCGCCGGCCTACGAAGAGGTGGCGGAGCAATGGCAGCGATAACACCAACACAACCAAAGATATGCCATAGCTTTCGCTCTGGTAATAGGTCGCGAACGTAAAGCGATCCATCGTGACCCACAGTAGCGTCGCAACGCAGTAGGCCAAGGTGGCCCTACCCGCCCTAACCCTGGACGCAACGAAGGCAAAAACACCAAACATCAACATCGGCAATGCGATCACCATAAACCCGAGTGGGTAGGAAAGCAGCGGTGACTGGTTACTCAAACGGCCAAGCGCAGCGAACCAAAAATGAGATCCGAAGTGATACCGCTCGGGAATTCCAAGTCCATCAAGCCCTGCCGTGACAATGCCAAAATGCTGAATCAGATGCGCGATTGACGCATGGTAGTAGGCACTGCTGGTAAACCAGCCCAATTGGGCAAATTCAGGACCAAACAAATTGACCCCGTTCTGGAGAGATTGCAGCGTAGTAACAAAATAAACAGCCAGAAGCGGTGGCAGCAAAACGAGGGCAAAGAGGTCCAGGCGATCCAACCGGACAAATCTCATGGCACGAGCAAGGCCTACTGCTGCCAATACCGGATAGAGAAGAAAAAAACCTGCAGGTAGCGCATGCGCACAAATGGGGCTGGCCACCACAACAAGCGCCACCACGGAACCCATTGCCGGGCCGGCATCAGAAGCGAGCAGGCGCGCAGGCAAAAGAAACGGCGCAAATGCTCCGGCGAAGAGCACGCTGACGCAAATGGCGGCAAGCAAGTTGGACGATTCAAGACCCCAACGAGCAAGGATAAACAAAAGCGCGGAAAACAAGCCTGTCAGAGCTGTAATCAGACCTGCGATCGCCAGTGCAGGAAACAGTTTATTTTCTTCGGTCACATTAGAGTGCAGGAGCATTTTGCGCAATTCTCGCAATTTCTATTCTGAGGTGAGGTGGTTATCCTAGCAGTTATCTCTCGCGCTTCCCGGTGATCCGGCCATTAAGGCCCTCGTTGGGAGCACCCTCGGAGATCCGCAGACCGTGTCTGGGAGCGATCGCAACTATGAGGTGCGGCTCGCAGCGTAGAGGCCATTTTCGCCGGTCATTAGCCCTGTACAAAGCGGACGCTGCCACGCGCAATCGCGCTTCGGGCTCCAAGTGCTGCGACGCCGATAACAAGCTCAATTTAATGTAATGCAGTAAAATTGACCCTTTTACAATCGGATATAAGAAGTTTGAACACCCTATATCCGTATGGCGTCTTTAATGGCGATCAAATTTGCTCCAAAAGCGCAAAAATACGATTGAGCCAGCTGACCTCATATCGATACACTCAGGGACAGCGCTTCAAGAAAGCATTCAATGAAAGTCATCATCCTTTGCGGCGGGTATGGAACGCGTATTCGTGACGTAGCCGACGACATCCCAAAGCCAATGATCAGCATTGGCCGATTCCCGATCCTGTGGCACATCATGAAGTATTACGCGCATTTCGGGCACCATGACTTCGTGCTCTGTCTCGGTTACAAGGCGCACACGATCAAGGATTTTTTCCTCAACTATGAAGCCCATATCAAGGACTTTACGATAGAGCTTGGCAACACGGAAAAGCTTCATTTTCACACCGAGCATGCCGAGTCTGACTGGCGGGTTACGCTGGCTGACACCGGACTTAACTCCATGACCGGTGCACGGGTAAAGCGAATCCAGAAGTACGTCGGTGATGATGAGTATTTCATGCTGACCTATGGCGACGGTGTCGGCGACATTGATCTCGACCAGGTAATCAAATTCCACAAGGCGCACGGGAAGGTGCTTACCGTCACCGGCGTGCGCCCGCCCGGCCGCTTCGGGGAGCTCCTGGGCGATGCGTCAGGCCGGATCACCGAATTCAACGAAAAACCGCAAGCGACGGGCGGACGAATTTCCGGAGGCTACTTTGTATGCAGCCGCCGGCTGTTCGATTTTATCGACGATGGCGAGGAGGTCGTGTTCGAGACCACGCCGATGAGCCGCCTGGTAGCAGCGGGGGAAATGATGATGTATGAGCACAATGGATTTTGGCAGCCCATGGACACCAACCGCGAATACCAGCTCCTCAATGGCTTGTTCAGCAGCGGCAAAGCGCCGTGGGTGAAATGGTGATGAATGACACGTTGTTTTCGATCTATTCGGGCAAACGGGTTTTAGTCACCGGGCACACCGGCTTTAAAGGATCCTGGCTCTGCGTTGCCCTCAAGGAACTCGGGGCCGATGTACTGGGCTATGCACTTCCTCCCGACCAGGAAAATAGCCATTTCTCGGCGCTAAAACTCGAACAGCTGGTTCACCACGTCGAAGGCGATATTCTCGACGCGCCGAAATTGAACCAAGTGATGAACAAATTCCAGCCGGAATTTGTGTTTCACCTCGCGGCACAAGCCTTGGTCAGGCTCTCTTACAAGCAGCCCAAGCTCACATTCGACACCAACGTCGCCGGATCGGTCAATGTGCTCGAGTCGATTCGATTATGCGCTACCGTCAAGTCGATCATCTACGTCACGTCCGACAAGTGTTACCTGAACCGTGAATGGGAGTGGGGCTACCGGGAAAATGACAGGCTCGGGGGGCGCGACCCCTACAGCGCATCCAAAGCAGCTGCAGAGTCGATTTTCTCAGCGTATCTAGAATCCTACTTCAATCAGCGCACTAATTTTGGGGCGGCCAGCGTACGCGCAGGAAACGTCATCGGTGGCGGTGATTGGGCCAAAGACAGAATTGTCCCGGACTGCATCAGATCCCTGATACGAAATGAACCGATACTGTTGCGCCACCCCGGCTCCACGCGCCCATGGCAACACGTTCTTGAGCCGCTTTCCGGATACCTTTTGCTTGCGGCGAAGCTATACCAAAATCCAAAACGATTTACCGGCGCATGGAATTTTGGTCCCGATAATCGCGATATCCGCACAGTTCAGAATTTGACAGAGCGCATTATTTCCGAGTGGGGTACCGGAAAACTTGAGATCGGGCCATCCGACCCCGATTATCACGAAGCCCGTCTTCTGCACCTTAATTGCGACAAAGCAATACAGGAGTTGGGGTGGCGGCCACGCTGGGATTTTGATCGGACTGTTCGCGAAACAGCAGACTGGTATCGTTCCAGCCTAAAGGGTGAGTCGATTGTCGATGTGTCGCGAAGACAGATCAGGTCTTACATGGAGACGAGGACATGATTGATGGAGTCGTGGTCACACCCCTGCGGCAAATTTGCGATGAACGCGGCAAGGTCATGAAAATGCTTTCCAAGGACGATCCGGTTTTCCAGAAATTCGGAGAAGTGTATTTTTCCGCCTGTTACCCCGGGGCCATTAAGGGCTGGCATATTCACAAATGCATGACGCTGAACTACGCCGTACCCGTCGGGCACATCAAGTTCGTTCTTTATGACGAGAGACAAAACAGCCGCACCTGCGGACAGGTCCAGGAATTTTTTCTCGGCCCGGACAATTACTGCCTCATCACCGTGCCACCAATGATCTGGAACGGGTTCAAGTGCATAAGCAATGAGACCGCTTTTGTCGTCAACTGCGCCACCATTGGTCACGACCCGGAGGAGTCGGACAAGCGCGACCCCTTCGACAAATCCATTCCATATGACTGGGCGATCAAGCACGGATGAAACGGCGCGTCCTCATCACAGGCGGCCTGGGCTATGTCGGTGGCCGTGCGGCGCAACACTTGATCCATGACACTGAACTAGATATTGCAGTCGGGACACGCGCACCCATTGCGCCACCCCCATGGTTGTCCGGGGCCGACATGGTGCAGACCGATTGGGCTTCGAGTAAAAACCTGATTGCTGCATGCACTGGCACCAACACGGTAATCCACCTTGCTGCAATGAATGAGAACGACTGTGTGGCCGACCCTCCGGGCGCGCTGCTCGCCAACGGGGTCACGACGGCGCGCCTGCTACAGGCTGCTATTGAAACCGGGGTGCAACGCTTCGTGTATTTGTCGACGGCGCACGTGTATGGGTCATTGACCGGCCTGATTTCCGAAAAGACCCTGCCCCGCCCGCAACACCCCTATGCCACCAGTCACAGGGCGGGTGAGGACTCTGTACTGGCCGCACACGACGCAAACCGCATCTCCGGATGCGTTATAAGGCTGTCAAACGGATTCGGGGCCCCCGCCCATCCAGACGTCAACCGCTGGACCCTGATTGTGAACGACCTGTGTCGCCAGGCGGTGCAAACAAAAAAGCTGGCACTGCGATCTGCGGGTTTGCAATTTCGCGATTTCGTCACGCTGCACGATGCGGCCCGCGCAATCGCCCATTGCAGCAAGCTCCCTCCCGAAGCGCTGGGCGACGGGCTGTTCAATGTCGGGGGCGAATGCACGATGCAGGTTATCGAAATGGCCCGCGACATTGCCGACCGCTGCGCTGCAGTTCTCGGATACAAGCCCGAAATCATCTACCCCCCCGCGAAACCTGGCGAACGGGCTGAAATGCACGAGTACAGCATGGAAAAGATCAAGGCGACCGGATTTACACTCACCGGCAACCGTCGCGCCGAAATCGACGCAACCCTGTCGCTCTGTGCAAAAGCGTTTGGCACGCCCCGGTGAAAAGCATCCCGGCAAATCGCACACCGAGCGCCGCAACGCGTCCTTGCACACAATTAGCAATGCCACGCAGTATGCGAATAATTTCAAATCAGGCCCCTGAGGCAAGGCGATATGCCCACTAAATTTGAAGAGGTGGCCAAATGGGGCGCCAAATGGGTCGGCACCGAAGCGTGGCAAAAACACACCGTTGACGAAGCCGCCGCCAATAAACTGGTTGCCGGCTACATACGCTTCCTGGACAAGCTTGCCGGAACCCCGCACCGCCAGATTGCCGCGCTGGGGCCTGCGATAGACATCGGCTGCGGCGCCGGCTTCATATCGAACGCATTCCGCCAATATGGCTTTTCAGTCGTCGGAACCGAGTATGGCGAGGACACCGTGGCTTTTGCGCGCTCCATGCAGCCGGATCTCGAAATTCGCGATGTCGACTTGTCCAGCTTTGTCGAGAAAGGCGCATACGGTTTCATATTTACCCGTGAGGTCTACCTGTTCACCAGGGTCGGCGATTTCAAACAACAATACGAAGTCCTTTCAAACCTTGTGGAGTCGTTGCGCCCCGGCGGCGTGGTATTGCTGGTCGCGTCTGACCGACTAAGGCCAGACTGCCTTGACTTCGCCCGGACGGTTAAGGCGTTTCGGACGGATCCGCGCTTAGTCACGGTAACCGCCCCCTGCCTCGAGCCGGTTTTCAAGCACCTTGGCGCGTTCATTTTCGGACGTGCAAGTTACAATCTGATCATGCTGGTGCTGGCGCCGTACATCGCCTTGCAAAAGTGGCGAAAAAAATGGGCACCCAGCCTGATGATCGCGTTTGTACGAGCAAAATGACGGGATCCGAAAAATATCACCCGGGCATGCTCGCCACCTACCGCGACATGACCTGGACATCGCATCCGGCCGAACGCAGTGGCTCCTTTGTTGTTGCGACGCCATGAACCTGCTGCGCCGCATCCGCGACAAAATCCTGCGCATGAAGGCTTATCGCCCGACGCTTTTTTCAGCCAGTGAATGGGACAGCCAATTTCAGAGCGGTCGCTGGGACTATCTCGACAGCGTCGAAGAACTCGCCCACCACAGCATCATTGCCGGGTATTTCACCAAGTTCGGCCCAGAGAAGAGCCTGCTGGACGTGGGCTGCGGCACCGGCGTCCT
This sequence comes from Pseudomonadota bacterium, assembly GCA_025356665.1. GTDB lineage: Bacteria > Pseudomonadota > Gammaproteobacteria > Burkholderiales > SG8-39 > CAITSH01. The sequence goes on from JANXRV010000090.1 coordinate 10,699, forward strand.
TGGCTCGCTGCTCCCAACCGGAACGCGCTACGTCGGCATCGATATTTCGACTTCAGCCATATCACGCGCCAAACTGGCAGCCTCAGCCGGCTCCAATTTCTTGGTAGCAGACGCGGAAGATTATGTCCCCGCCGAAAAATTCGGCATGATCGTTTTCAACGAGTCCCTCTACTATCTGAGGGAACCCGTCCAATCGATGCGTCATATCGCCGGGTCATTGCAGCAATCTGGCGTCATGGTTGTTTCGATGTATGTCAACCCGAACACCAAGCACCTATGGCGCGCGATCGGCGCTGCGTTTGCCACCTTGGACGAAGTGGTCGTCGAAAACAGTCGCGGAACACGCTGGAGGGTAAGGCTGATTTCGCCAGAATCTCGCCCCTTGCCATGACGCCATTGCCTTTCTTGCCTGATAGCCCACCGCGCCAGCGGCCTAGGCACGCCCGGCTGGCCCCGCCCGCCGAAGCGGGAAGCGCATGAATCAGTTCCGCGTCGTTCCGGGAGCCCCTTATTTTCGATGGGAGCATGCCGATTTTCCATGGGATCGGCATTTCCTGTTTTCATATGCCCGCCACGCCATGATTGAATTCCTGAGATTTACAAAAATTAGGAATAACTATCCGGTCCTCAGGCTCCTATCCCCGCGGTACATGTGTCATGAGGTGATAAAGTCCCTCGGCGAACATGTGCAAGAGATTACCTATTACAACCAGCGGGAAGATTTTTCGTTCGATATTGCGGACATCAAACGGCAAGTCGAGGCCCACGGAAGCAACCTGCTGTTGGTGAGCCATCTTTATGGCAAGCATTGCCCGAATCTCGAAGAACTTGGCGCGTACTGCAAAAGCGCCAACATCTCCCTTTTGGAAGATTCAGCCCATCTGCCCTGGTTTTTTCTTCAGAATCACAATCAGCACTCCGATGTGCAGTTCTTCACATATCGCAAACTCTTTGCCATCCCCTATGGCGCATCAAGCGTTGTCAACGCCGCATTGCACCCGGCTTTTTCGCATTACATGCTCGACCATATCAAAACAATATCGCCTCAATGGGGTTACGCAGGCTTTGCCAAGTGGCTGTTACGCGAGCAGGCAAAGCGGCTGATCGTGGCGAGCGGGGTCGAGTGGAAGCGCAGCTACGTGGAACTCGGCGACGATCCGCTCAAGGATTTCAATCAATTACCGGCGCCCGTCAAAGCACAACTCGGGCACCTCAACACGAACAATTTCGCAAAGATCCGTCGGGAAAATTGCGCCCGCCTGAACGAGTTCTTTAAAAGCGAACTGCCGGCATGGCACGTTCTCGACTTTGATTTAGCCAAAGATATCCCTTACCAATTCCTGTTTTTCAAACGCGAGAAAATCGACTTCCGCACCATCATCAATCAATTCCTCTCGCGCGGAATCTCCATGGTAAAGGGCCTGGAACTCCCGCAAGCAACCGTCGACGAACTGGGCCCTGCACACCCGTTCAACAACCAGCTCTGCCTGCCGATCCACCAGGATGTCGGTCATGCGCAAATCGAACACATGATTCAAGCCTGCCGGGAAATCCTCGGAAGGAGCCAGAAATGAAATTCATTGACCGGCTTCGGAATAGGGCTTGTCGCGTTACCGCCGCTTTTGACCTTCATGGATAGCGATCTCAACCGACAAAAGACAGCGCCCCGCGACGAGCGGCAGGATAGCCCGCGCGTGTCCGTAGTCATACCGACCTATAATCACGCTGAATTTCTCGGCAAGGCACTCGCTTCGATACGGGAGCAGACGTTCGGCGGCTGGGAAATTGTCGTCGTCAATAATTTTTCCACAGATGGCACGGAAGATGTCGTTGCGGCATTCAACGATCCGCGCATACGCCTGGTGAATTTTGCCAACCACGGCGTGATCGCGGCGTCGCGGAATTTTGGCATTGCACAGACAAAGGGGGAGTTCGTCGCTTTTCTGGACTCGGATGATTGCTGGTATCCGAGAAAGCTGGAACTTAGCGTGCAAAAGCTTGATGGGGGCTGCGACCTGGTATGCCACGGCGAGGCCTGGGTCATCGAGGAAAATGGACAAAGGCGCGTTCGCAATGTCATTTACGGCCCCGAACAGCGCGCGTCGTTTTCATCGCTGCTGTTCGACGGAAATTGCATTTCAACATCTGCCGCCGTCATGCGCCGCCATTACCTTGAAATGGCGGGGTGTTTCGATGAAGCAGAGAATATCGTTACCGCGGAGGACTACCACCTCTGGCTGAAGCTGGCACGCGCAGGAGCTCACATTGGATTTCTTACCGACATCTTGGGCGAATACAGGATTCACCCTGGCAATACCAGCAAGGCCGGGCTTAGAAACATGCAGGCGATTCACGCCGTGTTCGAGAAGGTCTACGCCGATTTGCCCGTCCGGCCGGTCAGTACGAAAATTTTGGCGCATCGGCGAAGAGCGATAATTGACTACAGTGGCGCCAGGGTACTGCAAGACAACGGCGATCATCTTCAAGCCAGAAAATGGTTTCTACGCGCAATAAAGCGTTGGCCTTTTATGCCAAAAATGTATGTCGCGTTGTTGATTAACGCCGCGGGGAAACGGCTCTCGCATTGACCTAGGCTACGTGCTCGCCACTTATTTTTTTCCGAAACGCATGCTGCGAAAACCCATGGCTGAGCTCTATCAAGACAGGTTTTGTCCGGGATATATGACAGGATTCAAAACAATTTCCGGTCTTTGCCATGCACGAGCAATCGTGACAAGGACTTCCTCGGTGACTGATCGATGACGGAATGGGAATTGCTGCCGGCGGCGGCGGCTCAGAAATGGAACTCGCGCCTGGCAAGCCTGGTGGGAGCCACCCTATACCAAAGCTATGGGTGGGGCGAGCTCAAACGAAGCCTAGGCTGGACTGTGATGCGCCTGGCACTCGGGGAACTTTCCGGGTCCATTGCAATGACCCAAGTGCTGGTACGCAGGTATCCGGCTGGCGGCTGTGTCTGCTGGATCCCGGGTGGCCCCGCAGGCAATGTGGCCGATTGGGCCCCCAGGCTGGGTAACACCCTGCAAAAAATACTTTCGGCCCGTTGGGTTTATCTTCGGATCAATGCCATGCGCCCGATAGCGCCAGCAGCTGTCGGCCAGCTCCAGGAGTCTGGCTGGCATGCGCCTGCAGTGCGTTTTGCAACCGGCCTGTCGTTGACCTATGATCCCTCGCTGAACGAATCCGGACGCCTTGCCATTGCCAGTACAAACTGGCGACACAACCTCAAACGCTCGGGCAAGTACAGCCTGGTCGTACGCCGATGGGAGTCGCCAAAGGCGGAGGAATTGCAGGCGATTTATCGGTCAATGGAGCGCTACAAGGGCCTTGCAGAAACCATGGGCGACAATGAACTTGCCTCGCTGCTGGATTGCCTGCGCAATGACATTGTGCTCTACAGGTGCGATGACAAAGAAGGAAACACCATTGCCCTGCGGGCCTGCGCTATCCTTGGTAACGAGGCTTGGGATCTGCTTGCCGCCGCATCGCCGGCCGCAAGAAAGCAGTATGCGTCTTATGCGACCTTGTGGGCCGTGCTCAATGAATGCGGCCAGCGCGGAGTAATGCGCTACGACATGGGCGGCGTTGATCCGGATGGCAACAAGGGGGTTTTCGACTTCAAACGTGGACTGGGTGCACAACCGCTGACTTATCTGGGCGAGTGGGCATGGACCTCCTCTGCCTGGGTGAGGATTTTGGCGAATCAGGTGCTCCGATGGAAAAGCTTGTCGCTGTGAACTGCGAAAAGCAATGCCGAATGCATCCGGGCAGTCCATTCGGGACGTGCGAAGCCACATGAACGCATTGCGAATGCAGCTTGCCAGTATGGCGGCGGGTCTTTGGGGAACGTGGCGACACATTCGCAACGCCAGCCCCGGCTTTCGCGTGCTGATGTACCACGCCGTGGGCTCGACCATACCCGAAGACCGGCTTGGACTTTACTCCCTGCGTCCAGCGTTATTTCGCGCGCAGATTGAGGCCTTGGCCGCGGCCAGCATGCGACTGCCAGTCATGCCGTTCGACGTTTCGGCATTCGCAGGCACGGGGGCAGCCATCACCTTCGATGACGGCTATCACGATACGCTCAGCACCGCCGCGCCGATCCTGTGCGCCGCAGGCCTGCCCTTTACGGTTTTTGTATCGACCGGGTACCTTAGTTCCGGCGACCCGCTTTACCTTTGTCCGGCGGATCTGCGGGAACTGGCGACGATGCCCGGGGTGACCATAGGCTCGCATGGCGCGCAGCATGTGCGCCTCACCGATTGCGACGAAAAGGTTTTACGCACCGCACTGTCCTCCAGCAAAACCATGCTGGAAAATATCCTGCAAAAGCCGGTGACCACGCTGTCTTACCCGCACGGAGCGGTCAATAACCGTGTGCGCGATGCCGCCATCGCCGCAGGATACAACCTCGCAGCCTGCAGCAAATTCGGGCCAATCGAAAATAATTGTGACCCGATGCGATTGAATCGCATCGATATTTGGAGTAGCGACACAGTGCCGCGGTTTTTGGCCAAACTGTCTGGTAATTGGGACTGGATGTCATGGCGGGGATAACCGAAACCGTTACGGTGGTGGTGCCGATGCTCAACGAGGCGGCATCGATCGGGTCCTTGCTCGTCGGTCTGGCAGGCCAGACCAGGCCCCCGCAAGAGATCATTCTTTGCGATGCAGGCTCCACGGACGGATCACGCGAACTCGCAGAGTCGTGGTGGGCGAAGAATGCCTGGCATGGCGCAAGTTTGCGTGTACTGTCGCGCCCGGGGGCGCTGCCAGGGGCGGCACGCAATGCAGGTGTTGCGGCTGCCCACAGCCCCTGGATTGCTTTTATCGACGGCGGCATCGTGCCGGAACCGGACTGGATTGAGCGCCTGCTTGGCTGCGCCGAAGTGCTCGGCGTAAGAGCGGTCTTCGGAACTTGTGAGTTTGAGGTCGACGATAACACCCAGCGCGCGATCTGCGCGCTGACCTACGGATACGGTGCCGTTCACGCGGTGCTCCCGGCTTCGCTCTTTCACCGCGAGTTGTTTCAGGCGATCGGCCCGTTTCGGGAAGACCTGCGATCAGCCGAGGACATACTATGGATGCGCGCTTTTACGCGCCTGTTCGGCGCGATGCCTGTCTGCCGGGAGGCAAGGGTGCATTACAGCATTCATTTTCCGCGCAGTCTCGCGGCAATTTTCAGGAAATGGCGAACCAACACGCGAAGCACGGTGCGCGCCGGCGTAAGCAAGGCACAACATACGGTTTATTTTTTCGGATTGCCCATAATGTGGCTCTCCCCCCTATTTAACATTCGACTGGGCCTTGGCCTGATGCTCGCGTACGTACTGGCCCGTGGAGTTCTGGATCCGGTCAGGCGCAGCGCAACGGTGTTGTGGTGGCAAGGGGCGCCCACTGCTTTTTTCAAGGCAATTATTACTGCGTCGGTTCTTGACCTCGCCAAATGGGTGGGCATTGTCGAAGGACTCATCGCGCTTCTCCGCACACGACCTGAAATCAAGCAGCCGAATAAAGCGGATCCGGACGCGCTGCCGGGATTTCCGGGAGACTGGACACGCCTCCCCAATGCACTTCCGGCCGCAGAGTCACGCGGTATATTCGACGATTATTTCGCGATATTCCCTTGGGACACGCTTCCGGTACATGCTGTTGGCGCCGACATAGGCTGCGGCACGGGACGCTGGGCAAAATATGCTTCCAGAAAATGCCATTTACTGCAAGTCGTTGACCCAAGCGCACAAGTCATAGAAGCAGCACGCCTGAACCTTTCTGATCGGCCAAATGTGGGATTCCACCTCGCCGGCCCCGCCAAACTTCCCTTTCCCGACGTCTCCCTTGATTTTGCCTACTCGCTGGGCATATTGCAGCACACAGCAAAACCGGAGCGCGCACTGCTCGAAATCGCCCGAATCCTCAAGCCTGGCGCGCCTTTTTTGGTGTATCTGTGCTATTCATTCGAGAATCGTCCCGCCTGGTTTCGCGCGATCTGGCAAATGTCAGACCTGCTTCGCGCGACGGTGTCGCAACTCCCGCAATCGCTGCGCTATGGCGCCTGCCAGATACTCGCGGCAGCCATTTATCTGCCCATGGCAAAAGCGGCAGCAATCCTGGAAAAACTGAGCCTGATGCCCGCCGGTTGGCCTCTTGCCTACTATCGTGACAAGTCTTTTTACACCATGCGCACCGACGCCATGGCACGTTTTGGCACGCAAATCGAAAATCGCCTGACTCAGGACCAGATTCGTCACCTGCTGCAGGCTGCAGGATTCGACAATGTACGTTTTTCCGACTCTCCGCCGTTCTGGTGCGCTGTCGCGCAGCGCTCCGGTTAAAACTGCCGTGGCAGCACGAATCCTTAAATCTCTCGGAACAGCAATCCAGGCGCTTGCCTACGCGTCCTTGTTTGCCCTTATGTCCGGGCTGGGCATTGTGCTCACGGCCGGCTTTTGGCTGGCTCCGCCGCAAGCGCCGCCCCGCGCAGCCGAGGTAATCGTTGTGCTCTCAGGAGGACTGGAACGTTCAATGTACGCGGCAGACCTCTTTCGACTTGGCATAGCCCCAAAATTATGGGTCAGCCGCCCGGCAAAGGAGCAATCGCTCAGCACGCTCGCGCAACTCGGGATCGTGCTGCCTGACGAGGAGACCTTGCACAAGCAGATACTGACCCGCAAAGGCGTACCCGTCGAGGCGATCTCGTTCTTCGGCGAGGGCTCCGTCAGCACGGTTGAAGAGGCCAGCGCCCTTAAAAAACTTGCCGAATCAGGAATGCGCATGCTCGTTGTGACATCACCGACACACGTGCTGCGTGCCCGGCTCATGCTGTCGAGCGCTCTGGCCGGAACCGGGGTGGACTTGCAAGTCGTGTCCACGCCATACGAGACATTCGAACGGCGCTGGTGGCAAAACCAGGAGTCGGCGCGCTCGGTCGTGCTGGAAATAGCCAAGCTGACCTATTATTTTTTAGGTGGACGTTTTTTCTCGACCAACGCCTAGTTGGTACCGACTTCGCGTCCGTCATCCGCATTATCAGCGCCGGTTCATCCTGCGAACTCGATGATAAAATACGGGTTGCACAGTCCGTAAAAAGTCCCGCCAACCAATGAACTGGCCCCTCATCGCGCATGCCGTCAAACAACAGCCCCTGGCATTTGCAGGCTTGGCATTCGTGCTTTACGGTATTGTGATTTCAATCGCGGTTCAGTTCATTGTCCTCCCATATCTGTTACCCGGTCTGCACGCCGGTCACGGATTGCTGATCGGCGGAGATTTCCCCGGACTACACGTCATCGCCAGTCGCAAAGCTGCAGAAATAGCAGCGCAGGGGTGGATGGCCTGGGAGCTGCAGCCCGAGGAACAGTCCTCATCGGGGTTTGCTAGCCTAGTTTACGCTTTGACCAGAATATCCGAACCGTGGTCGCTCATCCCGGTCAACGCGACACTACACGCCTTGGGCGGTGTGATTATTATGCAGTTAGCGCGCTTGTTAGGAGCCAGCGCGCTGGCGGCCTTCTTCGCTGCCGCGCTTTACGTCTTCTTTCCAGCCTCGTTGCAGTGGGTAACGCAAATTCAAAAAGACAGCACTTATTTCGCAGGCATGTTGGCAGTATTGCTAGGGATGATCATGCTGACCCGCTCAGCCTCTCGAGAAGTGCGTTTTACAAGACTGCTCTGCTCGGCCGGAATTATCGCGGTTGGACTGCTACTGGTTGCGCTTGCACGTCTTTATGGGATGGAACTACTTGCAGTTTGCAGTTTTCTCTTGATTCTGCTGATCCTACCTTCGCTAGGGAAACGGTGGATCGCCGGCGAGATTGCCAGCGCGCGTATGATTTTTGTTTTAATTGCACTTTGCGCCGTTCCTGTGGTTGCCAAATTCGCGCCCAAGGATGAGCGGATTCCAGCGGACCTATCCTTAGCAAACAAAAAACCGCCAATAGCATTGGCATTTTTCAAAGATCAATCGCTTTTAGATAGCGCCAGTGCTTCGTATAAAAGCGAAAATGCCCAAAGCATTACGGCGATGTGGCTTCGCACAGAGTTATTGCCAGAGCTATTGGAAAGAATTTTCTTTCGGATTGCGAAGGCGCGTTACGGCTGGCAGGGGGCGAATTATCAGACAGCCGGCAGCATGATCGACCGAGAAGTAAATTTCTGGAATTCTCTTGACCTCATCGCTTATTTCCCCAGGGCGTTGCAAATCGGGCTGCTGGCCCCTTTCCCCGAACATTGGTTAATGAATGGGGTCAGCCCGGGAGGCACCGCCATGAGGCGTGTTACCGGGGTAGAGATGTTATTGCTATATCCCATACTGCTAATCGGATTGCCCGTTGCCGCATGGAAATGGGGGCGTAAGCTTGAGTTTTGGATGGTTCTCGTATTTTGCCTGCCACTAATCGTTCTTTACGCTTACACCGTGCCGAACCTGGGTTCCTTGTACCGGCTTCGCTACGGCTTTCTGATGACACTGGCTGCAGTCGGTTTTTCGGCACTCTGGATGAATTTTCAGGAACGGCTAAGTAATCATCGACGGACTTCGAATACATGACCAGGCAAAAATTTTTCTGCCGCTTTTGCGACGCCCCTCTGCGTATTTCCTTTTGCGATTTAGGGCTAAGTCCGCCCTCAAACGCGTTCCTGCGCGAGCAGGATCTCGGTCGGATGGAGGCCTTCTATCCGCTGCAGGCTGAAGTCTGCAAACAATGTCTTTTGGTGCAGGTGCCGGAGTTCGAAACGCCAGAACAGATATTCACCGATTACGCCTATTTCTCATCTTTCTCAGACTCGTGGCTCGAACACTGCAAAAATTTTGTAAGCGAGGCTATTGTGCGCTTTAGCATGGGCGCGCAAAGCAGGGTAATCGAGATCGCCAGTAACGACGGGTACCTGTTGCAGTTCTTCAAGAAAGCGGGTGTACCCGTCCTCGGCATCGAGCCTGCGGCCAATGTTGCACGGGTCGCGCAGGAGCGTGGCATAGACAGCCTGGTGCGTTTCTTCGGCGTGGCCTTGGCGCGGGAACTGGCAGATCAGGGTCGCCAGGCCGATTTGGTCATCTGCAACAACGTTTTTGCCCATGTCCCCGACCTGAACGATTTCGCCCGCGGCTTGCACATCATCCTGAAGCAGGATGGCGTGGTCTCAATTGAATTTCCGCATTTGCAGCGCCTGATCGAACAAAGTCAGTTCGACACCATCTATCACGAGCACTTTTGCTACTTTTCATTCTTGACCGCACGGCGGATTCTCGCTCACCACGGGCTTGCCATCTATGACGTGGCTCAGATTCCCACGCACGGCGGCTCCCTGAGGGTCTTCGCACAAAAAGCGGAGAGCGGCACAAGGCCCGTGACGGCCAGCGTTGCGCAACTGGCCGATCAGGAAGAACGCTTTGGCATCACCCGGCTTGATCTGTACAAGACATTTGATGACAAGGCGCGAACCGTAAAGCGCGACCTGCTTGAGTTCCTGATCCACGCAAAGCGTGAAGGCATGACAATTGCCGGATACGGGGCGCCAGCCAAGGGCAACACACTGCTCAACTACTGCGGTATTCGCCAGGATTTCATCGATTACACGGTCGACCGAAACACGGAGAAACAGGGGCGATACCTGCCCGGGACACTGATTCCAGTGCACGCCCCGGAAATGCTCAAGCAAACCCGCCCTGATTATGTCCTGATCCTGCCCTGGAATATCAAGGACGAAGTGATGGCGCAAACAAGCTACATTCGGGAATGGGGTGGACGTTTTGTCATCCCGATTCCATTCCTCCAGGTGCTTGATTGATTTTCAAACCAACCTGGATTGCCGGTAGTTACGTGATTGAAATCGATCCGCAACGCGACGAACGCGGTTTTTTTGCACGATCCTGGTGTGCCACCGAATTTGCCGAGGCTGGCCTCGTCGCCGAGCTTGATCAATGCAGCATTTCCAGCAACGCCGGCGCAGGAACCTTGCGAGGCATGCATTACCAAATCGCGCCCGATCTCGAAACCAAAGTGGTTTCGTGCCGCTCAGGCGCGTTATTTGATGTGATTATCGACCTTCGTCCTGAGTCACCGACTTTCAAGCAGTGGTTCGGAATAGAGCTCACCGCGCAAAACTACCGGGCACTCTACATTCCTCCGGGATTGGCACACGGCTTCCTCACGCTCACGGACAATACGGATGTCTTTTACCAAATCAGCGGGCAGTACGTTCCTTCAAGCGGCCGCGGCGTGCGATGGAACGACCCGGCCTTCGGTATCAAGTGGCCGGCCACGCCGCTACGGATGGCAGACCGGGACAAGACCTATCCGGATTTCCCCGTGTGAAGCGGGTATTGCTCACCGGGGCAAGCGGGTTTGTCGGGCGTAACTGCATCGGTCCGCTCACAACACTCGGATTTGAGGTTCATGCCGTAAGTTCGCGAAATGCGGACGGCGATCCGGCCGCGACATGGCACCACGTAGATCTGCTGGACGCCTCCCTCATCCCCGCCCTTGTCCGCGATGTGCGCCCGACACATTTGCTGCACATGGCATGGGATGCAACCCCCGGAAAGTACTGGACCTCCATAGACAACCTTCGTTGGGTCGCCTCTAGTCTGGCACTGTTTCATGCCTTCGCAGACTGCGGTGGCAAGCGCATTGTCGCGGCCGGCACTTGCGCTGAGTACGAATGGCGCGGTGGCATTTGCCGCGAGGAAGAAACACCGCTGGTTCCCGCAACGCCATATGGGATATACAAGCATTCGCTGCGCTTGATGCTAGACATTTTCTGCAAACAGGCCGGATTGTCCGGCGCCTGGGGCCGCATTTTTTCGCTTTACGGTCCGGGCGAGTACCCGCAACGGCTGGTGGCCTATGCGGTCAGGTCCCTGCTCGCAGGTGGGGAGATGAAATGCGGGAACGCAAACCTGATAAGGGACTATTCACACTCTGCCGATATCGCCGGCGCATTTGTCGCGTTACTTGAAAGCGATCTCGCGGGTGCCGTCAATATCGGTTCGGGTCACGGGGTGAGGCTGGGCGATATTCTGCTCAAAATCGGCGACCTCCTTGATGCGGACAAGCACATAAACCTAAACGCGCGTCCTCCCGATGCAGCCGGAGAACCGGAAACACTGATTGCGAACACGGAGCGGCTAGCCTCCACAGGCTGGAAACCCAAGTTTGACTTGGATAGCGGCTTGGCGGACACCATCGCTTGGTGGCGTCAACATCCTGGCCATTGAGATTCCGGGCGACTCCTACCTTGGCAAAACTCGGCAGCAATATATTCCTCAACTTCGCGGGGAGCGCCTGGCTGGCGGTGCTCACCGTGGCCATCACCCCGGTGCAAGTGCACTATCTGGGTGTCGAAGCCTATGGCTTTGTGGGGCTCATTTCAATTTTGCAGGTTGTTTTCAGCACGCTTGACCTGGGCATATCGGCGACAGTAACCAAGGTCGTGTCATCAGATCACAGCGCCGGCCGGGCAGACAGCGCTCTCGCCCTTAGGACCGCAGCAACCCTTTACTGGTCCATCGCTGTGATCATCGCCGCCCTGCTCTGGTTCAACGCCGCTGCGTTCGCCAACGCCTGGCTCACGCGAACAAGCCTGGATCCGGCTACGGTGATCCTGGGCATCAAAATAATTGCCGTCTATCTGGGTTTTCGCTGGCCCGTTGCTTTTTACACCGGCGTAATCAGCGGACTGCAACGCATGGATGTACTCAATCTCGTCAAGGCGGGAATATATTCGTTGCGTATGCTGGGGAGCGTCGTTGTGCTGATCCGGGTACCCGACCTGCTTGCGTTTTTGCTTTGGTTCGCATTCAGCTCTGCGGTTGAAATTGTGGTCTATGCCGTTGCTACCCACCGCCTGATGCCCGCAATGGACATACGATTGCGTTTTTCACTGACGTCCATTAAGGACATCTGGAAGTACTCAGCGACGATGAACGTCATCGCCCTCACGGCGCTGGTCCTCAGCCAGGCGGACCGCATTGCGGTGACAAAACTACTAAGCCTGGAGGCGCTCGGCTACTATTCGATTGCCTATAATGCGGCGATTGCGATCTCCCTCGCGCAAAGCGCAATCAACGGCGCATCCTTCCCTGCGTTCTCCCACTCCCACAGCAGCAACGACAACGGCGCCCTGATGATGCGCTACGCAAAGGCAAGCGAGTTGATGGGATTCATTGTTGCCTTGCCCTGCTTCACGCTGGTGTTCTTCGGCTCGGAAATTCTGGAACTCTGGATCAACAGCAAAGTCGCCAGCGAAACCGCCCCGGCAATGGCACTCCTCGCGCTTGGCTTTTTCTTCAATGCGATGGTCTCCAGTGCCTACGTCATAGCGATCGCCTGCGGCCGGCCAAGCCTGCCGCTATGGGTAAACCTGCTGGCCTTGCTGGTGTACGTGCCCACACTCTACGTCTTGATAGGGCTTTACGGCATTTTCGGGGCGGCCCTCGCCTATGCCGGCCTGAACTTTTACTATTTTTTTTCACTGTTGCCCCTGGTGCAGGCCAAGGTACTCGGGCAAAAAACTGGTGCATGGCTGACGGCAAACCTGTATCCATTCGCGGCAATTGGCGTATGCGCATTGGGCGGAATGAAGGCGGTCACTTTAGTCACCGGGCCGGGCTGGGTCAGTTGGATCGCCCTGTCCTGCGGCGCAGCGCTTTATGTCATCATCGCACTGCGCTGTATGTCGGTAGGCCTGCGTTCTGACCTTCTGGCCATGGCCAGGAAGGCTTATATCCGATGAAAGCACTGATCGTTTTTCTTGCCGAGAGAATCCGCGTTGAGCGGATTCTGGGATGGATATACTTCCCCCTTTATAAATACCTGTTCAGGAAACTGGGCCGGCACTCGACGGTCAGTCCGTTCATCCACGGCGTGGGCCTGGACTGTGTCAGCCTGGGGGAGCGTTCACGAATCAGCCGGAATACCCGCGTCTTGGCCCTGAAGCAGTATCAAGGACAGCCGTTCACGCCAGAAATCGTGATTGGTGACAACGTCAGCATTGGATTTGGGTGCACCCTGTCGTGTGTAAAACGAATTCAAATTGGAAATGACGTGACCGTTGGAGACAATGTTTATATCGCCGATTCACACCACGATTACAAAAATATTCAGTTTGGCGTTCTAGACCAACCGCTTATTCCAGGGCAGGTGTCCATTGGCGATGGTGCGTGGATCGGATACGGCGCATTCCTTGCAGGAAATGTGTGTATTGGCGAGCATGCTGTAGTCGGTGCCAATAGCGTGGTAACGCGTCCGGTGCCGCCCTATACCATCGTCGCCGGCACACCGGCCCGCATCATCAAGAGATTTGACCCTGAAACGCAACGTTGGCAAAGCGCCGAACACACGGCCCAAGCCTGACCCCTTACCCGCACAATCCCGAAATGCAAAAAATGAAATATTCCGTATTGCTTCCCACACGAATTGGCGGGCCCTATCTCGAAAACTGCATTCGATCGATCCTCGACCAAGGGTATGCCGACCTGGAACTGATCATTTCGGACAATGCGAACACCGACAGCACCCCCCAGGTGATCGGCAAGTTCGCCAACGACCCGCGCGTAACGGTGTTGCGCCTGGAAACGCCAATTTCAGTTACGGACAACTGGAATAACGCGTTGTTCTCCGCCAAGGGCGAGTACGTCCTCATGATGGGAGACGATGATTTTCTGCTCCCGGGCTACTTCACAAAAATGGATTTCATCATTGAGCGGCACGGCCATCCGGACTGCGTGTTGCACAATGCCTACTCGTACGTGGCCCCGAACTCCATCGCCAGTAACACGGAAAGCCTCTACAGCCGATCACATTTCCAGTTTGGCACCGATCTAGAGCAAGAGCTGGTTATGTCCGAGCAACACCGGTTTTCCATAGTGCGCGACATGTTCCGCTTCAAAGTCAGAATTCCGCTCAATATGCAGACCACCCTGGTCAGCAAGGCTGTATTGCCGCGATTTTTCCCGCCGTTTCCGGATCATTACGCCTTGAATTCGTTGCTGCTCACGGCAAAAAAATGGGTGTTCACCCCGGAAAAACTGCTTGTTGTCGGCGTTTCGCCAAAATCATTCGGTCACTATTTTTACAGCAGCGAACAAAAACAGGGCCTGTCCTATTTGGGCATATCGCCGGACTTCCCGGGGATGCTGCCCGGCAGTGAACTTACCAACGGGATGCACATGTGGCTGAACCGGCTCAAGGAGCAATTCCCGACTGAATTACGCGCCGTTGAAGTCGATAGAGGCGGGTATGTACGCCGCCAGGCCTTTTTTTGGTATATGCAGAAGAAGCTCGGCTTCGCGACCACCGTCGCGTTTTTTCAAAGGCTTGGAATTCTTTCGCTTCGCGACTGGATCGGACTCGCATCGACCTGCTTTGACGCCGCCAGTTGGGGCCGTCTGGGGAGAATGTTCTCCCTTACAAAAAGAAGCACCGCAGAGATCCATTGGAACAGCCTCAGACCACTGCCGGACGTGCGCGACATTGCACAGTTTTCCGAATGGCTGACAACCCAGGCTGAAAGCGGGAGAGAAGTGTAGATGCTGCGACGATGCAGGGCTTTGGCCAAATCACTGGAGGCCGTTTCATTTGCATGTCGGCTTGCTTCCGAAAATGAATAGCATCTGGGCTGCAATCCGGCGCAAGGCGGTACAACGCCTCAATGGTTTTTTGCTGGCGCGCCTGGGAGCGAAGATAGTCCGGAAATTTCCGGAGAACTTCGACTACTCGAGGACCTCCACGGAAAACGGGCTCACCACGCTGCATGTCACCGATCGATTGCGAGGGCGTTCCTCTGAAATCAGTTTACGCGAGGGGACCTCGGACTGGCTGACGTTTGACCAGATTTTTGTCAATGAAGACTACAACCTGAAGGCACTGAAAAGATATCCTGAGCTGCTTGCGCTATACAAAGACGCCTGCCTGAAAGGCACGCCCTTGATCGTTGATGCAGGTGCAAACGTCGGCTTGTCAAGCCTTTATTTCCATCACATATGGCCCGAATCGCAAATTGTCGCGATAGAGCCCAGCGAGGCGAATTTCTCCGTGCTGCGCCGAAATACCAAAGGTGTGCCGCAGATTCAATCCCTGCTGGCGGGCATTGCCAGCAAAGGACTGCGTCTCAAACTGGTTGATCTGGATGCCGAACACAATGCCTTTACAACGGAACTCCTTGAGCCCGGATCAGAAGGCGGGATAACGGCCGTTACCGTCCCGGAATTGCTGCAAAAATTCCCGCTGGAAAAAGGATTTTGCCCGTTCATCTTGAAAATTGATATTGAGGGAGCGGAAGCGGATTTATTTTCCGAGAACGTCGATTGGATAAAGGCATTCCCGATTCTGATCATCGAACTGCACGACTGGCTGTACCCAGGAAAAGGGACGGCGCGGAATTTTTTACGTGCTATTTCCGCAGAGGATCGCGACTTCATTTATCTCGGCGAAAACGTATTTTCGATTCGCAACGAGCGGCAATCGTAGCCGACAGCCTGACGCCATGGAAGGCACACCAAAGGTAGTCATCCTCTGCCCCTATCCCCTTGGCATCAGCCCGGGACAACGCTTCCGGTTTGAACAATACCTGGAGATTTTGCGGGAAAAGAATATCAGCATCGACATCCAGCCCTTTCTAGACATGGGCACGATGGAAATTCTTTACAAGCCAGGCCACCTGCTGCGAAAAGTCCTCGGAGTCTTCCTGGGTTTCGGCCGCCGGATGGTCTCTATGCCCGGAGTACTCCGATACGACTATGTCTTCATTTATCGGGAAGCCTCACCGCTTGGCCCACCAATTTTCGAGACTATCCTTTTTCTGTTCGGCCGAAAGGTGATATTCGATTTTGATGACGCGATCTTCATTCGTAGCACCTCGTCGGTAAATAGGCTCATTGATTTCGCGAAATGGTCTTCCAAAATCCAGTTCATCACACGCCATAGCAGCGCTGTTTCCGTTTGCAATCGCTTTCTGATTGACTGGGCACGGCAGTTCAATGCAAACGTCTTGCTCGTGCCAACGACGATTGATGCCGATTATCACAAACCCATAAGCAAACCCCCGGTCACCGCGCGATCACCGATCATCGGCTGGACAGGCACCCACTCAACGATGGGATATCTGGACCTGGTCCGTCCCGCCCTGGCGGCGTTGCAAGAGAACTATGACTTTGAGTTCCGGGTCATCTGCAACGTGGATCCGGGATTCGCCGAACTGAAAAATTACCGCTTTATCCAATGGCAACTTGCCACGGAAATTGAGGACCTCGCCGCCATTGATATCGGGCTCATGCCCGTCCCTGAGGGAGAATGGGAGCAGGGCAAAGTCGGGTTCAAGGCCATTCAATATTCTGGCGTCGAGGCGGTTCCTGTCGTCTCCTCGACCGGCTCCGGTCATGAGGTCGTCCTTGACGGAAAAACCGGGCTGGTCATCAACAACGATACGGATTCTTGGATCCGCGCACTGTCCTCCCTGCTGGAAAGACCGCAACGTATCGCCACGATGGGCAAAGCCGCTAGAGAGTATATTGTGTCCCGCTATTCTGTCCGCTCACAGGCGCAAACCTACGCCCGCCTTTTTGGCAAATGACTACCATGCGAAGCGAAGCGGCAAACTCTCACCATGTATTAATCAAGGATTGACCATTGAAGATATCGAGCGACACACGGGTCTATGTGGCCGGCTGCGGCGGCATGCTGGGAGATGCCGTATATGCCCGCTTGAAAACGACAGGCGCAACCATCAAGGCGACCGACATCGATTGCAATGAGCCCTGGCTCGGATACGCCGACGTAAGGGACTATGCGGCCATTCGCATTGACATTGCGGCATTCAAGCCGGACCTGATCATCAATCTTGCGGCGCTTACCGATCTGGAATTCTGTGAGACCGAGCAGGAAAATTCCTGGTTGACCAACGCACTTGGCGCCGAGAATCTCGGTCTGATCTCAATGCAACTGGATGTCCCGTATGTCTATATCTCGACTGCGGGCATCGTCGACGGTGAACGCGATGTCTACAACGATTTTCACATGCCCAACCCGCTATCCGTTTATGCGCAGTCCAAGTATTACGGCGAGCAGTACTTGAGGAATAGCGTGACAAAGCACTTCGTTATTCGCGCAGGTTGGATGATGGGCGGCGGCCCCCGCAAGGACAAAAAATTCATCAACAAGATATATAAGCAGATCCGCGCCGGTGCGACCGAATTGTTTGTTGTCGATGACAAGCTTGGCACACCGACCTACACCGTGGACTTCGCGAATGGCCTGTGCACAATCGTAGAGAGCGAGCAGTACGGTCTGTACAACCAGGTTTGCAATGGAGCGGCCAGCCGCTTCGACGTGGCCAGAGAGTTCTTACGCCTGCTTGACCTCACAGACAAGATCAAACTGACAGTGGTTTCGTCCGACCATTTCAAGGCCCAGTATCACGCCCCGAGACCCGCCAGCGAGAAACTCATCAATCTGAAACTGAATCAACGCGGACTGAACCGCATGCGCGACTGGAATGTCTGCCTATCCGAGTACGCGGAAGTTTTCAAGGCGGATCTACGGAAAAATACGGCTTGAAAGCCTCTGTGCTGACGGGCCCGCTGGCTGTGGATAGCACGGCGCACTCCGCAACCCGTCGCCCGCGTTGCGCCTGGCTCACCCGATACTTATCCCGACGGACTTAACAACGAATGTGTGGAATCGCCGGATTCGTCGCGCCTAGCTGGCTCAATGCCGACGCGATCCCGCTCGCCCTACGAATGGCAAGCACGCTCTCCCGCCGCGGCCCCGATGACAGCGGGGTCTGGGTTGATGAGAATTGCGGTGTCGCACTGGCACACCGGCGCTTATCGATACTTGATTTGAGCCCGGATGGCCACCAACCCATGCCATCAGCCGATGGCCGCTATGTCATCTCCTTCAACGGCGAGATCTACAACCATGCGGCGCTGCGCGCGGAGTTGGCCGGATACCCCTGGCGCGGGCGTTCGGACACCGAGGTGATGCTCGCTGCGATCGGGCAATGGGGTCTCGAGCAATCTCTTGCGCGTTTTGTCGGCATGTTCGCGTTTGCGCTATGGGATCGAGAGAATCGCGTGCTGGTGCTTGCGCGGGACCGCATGGGTGAAAAGCCGCTTTATTACGGCATTCAGGGATCGACCCTCGTATTCGGATCTGAATTAAAAGCCCTGCGTGCGCACCCGGCCTGGAACGCCGCAATCGATCGTGATGCGCTGGGAAGGTACCTGGAACTGGGGTACGTCCCCTCACCCCAGTCCATCTACCTCGGTGTGCAAAAACTTCCCCCCGGCAGCTTTGTAAGCTTTGATACGTCCACAAAGGTACTGGGTCAGCCAAAATTTTATTGGTCTCCGATCGAGGCGGCAAAGACCGCGCGCTCGGCGCCGTTCCAAGGGAGTGCGTCCGAGGCAGGCGATACGCTGGAGTCGATGCTGCGCGACACACTCGCCCTGCAAAGCTTCGCGGATGTACCGGTTGGCGCATTCCTGTCCGGCGGGATCGATTCTTCGCTTATTGTCGCCTTGCTGCAAACGCAGTCGAGCAAGCCGGTACAGACATTTACCATCGGCTTTCGGGAGCAAGGCTACGATGAGGCGGGGTTTGCTGCAGCCATCGCGCGGCATCTGGGATGTACCCACACCGAGTTGTACGTGGATGCCGCTGACGCGATCGGCTTGATTCCCGGTCTACCGGAAATCTACGATGAGCCCTTCGCAGACTCATCGCAGTTGCCGGTAATCCTGGTGTCAAAACTCGCGCGCCAGCATGTCACCGTCTGTCTTTCTGGCGATGGCGGGGACGAACTCTTTGGCGGTTATAACCGGTATCGTTGGGGACCGCGGCTTGCGGCATGGAACGACCGGCTGCCAGGGCCGATACGCCGCGGCGCTGCAAACGCGATGACTGCCCCGTCGCCAGAACAATGGGATGCGCTCGCCCAAGGACTGCACCGCGTCCTGCCCTGGGCGCCTCTCCCGACCACATTCGGCAGCAAGCTGCACAAAATGGCCGGGTTACTTGGCGCCTGCGATGAGTACGAACTGTATCAACGCCTCATCTCAGTGTGGCCCGATGCCATTCCACGCGCGATAGCGGGTACTACCCGCATTTCACCCAGCTTCAAAGCCCTGCCCGACACGCTGTCCTTCGCAGAACGCATGATGCTCAGTGACAGCAGCGGCTACCTGCCCGATGACATCCTTGTCAAGGTGGATCGCGCAAGCATGGCAGCGAGCCTGGAAGCCCGCGCGCCGTTCCTGGACCATCGCATTTTCGAATTCGCCTGGAGCTTGCCAGCGCATTACCGGCTCGATGCGACAGGCGGCAAGTTGCCCTTGCGCCGTCTGCTTGATCGACTCCTCCCTCGTTCACTCACAGAACGTCCCAAGGCGGGGTTTGCCGTGCCGGTTGGCCAATGGCTGCGCGGCCCGTTGCGCGAATGGGCAGCGGCACTGCTCGACCCGGAACGAATACGTCGCGAGGGCCTGCTGGATCCGGCCCCGGTACAACAAATGTGGAATGAGCACCTGGCGGGCCACCGGGACTGGCATCCCCCCTTGTGGACGGTGCTGATGTTCCAATCCTGGTATGAAAAAAACTATGGTGGCTAAGGTGCCGCGTCTTCTGTTTTTCGTGACCGAAGACTGGTATTTCTGCTCGCACCGGCTGCCCATCGCGATAGCCGCCAAACAGGCAGGGTTCGATGTCTGGGTGCTGACGCGTGAGATGGCGCATGGGAGCGTCATTCGCAATGCCGGACTGAATCTTGTTCATATCGATCTGACGCGAGGCGGCTGCAATCCGTTTCGGGAGCTTCGTGTGCTCGCCAGAGCCGTGCGCGCATATCGGGACCTCCGGCCGGATATCGTTCATCATGTGGCAATGAAGCCGGTGATTTACGGCTCGATAGCCGCGCGTATGAGCCCTGTCGCCGGCGTGATCAATGCGCTTGGGGGGCTGGGGTACATGTTCACTTCAAAGGACCCTGTCGCCCGCCTGCTGCGTCCGATAGCCGAGTTCTGGCTGCGTATCGGTCTGCGCCGAAAGGCGAGTGTGACCTTGCTGCAAAACCCCGATGATCTCGCCCTGCTCTGCGAGCACGGCATTGTGCGGGCTGCGGATGTGAAATTGATTCCCGGCTCTGGCGTCGATACGCGGCGCTTTTCTCCCGTGCCGCCGCCGGCGGGCGCCGTCACCGTCGTCCTGGCAGCACGCATGCTGCGCGACAAAGGCGTTGTCGAGTTTGTGGAGGCAGCGCGGCAGCTGGGGGGAAGCACTTCAACGGCACGCTTCATCCTGGTCGGCGATCCCGACCCGTCGAATCCTGCCTCCCTCGGCATCGGGCAGCTTCGCGATTGGGTCGCTGAAGGCGTTGTCGAATGGTGGGGATGGCGCGAGGACATGGCCAAAGTTTATCAAAGCGCCCACATCGCCTGCCTACCGTCTTATCGCGAAGGCTTCCCTAAATCATTGCAGGAAGCGGCCGCCTGTGGTCTTCCGATTGTGACAACGGATGTGCCTGGCTGTCGCGAAGTGGTGCCCGCAGGGGAGAACGGCGTTCTGGTGCGCCGCCAGGATGCCGCCGCACTCGCCCAAGCAATGGCCAAACTCATCGCGGATCCGCTGCTGCGCGCCCGCATGGGTGCGGCGAGCAGAAAGCTCGCTGAGGATACGTTTTCGGTAGAACACATTGTTGCGCTGACCCTTGACACCTATAAAGGCTTGATTTCCGCCAGATGAAACCTCCCCGAAAAGCCATCTCCATGCGATAATATATTGTATATTAAGGCTATTTGTACAAACTCCACACTCGGAATAGCACCATCAATACCCAAGCCATTCTTTTGCTCGAAATAAACGAACTCAACTTCGAGTACGTTGATCACTATGTCGCCCAAGGCGAGCTGCCCAATTTCAAGCGGCTGATCGCTCAGCATGGCTATGCGCAAACTCGCTCGGAAGATGTCTACGAAAACATCGAACCCTGGATCCAGTGGGTCAGCGTCCACACCGGCAAGACCTACGCCGAGCACAAGGTGTTCCGGTTGGGCGATGCCCCCGGCTCGGGACTGGAACAAATCTGGGAAACACTGGAAAAACGCGGGCTCAAGGTTGCTGCACTATCCCCTATGAACGTGGGCAACACCCTGACGGCGCCCGCATTTTTCGTTCCCGATCCGTGGACTATCGCGCCGGTCAGCGGCTCGGCGGTGCTAAAGCGCCTTTACAAAGCCATCGCGCAGGCGGTCAATGACAACGCCCAGGCTCGCATTACCATACGTTCGGCGTTTGACCTAATAGTCGGCTTTATCGCCTATGGACGCCTGCGCAATCTCGCCCAATACCTGCGCGATGTGATCCGTTCGCCGCGGGCGCATTGGGCCAAAGCCTTGTTCCTTGACCGGCTGCTGTCAGATTGCTTCATCAAACTATGGCATTCCAGCCGTCCTGATTTTTCGTCGCTGTTTCTGAATGCCGGCGCGCATCTGCAGCACCATTATCTGTTCAATTCGGGCGCCTACGCCGGCACACAAAAAAATCCGGCATGGTATATCCCAAGCGGCGCCGATCCTATTCTCGAGGTCTGCCGACTCTACGACCGTCTACTCGGCGATGTGCTCGCGCTCGATCCGAAGCTGCGGGTCCTGGTTGCGACCGGACTGCACCAGGACCCGGTGTCCAAACCGGTTTATTACTGGCGCCTTCGCGACCACACTGCATTTTTGCGCGGCATCGGCTGCCGCTTCGCGTCGGTGCAGCCGCGGATGTCGCGTGATTTCGTTGTGATGTTCGACGATGCCGCACAAGCGGACATGGCCCAGACCCTTTTGTCCTCCGGCCGTGACCATAGAGGTGTTCCTTTATTCGAAGTGGACAATCGTGGCGTCAGCCTCTTCGTCACCCTTACCTACCCCGATGCCATTGATGTGGGCTTTCAAGTCTCTTTTGGCGATACGGTAATCAGCTCTTTCCACAACGACGTAGTATTCGAGGCGATAAAGAACGCCCATCACAACCAGATCGGCTACCTGCTCGATACCGGTTCGAGGCGGGTCGAACGCACTGAGGACACTATCGCGCTCACCGATATCTGGCGACGAGTCGTTTCCGCTTTCCCGTAACGCATCGACCCCTTGAACCGGCTTATCTTTCACGCGCTGCTCGCCTTCACGATCACCGCCTTCCTCGCGCACTTCCTGCGCCGTCCCGCGCTGCGCATCGGCTTGGTCGATATCCCCGGAGGGCGCAAACAGCACGCGGGCGAAATTCCGGTAATCGGAGGCATCGCCATGTTTTGCGGCTTTACCTTCTCGCTCTTGGGTGTGGGGAAACTGGACGGTGCGAATTTAAGCCTGGTCTGCGCCCTCGCCCTGATGATAATGGTCGGCGCCCTCGATGATATGCGTGACCTTGCTGCCAGGCATAAATTCGTGGCCCAGATTATCGCCGCGCTGTTCATGACCTCATGGGCCGGCAATTATGTCGGTCAGGTCGGCAATCTGCTCGGTTTCGGGTCGCTAAGCCTTTACAACTGGGCCATACCGTTCACCGTGATATGCGTTCTCGGCGTGATCAACGCCATAAACATGCTGGACGGCTCGGACGGACTCGCCGGCAGCGTGTGCCTGACGGCGCTGACATGGCTGGCCGTAGCAGCGTGCTTGACCGGTCAGGACATCCCCCTTTTGATCGCGGTGCTGATGATAAGCGCCGTTGCTGGATTTTTGCTCTTCAACCTGCGACTGCCCTGGCAAGCCCATGCGCGCGTATTCATGGGCGATGCAGGCAGCATGATGCTCGGCTTTGCGCTCGTTTGGCTGGCTGTCGATCTGACACAAGGCTCGGGCCACACCCTGCCGCCGATTGTCGCCGTCTGGATTATCGCGCTGCCACTCGCTGACATGGCCAGGGTCATGCTCACGCGTATCCTGCGCAACCAAAGTCCCTTTGTCGCCGACCGCATTCATCTGCATCATCTTTTGATCGCGCGCGGCTATAGCAACAATCGTGTCGTGTTAACCATGGCCGCGCTGTCAGCGACGGCGGGCGGTGCGGGCATCGGGGCTTGGAAGCTGGGCGTGCCCGAATATGCTTTGTTCTACGCCTTCATTTTTACGCTGGCCGCCTATTGCCTTGCCCTGCGTCGCTGCAACGCGAATAACGCACCTCCCCGATGAGTTACACGCCGGCGGTTTGCGTATATGAAGACGCCTGATCAACGCGCCTTGGCCGGACTTATCCACGACAGTGTGGCCATGCTGCTCGCATGCTTGCTCGCCAATTGGATCTGGCTCAATCTGCAAGGCGGTTCGCATACGGCCCCGCAGATCGGATCGCTTTGGATTGTGCCGATACAAATGCTGGTGTTCTGGCGCATGCGCCTGCACCAGATTATCTGGCGATACTTTGGCATTCCCGATTTCAGCCGGCTACTAAAGGCCTGCGCCCTTTCGGCGGCAATCTGCATTGTGATTGCCCTGGCAGTCGGTCTTCCTAATGCGTCGGGGGTCGGGGGCGCGTCCATCGTCGCACTTGACAGCCTGTTACTGCTTTTTCTGACCGGCACCGGCAGGCTGGCCTTCCGCCTCTGGAAGGAGTCTTCACATCCGGCCGGGAACACCACCGTGCAAAAGCCTGTATTGATCTTGGGTGCCGGAGACGCGGGTGCCGACCTCCTCAAGCACTTGGCACGCAGTAGGGAGTGGCGGGTTGCCGGCCTGCTCGATGACAACGCCGCCAAGCATGGCCGGCAAATCCAGGGCTGCCCTGTGCTCGGTTCACTAGCTTCGCTCCCGCGGTTTGCAATGCAGTTGTCGATCACCCAGGCCATCATCGCCCTCCCCGGGCAATCGCACGCCGCGCGGCGTCGGGCAATGGACCTCTGCACCCAGGCCGGGGTGGCGGTGATGACAGTGCCTTCCTACGATGACATCATGAACGGGAAAATAACCGTTTCGCAAATTCGCAAGGTCGAATTAGACGACCTGCTCGGGCGCGATCCGGTGATCCTCGACGGCGCGGGGCTGCGCGAGTGGATCAGTGGCCGCACAGTCATGGTCACAGGAGCCGGCGGCTCGATCGGATCGGAACTGTGCCGCCAGATTGCGCGCTTCGCACCATCCACCCTGGTGTTGCTCGACGCGAGTGAACTCGCGCTCTACACCCTCGAGCAGGAGTTCGTTCGCAACCATTCCGACCAACACATTGCCTGCGTCATTGGCGACGTGAAGGATGGAACACGCCTTGCGGCGCTCATGCGCCGCTTCCAACCAGCGGTGGTTTTCCACGCCGCAGCCTACAAGCATGTGCCGCTAATGGAGGAACTCAATACCTGGGAGGCGGTGCGAAACAACGTGGCCGGCACGCTTGCGGTGGCGCGCGCGGCGATTGAAAACGGCGTCGAGAAATTTGTACTGATCTCCACCGACAAAGCGGTCAACCCAACCAATGTGATGGGCGCGTCCAAACGGCTGGCTGAGTTGGTGTGCCACAGTCTCAGTACCCAGGCGACGCGGTTTGTGGTGGTGCGCTTCGGCAACGTCCTCGGCTCGACCGGCAGCGTCATCCCAAAATTTCGCGAGCAAATCGCCCGTGGCGGCCCGATCACCGTCACACACCCGGAAATCACGCGCTACTTCATGTCCATCCCGGAAGCGGCGCAACTCGTGCTGCAGGCCGGCTTGATGGGCCAAGGCGGCGAGATTTTTGTTTTGGAAATGGGTGATGCGGTGAAGATAGTAGATCTTGCACGCGACCTGATCCGACTATCGGGCTTTGGTGAACAGGACATCCGCATCGAATTCACCGGCCTGCGCGCCGGTGAAAAGTTGTATGAGGAATTGCTCGCAGACAGCGAACAGACTTTGCCAACCCCGCATCCGAAGTTGCGTATCGCCAAGACCAACACCCATCCGGATACCGCGTGGCGCGATGAGCTGGCGCTTTGGCTTGGAGAGCCTGCATCGCCCTCCGATGACGTGGTGCGCGCGAGACTGAAGGTCCTGGTGCCGGAGTACGCTCCGACCAACTCTGGGACAAACACCCTACCCGGGTAAGTCCGCACCCTTGGGTGCTCACGAGCGAGTGCGGCACGCGGATGTAAAGGTGATTTTTTTGTCATCAAAAATAAGCTGAAACCCTTATCTGGCGCTGCTTTCCAATTTTTAAAGTTGAAGATTTTAGAAAAATTTTCAAAAACTAAATGGCGTTCGCACCGGACAATGATTCCCACGCCGACAGCACTTCATCCACGGCGATATCCCGGACATCGTGGCTTGGCGGCTGCAGCAACCGATGGGGCACGCCCCACGGATGCCATAACTCGGGCCGTTCGCTGCCGAACAGACTGACGACCGGTTTGCCCAGTGCGGCAGCCAGATGAACCGGGCCGCCATCGCTGCAAATCACCTGATCGCAAAGGGCAAGTCCGGCGATCAGTTCATCTAAGCCTGAAGTTCGCAAGGCCAGCAGGTTTTCGCCCGCACACGCCGCGGCGATCTCCGCTGCGCTGGAGTCATCGCCGGGGAAAAGCGAATTTTCGCCGCCGCCGGGCGCCCAACTCAAGAGGATGCGCGCCGCATGCTTATCCCTGAGGCGGCGTATCAAGTCGATAAAATTGACGTCGGGCCAGCGCCGGTCCGCTTCCCGTGCGCTGATGTGTACGCCAACCAGCGGCCCACCACCACCAGGCAGCCGTTGCCGCCAGGCTTGGAGCAAGCCGGGATCAGCCCTGAGTTTTAGCGGCGGTGGCGGTCCGTTCACTCCCAGCACCTGCAGCAGGCGAAACGTGTTCTCCACCTGGTGCAGCATTCGACCCGATTGAATCGGCACGGCCATGTCAGCAAGACCGGATCCGTTGTCAAACCCAATGACATGTCGGGGTTTTACCCAACGGGCCAAGCGCTCGGCGCTGCGCTGATAACCCGGGGAGGCGAGGATCACGTAGTCAATCCCGCGCCGGCGCAAGCCGAGCAGCATACGCAGGCGCTGCAGGTAGAGGCCCAGCACCGTCTCTCCGGGCAAGCGATGCTTGCCTTTCTGGTAGCTGAATACCGCGTCCAGATCGGCATTACCCGCCAACACCGGTTCAGTGTAGCGGTTGACCAAGGCTGCGATCCAGGCATCCGGATAGTGCGCGCGCAAAGCGGCGATCAAAGGCGTGGTGCATACCAGGTCACCGATGTTGTCGCGGCGGACAACCAGAAAGCTCGGCCGCTTGGCGGCGGCCGTCAAGCCCCCGACTCCAGCGCTTTTAGCATTGCAGCCAACTTTTCCGCGCGCGCAGCCCAGGTGTAATCGCGCGCTTTTTCGCGCACGCTGGCACCCAGCCGCCGCGCCCGCTCCGGGTCTTTAACCAGGGCGCTAATCGCCGCCGCGAGAGCACTCGGATCCCCGGCGCGCGTCCATATGGCGTCGTGCTCGGACAGCACGTCATGCAGGGCGGGCAAATCACTCGCCACCACCGCGCATCCCGCCGCCATGTATTCAAACAGCTTGATCGGCGAGGTGAAGCGACTGTCAGGCTCGTCACGATTGGGTAAAACGGCAATGCAGGCCGATTGCAGGGCCAACGCGACCTGTGCATGCGGCAAATGCCCGAGAAATTCCAATTGCGCGCCCCCGGAAGGCGCGACAGCCCGCAGGCGCGTCACCTGCTCCACATTGCCGCCGATGATGCTGATGCGGCATCCAGCCAGCGTCGCCGCAGCCTTGACGAGCTCATCGACCCCCTTCCAGCCAAACAGGCTGCCTGCGTAAATGATGTTCAAACCGGCCGACCGCCAGTCTTTTTCCGGAAGCGTCTCCGGCCAGTCGACGCCGTTTGCCAGCACTTGCACGCTGCGCCCGCCGTGGAGCGCAGCCAATCTCGCCGCGGTGGCCGCGGAATTGGCGATCACCAGCGCGGCACCACGCATGACCTGGGCCTCCATCTCAAAATTGGCGGCATGCCGGCTCTGCGCACCCGTGTCACTGAACACCTCGTGCGCTTCGTATACAAGCCTTATTGCCGGATCGCGCCGAAGCAGCATTGCCGCGAGCTTGAGGTGTCGCACAAAAATGACGGCATCCGGGCTTGCGGCAATACGGCGAAGCAGCCGGGAGAAAAACAAACGGTTGGAATGCACACGCCCCAAGGGCCAAGGCAGTGACCGCGAAAGCGGCGTCAGGGTCAGGCTGGCTGGCGCCCGCAAACCGTAAAATTCAATCGGATGTACGCCAGCAACCGGAACATAGGCGAGCTCCACCGGCATTCCCATGCGCGCGAGGTCGGTGACAACATGCGCGACTTGCACGCCTCGCGCCCGATCCAGGGGAAGCGGCTCAGGGAACGCGTAGAGCAGCGTCACCCTTCTTACCCTCGATGATGATGCAATCGCCGAACAACATCTCCTCCGAAGAGGCGCCATGGTCGGGAAATTTCCGTCTCTTGATGTTGTAGCGAATGACGCGGGCGATCAAATTCTCAAAAAAACGCTTGATCCACTGCGGTTTGTAAAAGAACGCGTTGGTGTTTACGCGTTCGATACTCACGCCGCCGATCATGAGGAAATAGTTCAACTGCCAAAAGTAAATTGGACTGATATGCGCATCGTCAACGGCTTGATCCATGACCTTCGATGGCTGTTGCATCAAGGGCTTGAAACGCGGGAAATATCCGGAGGCGAGGTATTTAATCCGGGCATCCACTGAAAATGTATTAGGCGTGCTGATGTACAAGCGGCCGCCTGGTTTCAGCACCCGGCACAACTCGCTGGTAAAAGTCCAGGGGTTATGGAAATGCTCGATGCCTTCGATGCTGAACACGTAGTCAAAGTAGCCATCCGGGTAGGGCAGCGGTTCGATGACATCATGCTGCTGAAATCTGACGCGCTCGTCCTTCAGCACAAATGCTTCGGCGTTAATATCGAGACAGTGAATATCGCTGTACCCGAGCTTGACCAGTTCCTGGGCAAACGCACCGTGCCCTGCCGGTACATCGAGAATACGCCCCTTGGGTGCGCCCTCAAATAGTTTCAGCACCGCCGGATAGTGATCGTCCGTGGCAAGGGCGCGAATCTTCTGGTCAGCAGTATGGGTCATGGATGAGCAAGCCAAAAGGGTCCGATGGCAAGACAGTCGACACGCTTTTCAGTAAAAGCGCGGATCGCCTCAACGGGGGCGCAGACAATGGGTTCTTCATGCACATTGAAGCTTGTGTTGAGTACGAGTGGAATTCCAGACAGAGCATGGTAAGCCGCTATCAAGCGGTGATAGAGCGGATTGACCTCGGCCCGAACCAGTTGCGGCCTTGCCGTCCCATCCACATGCACGACAGCGGGGATGCGCGCTATCCATTCCTTGCGCACATCAAAAGTCATGGTCATGAATTCGGCCGTATGCCGGGCTTTTTCGACATTCTCGAACACCTCGTCGGCACGCTCGGCCAGCACACTGGGTGCAAAAGGCATGAATTCAGACCTATCCAGTCTGTCGTTAAGCCAGTTGTTGATGGCCGACTCAGTGGGACGCGCCAGCATGGAGCGATTGCCCAATGCGCGCGGGCCAAACTCCATCCGCCCCTGAAACCATCCGACGATGCGGCCATCGTGGATGGCTTTCGCCGCAAGCGCCACAAGCGCCGTTTCGTCGTGCCGCTGGGCCACCAGATTCACATCGCCCAGCGCTGCGAGTATCTGCGCATCGTTGAACGCGGGCCCCCAATAGACATCGTGCAAAGGCGTGGTATTTAGCATGCTTGCCGGATCGCTGCGCGCCAACTCCAGCAGCACTGCACCAACGCAGTTGCCGGTATCACTCATCGCCGGGAATACAAAAATACTGTCGACCTCAGGCAGGGCCGCGATACGCTGATTGAGCTTCACGTTGGCAAATACGCCGCCGTTCAGGGCGATATGGCGCTGTCCTGTGGCCGCAAGATAGTTACGCACCATCTGCACCACGACATCCTCCAACACCCGCTGCGCGGCTGCAGAAATATTTTCACGACTATGCCCTTTGATGGCTTGCTCAAGAAAGGCGTAGCGCCTTGTCTCTGCGTCGGGTGAACCGGCAAACTCCGAATCCAGGCACTGGCCGTCTGACGACAGTTTCAGCGCGCGCTTGAACGTCTCGTAAAGTGGCGCCGGATCGCCAAGGGCGGCAAGTCCAACCACCTTGCCTTCATGGCGCATGACGCGAAATCCAAGCAATTCGGTGATAAAGCCGTAGAAGGCTCCCGCCGAAGCGCCAAAGGCATCGGTACTAAATTGCCGCTCGTAGCGGCCATCGCGCCAAATCCCGGACGTATGGCTGATATTGCAGTCGCCGTTACCGTCCATGGTAATAACGGCGCATTCCTTAAAGCCC
This sequence comes from Pseudomonadota bacterium, assembly GCA_025356665.1. Lineage (GTDB taxonomy): Bacteria > Pseudomonadota > Gammaproteobacteria > Burkholderiales > SG8-39 > CAITSH01. The sequence goes on from JANXRV010000090.1 coordinate 40,059, forward strand.
GAATAATAGGCGGCGGGCAGGGCATGCGAATAGTGGTGGTCAAAAAATACCGTCGACGCGCCGCCAAATCCCTCTTTTTTGAGGAATTTCTTTTCGAGGAAATGATCGTCGAAGGATTTTCCGCGCGACTCAAGACGTTCAATAAAATTGCCCGCATGCATTTGCGGACGCGGGCCGCCGGCATTGCGCCGGCGCGCCCTGTGAATGCGTCGCTCAATTTCTTTGTACCAAGTCTCCCGGACAAAATACTCTTCCGGAAAAAACGTATAGAGCAGAGCCAGGCGTTCGACTTCTTCGCGCTTGTGTCCGGCAAGGCGCAATACTTCGTCAATCGCAAGATCAGACAACTTGCCGCCGTCATTCTTGATCCGGGAAAGACGTTCATCCGAAACGGCCGCGAGCAACCGCCCGTCCTCAAACAATACGGCCGAGGATTCATGTCCTGTCTGCAAACCAAGAATCAAAGACAACTAGGAAGCCCTCATTGGGAAGAAGAGGCTGACGGAACCGGCGGGCGGAGCAATTGAAGCAAGCCAGCCCCGATTCTGTCCAAGGAAAAATCGCCGGCCATGATGCGGGAACGGCCCTGCCACGTCAAGCGTAACGCCCTGTTTTGCAAGGCGGCAATTACTGCGGCGCGCAGCGCCGGCACATCACTGGCGGGCACAACCGCACCGGCTTCAAATTGGGTGATCCAGTCGGAAATCCCCGCCCCGTCACTGGTCACTGTGGGCGTGCCAACTGCAGCCGCCTCGACCGTCACCATATTGAGCCCCTCACAAAGGGTCGGGTTGACATGCAGGTCGGCTGCGGCCAAGTGCTCGAAGACCGACTCGCCCTGCAGGGGGCCGGTAAAGCGCACGCTATGTTCCAGTCCGGCCGCCCGCAACACCGGCCAGACGCCCTGGGCCAACCACGGATCATCGGGGCCGCACATCAGCCAGCAACTCCCCGGAACCGCGGCAACAATGCCCGCCCACGCCGCAGCCAGGTCCTGCAAGCCCTTACCCTTGTGATTGCCGCTCAGGCTAACGACCAGCGGGGCATCAGGAGCAATGCCGTGACGCTTTCTGACTGACTCACTGACCGAAGCCCGCCTGGTGAAAATGGCGTCCAAAACCGGCATCGGTACGACCAATTGAATGGGCAGTAAAGCGATGCGTGATTGATCGGCCCCCTCGCGAATAAGAATGCGCTCCAGGGAGTCGCACAAGGCGCGCATGACATCAATGCCCGGGAAGGAATTGCGCAGCAACCAGGTCACCATGGGGGTGCGGCGTTTGCCCACGCCGGCCTCGGGGCAGTCGAGAATATCACCGCCGATATAGCTTGCGACGAGACGGGTTTTAATCAAGCCCAATCGCTTCAGGAAGGCCGCTGGAATGGCGTAGGTAAACCCATCGCTGCAGACCAGCACGTCCGGCTTGAAATGCCGTATTGCCTCGTAAATAACCCACATGCGATGAACCAGATTGCGGCCCTCGAATGCGCGGCGAAAGATGCGGTCCGGCAGCCACGTCAGCAGTCGCTCCCAACCGCGTCGCGGGTCATACCACAGGGTCGAAATGCCGTCCCCCGCCTCCCGGTAATGGTCTTCAAGCTGTCGCTTTCCCCGCGCCAGGCCGCGGCGCTCCTCAAGCGCACAGACCTCCTCGCCCATCGCTCGCAGCTTGACCAGCATGGGATACTCGCCGGTCCACGCCTTGGGGTGCAGGTAAAGAATCCGCATGCTTTAGCCCCGAACCTGAGCCAGCGCCAGCGCCACACGCTCGCCAAATGCGCGGCGCGAAAACCGCTCGAGATGCACAATCGCTTTTCGCGGCTCAGGTCGTGACACCGCGTGGACGAGCCGATCCAATAACCGATCAAACGCCAGGCCGTTGTCAGCACGCGGGTCATCGAACAGCCAGCCCGTTTCACCGTCCACCACCGTCTCGGTGAAAGGGGGGGCGTTCACCGCCAAAACCGGCGTGCCGCAGCTTTGTGCCTCTATCAGGTTCAAACCCAAGGCCTCTTTCTCCGGCAATCCCGACAGCACATAGTCCAATTGGCGATAAACCGCCCCGACATCGCTTTGCTGCCCCCAAAACCGCACCTGTCGGCGCGCCGGAGCGAGCGCACGGCGAAGGTCGCGCACCGACGCATACCCGCCGCTGCCGAAAATTTCCAAATTGACATTTGGATGCTTGGCCAGGATAGGGGCGAGTATCGAGAACATCCTTGGAAACTGCTTTATTGGCGTCAGGCGCGACACAATACCCACGCTCAGGCCGGGGCGACGAGAAAACGCCGGTCTGGGCCGAAATACATCCACCAAAGGCGCAAGCACCCCCAATAAACGGTCCCGCACTTTGCGCCGGTCCCAATCGTAGGGGCTGGACGCCCGGAGCGCCCCTGGCGCTTGCGGTACGCCTCCGGGTCGCATGGCGAGGTCGGCAATACCGTACATCGGTTCTGGATAGACGTTGGCAAAGCCCTTTTTTTGGGCGCTATCCATGACGTGCCGTGATACGGCAAAAAGCCGCTCATAGTGGGCAAATCCGGCGGGACTGCGTTCGTATAGCGGCATATGCACAAACCCGGTGAGCCGGTGCCGTTGTGCCAGTGTGGCGGCAAAATCAAGGCTTGCCGCTGTATGCGTAACAATCAGGCTGCGGCTTGTTGGCAGCGCATCGAGTATATCTGCCTCGTTTGCAACCTCACGCAAGCTCACTCCCTGCATATTCAACTGACGCCAAAACGGGGCATCTTTGGCAACAAATAGTTCGACTTCCCAGCCGAGCGCGATCAGCGCTTCGCTGAAGAAGCGCGTGTAGACCTCGCCGCCGCCGAAGGTTTTTTGCAGGTTGATCTGGGAGCAGACGGGCATCGCGTCTCAGCGTTTATATCGGCACACGAAAACGTTCCACCCACAACGCCAATACCAATAAGGGCCAAAGCCGCGTGCTGTGCGACCCGCGTCCGGACAAATGCTCCGCAACATAGCGTTCTGTCACATCCTGACGAAACCACGGTGCCAGCGTGCGCTTATCGACCAAGGTGTCCCGGAGCATGTCAGCCAGGTCTTCCTTCAGCCAGCGCGATAGCGGCACCGAAAATCCCTTTTTCGGCCGATCCATGAACCCCGCTGGCAACCAGTCTTTGAAGGCCTCTTTGAGGATATGTTTGTGCCGGCCCGCAGCCGATAGTTTGTAATGCCCCGGCAAGCTCGCGGCAAATTCGATCAGGCGATGGTCAAGGAAGGGCGACCGGCATTCCAGTGAGTTAGCCATGCTGGCGATATCCACCTTGAAAAGGATGTCCTCAGGCAGGTAAGTCGTCATATCCAGGGCGAGGTAGCGATTGACGACATCATCGCCGGGCCGATCGAAATGTTTTTCCAAATACTCAGTCGTACGCGAAGCGCCAATCGCCGCCCTAAAATTAGGCATGAGCATGTCCTGCTTCTCCGCATCCGGGAAAAATGCCAGTAGGTGCTTGTAGGCGTCGAGGCCGTGCATTTGGAGTATTTCATCTGCGCGCGAAGCCGGGAAGCGCTTGCCACGCCGGTCGGCGCGAAGACGCGATTCGAGCGCAATGGTGGCGCGTCGCATGCCTCGCCACACGGGCTTCAGGCCGCGGCGCTCCAGCCACTCGGCGCGGCGGATCTGGTAAAAGCGCCGGTAGCCTGCAAACACTTCGTCGCCGCCGTCGCCAGTGAGCGCCACCGTCACCTGGGATCGCGCAAACTGCGAAACATAGAACGTTGGCATCACCGAGTTGTCTGCGAGGGGCTCGCCCAAATGGTCGATCATCTTCGGCATGATGTCCACCGCATCGGCTTTGACCATCATTTCGTTATGATCGGTGCGAAGGTGGGTGGCGATGTCCCTCGCTTGCGGCAATTCGTTAAATCGCTCGTCCTCAAAACCGATGGAAAAGGTCTTTAGCGGGGAAGCGCCAAGGTGCGCCATCGCCGCCACCGTAATGGACGAATCGATACCACCGGACAGAAAAGCACCCAGGGGCACATCCGACACCAGGCGCAGCTTGGTGGCCTCGAGCACCTGCTCGCGTAGCGCCTCGCAAGCGTCCTCGAACGACAAGGCACTGCGTTTGGTAAGGTCGACATCCCAATAACGGAATAGCCTTTCGATCTTGCCATTTTTCACAACCATCGCATGCGCCGGCGGCAATTTCCGAATAGCAGCAAACCCGGACATGGGCGCAGGAATGTACTGAAAACTGAGGAAATGATCGAGCGCCTGGTAGTCGGGTTGGCGAGGCAGGGCCGGATCCAGTGCAAAGAGGGCCTGAATTTCGGACCCGAACAAAAAACCGTGTGGCGTTTGGGCGTAGACCAGCGGCTTTACGCCGAGCCGGTCTCTCGCGATAGACAGTGTTTTTTCAAGCCGATCCCAAACAGCAAAGGCGAACATACCGCGCAGCTTCGCGAGGCACTTTTCCAGCCCCTCTCGCGCAAACAAGCGCAGCAGCACCTCGGTATCGGAATGGCCGCGAAAGATTTCACCCGCGCTCACCAGGTTTTCTCGAAGCTCACGAAAGTTGTAAATCTCGCCGTTGAAAATAATGACGTAACGCCCGTCCGGACTATGCATGGGCTGATGGCCCAACTCGGATAGATCGAGAATGGAAAGGCGGACGAAACCCAGCGCAGCCGCATCTTCACGCCAGATGCCGTTGTTGTCAGGCCCGCGATGATGCAGGCTGGCAATCCCGCGCTCAAGGTCGACCCGCCCCCCGGGGGCCACGATGGCGCCGACGATGCCACACATTAGCGGCCCCCTTTCAATAGCACTTCCAGTTGGGTCGAAGTCGCCGCCCAGGTGAATTGGGCCTCGACGCGCCGGCGTGCAGCCTCGCCCATTTGCCGTAACCTGGCTCGGTCGCTCAAGGCCTCGTTCAAGGCGAGCGCCCATGCCGTTTCATCGCCCGGAGACGCCAACCAGCCCGTTTCACCATCAGCCACAACTTCGGGCAAGCCGCCATTGCGCGAAGCGAGCACAGGCAGGCCACAAGCCATCGCCTCAGCCACACTGATGCCAAAGGCCTCTTCGCCAATGGAAGGCTGCACGTAAAGATCAGCCTCGCTCAATTCACCAGGCAGGTCGGCGTGAGCAACCCGCCCGGCAAAATGAACCCGATCAGCCACCCCGAGAGCGCTAGCCTGCGCTTTCAAGTTAGCCTCCTCAGGCCCTGCACCGACCACCAGATAGCACACGTCTGGCGCGAGTTGAGGCAATACGGAAATGATGATGCGCAGGCCTTTCCAGCCGACCAGCCTTCCCACGCTGGCCAGGATGCGCGAGTCAACCGGGAAACCCCAGGTCGCACGACGCGCCGGATCGCGCAGCATTGGGCAAAAACGTTCGATGTCCACGCCGTTGTGCACGATCGATACCGCGCGGCCGTAACGCAACTCCTGCTGGCGCGCCGTGTAGCGGCTGACGCCCACCAGATTGTCGATGGCGCCCACGAACCAGCGATCACCGGCAAAAAAATCTGTGCCCCCGGTGTGAAACAAGGTCACGGCTTTCATTCCACGCTGCCGCGCCCACCACATGACGGGAAAATCAAAGGGTTTGCATATCACGATCGCGTCGTATGCGCCCGATAGCAGGTGATCTAGCGCATGACGGGCAAACGAAAGACGTTCCATAAGCCGCTGGAAGCGATGCCCGAAATTCGGCCAATCCTGCTCGAGTCGGAACGGAAATTGCACAAGCCGCACCTCGTCATGCCAGGCCCCGCCCCTATCCCCCGCCACCAGGGTGACTTCATGTCCTCGTCGTGCGAGAGCCCTGCCCATTTCCCAGTAATAGGTTTCGAGCCCACCCGGAATAAAACAACTGGTGACGTTGTACATGCAAATTTTCATGGCACCGCCGGTCGCGCCGTTGGTAGCGCCGTTGGTAGCGACTGCCGACAACCCAGGCCAAGCAACATTCCATTTAATGCCCAAAACAACAAGGCCTGGTCACGTACAAACATATCGTTGACCATATTCCGCAAAAACACGCCAAGAACAAGCGCAATGCCACACACGCCGAGCATCACCAGCCGCCTATCGCCTGAACGCCAAAACCGCAAATATTCACGCAACAACGCGCCAAATACCAACAATATGGCCACCATTCCCGGCAAGCCCATTGAGAGTCCATAGTTGAGGACGACATTGTGCCCGTGCCAAAGCGTCGGGTTGTAAGTAGGCACAAGATCCGGATGGGCCTTACTCAGCGCGCGACGTCCAAATCCCGCTCCGCTCCAGGGCGTTTCCAAAATGCGCGCCACCACCTTAGGGAAAAAAAATAATCGATCGTCTGTGTTCATGGCCGCACTTGACTGCGTACCATCGTGGGAGCGCGTTGTCTGTGTGACCTGCAAGGTCAGTGCGGCGGCCACTGCGGTCAAAAAAAGTAGTCCCGCAACACGCTTGATGGCGAACCCAAAGTGCTTGCCACCGAAGATCAGCGCCACCGATACTTGTACAAACAAAACAGGCCAAATAATTCGCTGCAAACAGTAATAGCCCGCGATAAGCAACAGGCCGAGAAGCGCCAAAGACAGGCGGCGCAGCCATTTATCATCGGATAGAAATAAAAACAGGCACGCCATCGGTGCGACAGCCACAAGATAGCCTGCAAATGCAGCCGATCCTCCAAAGAAGTAGGCGCTCGATTCACTCCACAATCCCAGCTGGGCGCGCGTCCACAGAGCGGCGATACACAATACCAACGCGCCCGCGCTCAAGGCGAGCAAAAACCACCTTATCCGCCGCCAATCGCTCGTAATGACGAAAAACCCAATAAAAACCATCATCGTGTACATCAACTCATTTTTGACCTCCGACAGACTGTAGTCCGGGTCTACCGCATAAAAGAGTGATGCAAGTACGCTTGCGCCCCAAAGCAACAACACTGGCAAAAATGGAATCTGCGGAACCGATGATCGCCTCCAGACAACCATCGCGTAGACAAAGGCAAGCGCAACGCACAGCAGGCGAAACGCCACTGTTCCGGAAAAGGGCAGGATAAACAGCAGCAACATGAAGGGCAGCAAGCCCGCTTCGGTAAAGCGCCTCATCCTGCGGCCCTAGCTTGCCTGTCCAGCAAGCGGTCGTACAGATTCTCAAACTCTTCGCATACGCGCGACCAATCGAAATCACGTTCTATCCTGGCCTGCAGCCAGCGCCCGGCGGCGTCGCGCCGCTGCGCATCGGTCACGTAGGCATCAACGGCTTGGCAAAGCTCTTGCGGGTTGGCCGGATCGGCGACAAATTCAAACCCCGCACACTCTTGCAAAAATTCGGTTACCCCCCCGCGCGCTGCCGCGACAATAGGCAGGCCGGCTGCGGCCGCCTCCAGCATCACCGTCGGGAAGGGATCGTCCCACACGGATGGCAAGACGAATACGTCTCCTGCAAGCAGGAACTCATGCATCTGTGCCGGGTGCAAGCTGCCCACCCAACGCACCCCGGGCAGGCCCGCCATACGCGCGGCGACAGCCCGTCCATATACGGCCTTCTCATTGCGAGGGTCATCGCTGTCGCGCACATTACCCGCAACGAGCAGGCGAACACGATCGCCACGCACTGCCCGCAGTCGCTCATATGCATCGAGTAATTCCTGAAGCCCTTTTTCTTTCACCAGTCGCCCGGCAAAGAGCAACACAACAGTCTCCGGATCATCCACGCCGTATTTTTCCCGCATCGCGCTTCGCTGCGCTGGCGCAAGTTCCCAATGCGGCCTGCAGCGTGCGGTATCAACGCCCGTATAAATAACACTGACGCGCTCTGCGGCGATACCGTTTGAATTCACCAGCCATTGCGCCATATAGTGGCTGCAGGCTACCCAGTGCCTTACTGCGGCCAGCGCATGCCGCGGAAGCGGCTTTTCGTTCGCCACGTGCACCACGGCAGGCATTGCCGCACGACGGATCTGCTCATGCAAAGCGGCCAGCAGTTTGGGTTCGTTGTGGATATGCACAAGCGCCGCGCCCTCGTCGCGCGCGATGCGCCACATGCGCTGCGCATAGGGGAGCGGATCGAGCTGGGTAATTTTCTGGAACAGCCGCCGATAAAGACGTCCGATGGGAACCCGCCGCACCTGCATGGCGTCAAAGGACTCGCGCTCAACCTGGTCAGCAAAGGCCCGACAAATGACAACCGGGCGATAGCGGCGTTGCCGGCGGGCCACCTGCTCAACGCGCAGCTCGGTTCCGGCCGGATAGACGGGCGGGAAGGGATTGTGGTCGGGCAAAAGGTGAGCGACCGTGACAGTGGGGCGAAGCATCAGTGCAAAGTGCGCCCTAGCGCCGAAAAGATCTCGTCGACGCCAATTTGGTCCATGCAGTTTTTCGGCACATACGGGCATTGCTTTTCTACACAAGGCTCACACGTTCGCGGCTTTTGCACGATGGTCGGCTTGGCATTTCCCGCCCGCGGCCCTATCAGCGTGGAAAACGTCGGCGCATACAAGGCGACCAAGGGGATATCCAGAGCGCTCGCAAGATGGCCGATCCCTGTGTCTGGGGCCACCACACAGGCGGCACCAGCCAACACTGCGGCCGTACCGGCGATATCCAGCCGGCCGGCAAAGTTGTGCACGCCCGGTATGCCGGCCGCCAGCGCCGCCAGAGGCGCCCGATCCTGCCCGCCGCCCGTCAACACAATGGCGTGCGATGGCCAGGTCGTCCGGGCTTGCTCCAACAATTGCCGCACTTTTTCAAGCGGCCACACCTTGTACGCATCGGCCGCATACACATGCATCACCCAATACGGCCCGGCACCGATTTCATCGCGCAGCATTGCAGCGCTTTTGCGCGCAGCCTCCTCCGCCAGAAATACCCGCGGAGAATTGCCTGCAGGTGCAATCCCCAAGGTGTCCAGGATACGCAGGCGATTCTCGATGTAGTGGACGCCCGGCAGCGTCGTCTGGTCGACTTTGCGTTCCCGGTTGGAAAGCAAAAATTCGTAACGTGTGCCGGTCGTGGGAATGCGCACAATGAACGGACTGCCGGAAAGATAGCAAAGCGGGAGAATATCGGGGTCATTGCCGTGCAGGACAAGGGTCAAATCCGGACCAAAATCGCGCAACGCGCGCAGGGTGGCAAAAAAACGGCGGTACTTCCCCGAATAGGGAATAAGCGCGTCAAGATCCGGATCTGCCGCAAACAGGGGGGCCCAGGCGGCGCGACAAAAAAGCCGGATATCAGCTTGGGGCAGTGCCGCGCGTAGCGCCGGCAATACGGGCGTCGACAGCACCGCATCGCCCAGCCCCGTGGTCAGCACCACGAGAACCCGCTTGACCTCATCCAACTGCAATTGCGCGAGCGGCCGAACCGGCCTCGTGCTGGCCCTGCGCCGAACGTGGGAGAACAGCAGGGAATCGATAAAAGGCAGATTCATTTTTCGAGCGCGGCTCGCACCAGCGTGCCCTTGCCCATCACATCGCGGAAAATCGCCTCCATACGCGTGAGCATGATGTCCGCGGAAAACCGGGCCTGCGCTTCAATAATTGCCGCCCGTCCCAAGCGCTCGCGCAGCGGCGCGTCATCGCGCAGTCGCACCATTGCCGCGGCAAGCGCCTCTGGATCTTGCGGTCGCACCATCATCGCCGTGACGCCATCACGGGCGATCTCGCCAATCGCGCCAACATTGGTAGTTATGATCGGCAAGCCGCACGCCATTGCCTGCATGATGGCCTGTGGAACGCCCTCGTTCGCATAGGAGGGCAGCACAAAGGCGTCAAAGCTCTGCAGCCAAGGCACGACGTCTTCACGCTGCCCGGCCATGATCACGCGATCGGCGATGCCAAGCTCCTGCGCCTGACGGCGCAGGTTGGTTTCCCCGGGCCCCGCACCGACAATAACCACCTTCAAATGGCCGTCGTCAATCATGGCGAGGGCATCGAGCAAGTAACGATGCCCTTTCCAACTGCGCAGGGTCGCCACGATCCCGACCAGAAAATCGTCCGCCGCAAGTCCGAGCGCCGCCCGGGACGCAAGCCGATCGCCGGGTCGGAAATGCGATAAATCAATCCCCGTCGGAATGGACACCACGCGCGCAGGGTCGGCAGCAGTTTCACGGACAACCTGCAGCCGCAAGGCCTCGCCTGTGGTCACTATCCGCGCGGCTGCACGCCTGTAGAGCCAGCGCGTTCCCGGGTTGGAGGGGATAGGCGCGGATATATGCCGGGTGCGCACCACTGCCGGCGCATTCCTCAAGCCGATACAGGCAAGCGCGGTCAGCCAACTATCTGTGGAGCTATGCGTATTGACGATATCCACAGCCTCAGCCGCAAGAAAGGATCTGAGTGCGCGATAACCGGCAATGGTTTTGCGCTCAATGGGAACCGCACAGGCGGGCAGACCTCGCTTTAGGGCCTCCGCGTAAATGCGCGATTGCCGCGGGGCCGCAAGGCGAACCTGATGCCCGCGTCGGGCCATTCCGAGCGCCTCATTGAGAACGCGCAACTCCTGCCCGCCCCACCCGCATGAGGCCTCCGTATGCACGACCCTCATGCGTTACCGCACGAATGCACATCGCGCGTACCCAAGCCAAAGCTAACGATTCGCGTACGGAACCCGTTCCCTGCGCCAAAAACGCGACAATTCATGCGTCCGAATCCTCCGGCAACTCGGCGAATTGGATCCGATAAAGACGCGCGTAAAGTCCATCGCGGGCCAAAAGCTCCGCATGGCTGCCAATCTCGGAAATCCGTCCGCGCGACATGACAACAATGCGATTCGCATGCTCGATAGTCGATAGTCGATGCGCGATGACAATCGTAGTCCTCCCCTGCATCAGGGTCGTGAGCGCCGCCTGCACATGCCGCTCCGATTCACTATCGAGGGCCGAGGTTGCTTCATCGAGAATGAGGACGGGAGCGTCTTTTAACAACGCACGCGCAATCGCGATGCGTTGCCTCTGCCCCCCTGACAGGCGGACGCCATTTTCTCCGATGAGCGTATCAAAGCCTTGCGGCATCTCGCGAATGAAATCCAGCGCATGTGCGGCGCGAGCGGCCTCCTCGATTGCCTCGCGCGAGGCGTCGCGCATGGCGCCATAAGCGATATTGCCGGCCACCGTATCATTGAATAAAACCACGTCTTGGCTAACGAGTGCGATGTTGTCGCGCAAGTTTGCCAGCTTCAGCGCCTGCAGGTCATGTCCGTCGAGCAGAATGCGCCCGCTCGTGGGTTGGTAGAAGCGGGGAACCAGATTCACAAGGGAAGTCTTGCCCCCGCCGGAGGTTCCGACCAGTGCGACGGTCTCCCCCGGTGCGATGTTTAGCGAAACACCGTCAAGAGCCGCACGCGAAGAGCCGAAATAGACCATCCCGACATTTTCAAAGCGAAGTTCACCCCGCGCGCGTAAGATCTCCTCGGTTCCCTCGTCAAGCTCCTGCGCCTCATCGATCAGCTCAAACACACTCTCGGCAGAGGCCAGGCCGCGCTGAAGCGGTGCGTTGATATCCGCCAGATGTTTGAGGGGGGTAAGCAACATGAGCATCGCGGTAATGAACGAGACAAAGCTGCCCACGGTAAACTCGCCGCTTTCGGAATCCTGGATGGCGAGGCTGATGATAATAGCCAGCGCCAGCGCAGCGAACAATTGCGTAATTGGCACCGTCGCCGAAGCGGCGATGGTCTGGCGCATATTGAAACCGCGCAAGGCCTGGTTCGCGCGGTTAAATCGCTCTGCTTCGGCCGCCTGCCCACCAAATATTTTCACCACGCGGTGGCCTCCGATCGACTCCTCCAGCGAATGGGTGATGTCGCCCATAGCCTTCATCGAGCCCACGCTCATGCTTCGCAGGCGTTTGGAAAATACCTTGATCGCGATCGCAATTCCAGGCGCTATCAGGAAGGTGATAAGCGTAAGTTTCCAATTGAGCCAGAACAACCAACCGAGCAAACCGACCACGGTAATGGAGTCGCGAACCAAAACCGTAAGCACGGTGGTCGCGGCGCTCGTGACCCCGCCCACATCGAAAGCAATTTTGGAGATCAGACTTCCGGAGGACTGGTTGTCGTAGTAGCGCACCGGCAGTCGCAGCAATCGACGAAACATCGCGTTGCGCAGATCCATCACGACGTGATTGGATACCCACGCCAGAGTGTAGGACCCAAGATAAGAAAGCACACCGCGAACGAGAAATATCCCGATCAGCGCTGCCGGTATCAGGTAAGGGTTGGCGTTGCTTTTGTTTACGAAACTGCCGTCAAGCAGCGGCTTCAGCAAAGCCGGGAACAAGGGCTCGGTCGCGGCCGTCAAAACCATGCTCAATATGGCAAGTGCGAACACCTTCCAGTACGGACGGACGTACTGAAGCAGCCGAAAATACAATTCACGTGAACCGGGAGCGGACGAAGCCAAGGAAAGTGGCGCTCGTAAAAGAGTGAATTATAACTGCTCTTCATCCCGTGCGAGTCTAGGCTTGGCGCGTATCACCACCCGAAAATACGCCCTACGAGAGCCAAACACCGACCCCGTTCGGGGGCACCCCATTCTGAAGCGCGCCGACTGCGTCACTTCAGGCCACGATCGCCGGCGCGTGCTTTCTGAACCACTGCAGCAGATGTAGCGCAGATTCATCGACGTTCAACACCCGCTCGGTGCATTGGGCAATCGTCCGCATTTCATCCGTCCCGGGTTGCGTCATCAAAAGTCTGCCCATCGCGCCCCCAAACGCCTCGATACCTCGGCCAATCAACACGATCGCTGCACCCGTTTCCGACAGCCAGGCCCCCGAACCAATTTTATCCGTCATGAGTGTGCGCGTCCCGAGCAGGGCCGCCTCGACTGCAGAGTAGTTAAAGGTTTCGATCCAGGAGGGCACCAAGTGCAGATCTGCCGCGGCGTAGTACTGTTTGACTTGTTGCGATTCAATATTGCCGGTGAAAATCACCTTCGCATCAAGCTTCAACTCGCGCGCAATGCCTTCAAGGTGCTGACGATAACTACCCAAGCCCTCCACCTGCCGGTCGCCCCCGCAAACAAGTAAGACGGCTTCAGGCGACGCTTGTGCCGCCAAAGCAAATCCCTGGATCGCAAGCTCAATCCCCTTGAACGGGGTCAGGCGGCACATGATCAGCGCTATGCGGCAGTTTTCTTGCAAGCCATGCCCTTGGATTACGGTCGTTCTGGCCTGCGCCCGGAATAAGGCCATGTCTTCATTGAGCAACATCCTGTCGATGCAATGTAAGGGAATAACGGTGATGCGCTCAGGCCCGATGCCCGCCTTGATCATGACATCCCTGGTAACACGCGAGTTTGCCCGCAAACCGTCGGCTCTCGAAAAAACCCATTTTTTTACCCTTGCCTTCAGCCAGCTTGTGGGCTCGCCCGGGTAACCCAGGGTCACGCCCAGGTTTTCGTGGTCATGCACGCATAACACCCACCGGATACCCATAAACGGTGCCAAAAGCGCGACGAATTTTCCCAAGCCGTCACCCTCCACCATGTAGATATCGCAACGCGTGCGGGAAATAAAATTCGCAATGGCGATAAGACTGGTGAAAAACCGCCTCCCCCCGAGAAACGGCTTCAGGAGCTTATCCGGGAGCCATACCCACGGGTTGCGCTTCTCGTTGTGAATGCCCCATATGCTCACCCCATCTTCCTCAACACGGCTGAGTCGAACCACGGTAGGCAATCTCTGATCTTCGGTAAAAACGTGAACTTCGTTGCCCGAACGCTGCAGCGCCTTGGCCACATCCAAATGCACCGAACGCCATATGCCTGCCGCCAACATTCCGATGCGCATCTGGTTTCTCATTTTTTTGTTTCCCGCCCCGATCTGGGGCTTCTTGACCCTGCCTCGATTCGACGGGCACCGCAGGCCTAGACAGCCAGCGTTCCCCTGGCCGCAATCAAAGACCGATACAAGCGGGCCAACTGTGCCGCCATCGCTTCGGTTCCAAGACCTGACACCGCAATACGTGCAGCCCTACCCATCGTTTCTGCGGCAGCAACTTCGTTTAACTTTCCCATCGCGAGGGCCAATCCCACAACATCGCCCGCCTCGCACACCGCACCGCCAACGCCCTGCTCGACGAACTCCGCCGCGCCGCACTGGCTCGTCGTGATGACGGGCAGACCGCTTGCCATGGCCTCCAGCGCCGCATTGGGGAAGGGGTCGTAAAGCGTTGGCAATACAAAACAGTCGGCAGCCCCGTACCAAGGCTTAACGTCCTTCTGCGGACCGATGAAATGCACGCGCGGTGCAACGCCCAGTTCCATACACAGCCGCTGCATAGCCTTTTGCCGCTTGTCCTCCCCGACCACAAGCAGATGTGCGGAGGCCGAAGCGGGCATCGCCCGAAGCAGTTGCGGCAATCCTTTTCTCTCGAAGCCCGACCCAACGAAAAGATAAAGCATCGTTTCGGGCGCAATCCCCATAGCGGCACGCACAGCCAATCGTTGGGATTTTAGCCGCGGGTGGAAAACATCAAGATCAACACCGTTATAAACAACGTGGAGCTTTTCTTCAGGCGTTCCAAAGTGGCGGCGGATTTCATCGCGAACCATTTTGGAGTTGCAGATCACCGCCCTCAGCCTTGGGCTCTTGAACAAGCGCCGTTCAGCCGCCAAAAGAAAGCGGTGGTATGGGTTCAGCGCCAGTCCGATACGACCTGCGGCCCCCAGTACGCGCGCCCGGTTTTCCAGCCATTGCGCATGAACGCCGTCACCGGCACGATACACATCGCAGCAGGCGATGCGCTCATGGGATTGCACAAGGTCAAATTCCCTTTCGGAAAGCGCCCGGCACACGGCGCGCGCGAAGCTCCAGTCGCGCCATGTCCGCCCCAGAAAAAAAGGCTCGCATCGCACCAACTCCGTTGCGCCCTGCCCGACGGCACCGTCACTCCAGTCTCGCGCAAACACCGTTACGGCCACGCCTTCGTGCGCCAACGCGGTCACGGCGCGGGAGACGAAGCGCTCCGCCCCACCGTAGGGGTTATACCGTTGCCTGACAATGGCGAGTTTCATGCGAGGGGACATCGCCCCACGCAACGAGTCGTCAAAAGGACGTTTCGATCCACGTTCGGCAAGCTCGTGATTCTGGTGAAGCGCAATTTAAACGACAAGCAATGCGCGCGCGGCGTTCAGCACGGCCTCAACCGGCAAGGTCTCAAGGCAATCACTCACCTTGCTGCCCCCGCACCCGTCGTTGCCGCAAGGCCTGCACGGGTGAAGGTTCGAACTGACGACGCGGTGCGCTACCGCCCACGGCCCCCATTCCATCTCTCCGCTCGGCCCGAAAAGCGCCACCACCGGTGTACCCATCGCAGCGGCCATATGCATGGGCGCCGAATCAACGCCGATAAAGAGGCGGGCACGGCGCGTCAGTTCCGCGAGCGTTTTCAAGGAGAGCCCGCCCGCAAGACTCAAAGGCTTCGTCCTGGCCTTGGCAAGGACTGCATCGATCAACGCCGTTTCGTCCTGGGTCGGCGCCGCTGTGATCACCACCCTTTGCCCACTCTCTTGCAGCAGATCGATTAAGTGCGCCGTGCGCTCGGCAGGCCAGCACTTGAATTGCCAGCGCGAGGCAGGATGCAGATGAATGAATCCGCCCGCCGTAAGCGCATGCTTGGCAAACAAAGCATCCACTTCCGCCTCGGCCGCCGCTCCCGGGACCAGGGTCAATTGCCTTTGCTCCGGCGCGGCATACACGCCAAGGCGCCGCAATGCGTCAAGATTCCACTCAACCATGTGGCGGCGCGGATTCTTCGCCATGGCGAATCGGTGGGTGAAACTTTTTTTCCACCGTTGGCTGCACCCGGCGTAATCAGGGGCGACCGCATACCGGGGTTTAAGCAGTCGTACCAAGGCCGCGCCACGGGGATTCTCAGACAGATGAATGATCAGGTCATAACGGCGTGTGCGCAACGCTGAATACAAGCGCCACTCCGCCGCCAGGCGCGAGAAGAGGGGGAGCCTCTTCCAGTTCCTGTCAATGGCATGGATCTGCGCAATGGCCGGGTGCAAGGCAAGCATGTCACGCGTGTCGGAATAGACAAGCGCGTCGATCTGCGCCGCCGGGGCGTGGGCTTTGAGCGTAGTGAACACGGGAGAGGTCAGCAACACATCGCCGTGATGGCGCAACTTGATGACCAAAACGCGCACAACGCCGCTCAGGTCAATGGCATCTTTCAACATGACCGGCAAGATAGCAGAAAAGCGCCCCTGCATTCCGCTCTCGGTTTGGTGAAGTCAAAAAGTAAGCAAGCGCTTACCGCTTACATTTTTCTTTAGGCTTGCGCTTTAATAGCGTGCGATGCTGCCATCGAAGCTTTGGCTTTGGCTACGTCTACGGGTCGCCGCGCACCGGAGGTCGTCCGCCAATTCGCCCACTTAAACTCGCTTTTCCCCATTTTTGCAGTGATGCACAACACCACGAATCTACATTGGGAAATTATCGTTACGCCTTGACTTATCAGGTTTTTTAAAACTATAGTGCTCCGATGGATAGCGAACTTACCAGCCTTGAGGAAAAGATCGGTCACACGGTGGCACTCTGCCAGCGATTGCGCACCGAGAACCATGACCTCCGACAACAACTTGTCAAGACGCAAAGCGACAACAAAACCCTCGCCGAAAAGGTGGAAGCCGCTCGTGTCCGTCTCGAAACCATATTGCAGCAGATCCCTGAATGACCGCTAAAGCCAAGGCCCTTGATATCAGCATAATGGGCCGCAATTACAAAGTCGCCTGCGCTGAAGAGGAACGCGAGGCGCTGCTGCAAGCGGTGAGCTACATGGATCGAAAAATGAACGAGATCAAGGTGGCGGGAAAAGTTGCCAGTCTGGAACGTATCGCTGTCATGGCCGCGCTCAATATCACCCACGAGTTGTTATCGCAAAAAATTGGTGGCTTTGATACTGGCGAAATGCGGCGTAGAATAAATGCCATGCAGGTGACGCTCGACGAAGCGCTGTCAAAGCAAGACAAGTTGTTCTGACAATGCGGTCCGCTCTCGCAAGTTAGCGGGTTCCATGCCGGTGCAACTGGGTCAAACTGGGTCAAGTGTTAGTCGGGTCGCCCCATCGTATCAATGTCCCCTGCGATGTGCGTTAAGGCCAGCATCTTCTTGAACCAATTTCTCCAATGGCCGCCGACCATTGCGCCACTGTTGTGCGCGTCCCATTACCGGATGTGCCTGATGTGACCGGAACGCGGCCAAATTGAACCGCAAGGTTCAGGGGATAGGTCTGACGGCATCTGCGGGGGGCGCCATTCCAAACAAAACGCAGGCAGAGGCCTGCGTTTTGCTTTTGGCGGACCCGCACAAAAACCACGCGTCCGATTGACTCCCCTTTTTGCCTCCCCTTTTCGCCGTGAAGGCTTTACCATTCCTTGTTTCAATCTGAATGCTCCCCCATGCGCTACTGGCTGATGAAGTCCGAACCCAATGAGTTCTCCATTGATGACCTTGTCGCGGCGAAACAGCAATCGACACCTTGGGTCGGCGTAAGAAACTATCAGGCGCGCAACTTCATGCGCGACCAGATGCAACAAGGCGATGCGGTATTTTTCTACCACTCCAGTTGCCCCGAACCGGGCATTGCCGGGCTCGCCGAGGTCAGTTCGCCAGCCTATCCGGACGCCACGCAATTCGACAAAAACAGCCATTACTTCGACCCTAAAGCGACAGCCGAAATGCCGCGCTGGATGCATGTCGATGTCAAACTGGTCAAGAAAACCCGCTTGATAAGTCTCACCGAACTTCGTGCCCACGATGAACTGGCGGAAATGCGCATCCTCGCGCGCGGCAACCGTCTGTCGATCACGCCCGTAACCGCCGCAGAATGGCGCTTCATCAACCAAAAACTCATCGCAAAATAAACCTTCCCATGGCTCTCCAGAACGACACCTTCATCCGCGCACTGCTGGGCCAGCCCACGCCCTACACCCCCATCTGGCTGATGCGCCAGGCCGGACGCTACCTGCCTGAATACAACGCCACCCGAAAGCGCGCCGGGTCCTTTCTGGGCCTGGCCAAATCACCGGCCTATGCCACCGAAGTCACATTGCAGCCGCTTGATCGCTTTCCCCTGGATGCAGCCATACTTTTTTCGGACATCCTCACCGTCCCCGACGCGATGGGGCTGGGCCTTTATTTCGCCGACGGAGAGGGGCCCAAGTTCAAACATCCCCTGCGCGATGAAGGCGCCATCATGGCGCTGGCACAACCGCCTATGGAAAGCCTGCGCTACGTCACCGACGCCGTTGCGGAAATCCGCCGCGCCCTGTCCGGGCGCGTGCCGCTGATCGGCTTTTCCGGCAGTCCATGGACCCTCGCTTGCTATATGGTCGAAGGGGGCGGCAGCGATGACTTTCGCACCGTTAAATCAATGCTCTACGCCCGCCCTGACCTGATTCATCGCATCCTTGAGGCGAATACGATAGCGGTTACGGCCTACCTGAACGCGCAAATCGAAGCCGGCGCGCAAGCGGTGATGATTTTTGACACCTGGGGTGGCAGCCTCGCCCATCAGGCCTTTCACGATTTCTCTCTTGCCTATATCCAGCGCATCCTCGTCGGACTAAAACGCGAGCACAACGGCGAGCGCATACCCAGCGTGGTATTCGTCAAGGGTGGCGGCGCATGGCTGGAAGCCATTGCCAGCTCCGGCTGCGACGCCTTGGGCATCGACTGGACGCTGGATATCGGCGAAGCACGCGAGCGCGTCGGTAATCGCGTGGCCTTGCAGGGCAATCTGGATCCAATGGTATTAATGTCATCGCCCGCTGCAATCGCACGCGAAGCCAGGGTCATACTTGACGCCTATGGTCCCGGACCAGGACACGTTTTCAACCTCGGACACGGTATTTCTCAATTCACCCCGCCGGAAAACGTCGCAGTTTTAGTTGAAACCGTGCATCAGCACAGCAAGGCACAACGCCAAAACAAACACTGAAAAAAATTCCATTGCCGCAGGCTTCCCACCTCGTTAATGCCCTCACTTATGCACAACAGTCCGCCCCAAGCCAGTACCGGCGCGGGTTTTCGGGCAGTTCAGAGGGAGAGTTCGCAACTATCTGTTTTAAATAGGTTTAAATACCCGCCAAAAAATTGTGCAGGGTGAAAATATCCTTTACTTCAGTATAGTTACAGTACAGCTACAAGACTATCCACAAACTTATCCACAGAAAATGTGTAGAACTGGAAAACCTCATTTGTACCAAGGGCTTTAAGCAATTTCTCGCAGAAGAAGGTTTAGCTTCGCGGCGGAAGTTTATTTGACGATGGGCATAGTCGTCGTTGCGCTGGATGTTCCGCTGGCGCGCCTATTTGACTATCGCGCCAGCGATGCACGCCAGGATGACGTGGGTCGCCGGGTGCTGGTTCCCTTTGGCAACAAGCTCCTTGTCGGGCTGATCATTGAAGTGCGCGAAGCAAGCGAAGTTGCTCCGGGAAAACTGCGCGAAGTGCGTTCCATCCTGCGCGACACGCCGCCCTTGCCTGCGAGTTGGCTCGCGCTAACGCGCTTTTGCGCAAACTATTATCACCGCCCGCTTGGCGAGGTGATGCTTAACGCCTTGCCGCCCCGATTGCGCAAGGTCGCCCCGATGCCCGACAAACCGCAGCTGCTGTCACTCTCAGCGCTGGGGCGCGCAGAATCGGACACCCTCCCCTCCCGGCAAAAAATAAAAAAAATTATCCTGGCCCGTCTGGGGCAAGGACCGGCAAGCCATAGCGAACTCATCGCCATCGCCGCCTCGGCAGGCAAGGCGCTATCAGCACTGCGCGAAGCAGGATGGGTGAGTGCGTCGGAAATAGTTGCGGCGCCGCCAAATAGCCAATCCGTTTCCGAACACCAGCTGAACTCCGACCAGGAAGCGGTCGTCACACAGGTCAGCAAGGGGCTGCGGCAATTTGGGGTGTTTCTCCTGCACGGCATCACAGGCAGCGGAAAAACCGAGGTCTACATGCGGCTTATCGCCGCAAGCATCGCGGCGGGCAAACAGGCGCTGGTGCTGGTTCCGGAGATAAACCTCACCCCCCAACTGGAGGAGACGTTCCGCCGGCGATTTCCCGGCCTGCCCTTGCTGACATTACACAGCGGGCTTGCCGAAACCGCACGCGCACAGCACTGGCTGGCGGCGCAGGAGCAAGCCGCCTGCATCGTACTTGGCACGCGTCTGGCGGTTTTCACCCCGCTGTCGAATCCCGGGCTGATTGTCGTGGATGAGGAACAAGACGCCTCCTACAAGCAACAAGATGGCGTGCGCTATTCCGCACGCGACCTTGCCATCTTTCGCGCGCAGCAAGACGGGTTTCCCGTCGTCCTGGGGTCCGCCACCCCCTCTTTGGAGAGCTACGCCAAGGCGGTTTCCGGGCGCTACGCCCTGCTCAGCCTGCCACAACGCGCGCACGGGCAAGCCAAGCTTCCCCGTGTTGGCCTCATTGACCTGAACGAGCAATCAGAAGGTGACGGCCTGTCCGCGACGTTGGTTGCGGCCATCGAGGCACGCCTTACACTCGGCGAGCAAAGCCTTATTTTCCTCAATCGCCGCGGCTATGCCCCAGTGCTCGCCTGCGCTGCTTGCGGCTGGGTGAGCGGCTGTCCGCGCTGCTCCGCCAGAATGGTCGTGCACCTGTCCGATGGCGTTCTGCGCTGCCACCACTGCGGCGACGTCGAACGCATTCCACGCGCCTGCCCGCAATGCGGCAACGCCGATATCCAGCCGTTTGGCCGCGGCACGCAGCGCCTGGAACTTGCGCTCGCCGCGCGCTTTCCAACCGCGCGCATTCTGCGGGTCGACCGCGACAGCACGCGAACAAAGGGGAGTTGGGGCAATATGCGCGAGGCGATCCGCGACGGACAGGCGGATATTTTGCTCGGCACGCAGATCCTGGCCAAAGGCCACGATTTCCCCAACGTAACTCTGGTCGGTGTTCTCAACGCCGATGCCGCGCTGCACGCATCCGACTATCGCGCCGGTGAGCGTCTGTTTGCCCAACTCGAGCAGGTGGCAGGTAGGGCGGGGCGTGCCCAACTGGCCGGCGAGGTTTTGATACAGACACGCTATCCCCGCCACCCCTTGTACCAGGCACTGACACGGCACGATTACGCCGGATTCGCCAAGGCAACGCTGACCGAACGTGAGCAGGCGGGCTTTCCCCCTTATGTTTTCGAGGCCGTTCTCCGTGCCGAAGCACCCGGCAGCAAGTCCGTCCTCGCGTTTCTTTCGCGCGCCCGCGATCTGGCCCCGACGGACCAGGAACAACTGATGATTTTTGATCCGGTACCAATGTCGGTTGCGCGCATCGCCAATCGCGACCGGGCGCAACTGCTGGTGCAGTCGTATTCACGCCCCGCCTTGCAGACCTTCCTGAGCGGTTGGACCGCGGCGTTGGCGAAAGAGCGCGCACCCGGCTTACGCTGGCATCTGGACGTCGACCCGATCGAGTTCTAGAGTACCGCGGCAATCGTTCTGCTGCGTTCTCCTGCTTCTGGCAAAGCGTATAATGCGCAGCCCTGCGGTTTTCCGTTTCACCGGCCCCCCACCCCACACGACATGTCGGCTGCAATCAAATCACACATCGCCGAGTTGTTCGCGCATGCGCTCGCCAAGGTGGCGCCCCGACAACCGGCATCCCTGGTCGAAATAGAACGTCCGAAACAGGCGCAACACGGCGACTGGGCCTGCAACCTTGCAATGCAACTTGCTCGCCTGGAAAAAAAGAAACCGCGCGAACTGGCCGAAGCGCTGATTGCCGCCCTGCCCGCTTCCGACTGGGTCGAAAAGGTCGACATTGCCGGCCCCGGATTCATCAACATACACATCCGTCACGCTGCCAAGGTCGCTGTCATCCGCACCGTGATCGCGCAGGGCGCCCAGTTCGGCATGATTCCGGCCGCAACCGGGCAGCGGGTTCTGGTCGAATTCGTATCGGCCAACCCGACCGGCCCCCTGCACGTGGGACACGGTCGCCAAGCCGCCCTCGGCGACGCCATATGTGCCTTACTGCAATCACAAGGGTCACAGGTAAGCCGTGAGTTTTACTACAACGATGCGGGCAACCAGATTGAAAACCTGACCCTTTCGGTGCAGGCCCGCGCGCGCGGCATAGCACCCGATACGCCACAATTTCCGGCCGACGGCTATCGCGGCGATTACATCCTCGATATCGCCAATGATTTTCTTGCGCTAAAAACAGTTTCGGGGGAGAAGGTTGCCGCAGTCACCGCCAGCGGTGCTGTCGATGATCTCGATGCGATCCGCCGTTTTGCCGTAGCCTACCTGCGCAACGAACAGGATATGGACCTCAAGGCATTCGGCGTGCGCTTTGACAACTACTATCTGGAGTCTTCACTGTACTCAGAGGGGCGCGTCGAGGGGACAGTCAACGCACTCAAGGCGAGCGGTGAGACCTACGAGGATGGCGGCGCGCTATGGCTGAAAACCACCGATTACGGTGACGACAAGGACCGCGTGATGCGAAAGTCCGACGGCGCCTACACCTACTTCGTGCCGGATGTCGCCTATCACATCACCAAATGGGAGCGCGGCTACGCCCGCGCCATCAACATCCAGGGGTCTGATCACCACAGCACAGTAGTGCGCGTGCGCGCGGGCCTGCAGGCGGTCAAACGCGACATCCCGGTGGACTACCCCGACTACGTGCTGCACAAGATGGTGACCGTCATGAAAGGCGGCGAGGAGGTAAAAATCTCCAAACGTGCCGGCAGTTATGTCACCTTGCGCGACCTCATCGACGAAGTCGGGCGCGATGCCACGCGTTTTTTCCTGGTGTCGCGTAAAGCCGATACCGAGTTCGTCTTTGACATCGACCTCGCCACATCGCAGTCCGAGGAAAACCCCGTCTATTACGTGCAATACGCGCACGCCCGGCTGTGTTCGGTGCTGGCCCAGTACCAAAGCGCCGGCGCATTGCCCGGCCCCGAAGGCGCGGACCTTTCTGTGCTCGACAGCCCGCGTGAGCTGGCCCTGCTCGCGCGATTGGACGAATACCCGCTGGCGCTGGCGCATGCCGCCGAAGAACTCTCGCCGCATCTGGTTTCGTTTTACCTGCGCGAACTGGCCGGGGATTTTCACAGCTACTATAATGCCGAGCGTATGCTGGTCGAGGATGCGCGCCTGAAGCACGCGCGCATTGCCCTGGCGAGCGCCGTCAAACAGATCCTTGGCAACGGACTCGCCCTGCTGGGCGTGAGCGCGCCCGAGAAAATGTGATCCCGGATGAACAAAGACTACAAACCACGCCAAGCGGCAAAAAAATCCTCAGGGGGCAGCACCCTCCTCGGGGTGTTCATCGGCCTCATTTTCGGTCTCGCGCTGGCGGCGGGTATCGCCGTCTATATCAACAAGACGCCGATTCCCTTTCTCGACAAAGCCAAGCCTGCGGAAAAAACCGCATCGTCCAAGACGCCAGCGGTGGTGCCCAATCTGTCCGAAACGCTGAAAACCGCTCCTGAAAAGCAGGCTGGCGACAAACCGCGCTTTGATTTTTACAAAATCCTGCCCGGCCAGGAGGAACCCGTATCCGAACAGCAGATCAAACAGGCGGCGAAAGATGCGGTCAAAGCCACGGCAGAGGGCAAAGACCTGAAGGATTTTTACCTGCTGCAAGCCGGTGCTTTTCAGAATCCGGCCGATGCGGACAACCTGAAAGCCAAACTTGCCTTACTGGGATTGGAAGCCGGCGTGGAACCGACCAATCTGGCCGAAAAAGGCATTTGGTACCGCGTACGCATCGGGCCCTATACCAAGATCGACGACCTGAATCGCACCAGGGCGACACTGGCGCAGAACGGAATTGAAGCAACACTGGTCAAAGTAAAAGATAGCAGCGCAAAGAATTGACTTCCAGACGGCTTACGCTTAACTCGGAGACGCATATGTTCAAAATTTTTATCGCCGGATTTTTCGCCCTTATCAGCCTCGTTCCGCTCGTCGCAGCGGCGCAGGGTCCGCAGCCGGGCATCGACTATGCGGAGCTCAAGCAGGCGCAGCCGGTTGATTCTGGAAACAAAATAGAAGTCTTGGAATTCTTCTGGTACAACTGCCCACACTGCTACGCACTGGAACCAACGCTGGAGCCCTGGGTGAAAAAAATGCCCAAAGATACACAGTTCAAGCGCGTACCTGCGATTTTTAACGATCAGTGGGCGCTTGCCGCCCGCGCTTACTACGCCCTCGAGGCGACCGGCGACGTGGAACGCGTCCATCGTGCCTTATTCGATGCCATCCACAAGGACGGCCTTAAAATAACTGACGAAAAGGCCCTCGCCGAATGGCTGGGAAAAAAAGGCGTTGATGCGGCCAAATTCAGCGCCGCCTACCGCTCTTTTGCCGTTGAAAGCAAACTCAAGCGCGCGCTGCAATTGACACAGGCCTACCAGATCGACGGCGTGCCTTCACTCACCGTGCAAGGCAAATACGTGGTCAGCGCAGGCAAGCACGGCACTTCGGGCGCCATGCTCTCGACTGTTGAGTTTCTGGTCGCCAGGGCACAGGCGGACGCCGTAAAATCACCGGCAAAGAAATAGTCAAGCCGTCCGCCTGGACGGCGGGCGGCCGTACTCACCGGGATTGCAGCGGTTCCAGCGCGAGCATCGCAGCACGCCAGGACTCGATGCCGCCGCGATACCAGAGGACCCTGGTGTAGCCAAGCACACTGGCCCGAAGCGCGGCGTTGTAGGACAACCAGCACTGCACGCTGGCGCAAAAAAACACCATCATGCGATCCTTGTTTCCCTGGGTAATACGCGCCAGGGCATCGCCAAACGCCACCTGCACCGGATCAAAAAAATTGCTGCCGCGTCCGGCACCGCTAATCCACAGCGAACCGGGCAGGGACAAACGCCCCTCCGCTGACAGCACATCGATGAGCAAAGGCGCATCGGCCGAGGCAAGCAGCGCGCGCAAGCTTTGCGTATCCACGACAGCCGCACCCGGAATCTCAATCGGAGTAGGCGCGGTATAGGGGGCCCGGCGCAATGCCGGCGACGGCGTAACGCCCCAATCGCGCCCTTCATCGGCATAGCCCTGCGCCGCCACCCCCAATGGCAGCACACACCCGAGCAGTAGCAAACCCGTGCAAACCGGCCTTGATAAGGATCTTGATAAACACAAACGCATCGACACAGCCTACTGCGTCACCCAGGCTTTGGCAATTTGACCAATAAAGCCGTATCATTTAACGCTATTCCCTGAGGCTGCCATGCGCGTACCCACCCCGATCGCCCGCCTGCTATTGCTGCTGTTGCTGTGCACAGTCTCCGCACTGGCTTCGGCGCAAATTCAACTCAACCGCGAATACACGCGCATCGACCCGGCCGTCCCGCCCCGTACCGCCGGCCAGATCGAGGTCATCGAATTTTTCTACTATGGCTGCCCGATCTGCTATGAGCTGGAACCCGCCTTGTCGCGCTGGCACGCGATCGCACCCAACTACGTCAAGCTCACGCGCGTGCCCGCGCTGTCATCAGAAAACTGGGAACCCTTCGCCAAGCTCTTTTACGCGCTCGAGGCCACAGGCGACCTCGGACGGCTGCACTTCCCCATTTATGACAACTTTCACTTTGACGGCATCAAACTGAACGACGAAAAAATAATGCTCGACTGGATTACCCGCAACAAGGTCGACGTGCAAAAATTCACCGAAGCCTTCAACTCAGAGACGACAAAAACCAAAGTCGAGTCGGCGCGCAAACTGCTGCATGACTTCAACATCCGCGGCGTGCCGACACTGATCGTTGACGGCAAATTTCTCACCTCGGCACGCCTTGCCGGCAGCACCCGGCAGATTCCCTCCGTCCTGAATCAGCTTGTGGAAATTGCGCGCAAGGAGCGGGGCAACTGAGCGATAGCCTCAGGGTGGTCATCACCGGCGCCTCGAGCGGCCTTGGTGCCGCCCTCGCCACCCACTACGCGACGTCGGGCGCGATAGTCGGCCTGATCGCCAGGCGCCTCGACCGGCTCGAAGCCCTGGCCGCGGCACATCCCGGAAAAATTGCCGTCTGGGCGGCTGATGTCACCGACAGCGCCGCCATGCAAATCGCCACCCAATCATTCACGAATCGATTCGGCCCGCCAGACATCGTCATTGCCAACGCCGGGGTTTCCGTCGGCACCCTTGGCGACAGCGCCGGCGACCTGCCCGCGTTCCGGCGCGTGATGGACGTCAACGTCTTTGGTATGGCCGCGACATTCCAGCCCTTCATTGAAGCGATGCGCGCGCGCGGGCGGGGCAGCCTGGTTGGCATCGCCAGTGTCGCCGGGTTTCGCGGCTTGCCCGGTGCAGCCGCCTATAGCGCATCAAAATCCGCCGCAATCACCTACCTTGAGAGCCTGCGCACCGAACTACGCGGCTCGGGCATCGTAGTGACCACCATCTGCCCCGGCTACGTGCGCACACCCATGACCGAGGTCAATCCGTATCCCATGCCATTCATCATCAACGCCGACGATGCGGCCAAGCGCTTCGCCCTTGCCATCAAACGCAAACGACGCCACGTCGTCATTCCCTGGCAGATGGGTGTGATCGGCTGGGTGTTGCGTCTGCTCCCCGGTTGGCTGTTTGAAAGACTGTTCGCGCACGCGCCGCGCAAGCCGCGTCAGCTGCCGCTATAACCATGCCAGCAAGGGTGATGCGCGGAGCGGCGGGCACCGCGTCGAACTGAATACGCTTCCGGCAACTGCGGGCAAACCGGTCGACCTGATCACCGGTGAAATAACTCCTGGTATGGCAGCCGTGCAATCGCAGGGCTCGAAGACCTTGCCCACCTGCGACGCACTTCGACCCGCTGATCCAACGCGCGGACGGTCTTGCCGGCCGTCCCTCAAGAACAGGCATCAGTCTGCAGGTCGCTGCGAAACGTAGCTGCCAGGGGCGGCTTCAATCACTTTGAGTTTGCCCTCGCCTGGCTGGCGGGCGGGCACTTTCTCGTCCGAAATCGAAGTTATCCAACCCTGCCAGTCATTCCACCATGAGCCTTCGTGGTGCTCGGCCTGCTCCAGCCACACGTCCACCGATTCGGGCAGTGCATCGTGCGTCCAGTAGCCATACTTGTTGGCCGCCGGCGGATTGACGATGCCGGCGATATGGCCCGAACCGCCCAGCACAAAACGCGTGTCATCGCCAGACTGGGCGAGCAGGTGTGCGCCCTTGTACGTCGATTTCCACGGGGCAATATGATCCTCGGCGGTGGAGACAAAGTAGGCCGGCGCCTTTATTTTGCGCAAATCAATCGGGACCCCGCAAAGGGAAATACCGCCGGGCTCCTTGAGCAGATTATTGAGGTACATGTTGCGCAAATAAAAGCTGTGCATCGCCGCAGGCATGCGCGTTGAATCGGAATTCCAGTACAACAGGTCAAATGGGAACGGCTCCTTGCCAAGCAGGTAGTTATGAATGACAAAGGACCAGACCAGGTCATTGGCGCGCAGCAGGTTGAAGGTGGCGGCCATCTCCCTTCCCTCCAGGTAACCGCGCTCATTCATTCGCTTCTCCAGCGCACCAACCTGCGCCTCGTCGATAAACACCCCCAGTTCGCCCGGAATCGAAAAATCCAACAGCGAGACCAAAAAAGTTGCCGACGCGACACGCTTGTCTTTTTTCGCCGCCATATACGCGAGGGTCGCACCCAGCAGCGTCCCGCCCAGGCAATAGCCGATCACATTGACTTGGCGCTCGCCGGTCGCCAGTGCGATGGCATCGATCGCGGCGAGCGGCCCCTCGGTCATGTAATCCTCAAATTCCTTGCCGGCGAACCTGGCGTCCGGATTGACCCAGGAGATCACGAACACCGTATGCCCCTGCGCAACCGCCCAGCGGATAAATGAGTTTTTTTCGCGCAGGTCGAGAATGTAGAACTTGTTGATCCACGGCGGCATGATCAGCAAGGGACGCTTGAGCACATCCTTGGTCATGGGATCGTACTGTATGAGCTGCATCAATTCATTCTGGAACACCACCTTGCCCGGCGTGGTCGCGACATTAACGCCAACAGCGAAGGCCTTCGGGTCGGTCATCCGGATATGCAGCTCGCCGTCCCCGCCCTCGATATCTCCGAGCAGATTACTGAGTCCGTTCAGCAGGTTCTGTCCGCCGCTGTGCGCGGTTTCACGCAACACCTGCGGGTTGGTGAGCGCGAAATTGGAAGGCGCCATCGCATCGAGGTACTGCCGGGTGAAAAAATTCACCTTTTTACGCGACTCATCCGAAAGGCCTTCCGTGTGCGCCACCGAATCCTGGATATGGCGCGATGTGATGAGATAGGATTGCTTGATATAGTCAAAAAGGAAGTGGTTCTGCCAATCCTCATCACGAAAGCGGTTGTCTCCCTTGATGGGTGAAGCAACCGGCTCGGGCGCGCCTCCGGACAGCCTGGCCATGGAGAACTGCCACAGCGACATGTAGTCCCAGAACATGTTGATCTGCGTCGCTGCAGTCTTGTATGGATTGGCGAACATATTGGCCGCCAGATCCATGTAGGCCTTGGCGATGCCAAATTCGTCCGGCGGCGGGGCCTTACGATGCTCTGACTGACGCTTGAGAAAATCGTCCAGGATCCGACCCGACTGCCGCGCGACATCGCCGAATACCCGGGCGAGTTCGGCCGGGTCCGGAGCAAGCGGCTGGTTCATGGCTATCTCCTTAAAGACTTCTAAATTCTAAACGCTGCGATAGCGTAGCACGCCCCCTGCGTCGACCTCGCGCGTGACACGGCCCTCGGCCAGCAGGTAATGAAGATGGGCCATCGCCTCGCCCATGGCGAAAAATGTCTGGTGTATATCCAGTTCGCGCCGGAACAGCGTGGTCAGCACCTCTGCCGCGCTGCGCGCTTGCGCGCACGCCTCCTCGAGTTCGCCCAGACGCAGGCGATGGTGCTCGCGCAATTGCGCAATGCGCACGTGTGTGCTGCGAAAGGGCAGTCCGTGCGAGGGCAGCGTCAGCGTTTGCACCGGCAGTTCAAGGTAGCGCTCGAGCGAATCGAGGAACTGCTTGAGCGGATTACCATCCGGATTGATGCCCCATACGCCGACGTTGGTCGAAATGCGCGGCAACACCATGTCGCCCGAAATAAGCACCCCCAGCGCCTCACAGTAAAGCGCGGCATGCTCGGGGGCATGGCCATAGCCGGCGATCATGCGCCAGCCATTGCCGTTGATCTCCACCGCATCGCCGTCCATGATGCGCACGAATCCGACCGGAAAATCCGGGACATTGCGCGCGTAATGATTGCCACGGGTCGCCAGTTCGGCAACGCGCGCCTCGTCCAGGCCATTTTTCCGGAACAAGGCCAGCAAGGCTTCCTGCGACGTGCCACCGCGCCCCTCGGCAATGAGGTGCGCCATCATGTACTCGCCCTGAGGCATCACCAGCGGAACGTCAAATTTCTTCGTCAACCAGCCGGCAAGCCCGGCATGGTCGGGATGATAGTGGGTGACGATGACACGCTTTACCGGTTTGCCATCCAGCTTCGCCGCAAACACCTGCTCCCACAAATCGCGTGTCACGTCGTTGCCAATGCCGCAGTCGACGATGGACCAGCCCTCGCCATCCTCAAGCAGCCACAGGTTGATGTGATCCAGGGCAAAAGGCAGCGGCATGCGCAGCCAGTGCACCCCGGGGGCGATTTCCAGCGTCGTGCCTGGCGCCGGCGGCGTGCGTTGCGGATAATCAAACAACAGGTCTGGGGGGGCGGGTTTGGACATGGGCTGGGGACGCAAGAATGGTTGAGAAGTGCCGGCGCGCGGACGGTTCGGCTAGAATCAGCGCAAAGTCCACTTTGTACCGATAGGCTTATTTTCCCAGAATTCCCGGAACCCAAGGTAAAAGGTAAAAACAGGGCAAAAACAGGGCGAAAACAAATCCCTTTAAATGCCCGGAAACACCCGCTTTCCCCGATCACCAAGCCACCATGCCCGACCGCAAAACCGAAACCCAGACCTGCACCATCAGCGAACTCGCGCGCGAATTCGACGTGACCCAGCGCGCCGACACCATCCAAGTGCCGCCGCCAAGGAACGCCACGAAGACCACCAGTCTGTTCCGCCTGTCCCATTACCGGGGATCCCGATGACCGACTTTCCCGCACTGCGCTTTGCCCATGGCGAAGACATAGCCGCGCTGCGCGCCACCGTGCGCGATTTCGCCGTGGCCGAGATCGCGCCGCGCGCCGCCGAAATCGACCGCTCCAACCAGTTTCCAATGGACTTGTGGCACAAGATGGGCAGCCTCGGGCTGCACGGCATCACCGTCGAGGAGGAATACGGCGGCACGCCCATGGGCTATCTGGCGCACATCATCGTGATGGAAGAAATCAGCCGCGCTTCCGCCGCGGTTGGTTTGTCATATGGCGCCCACTCCAACCTGTGCATCAACCAGATCCGTCGCAATGGCACGCCGGAGCAAAAGAAAAAATATCTTCCCCGGCTTATCTCCGGCGAGCATGTCGGCGCACTCGCCATGTCGGAACCGGGCGCCGGATCCGATGTGGTCAGCATGAAATTGCGCGCTGATTACAGCAAGGGAAAATTCGCCCTCAACGGCACCAAGATGTGGATCACCAACGGCCCGGATGCAGACACGCTGGTCGTCTATGCCAAGACCGACGCCAATGCCGGGTCCAAGGGAATCACCGCCTTCCTGATTGAAAAAGGCATGAAGGGTTTTGTCACTGCGCAAAAACTCGACAAGCTGGGCATGCGCGGCTCCAACACCTGCGAACTGATCTTCCAGGACTGCGAAGTCCCGGAGGCCAACATCCTCGGCGGCATGGGCCGCGGGGTGAACGTGTTGATGTCCGGCCTCGATTACGAGCGCGCGGTGCTCGCCGGCGGCCCGCTGGGTATCATGCAGGCCTGCCTGGATGTGGTGATCCCCTACGTGCACGAGCGCAGGCAATTTGGCCAGGCCATCGGGGAATTCCAGTTGATGCAGGGCAAGCTTGCGGATATGTACACCACCATGAACGCCACCAAGTCCTATGTCTACGCCGTGGGCCAGGCCTGCGACCGTGGCGAGGCCACGCGCAAGGACGCGGCGGGCGCGATCCTTTATGCGGCCGAGAAAGCCACCTGGATGGCCGGCGAGGCGATCCAGACCCTGGGCGGCAATGGCTACATCAACGACTACCCGACCGGGCGCCTGTGGCGCGATGCCAAGCTGTATGAAATCGGCGCCGGCACCTCGGAAATCCGCCGCTGGCTGATCGGCCGGGAATTATTCGGCGAGACGGCTTGAAGGGCGCGGCATGAGCATTGAAAAGCTGCTCGACAACAACCGCCTCTGGGCGGATGCCGCCGTGGCGCGAGACCCCGGGTTCTTCGCCCGGCTGAGCGCGCAACAGGCGCCGGCCTACCTGTGGATTGGTTGCGCCGACAGCCGCGTGCCGGCGAACGACATCGTCGGCCTGCTGCCGGGCGAGCTCTTTGTTCATCGCAACCTGGCCAATGTCGTGGTGCACACCGACCTAAACTGCCTGTCGGTGATCGAGTTCGCCGTCGACCTGCTGCATGTGAAGCACATCATTGTCTGCGGCCACTATGGCTGCAGCGGCGTGCAGGCGGCACTATCGCGCAGTCGCATCGGCCTCGCCGACAACTGGCTGCGGCACGTGCAGGACGTGCATGAAAAACACGAGCCGGGCATGCGCCGCCTGCAAGATGCAACGCGGCGGCACGACCGCCTGTGCGAGCTCAATGTCATCGAACAGGTGATGAATGTCTGCGGCACGACCGTGGTGCAGGACGCGTGGGCCCGCGACGACCCCCTCGAAGTTCACGGCCTGATCTACAGCCTGAAGGACGGCCGCCTGCGTGACCTTGGCCTTTGCGTCAGCGCCACCGAACAGCTGCGTGAACAATACATGGCAGCGCTGGCGCGGCTCGAACCCAGCCCCGCGGCCAAATCTTGAGCGCCGCCACATACCCTGCCCCTTATCGCAAGTGAATTGGAGGTTCCCATGCTCAATGACCCGATTGTGATCGTATCCGCCGCCCGCACGCCCATGGGCGCGTTTCAGGGCGAGCTCAAAGACTTTGCCGCGCCGCAACTGGGCGCCGCCGCCATTCGCGCCGCCATCGCGCGCGCTGGCGTCAAAGCTGAGGCCGTCGAAGAGGTCATCATGGGTTGCGTCCTGCCGGCGGGCCTTGGGCAGGCGCCGGCGCGCCAGGCCTCGCTGGGGGCGGGGCTGCCGCTTTCAGCCGGCTGCACCACCGTCAACAAAATGTGCGGATCGGGCATGAAGGCGGCGATGCTCGCCCACGACCTGCTCGCCGCGGGCAGCAACGACATCATGGTCGCCGGCGGTATGGAATCGATGAGTAACGCCCCCTACCTGCTGTCCAAGGCACGCGGCGGCTATCGCATGGGTCACGGCCAGGTCATCGACCACATGTTCTACGACGGTCTGGAGGACGCCTACATCCGCGACGAAAAAGGCGGCGGCCGACTGATGGGCAGCTTCGCCGAAGAATGTGCCGACAGCTTCGGCTTCACCCGCGAAGCCCAGGATCGGTTCGCCATCACCTCACTCGAACGCGCACAAAAAGCCAATAACGAAGGCAGCTTTGCCTGGGAAACGACGCCCGTTTCCATCAAGGCCGGCAAGGACGAGCGCCTGATGGAAAAGGACGAGCCGCCCTTCAATGCCAGGTTCGACAAAATTCCCGCGCTCAAGCCGGCTTTTCGCAAGGACGGCACGGTAACGGCCGCCAACGCTTCGTCCATATCCGACGGCGCCGCGGCCCTTGTCATGATGCGCCGCTCCACCGCTGAAAAACTGGGCCTGACCCCACTAGCGGCGATCGCAGGACACAGCACTCACGCGCAGCAACCGGCGCTTTTTACCACAGCGCCGGTGGGGGCGATCCGTAAAGTATTCGAAAAAACCGGCTGGAGTGCGGGCAAGGTCGACCTGTATGAAATCAACGAGGCCTTTGCCGTGGTCACCATGGCCGCCATGCAAGAGCACAAGCTGCCGCACGACAAGGTCAACATCCATGGCGGCGCCTGCGCCCTCGGCCATCCCATCGGCGCCTCCGGCGCACGCATTCTCGTCACCCTCATTGGCGCGTTGCGCAAAACCGGCGGACGCCGCGGCGTCGCCAGCCTGTGCATAGGCGGCGGCGAGGCGACCGCCATGGCTATCGAATTGCTCTGAAAGTCGGTGAATGGCCAATGGTGAATAGGGAATGGGGAATGGGGAATAGCAAATGGTAAAGCCCGGACATCAAATGCCCGCACCTACCCGTTCCCAATTCACGATTTCCCATTTCCCATTCACCTTTTATTTTTTACCGTAACCCATGCTGCTCAGTCCAGAACAGGAAATGATTCGCGACGCCATCCAGATCCACGGCGGCTACGGCTACGTCAACGACTTCCCGGTAGAGCGGATCTACCGCGATGTCAGGGTTTGCCAAATATATGAAGACGCCAGCAACATGCAACGATTAGTTAAAGGGCGCGCGATCGCGAACTGACATGCAACCGGGCCGCATCAGCTACAAAGCCTGCCCGCTGTGCGGCGAGGAGGCGATCGTCGACCTATTTGAAGCCGACTGCAGCGGCCATCCTCTTTATCGGCCCGGCCTACCCTCGACCATCGCGTGGTGTCGCTGCCATCGTTGCTCTCATATTTTCGCCGACGGCTATTTCAACCAGGCGGCAAACGACTTGCTGTTTTCGATTTCACTTCCCGACCAGGTCCCCGGCTACGACGCCGAAAACCAGCGCTCGGTCTGGGCGCCGGTGGTCGAACGGGTCACCCACTTCGCCGGCGAGCCCAACGGGCGCTGGATGGATGTTGGTTTTGGCAACGGCTCGCTAATCTTCACCGCCGGCGAATGGGGCTATGACACGCTGGGCATAGATCTAAGGCCGGCCAGCATCGAGCGCATGCGCGAACTGGGCTACGAGACCCGCTGCTGTGACATCGGCGATATCCACGAGCCGGGCACATTCCAGGTCATCTCCCTCGCCGACGTCATAGAACACCTGCCTTTTCCCGCCACCGCCATCGCGCACGCGGCGAACCTGCTGCGGCCAGATGGTGTCCTGTTCGTATCGACCCCGAATTTTGACACCGCCGCGTGGAAAACCATGGATGCGCTGCAAAACAACTGCTACTGGGTCGAGCTTGAGCATTTTCACTGTTTCAACCGCGCACGCCTGTATTCGTTGCTGCGCGAGCACGGCTTTGAGCCGCTACACTACGCGGTCGGTTCACGCTACCGCAGCGGCATGGACGTTGTCGCCAGAAAGCGGACCTAAGGGCAGCATACAACGCGACACATAGGGCGAAACAAGGAATGGCACACATGAGCAAACCGATAGATTTTTACTTCGATTTTTCATCCCCTTATGGCTATATAGCCAGCCAAAAAATCGACGCGCTTGCCGCCAGGCATGGGCGCACCGCCACCTGGCGACCCATCCTGCTCGGTGCGGTGATGAAGATCACCGGCGGCGCGCCGCTGCCCGGCATTCCACTCAAGGGCGATTACGCACGGCATGATTTTGCCCGCAGCGCGAAATTCCACGGCGTGGACTACCGCCTGCCCACGGCCTTTCCGATTGCATCGCAAGCGCCGGCACGCGCTTTTTACTGGCTCGACCGGCAGGATCCGGTGCGCGCCAAGGCGCTCGCCGCCGCGCTCTATCACGCCTATTTCGTCGACGACATCAATATCTCCAATCCGGAAGATACCATCGCGGTGAGCACGAAATCCGGCCTCGACGCCGACAAGGTTCGCGCCGCGCTCAACGATCCGGCCATCAAGGACGCGGTGAAAAACGAAGTGGATGCGGCAATCGAGCTCGGCGTGTTCGGCTCACCCTACATCATCGTGGACGGCGAGCCCTTCTGGGGTGCGGACCGCCTTGATCAAATCGACAAATGGCTGGAAACGGGGGGATGGTGAGCGCTATCAAACGTCTTTGTGTTTTTTGCGGCTCCAACAGCGGCGCCAGCCCGGCCTATGAGGCGGCTGCACGCGCCATGGGGCAGGCGCTGGCCCGTCGTGGCATCACGCTGGTCTACGGCGGCGGCAATATCGGGTTGATGGGGGCGATCGGCGACGCCGTCATGGCCGCCGGCGGAGAGGCCATCGGCATTATTCCCGAAGCCCTGATGCGCAAAGAGCACGGCCATCGCGGCATTACCGAATTGCGCGTGGTCAAGTCCATGCACGAGCGCAAGGCCATGATGGCCGACCTCGTCGACGGCTTTATCGCCATGCCCGGCGGCTACGGCACGCTCGAGGAGTACTGCGAGGTGCTGACCTGGACGCAACTGGGGTTTCACCGCAAGCCCTGCGGCCTGCTCAACGTGGCGGGATTCTACGACCCGCTGCTGGCGTTTTTTGACCGTGCCACCGAGCAGCAATTCGTGCGCGTGGAACACCGCCCCCTGGTGCTGGCCGAGACCGACCCGGATACGCTCATAGAACGTATGAGCGCGTGGGAACCGCCGCCGGTGCAGAAATGGTTTGAGAAAAAAGCCGAAGATCCGCGCTGAACCCGGCTCTGACAGCAGACCAATACCACCATGCCCGCGATCAAGACCAAACTCAATCCGCGCAACGCTGATTTCGCCGCCAATGCCACCGCCATGGCGGCGCTGGTCGCAGACCTGCGCGACAAGGTTGCGGCGGTCTGCATGGGCGGGGGCGAACAGGCCCGCGCAAAACACACGGCGCGCGGAAAATTACTGCCGCGCGAACGTGTGAATGCCCTGCTTGATCCGGGCTCGCCGTTTCTTGAGCTCGGGCAGCTGGCCGCATTCGACATGTACAACAACGATGCACCCGGCGCAGGCATCATCACCGGAATCGGCCGCGTGACCGGGCAGGAATGCGTCATCATCGCCAACGACGCCACGGTCAAGGGTGGTACGTATTACCCGATGACAGTGAAGAAACACCTGCGTGCCCAGGACATCGCGCGCGACAACCACCTGCCCTGCATTTACCTGGTCGATTCGGGTGGCGCCTTCCTGCCAGAACAAGACGATGTCTTCCCCGACCGTGACCACTTCGGCCGTATTTTCTACAATCAGGCAACCATGTCGGCGCTGGGCATCGCGCAAATCGCCGTGGTCATGGGATCGTGCACCGCCGGCGGCGCCTATGTGCCGGCGATGTCCGATGAATCCGTCATCGTCAAGGAACAGGGCACGATATTTCTCGGCGGCCCGCCCCTCGTCAAAGCCGCCACCGGTGAGATCGTCAGTGCCGAGGAACTGGGGGGGGCGGAAGTACACACCCGCATCTCCGGTGTGTCCGACCATTTTGCCCAGGATGACGCCCATGCCCTGGCCATCGCACGGCGCATCGTCGGTCACCTCAACCGCAAAAAAAACGTGACGCTGGCCTTGCGCGATCCGCAGGAGCCGCTATATCCAGCCGCCGAACTGGGCGGCGTCATCCCGGCCGACACGCGCAAGCCCTACGACATCCGCGAGGTCATCGCGCGCATCGTCGACGGCTCGGAGTTGGACGAATTCAAGCAAAACTACGGCACGACCCTGGTCACCGGCTTCGCCCATATCCACGGCTACCCGGTGGGCATTGTCGCCAACAACGGCATCCTGTTTTCCGAGTCGGCCCTGAAGGGCGCGCACTTCGTCGAGTTGTGCGCGCAGCGCTGCATTCCGCTGGTGTTTTTGCAGAACATCACGGGCTTCATGGTGGGGAAAAAATACGAAGCGGGCGGCATCGCCAGCGACGGTGCGAAAATGGTCACCGCCGTGGCCTGCGCCAACGTGCCCAAGTTCACCGTTATCATCGGTGGCTCTTTTGGCGCCGGCAATTACGGCATGTGCGGCCGTGCCTTCAACCCGCGCTTTTTGTGGATGTGGCCCAATGCGCGCATATCAGTCATGGGAGGCGAGCAAGCGGCAAGCGTGCTCGCCACGGTGCGCCGCGACGGCATCGAGGCCAGGGGCGGCCAATGGCCGGCCGCCGATGAGGCCGCCTTCAAGCAGCCCATACTTGAGCAATATGAAACCCAGGGCCACCCCTACTACGCCAGCGCGCGACTCTGGGACGACGGCATCATCGCCCCCGAGGACACGCGCCGCGTGCTGGGCCTGGCGATTTCAGCGGCCCTCAACGCCCCAATAGCGCCGACAAGGTTCGGCGTGTTCCGGATGTAGAACGGCAATGATGCGCCGACCCCGCTTCAATACAGCGACAGCACCGTCCTATAGCCGCCTTCCCCATACTATTTTCATTCATATAAAACCCCTATGAGCAAAGCCGCGAAATTCAAACATCTGCTAATCCAGATCAACCAGGGCGTGGGCATCATCTGGTTAAACCGCCCGGACCTGCGCAACGCCTTCAACGACGACATGATCACCGAGATGACGGCGGCACTAAAAACACTCGAAGCCGATGCTGCCATCCGCGCCGTGGTGCTGGCCGGCACGGGAGCGGCTTTTTGCGCCGGTGCCGACCTCAACTGGATGAAGCGCATGTCCGGCTACAGCGTTGCGCAAAACCACGCCGATGCGATGGGCATGGCAGGCATGCTCAACACACTCTACATGCTGAAAAAACCGACCATCGCACGCGTGCATGGCGCCGCCTTTGCCGGCGGGGTGGGGCTTATCGCCGCCTGCGACATCGCCGTGGCCGCATACGAAGCAGAGTTTTGCCTGTCTGAAGCAAAGCTGGGGTTGATCCCGGCCACCATCAGCCCCTATGTGATCCGGGCGATGGGCGAGCGCGCTTCGCGCCGCTACTTCCTGTCCGCCGAGCGCTTCACCGCCGCCGAGGCCTACCGTATCGGCCTGGTAAGCGACATCACGCCGCTCGCCGAACTCGACGAGCGTATCAACGCGCTGCTCGAGCAGTTGCTGCTGTGCGGTCCGAACGCGCAAGAACTGTCCAAGGATCTCATCCGCGCCGTCGCCGGCAGTGCCATCAACGCCGGCATGATCAGCGACACGGCCAGTCGCATCGCCACGGCGCGGGCCTCCGCCGAGGGCCGGGAGGGCGTCGCCGCCTTCCTCGAAAAACGCAAGCCGGTTTGGAACAAGCCGGCCGCTGCGGCAAAAAAATCAGCCGCCAAAAAAGTCGCCGCCAAACCGGTGAAACGCAAGAAACCCTGAGGCATGTTCGACAAAATCCTCATCGCCAACCGCGGCGAAATCGCCTGCCGCGTCATACGCACGGCCAGGCGCCTGGGCGTGACAACGGTGGCGGTGTATTCGGATGCCGACGCGCAGGCCCGCCACGTGCTCTTGGCGGATGAGGCATTACTCATCGGCACGGCCGAGGCGAAGGACAGCTACCTGCGCGGCGATCGCATCATTGCCGCAGCCCAGGCCACCGGCGCGCAGGCCGTCCACCCGGGCTACGGCTTTTTGTCCGAGAACGCGGATTTCGCACAGACCTGCGCCGACGCCGGCCTGGTGTTTATCGGACCACCGCCCGCGGCCATACGCGCCATGGGCTCAAAGAGCGCGGCCAAAACACTGATGCAACAAGCCGGCGTGCCGCTGGTGCCCGGCTATCACGGTGACGATCAGGACATCGCCCTGCTGCAAAAGGAGGCCGGCAAGATCGGCTACCCGGTGCTGATCAAGGCCTCGGCCGGCGGCGGCGGCAAGGGCATGCGCATTGTCGAAAAAGCCGCAGACTTCGCCGCGGCACTCGCCTCCTGCCAGCGCGAAGCGAGGGGTGCTTTCGGCGACGACAAGGTGCTGATCGAACAATACCTGCAACGCCCGCGTCACATCGAAATGCAGGTCTTCGCCGACACGCTTGGCCACGTCGTACACCTGTTCGAGCGCGACTGCTCGGTGCAACGCCGCCATCAGAAGGTGCTCGAGGAGGCGCCCGCGCCGGGCATGACGGCGGCGCGGCGGGCGGCCATGGGCGCTGCCGCAGTGGCGGCGGCCAAGTCCGTCGGCTACGTCGGCGCTGGCACCGTGGAGTTCATCGTGCCGGGCCTTGGCGTCACAGACAGTGGCGCGCCTGCCGATACTTTTTATTTCATGGAAATGAACACCCGCTTGCAGGTCGAGCACCCGGTGACCGAGATGATCACCCGCCTCGATCTGGTCGAGTGGCAATTGCGCGTCGCCGCGGGCGAAGCGCTGCCGCTGGCGCAGGAGCACATCAGCATTCGCGGCCATGCGCTGGAAGCGCGCATTTACGCCGAGGACCCCTCTCACGGCTTCCTGCCGGCCACCGGGCGCATCCATCACCTCGCCACGCCGCCCGAGTCGGTGCATGTGCGCATCGATACGGGTATCAACGCCGGGGACACCATAACGCCCTGGTACGACCCGATGATCGCCAAGCTCATCGTCTGGGATGAGGACCGCGCCTCGGCGCTAGCGCGCATGCGCGGTGCACTGGCCGGCTTCGAGGTCGCCGGCGTCACCACCAACACCGGCTTTCTCGGTCGCCTGCTTGGCTGCAAGGCCTTCGCCGACGCCGACCTCGACACCGGCCTGATCGCGCGCAACCACGCCGCGCTGTTAGCGCCGCAACAAGCACCCGGGGATATCGTGCTGGCGCTGGCCAGCTGTGCCGAACTCCTGCATCAGCAGGAGGCGGGCAGGCAGCACGCTGCGGCCACCGCCGACCCGACATCGCCATGGGCGCTCGCCGACAGCTGGCGTCTCAACGAAGACAAGCACCTCGCCTTGCGTTTTTACGACGACGATCTCAAAGACGGTCACCAGACCACGGTCACGGTGCATTTTCGCGCCATCGGCTGGGAGATCGAGCTAAGCGGCGTTCGACGCCGCTTGCGCGGCGAACGGCTGGCCGGCGGGCGGCTGGCCATCTGGCTGGACGACTATGCGGTATCGGGCACCGTTGTCCGACGCAGCGCACGCTTTGACGTCTTCCATGGCGCAGAGCACCGCTGCCTGGCGCTGCGCGATCCACTCGCCGATGCCGCCAATGCCGCCAATGCCGATGAAGAAACAGGCAATCTCGCCGCACCCATGCCGGGCAGGGTCATCGCCGTACTGGTCACGCCAGGCGAGCCGGTTACGCGTGGCGCGGCATTGCTGATACTCGAGGCGATGAAAATGGAGCACACCATCTGCGCCCCCTTCGAGGGCACAGTCACGGCGGTGCATTTCCAGGCTGGGGAACAAGTCAGCGAAGGCGCGGAGTTGTTGTCGCTGGCGGCACTGGCTGCACTGGCGGCACCTGGGCCTCCGGTATCTCCGGCAACGCCCACATCGACAAACCTGACCAAACCATGAGTCTGCCTTCGCGGGTACGTATCGTCGAGGTCGGCCCGCGTGATGGCCTGCAGAATGAACCCGGTGTCGTGCCGACCGTGCTCAAGGTGGCGCTGATCGAACAATTGGCTGACGCCGGCATGCCGGCAGTGGAGGCCACCGCCTTTGTGTCAGCCAAATGGGTTCCACAAATGGCCGACCACGCTGAGGTGATGAGGACAATGCGCCGAAAGACCGGTGTCAGTTACCCGGTTCTGGTACCCAATATGCGCGGCCTGGAAGCCGCCCTGGCCGCGGGGGTCACCGAGATCGCCGTGTTCGGCGCCGCCTCGGAAAGCTTCAGCCGTAAAAACATCAACTGCTCCATCGCCGAAAGCTTTGAACGCTTCGCGCCGGTGGTAACAGCCGCGAGGGCGCAGGGGGTGCGCGTGCGCGGCTATATCTCCTGTGTCATCGACTGCCCCTACGAAGGCGCGATCGCCCCGCAGGCGGTGGCTGGCGTGGCAAAAGCCCTGCGCGACATGGGCTGTTATGAAATTTCCCTCGGCGACACCATAGGTTCGGGCACGCCGGCAAGAATGCAAACAATGATTCACGCCGTAAACAACGAGGTGCCTATCACCGAACTGGCGGTGCATTGCCACGATACCTACGGCCAGGCCCTGGCCAATATCTACGCGGCGCTGCAGCTTGGTGTGGCCACCATCGACAGTTCAATCGCAGGACTCGGGGGCTGTCCTTACGCCAAGGGCGCCAGCGGCAACGTCGCCAGCGAAGATGTGGTCTACATGCTGCACGGCCTTGGCATTGCAACCGGTGTCGACCTCAATGCGCTATTGCGTGCGGGGCAGATGATCTGTCGCCAGCTGGGCCGAGAGCCCGCCTCGAAAGCCGCGCGCGCTCTGGCGGCCAAAGTCGGCTAGGGCATGACCATGCCGCCCTTCGCCATCGTCCGGGTCAATCCACCCGGATTCGGGCACGCCGGCATTTTCAGTGAAGTCACCGAAACCCTGCACCACGGCCTGACAGAACTCGGATGTGATTCGGTGCTGGTCGAGAACACCGTTTTCGACGGGCGTATCAA
Source organism: Pseudomonadota bacterium (assembly GCA_025356665.1). Lineage (GTDB taxonomy): Bacteria > Pseudomonadota > Gammaproteobacteria > Burkholderiales > SG8-39 > CAITSH01. The sequence continues at coordinate 81,349 of JANXRV010000090.1, forward strand.
CGTTATTTTTTCCGGTCATATGCTGCACCACATCGGCAATTTCACCTGGCCAACCCATACCGTTTTATTCAACCTCGAGCCGCTGCGCGCTGAAATATTCGCGCGTGTCCCGCATTACAGCGACTTGCTGTGCGATCGGCGCGTAAGCATGGTCTGGGATTACGACCGTAAAAACCTTCCCGTGCTCGAAACACTGGGGGTGCAACGATCGCAGGTGATCCCCATCGGCTATGCGCCGGCGATGACGCGGATCCCCGCCGCGCCGCAGCGCGACATTGACGTGCTGTTTTACGGCTCAATGACAGAACGGCGCATGGCCCTGCAGCAACAACTCGAGAGCCGCGGGCTCAGCACAACATTTGCATTCGGCGTCTACGGCGCGGCGCGTGATGCCCTCATTGCGCGCGCCAAAGTTGTTCTCAATCTTTCACAATTCGAACACGGCGGCATTTTCGACATCGTGCGGCTGTCGTATCTTCTATCCAATCGGGCCTGCATCGTCGCCGAAAGCGGCTTTGACGCCGAACAGGAGAGCGAATTCGGCGAGGGGGTCGCCTTCGCGCCCTATGCGGACCTGGCTGCGGAGTGCGCTTATTTTTGCAAGCTCGAGGCCGAACGCGAACGTCTCACGCAACGGGGTTTTGCATTTTTCACCCGGCGGCGGCAAAGTGAATATTTACGCGCGCCGGTGCGGGCGCTGGTGCAACTTTTACGACTATGATTCGCACATCATAGACATGATCGAGCTGAAACATGACGGCAACTGAAATTCTAAAACCCGGTGACGTCCCGTCACCTTGCATCAACTTCTGTCGTCTGGACATCAAGGGTGAACTCTGCCTTGGCTGCTATCGCCACGTGGAGGAAATCGTCGCCTGGTCAGCGTACACACCGGCACAAAAGCAGGCGGTACTGAAGCAGTTGCCCTCGCGCCGGCCAGGACAACCAGAGAAAGTCGACGGGGCGTGACGCTGCCCGCCTCGATTCGCGTATTCGAACGCGGCTGGCTGTCGTGCAACAACATCCTGATAATCGGCAAAAACGACGCGGGCAGCGGTGCCGCGCTAATCGATTCGAGCTACCTCAGTCATGCGCCGCTGACGCTTGCACTGCTCGACCACGCCCTCGCCGGCACCCGCCTCGACTGGCTGCTCAACACACACTGTCACTCCGACCACATGGGCGGCAACGCCGCAGTGCAAAACGCCTTTGGCTGTCGCACCAGCGTGCCCGCCGGGGAAGCCGCGCTGATCGAGCGCTGGGACGACCGCGAACTGCTGCTCTCCTATGCCGACCAGCGGGCAGAGCGCTTTGGCTATGACGACAGCTTTGCCGACGGCGATGTGCTGACCCTGGGCGGGCTCGCATGGGAGGTCATCGCCGCACCCGGGCACGACCCGCACGCGGTGATGTTCTGGTCGCCGCAAGAGCGCATCCTCATTTCCGGCGACGCACTCTGGGAAAACGGCTTCGGCGTGATTTTCCCGCGCCTGCTTGGTGATTCGACCGAGGCGGCGAACGCCTACGCGCAAACGCGCGCCACGCTGGAGCGCATAGCCGCGCTGCCGGCACGGGCGGTGATCCCGGGTCACGGCGCCGTGTTCGAAGATGTTCCCGGCGCGCTGACGCGCGCTTTCTCGCGACTGCTTGATTTCGAGCAGGACGATAGCCGGCTGGCGCGCCATGCCGTCAAGGTGATAGTGATTTTTTCGCTGCTTGAGCGGCGGCGCATCATGCTTGCCGAGCTGCCCGCTTATTTGCAAGGGGTAAAAATCATCGGCGACATCAACGCGCGCTTTTTGCAGCTCACGCAGACCGCCCTCGCCGATTGGCTGGTGGCCGACCTGCAACGCGCCGGCGCCATCCAAAGCGAGAATGGCATCATCGTGCCGCTGGTGAGCGCCTGAGTCGGCAACCGGCTGGAAATAGCCGCCCGTCAGGGATTATCGGGGCTTTCCAGGCATCGCTCCGGCGGCGGCCGGCAATGCGCATGGAATAAAGCCATTGCATCGCCACGCTACGCCTTGCTTTTAAAGCCATCCTGTTCGCTTGCGCGTGCCCTCGGGCCGCCAGCCCGCCGCGCAAGCTGATTATTTTTTGTCGCGTTCCGTGCCGCGGGCGGCGGCATTCTGGCGCAGCGCGCGCCACGGATATTCATGGCCTTGCGCGTCGGTGATGCGCCCGACGATGCGCTCGTTGGTGGCGCGGCCCTTGAACAGCAGCGCATCCTCGCCCGAGCCAAAGCGGAAGAACAGTAACTCGCCATGCACAAAGCCGCGCTCGATCGGGAATACCCGCCCGCCTGATTTGGCGCGGCCGCCGAGTTCCTGGAAGTTTTGCTCCAGCTCGAGCTCGAGCTCCATCGGCCCTCCGGTCCGGACCAGGGGCACGCGGGTGCGCCAGCCGCCGGCGAGACGCGCCGGCACCAGCCATAAATGCAGCGTGCTGGTCTTTTTCAGTCCGATTTTCTTTTCCGGCACATCCAGCGTCACGCTCATGTCCGGTTTCCAGTCGCCCATGTCCCAGTCGTGCGACACGATGCGCGCACCCGGTTTCATCTGGGAGAGGATGCGCGGCCGCAGCGCAAGATTCACATCGGGCAACAGGTACATGGTCAGCACGTCGGCAGAACGGATATCGGTCTCAAACAAATCCTGCACAACGAAACCTGCGCGCGCCTCCACGCCAAGCTGCTTGGCCGCGGCGCGGCTTTTTTCCACCAGACGCGGGTCGATCTCCACACCGAGGCCGCGCGTACCGCGCTTGAGGGCGGCGGTGATAACAATGCGTCCGTCACCAGAACCAAGGTCCACCAGGTAGTCGCCCGAGCGCACGCCGGCCAGGTCGAGCATGCCCTCGACCACCCGGTCCGGGGTTTGCACATAGGGCACATCTTCAAGGGCCTGCGCCAGCAGCGGCTTGCCGCCGGCGCAAAGCAGCAGCGCCAACAGGACCGCCGGGGCCGTGCGGGAAATCAACAGACGACAAAAAAACCATGCATGCTCAACTCGCTCCTGGTTTGCCGTTCAAGCCGCGCTCAGCGTTGCGCCATTTTCTGGCCGTGTTCGCGGATGGCGTGAAAACCCACGGTGGGCCAGCGCTCCGTCGCCAGTTGCAGGTGATATCGGTTGGGCGCGAGGTAAACGGGGTTGTCGTCGACATCGCTGCCCATGTGCGCGGCGAGATCTTTTTCACAGGCGCGTCGCGTCGCCTCGTCCGGAAAGGTCAGCCAGCGCGCCGTATAAATATCGGCGGGGTCGTAAAGCGCATCGACCTTGTATTCGCTTTGCAGGCGCTGCGCCACGATCTCGAATTGCAGCGGCCCGACCGCACCGAGCAACTGGGTGTTGCCAAAGGCCGGCGTAAGCACCTGGATGGCGCCTTCCTCACCCAGTTCCTGCAAACCCTTTTGCAGCTGCTTGGCCTTGAACGGATCCTTCGGGCGCGCCATGCGAAACAATTCCGGCGCGAAATAGGGGATGCCTTTGTAGGCGAGCGCCTCGCCCTCGGTGAGGGTGTCGCCGATCTGCAATTGACCATGGTTGTGAATACCGATGATGTCCCCCGCCACCGCGTCTTCGCTGGCCACGCGCTCGTTGGCCATGAAGGTCAGTGCGTTGGCCAGTTTCATTTCGCGCTCGGTGCGCAGGTGCCGGACCTTCATGCCCGGCTGGTAACGTCCGGAGCAGATGCGGAAAAAAGCGATTCGGTCACGGTGCCGCGGGTCCATGTTGGCCTGGATCTTGAACACGAAACCGCTGAATGCCGGCTCGGCCGGCTGCACCACGCGCAGCGTGCCGTTGCGCGCTTGCGGCGGCGGCGCCCATTCGAGCAGGGCCTGCAGGATTTCCTGCACACCGAAGTTATTGATGCCCGACCCGAAGAACACCGGCGACTGCGTGCCGGCGAGAAAACGCGCGAGGTCAAAGGGCGTACTGGCATCGCGCAACAGGCCGACCTCGTTGCGCAAGGTGCCCATCTCGCCCGGATAGAGCGCATCGAGTTTGGGGTTGTCCAGACCGACGATCATTTCGCCCTCGTCGCTCCTTTTTTCCTCGCCCGGAGTAAAGCGCAGCAGGCGGTCGTTGAGCAGGTGGAAAACACCGCGAAAAGACTTGCCCATGCCAACAGGCCAGGTGATGGGCGCGCAGTCGAGCTTGAGCACCGACTCGATTTCCTCCAGCAGCGACAAGGGATCGCGCACTTCGCGGTCCATTTTGTTGACGAAGGTGATGATGGGCGTGTTGCGCAGGCGGCACACTTCCAGCAGCTTGATGGTTTGCACCTCCACACCCTTGGCCGCGTCGATCACCATCACCGCCGCGTCAACGGCGGTGAGTACGCGGTAGGTATCCTCGGAAAAATCCTCGTGCCCCGGCGTATCGAGCAAGTTCACCGTATGGCCGGCGTAGTCAAACTGCATCACCGAACTGGTTACCGAGATGCCCCGCTGCTTTTCCACCTCCATCCAGTCGGAGGTGGCGTGGCGCGCGCTTTTTCGCGCCTTGACTGTGCCGGCCATCTGGATGGCGCCACCGTAGAGCAGCAGTTTTTCCGTCAGCGTGGTCTTGCCCGCGTCGGGGTGGGAAATGATGGCGAAAGTGCGCCGGCGCGCGACATCGCGCAACAGGTCGGCAGGCAGGGTGGGGGCGTTCATGGTTTTTCTGGGAAGGGTTATAAGCTGGAAATCCGCGCCAGGCGCGGCTTTCCAGCCGGTAAGCTGGTCTGCTTAGAGCAGCATGGGCAGTTGCTTTTCGAGGCCCTCGGTGGGCAGGCGCTTGAAACCGCTTTTGGCGAACTGGTGCCAGCGACCGATGACATGGCATAGCAGCAGGTTGGCGCGCGAGGCCGGGTCAGCCTCATCATGGCCCTGGGAGGCGGCCACGCGCAGGCATTGCTTGATGGTCGATTCGAGCCGGTCATGCAACTGGTTGATGCGCACCTGCAGGCGCTCGTCCTCATTGACCAGGGCGTCGCCCAACAACACCCGCGTCATGCCGGCGTTCTTCTCGGCAAAGCCGAGCAGCGAGTTGATGATCACCTGCAACTGGCGCAGGCCGTTGTCTTCCTCGGCCGTAACCTTGTTGATGAGGCCGAACAAGGACTCTTCGATAAAGCTGATGAGGCCCTCATACATCTGCGCCTTGCTGGCAAAGTGGCGGTACAGCGCCGCTTCGGATACATCGAGTTTCTTCGCCAGGGCGGCAGTGGTGATTTTCTCACCCTTGGGATCCTGCAGCATCTGTGCGATGACTTGCAGAATCTGGAGTTTTCGTTCGCCGGTTCTGGGGGGCATGGTGCGCTCCTGGGGAAAGGCTGTCTGGGAAAAAGGGCAGGCAAGAGCAGTGCGGAGAAAGCGCGACTGCGGACCACGCCCATTCTATCACTCACGTGAGCGCTCGCTTACATCCAAATGCCTAATTTCGTTGCCAGTGCCGGCAACTTGAGCACGCTGGTCGTTTTTGCGTCGACACAGGCTGGTTGGCGCGTATCGCGCGTGATCCAGACCGTTTTCATGCCCAGCTTTTTGGCCGCGCGCAGGTTGGGCAGCGAATCCTCCACCAGCACGCAGCGCCGCGCCACGAGGCCTTCGCGTTGCAGCAGATACCGAAAACCGCCCGCTTGCGGCTTGGACTGAAAGCGCACCCGCTCAACCGAATAAACGGCGTCGAACAAATCGCCGATGTTCAACAATTCGAGGACGGCCTCGGCATATTGTGCGGGCCCGTTGGAAAAAAGGATCTTCCGGCCATGCAGGCGGCGCAGCGCATGACGCAGCCCCACCTCAGAAACCATCATGCGCGCCAGATCGGGAAACTGATGGGTGTGCCACAAAAAATGCCGCGGGTCGGTATCATGATGACGCAGCAAGCCGAGTAAGGTGGCGCCATAACTGCGCCAGTAATGCGCGCGCAGCGCACCCGCCTCTTCATGCGAAAGGCGCAGATGCTCGCTTATATAGGCGGTCATGCTGCGATTGATATGCGGAAAAATATGCGGCGACGCGTTGTGCAGAGTATTGTCGAGGTCGAACAACCAGGTGAATCGGGTTTTCATCGGTGACCTGCGGTAAAGGTGAATAAATAATTTTTGTCATTGCGCGCGCAGCGAAACACTCTCTCGCCCTGTTGACTTCCGTCGCAATGCCACAAGATTGCCGCGTCGGCTGCGCCTCCTCGCAATGACAACGGCTCATTCTGGAATCAGTGACCTGCCGTAAAGGTGAATAAATAATTTTTGTCATTGCGCACGCAGCGAAGCAATCTCGTCGCCCTGGTGACTTCCGTCGCAATGCCACAAGATTGCCGCGTCGGCTGCGCCTCCTCGCTATGACCACGGCTCATTCTGGAATCAGCTCTTGGTTGAAAAAGGCTCTAGAATCCGATCCATCATGCAGCTTAGCGTCCATTTCACGCTTGAACAGCTTAGCGCCTCCGAAACGGCGCTGGCGCGCGGCATCAACAATGACCCGCAGCCCATTATCGTCGAGAATCTCAGGCGGCTCGCCGCCGGGCTGGAACAAGCGCAAGAGGTGATCGGCTACCCACTCGACATTTCCAGCGGCTATCGCTCGCGCGAACTCAATATCGCCATCGGCGGTGCGGAAAAATCACAGCACTGCCTGGGCCTGGCCGCCGACTTTACCTGCCCCGAATTCGGCACGCCGCTAGCAATCGCCGCCGCGCTGCGCGATTCCGGACTGCGTTTTGACCAGTGCATTCTCGAGTTCGGCCGCTGGGTGCACCTGTCCTTCAGTACCGAACCACGTGGACGCCTGTTGACCATCCACGATGCGAAGGAAGGCTACCTTGTCGGACTGTGGGATACCGAGGGCAACAAGGTGGGTTAGGCGGGCTGATTCGTCATCCCTGCGAATCCCGCTCCGGGGACCAGACCGGGGATCCAGTGTCGTAGGGTTCGAAATCCAAAAGTCACTGGATTCCCGCTTGCGCGGGAATGACGGCGTTTTTCAATGTCTCCAGAAACTCCGGGTCACTTGCTGCGAATCAAGGTACCTATACCCTCGTCTGTCAGGATCTCCAGCAGCAGGGCATGCTCGACGCGGCCATCGATGATATGCACGCTCTTGACGCCGCTTTTTGCCGCCTCGACCGCCGAGGAAATCTTTGGCAACATGCCGCCCGACAGCGTGCCGTCCGCCACCAGTTCATCGATGAGCTTGGGCGTCAAACCGGTCAGCAGCTTGCCCTTGCTGTCGAGCACGCCGGGCGTGTTGGTCAACAGCACCAGTTTTTCGGCCTTGAGCACTTCGGCGATCTTGCCGGCCACCAGGTCGGCATTGATGTTGAAGCTCACCCCATCCTTGCCCACGCCTATGGGTGCCACCACCGGGATAAAACCGCCCGCCTCCAGCGTGTCGATGACAGCCGGGTCGATGGATGAAATCTCGCCAACCTGCCCGATGTCGAGCATTTGACCGGGCTTGTCCTTGTCCTCGATCATCATTTTTTTGGCGCGAATAAAGCCGCCGTCCTGACCGGTCAGACCGACCGCCTTGCCACCGGCCTGGTTGATCAAAGTGACAATGTCTTTGTTAAGCGCACCCAGCACCATCTCGACCACGTCAAGCGTGGCCTCATCGGTGACACGCATGCCCTGCACGAAGCTGCTCTTGATATCGAGCTTCTTCAGCATCTGCTCGATCTGCGGGCCGCCGCCGTGGACCACCACAGGATCCATGCCGACAAGCTTGAGCAGCACCACGTCGTGGGCGAAACCGGCCTGCAGCGCAGGATCGGTCATGGCATTGCCACCGTATTTGATGACGATGGTTTTGCCATGAAAACGGCGGATGTAAGGCAGCGCTTCGGCGAGCACCTGGGCTTTGATTTCTGCGGTGGCAGTCATGGTCGGCGACTTGATTTTGGAGTCAAGATTGTACCCCCCGCGCCAGCCCGCCGCGCCGGCAAATAAAAAGCGGCCGGGAAAACCCGGCCGCTCCCACACCCCGCGCCAAGGACGAAGACCACGGGAGGTCGGCTTCCCTTGCGCAGTGCCGCAGCGGCGGCGATATGCCGCCGCCGCGGTACTCTACTGCACGGTAATTTGCTTGCTCGCAGGCGCCGCTTTTTTAGGCAACACCAGTTCGAGCACGCCGTCGCTGTACTTCGCCTGCGCGCCGGCTTCGTCGACTTCACGGCCGAGGCGGAAGCTGCGCGAATACTTGCCCAGGAAGCGCTCGGTATGCACGACACGCTCGCCTTCCTTTACTTCCTTTTCATTGCGCGTCTCGGCGTTTATCGACACCACGTCACCATCGACACTGATGCGGATATCCTCTTTTTTCACCCCGGGCAGGTCAGCCAGCACCTTGTAATCGCCATTCTGTTCACTCACATCAATTCTGAACTGGCGGATATCGTTCGCAGCCGGGGTGTCGTAGGAAACCGGACGCACGACAAAGCCTTTTAACAAATCGTCAAAAATGTCCCCCAGCGGGGAATAGCGGTTCACATTTACCATGATCGTCTCCATATCTGTGGTGGAAAAATTCATTCGGGCTCGCGCCTATGTTTCCAATATGGGGAAGCGCGGCGGCGTTTCAAGAGCCCACCCCCGCGCATTGCGCCCTCCGCGGCAAGCGGTTAGAGTGGCCGCATCAAACTGGAGCAGACTGTTGCATATAGCCGTGCCTGACGAAAAAACAATCGCCCTTGAACTTGAGCAGACCCGCCCTTATCTGATGAGGTTCGCCCTGCTGCAATTGCGCAACGAAACGGCGGCCGAAGACGCGGTGCAGGAGACCATGCTCGCGGCGCTGCAAGGGGCCAGCCGCTTTGCCGGCCAGTCTTCTCTCAAGACCTGGCTGGTTGGCATCCTCAAGCACAAGATCATCGACCACCTGCGCCGCCAGGCCAGGGAGCCGCAGGCCTACGACACGACCTATGACGATTTTGACGCCCTGTTCGAGGACGACGGGCACTGGAGCGAGCCGCCGGCAGACTGGGGCCGTCCGGAAAACACCCTGGAGCAAAAGGAATTTTTCAAGGTCCTCGATTTGTGCATGGAAGCGCTGCCTGCGAATACCGCGCGTGTCTTCATGATGCGCGAATGGCTGGGTCTGGACACCGAAGAAATCTGTAAGGAATTGAAAATGACCGCGACCAACTGCTGGGTGGTGCTGTACCGCGCCCGCATGGGCTTGCGTGCCTGCCTCGAAAAAAACTGGTTCGGCAACGAACGCGCATCAACCTGAGAATCGCAATCGATGTCATTCATGCTCAACTGCAAAGAGGCAAGCCGCAAGGTTTCCGAAGCCGAGGACCGCGGTCTTCGCTTCGGCGAGCGGGTCGGCTTGTGGGCGCATTTGAGTGTATGCACCGCCTGCACCAACTTCAACAAGCAGGTGGCGCTGTTGCGCAAGGCCATGCAGCACTATCGCGATCCGCGTGACTAGCGCTGCGCCGGGCGGCCCGGCTTCCGCCGGTGACAGCGTATGCTCGCGCTGCGGGACGCGCTTCGAATGCGGTGCCAAGGCGGGCTCCGCGGCATGCTGGTGTTTCAATCTGCCCCCGCTTACACCCTCGGACAGTGCCGCCGCCTGCCTGTGCGCGGCCTGCCTTGCCGCGCTGACAGCGGCCCAGGCGGGCGCTAAAAAAGCCTAGTGCTTTTTCATGTCGCCGTGATCAGCGGCACCATGGCCCTGCGCCCCGGCCGAACTGGCGCCAAGTGACTCCACCGCAAGCTCCACCCTCACCTCGCCCGCTTTTTCGAACTTGAGCGTGACCGGCACCTTGTCACCCTGCTTGAGCGGGGCCTTGAGGTTGATCAGCATCATGTGATAGCCGCCGGGCTTGAGTTCGAGCACGCCGCCGGCCGGAACAATCAGCGACTTGGCCTCGCGCATTTTCATAATGTCCTTGTCCATGACCATTTCGTGCAATTCCACGCTGGCTGAGACGGGGCTGGACGCACTGAGCAGCCGGTCGGCCGTTTTTGCGTTGTTGCGGATAGTGACAAACCCCCCGCCAACCACGGCGCCAGGCGCGGTGGCGCGCGTCCAAGGCTTTGCAATGCTGATGCCCGTCGATTGCGCCATCGCGGCCGAAGCCAGCACAAAACCGGCAACGAGTAGTACGGGTAGTAATAGCGAGCGAACTGTCATCTGCTTTCCTTGAATAAAAATGGCCCAGCACAAGCGGCACTGCACCTCAGGGTTTGCCCAACCAAGCAGCCACGTCGGCCTTGCTCGGCCGCCCGACTACGAATTTCGGTTCACCCGAACGACCCAGCATAGCCACATACGGCGTCATGCCACGCCAATCGGGATTGACACTGTAGCGCAAGGCCATGGCCTGCCCCTCGAACACATACATGGCGTCGCCTTTACGGTAGTGTTTGTCAGCGGCAACGGCTTCGGGTTGCTCGGTGCCGTCCATCACCACGATCACCAGCTTGGCCTTGCTCTGCCCCTTTTTCACATCCACGGCCAGCGCTTCGATGACATCCGGGCAATAGGCGCAGTCGGTGGTCGTGAACACCACCACACTCGGTCGCGGCAGCTCACGCTTCATTTGCGCCCAGGTCGTTTTATCAAAAATACGCACGCCCTTGGGCGCAGACACCACAGACACCGCAGACGCCGCCATCAGCCCCAGCACTACGCCGGCAAGAATGAAGTTACGCAGCAAGCTTGAATACATAGATTCCCCCTTCCGTTCGCCATACGACCCAGGATTCGCCGTTGCGTGTCACCAGGCGCGGGTGGTCGTTGTCCCTGTCACTTGACGCGAGCTCGCGCACCTCAAAATACCCGCCGCCATCCTTGGACAGCCAGGCACGCAGGTGCGTGCGTTCGCCATCGAAACTGCGCCACACCACGGCAACATCGTTGCCGTTTGCCGCGATATCGGCATGCTCGGCGCGTTCATCTGGCAGTTCGCGTGCCGTCCCCACCGGTTTGCCCGCACCATCAAGACGGCCGTAATGCACCGCCGCCTTTCCACCGCGCAGGCCAAACCACACCGAATGAAATCCACCGCCGCTGGCATTAGCCAGACCCGGTCCGTGATGCGGGCAGGCGGCAAGCTCCCATTGGTCTTCAGTCGCGCGCGCCGGCGGCTTGTCGCGACCAAGGTCGGACAGGGGCGCAAAGGCGTGATCGCGTATATTTTCCGGAAACACCTGTCGCCACATTGCGACCATGCCGGCCTGCGGGGCTTCGACCAACGCAATGCGGCAACACTCGCACGAAGCGCCGGCCAGTCGCAAATCCGGGCCGAAGGTTTTCCCGCCATCGACCGACGCTTTCCCGAAAACCGACGAACCATTGTGCGCGCCGTGTTTGCCGCCGGCCTTCGCAGGCGCATGCGCCACATCGCGTTCATCCAGCCATACCACATACAAATCGCCCTTCGAGTCGAACGCCGTAGACTCGAAGCGGTGGCTTATTTTCTGGCGGTCGTCGTGGACGGTGAATACAGGAGAAAAATTTTTCCCGCCGTTTCCAGAACGAAGCATGCGCACATCGCCGGCGAATGCCTGGCCCAGCGCCCTGGTGTAGCTGACCACCACCCAGCCATTCGGGCCAAAGGCGACTTTCGGTCGGTTTTCGCCATCGGCAACGACGCGATCACCCGCCGTGTCGAGTAGCTTGCGCCCCCCCCAACTGCGGCCCAGGTCGCCACTGGTTTGCACAAAGAGGCGGGCCTTTTCGTCGAGCGCCGCAATCCACAACTCACCGGAAGGCGAGAACGCCGCACCCAGAGCCAATCCCGCAGCACGGCGATGCACGCCGTGCTGATGGCCGGCCTGCGCCTCTACACGATTGTCGTGCTGAGCCTGTGCCCGCGATCCGAAGGCGAGTGGGATGAAAAAAACGGCAATGACCAGGGTCATGACGAATTTGCATCCCGTCAAACTCAAAATGAAACCTTGCATAGATGGCTCCTGAAGCTGAATCCGGGAACGGTGGACGCCAAGCAATGCGCCTCACCGCCGCACCCGCGACGTACGCTACGCGCTGGCGCCGCGTAGCAGCAAATAAAATTTCAGGAGAGAGCTGGGGGGGCGCGGGGATGCGCGGGGTAATAGCTTTGCGGCTGGCGCGGCCGCATTTGCGGAATCTGCGGTGCAAACCCCGCGGGCGCCATGACGGCGAGGACTGCGCCGCTAGCCACGGACGGCAACACCAGCTTGTCCGCGCCAAAGGTGCAGAACGAGCAATTGGGCTGGTGCGCGGTATCGGCCGGCTGGGGAATGCCGCTGCCGCCGTCAAAGCTCTTTACGCCGCCGACCGTGCAAATTTCGGTGGAAAGATCGAATGCGCCGGCCGGTTTGGCGTTGGCCGCCAGCGGCCATAGCGCGTTGAACCCCATGGCCAGAATGGCCAGCCAGCCGGCGATGCGTCGCGATGTGCGGGTCAATCCCATGCGCGGCATTTAATCACACCGCAATCGATCAAGGCAAATCGGCCGCCGAGTTCAGCTTTTTTGCTCGATGCCGGTGACCGCCTGCACACCCATCACGCCAAACAAGGCCAGGATCAACTCGTTGGCACCGCGGATTTTTACCGCCTTGCCGGCCTGGTGAAGTTTGCTAAAGGTGTTGAGCAACTGGCCCGCGTTAGCGAAATCGACACGCGCCACCGCGGAAAAATCAATCACCACCGGGTTGCAGCCGGCGGCGTAATCAACAACAGCCTTCAGCGTGCCGCAGTCGGCGCCGGTAATCTCCCCGGTCAAGCGCATAACCTGTTCCGACAACGGCGCCGGCGATGCTCCGGCGGGGGACTGCAGCGTTTGCGGCACGACCGCGGCCGGCTCCCAGGCCGGCGGGGACAATTCATAGGTAATGGCAAAGTTGAGCGCAGCCTCTTCATAGGCATCCTGCAGGCCAAGCATCTGATAGACCTCGAGCAAGAGAAGCCAGACCGCCTGGTCGGTACTCAGGTCACCAGCCGTCGCCTGAGCGGCGAGCAAGGCGATGAACCGTTCCTCGCCCGAGAAGACCACAGACGTTCCACCACGCCTGAGTTGCTGCAGGCATTGCAACAATATGCGGCAACCGGTCGCATCAACCGCGGCCAGCTTGTCCAGATCAAGGCGCACCGCCGGGCTCTTGCCCGCGATCTGCCGCATCTGGTCGATTTGTGCGGTGATACGGGCATCGAGCACATCGCCAAACTCGACAACACTGGAACCTCCGGCCTTGAGCATCGGGGAGATGGTCTTGGCCTGCTGCTCAATCCAGGTCGGCGGTGAGCGCTCGAACTTGGCCGCAAACGCCAGCGCGCGCTCCTCGTGCTCTTTTTTCATGCCCAGGTGCTGGTACATGTCAAACAACATCAGCCACACCTGCCGCGCGACCTTGCCGGCGTCATCTTCGTGCACAGCCTGTAGCAGCACGGCGAGCGCACTTTGGTCCTGGGCGTTGGCAAACAGGATCGCCGCCTCCTCGACCACGGCCAGCGCATCTGGGCTGCTGGTAACCTCAATGCTCATCACCGAATCGGGCGGCGGCGGTTTGCGCTGCGGCCTTGGCGGCGGAGGTGGGAACGCTGTCGGCGCAAGCCTTGCCGCAGATTTGAGCCCATTACCCATCGCCGGCACAGCCGTCAGCGGCGACACGGCGGGGGCAGATAGAACAGTTGACGCCGTTACCAAACCGGCGGCACCCATGGGCAGCGCAATAAAACTGGTGAAATCGAGCGAGAGGTCGTCGTCCTGATCAAGCGCAGACGCGTTGGGCAACGCGCGCTTGTCAGGCTGGGCCTGGCTTTTCGCTACCGGACCCGAAGCAGGTTTTTTTGGCTCGGGCTTTTTGGACGGCGAATCGTCTTTCTTACCGAACAGGGAAAAGACCACGGTTCGCCTTGATCTTTCTTGGGGAGGGAAACGATTTTTCGAAAATGATTATTCCACTGTCATGATGACAAATCAATCGAAATCCCCTTCCCGGCGGGGCTGGCCGCGGCCTGCGCCAAAGAATGCCAGCACAATGCCACAGGCGACCATCGCGCAGACGATCATCGCCCCCGATGGCAGGTCCGCCAGTGCAGAACCGGCGAGTCCGATGGCATAGCCGCACACACCCACGGCATAGGCCTTGAGGTACCGCCGGCCGCGCGCGTAGTAAGTTGCAAGGGCCGGCACAACCAAAGTGGCGAACACCAGGTAAAGGCCGACCAGTTGCACCGAGACGGTGACCGCACAGGCGAACAGCACGTAGAACCCGATACGACCGAGGCGTTTGCCCAGGCCGAACCAGATCAGCAGCAGCACGGCGTAAATCAGCGCATCGACGGCGAGGCGCGCCGGCTCCACCCACAGGATCTGGCCGGCCAGCAGCTCTTTCAAATGCTCACCACCGTGCGGGTTGTGCGCGAGCAGCAATATGGCGATGCTCGAGGCCAGCACAAACACCACGCCAATGATGGCCTCCTGCACCTGCGGCCAGCGCCGCTCCGTCCAGGTCAGCAGCAAGGCCCCGGCGAGCGCGGCGCTGAACGCGGCTACCTGCACCGCGGCACCCTGCGGTGCCCAGCCCATGGTATCGGCAAGGATGACGCCGACGCCGGCAATCTGCGCCACGGCAAGGTCAATGAAGACAATGCCGCGCGCAAGCACCTGCATGCCCAGCGGCACATGGGTGGCGGTAACGAGCAATCCGGCGATGAGGGCCGGCAGCAAAATAGCCGGCGTGAGCGCGTCAAAGTTCATTTCTCCCCCGTCGGCTTTCCACCCGTGATGGCCAGCAGTCTGCCAAGGGTGTCATCGAACAGCCCGAACAAATCCTTCGCCTTGTCCGTGCCGCCCACCGAAAAGGGCAGCATCACCGCGGGAATATTGCTGCGCGATGAAAGAAATTCCGCCGCCCTCGGATCGTTGTAGGCGGCGTAGATAATCAGCGTCGCCGGTTCGCGGCCCATCAGCTTGAGCAATTCAGCCAGATGTCCGGGCGTTGGCGGAATACCCGGCTTGGGTTCGAGTCTGGCCGCCTCTTTCATCCCCAGCCAGTTGAAAAGATAGGTCCAGTCATTGTGATGCACCACCGCACGCACGCCCTTGAGCGGCGCGGCCTGCTGCTCCCACCGCGCGATGGCGGCGCGCCAACGCTCCATAAAAGCCTTGTGGCGCGCACGATAAAACGACGCGTTGGCGTTGTCGATTTGCACCAGGCGCTCGACCAAGACATCGGCGACACGGGCGATATTACGCGGGTCGGTCTGGATATGCGGATTGCCACCCGCGTGCACATCGCCCATGGCGCGATCGACCACCTTCGGAATATCCAGCCGCGTCACATGCTGCGAAGCCTCGAGGTTGCCGGGACGGTCCGGTTGTATGCGCCGGTTACCCGACTGCGTCAGCAACAATGGCAGCCAGCCCGCCTCAAGATCTGAGCCCGAACAGATCAGCAGATCGGCCGAGCGGGCCCGGGCGATCAGGCTGGGTCGCGCCTCGATGTGATGCGCATCCTGCAAGGCGGTCGTGGCTGAATTCACCGTCGCCCGGTCTCCGGCTATCTCGGCCGCCAACGCCGCCCACTCGGGCTCGCAGGCAAGGATATTGAGCGCCGCAAACGCCGGCCGGGCAAACAGCGGCATGGCCAGGGCGGCGACGAGAACCCCGTTCAGGATCAATTTCACTTTACGCTCCTCAAAACTTGTGGGCGCCATGCGCGCCCATGCTGACGATGTATTGCAGCAAAACCTGGTTGTCAGGCGCATTAGGGCGCGAGTAATCGCGCGCCAACTGCAAGCGCACACGGCTGAACTCGCTCGCCCCCCAGTCCGCCATCAGGGTATGCCGGCGCGGATTGTATTTACCCAGCAGCGGGAAGTCGGCCGCGCTGCGTGCGCCCGAATCAACCAGGGCCAGGCCGAGCGTTCCGGAATCGAGCTTGTCGTAACGATAACCGGCACGCCACTGCGGCATGAACTGATACACGCCCTGCCCGTACCACCCGGATTGGCGCGAGGTGAGCGCGCCCGTCTGGGCGCCGCGGGAGGCGGCGGTCGAGTCGTAGGTAAGCTGCCCCTCCTCGTTACGACGGAAATACTCGCCCTGCAACTTGAAGCTGGTCGACGTCGCATTGCCCTTGGGCGACCACTTGAGCACGCCATCGGCCACCCACAAGCGGCTCCTGCCGCTGAAACTGTTGGTCACCGTGGTGCCGGTTGAATCCGGATCGGTGTAGGTGCGCCCCTGCGGCGATGTTTGCAAGTGCGACAGGCCAAGCTGCCATGCCGTGCTGACGCCGATATCGCCACCCACGTGGGCGAAAAGGGTGCCCGAACCAAAACCGTTTTTATTGCGCCCGCCATCCGGGCCGGCGGGAAATTTGCGGCCACGCCCGAGTTCCATGCCCAGGTCAAGGTAAAGCTCGGTGGGCGCAACCCATTTCAATTGCACGCCGTCATCGATGAGCTGGTTGCCGAGAAACACCTTATTCGCCAGCGGCGCATCAACGAAGTCCCAGGCGTGCGGGTGAATCTGGTTTTGGTAGCCGACGCCGGACAAAAACCGCCCGGCTTTGATACTGAGCCCATCCGACAGTCCCAGCGTCTGGATCGTCGCCTCTTCAACGCTGACCTTGTCATCGGCGCCCAGCTTGGCGATCAGCGTGCCACGGAAATTGGGATCAATATTGGCCGACACGACCAGCTCGGACTCACCCAGCGACAGGCCGCGGTTGGGCGGCGCCACTTCGCCACCGGTCGGGTTGAAGCCGTTGATGCGATACGCGGCCGGATCGCGCGACAGGTTGCCGTAGGTGCCGTTGAGGATAAGCGAGATGCCCGGATTCATCGCGCCTTCGCCGACCGGGCGGCTCGATGCCTGCACCGAAGCCTGGTCGGCCGCAAGCTGCGCCTTGTCAGCGACGGCCTCTGCTTTGCCTGCGGACTGCTCGGCCTGCTGCAAACGCCGTTCCAGCGACTCGATGCGCTTTTCGTACTGCTCCCGCAACTGACGAACCTGCTCGCGCAGTTCCTTCAGATCTTCGTCGCCGGCGGCCAATGCGGCCGGCGCGCTTGCCAACATGCCCGTCACCGCCAGCGTGACGGCCAGCGCCATAGCGCGTGTCTTGAACTCCATGGAATGCTCCTTTTTCAGTGGCGGCCAGCCTCGTTGGCTGGCGGCAATCACACCCGCTTCGCAATGCGAAGCGGCATCCGGTCAAACAGGACTAGGAGCGTGCGGGCGGCGCGCGCGATTCAAAAACAACGCGCGGCGCAACAGGTAGCGGAAGGACAAAAGCGGCGACAGCGGTGTCGCCCCTGCAGGAAGCGGCGCCGGCGGTCGCGCCGCCGGGCATGGCGCTGTCGATGGCATGAAAGGCCAGGCACTGCTCGGCCGGGTGGCCGGTTTGCGGCGTGTTCTGCTCACCGCGCGCGAAAGCAAAGCCGTCCTCGGACTGTCCGGCCGTGTTGCCGGTCGCCGATCCCATGGCGTGACCCATGGCGTGCAACAGCGCCGCCTGCTGTGAAAACAGCAGGACCAGCGCAATCAGCACATGGCGCAACAGGCGGTTCATAGAGGGGGCAGTCTATCCGGGAAAGGTGATTGTTGCCGGAAAGGCCTAATCAGCCTCGGCCAGGCATTGCTCCAGGCCTTTGATAAACAGGTCCTCGGGCAGCTTGCGGCCGATGAAAACCATCTTGCTCTCGCGCTTTTCGTCGGCACCCCAGGGCTTGCCAAGATCGCCGCCCATCAACATGTGCACGCCCTGGAACACCACGCGGTTGGCATTGGACTTCATCGACAGCACGCCCTTGTAGCGCAGCATGTCGTTGCCATAGACCTGCACCAGGCCAGAGAGAAACTCCTCGAGCTTGAGGCCGTCGAAGGGGCGCTCGGAGCGGAACACGAATGAGCGCACATGCTCATCGTGCTCGTGGTGGTCTTCTTCCAGAAACTCCGGCTCGATTTCCAGGATGGCGTTGAGGTTGAAGCCGCGGATATCGAGAATGTCCTTTAACGGCGTCTCGCCGAAATGCACCTTGCGGATGGGCGCGCGCGGATTCATCTTCAACAGGCGCACGCGCAGCTTTTCCTGGTCGCCCTCGGCAACGAGGTCGGTCTTGGACAGCAGGATGCGGTCGGCAAAACCCACCTGCTCCTGCGCTTCGCGAAAATCATCGAGCTGCTGGTTCGCGTGCTTGGCGTCGACCACGGTGATGATGGAATCGAGCAGGTAGTAATTGCCGATGTCCTCTTCCATGAAAAAGGTCTGCGCCACCGGACCCGGATCGGCCATGCCGGTCGTCTCGATGATGACGCGCTCGAAATTGAGCGTGCCGGCCACGCGCTTGTCCCTGAGCTCGTTGAGGATGCGCGTCAGGTCACCGCGCACGGTGCAGCAGATGCAGCCGTTGTTCATTTCGATGATCTGCTCGTCGCGGTTCTGCACCAGGATCTCGTTGTCGATCCCGGCCTCGCCGAATTCATTTTCGATCACCGCCACTTTGTGGCCGTGCTCTTCCTTCAGGATGCGATTCAAGAGCGTGGTCTTGCCGCTGCCCAGAAAGCCGGTGAGGATGGTGACCGGTACCATTTCTTGCTGTTCCATGCGTTCACACCATTAAAAGTGATTACAAGGCCGCCCGATGACAGCCAAGCCCTCCATGTTACACCGCCGACGGCAGCCTGCCGGACCATCCGCGCGCACCGCCCGGAAACGCCCGCCAGGAGCGGCTTTCCAGGCGAAGGCCCCGCTCAGGCGCGGCGCAGCAACAAGCCCTTGAGGTATTCACCCTCCGGAAACTCAATGCGTACCGGATGGTCGGCGGCGGCGTGAAAACGGCCGATGATATTGGCCGACATGCCGGCATCGGCCGCCGCCCCGGCGACAATTTTCTGAAAAAGATCGGCTGAGATGCCGCCCGAGCACGAAAACGTCGCGAGCAGGCCGCCTGGTCGCAGCAGGCGCATGGCATTGAGGTTGATATCCTTATAGCCGCGCGAGGCCTTTTCGGCGAATGAAGCCGTGGGGGCGAACTTGGGCGGATCGAGCACGATCAGGTCGAACTGGCGCTTTTGCTCGCGCAAGCTGCGCAAGGCCTTGAACACGTCCGCTTCCAGCCACTGCGCCCGCGCCGCATCAAGCTTGTTGAGCGCAAGGTTGTCCGCCGCAATAGCCAGCGCCGGACCGGAGCTGTCTATCGACAAGGCCGAGCGCGCACCGCCGGCGAGCGCGGCGATGCTAAAGCCGCCGGTGTAACAAAAACAGTTGAGCACGTCGCGGTCGCGCGCGAGCTGCCCGATCTGCCGGCGGCTGTCGCGCTGGTCGAGGTAGAACCCGGTCTTGTGACCGGCGGCAATATCAACGCGGTAACGCAAGCCGTGCTCGATCATCTCGAGGGGGCCCCCGGGCGCCGCGCCGATCAGCGGGCCGCTGCGCGAAGCGAGGCCTTCGAGTTCGCGCACATCGGCGTCGGAACGCTCATACACATTGGCGCAGCCGGTCTCCTCCAGCAGCAACGCGGCAAGCGTGTCGCGCCAGCGCTCGGTGCCGGCCGACAAAAATTGCGCCACCAGCGTGTCGCCATAACGGTCCACCACCAGGCCGGGCAGGCCGTCGCTTTCACCATGCACCAGGCGCAGCCCCGTCGCGGCGCGCTCGGGCACCAGTTCACGCCGCAAGGCCAGCGCGGTGCGGATACGGCGGCGGAAAAATGCCTCATCGACGGCTTCGGCGGCATCAAAGCTCCAGATGCGCGCGCGGATCTGCGAATGCGGGCTGAACGCCGCGCGGCCGCGCAGCTCGCCGCCCGCGTCGCGCACCTCGACGGTGTCGCCCGACTGCGGATTGCCGGCGGTGTGATCAATGGCGCCGGAAAAAATCCAGGGATGTATGCGCGCCAGCAATTTTTCGCGGCCGGGCTTGAGGACGATGCGTGGCGTGGGTTTCATGTCGTCGGGGCAAGCGCTGTTCGGTGAATGTTGATATAAAGCGGGCACGCATTGTACCGCCGCCAACAGCCACCACCGGAACACCCATGAAAAAAACACGCATCGCCCTGATCGGCCTTGGCATGGCTGTCACGCCCCACGCCAAAAGCCTCGTTGACCTCGCCGACCGGCTTGAAGTGACGCACGCCTTCAGCCCGTCCGAGGCGCGCCGCCGCGCCTTTGCACAGCACTTTGCCTTCCCGCTGAGCGCCCGTTTCGAGGATATTCTCGAGGACAAGAGCGTCGAGGCGGCGCTGGTGCTGACCCCGCCCAACACGCACTTCGAGCTCGCCTCGCGCCTCGCCGCCGCCGGCAAGCACGTCTTGCTGGAAAAGCCCGTCGAAGTGAACACCGCGCGCGCCGAGCAACTGGTTGTCGCTTTCGAACGGGCCGGACGCTCGCTTGCCCTGGTGTTGCAGCACCGCTTTCGCCCCGGCTCGCTGCGCCTCGCGCAACACATCAGCGCGGGGGCGCTCGGTGAGATCGCCGCCGCCACGGTCAGCGTGCCCTGGTGGCGGCCGCAAAGCTATTACGACGAACCGGGGCGCGGCACGCTGGCGCGCGACGGCGGCGGCGTGCTGATGACCCAGGCCATTCACACCCTCGACTTGTTCCTGTCCCTCGCCGGCCCGGTCGCCAGGGTCAGCGCGCTCGGCGGCACCAGCCGCACGCATCGCATGGAAACCGAGGATGCCGTGGGCGCCGGACTGCAATTCACCAATGGCGCCTTCGGCGCGCTGTGGGCGACCACCGCCGGCTATCCGGGCTTTGCCGAGCGCATCGAGCTCATGGGCACGCGCGCCACCGCAGTGCTCTGCGCCGGCAAGCTGGACATTGCCTGGCACGACGGCAAACGCGAGGCGTTGGGCGAACCGGGCGCCGGCGGTGGCGGCGCCGACCCAATGGATTTTCCCAACGACGCGCACCGCGGCGTGCTGGCCGACTTTCTTGACGCCATCGAACAGGGCCGCGCACCGCGCGCCAGCGGCCGCGAGGCGCTCAAGGTGCACCGCCTGATTGATGCCCTGCTCGAGAGCGCAAAAAGCGGCCGCGCCGCCGACGTCCGAAGCTAGGCCGGGCTAGACCAGGCTAGACCAGGCCAGCCAGGCCAATCAGCGCACCCGCGCCGATCAACCATAACGGATTGATGCGCGTGACCATCAACGCCACCACGGTGGCACCGGTGAGCGCGTAAGCGGCCAGGCTGTCGTTGGCCGAGCGCGTGAGTAAATAGCCCGAGGAGAGCATCAGGCCGACGGTGAGCGGCGCCACGCCAAGCTGCACCACGCGGCGCCAGTTCGCCTCGCGAAACCTGTCCCACGCCCCCGCCACCAGGCAGGTCAGCACACAAGAGGGCCCGACCATCGCCAGCGTCGCCGTCAGCGCGCCGGCCAGACCCGCGACTTTCCAGCCAACCAGGCACACAATCAAAATATTGGGACCGGGCGAAGCCTGGGCGATGGCGTAGAGGTCGGCGAACTGCGACGCGCTCATCCAGCCGTGCACTTCAACGACGTTGCGCTGCATTTCCGGCAACACCGTCGGCGCCCCGCCCACCGCCAGCAGCGACAGCACGGAAAAATCCAGCGCGATCTGCAGCAGCAAATCCATCATGTCCCGCCGCCCGGTCGCCGCGCGCTGGCCGGCACATTGCGCTGCCACCACCAGGCCAGTGCGATGCCGGCGGGGGCGAGCACCAGCAGCACCTGCACCAGCGGCAGGCGCAGCAGGGCCACAGCAACGAAGGCGGCGATGCCCACCAGGCACAGGATGTTGCGGATGCGCGCCACCAGCGCCATCTTGAGGCCCATCGACACCATCATCCCGGCGGCCACGGCGGCCACGCCGCGCAACACCGACTGCACGGCGGGCAGATTACCGTAGCTGGTGTAGAGCATGCCCATCATCAGGATGATCAGAAACGGCGCGACCATCAGCCCGGCAAAGCCCGCCATGGCGCCGCGCCAGCCGCAAAAACGCAGGCCCAGCACCATGGCGAGGTTAAGCGTGTTGGGGCCGGGCATGAACTGGCAAAGCGACATAACGTCGACAAATTCGGCCTCACCCAGCCAGCGCCGCTCCTCCACAGCCACGCGGCGCGCCCAGTACAGCACGCCGCCAAAGCCGCACAGCGCGACGCGCAGGAAGCCGGTGAACAATTCATACGACGTGGGTATCACGGTGCCCGTCGGTGTTGTGCTCATGGCACCCCTATTCCGTCATTGCGAGGAGCGCAGCGATGCCCCGAAGGTAATCCCCGAAGGGGACGAAGCAATCTCGTCGCGCTTGCGACGCTGGTGCCGAAGCGACGAGATTGCTTCGCTGCGCTCGCAATGACAGCGGCAGTACGGAATCGCTTCGCTGCGCTCGCAATCGCAGCAATGGCAGCAATGGCAGCAATAGCAGCAATAGCAGAACTCATTTTCTTTTCTTTGCCCGGGGATGGGCCGCGTCGTAGGCTTTGGCCAGGTGCTGAAAATCCAAATGCGTATACACCTGCGTCGTCGAGATACTCGCGTGCCCGAGCATCTCCTGGACCGCGCGCAGGTCGCCCGATGACTGCAGCACATGCGTGGCGAAGGAATGGCGCAGCATGTGCGGGTGCACGTGCACCGGCAGCCCGGCGCGCTGCGCCCATGCGGCGAGACGCTGCCCGACCACGCCCGGGTTGATGCGCTGGCCGCGCGCGCCGACAAACAGCGCCGCCTCATCGGGCCGCGCCAACTCGACGCGCACCGCCAGCCACGCGGCGATGGCGGCGCGGGCTTTGGCACCCACAGGGACAGTGCGCGTCTTCGAGCCCTTGCCCGTCACCGTGACCTCGTCTTCATGCAGCATGCGCTTGCCCTCGGCGGCGTCTATGCCCACCAGCTCGGCCAGACGCAAACCGGACGAGTAAAACAACTCGAACATCGCCTTGTCGCGAACCTCGCCGACACCCTGCGGCTTCGCCTCCAGCAGTTGCGCGGCGAAATCGGGGGACAGGACATTGGGTAATGCCTTGGGGCTCTTCGGTGCGCGCAAGCCGGTGCACGGATTGGCGGCAAGGCCATGGTGCCGTACCAGCCAGTTGAAAAAACCGCGCCAGGCCGAGAGCATGCGCGCGATGCTGCGCCCGGACATGCCAGCGGCGCGCAGTTGCGCCACGGCACGGCGGATGTGCTGCGACTGCAGTTGGGCCAGGTCAACCTCGGGGTTGATGCTGAGCAGCCGGCGCACGCTGTGCTCGTAACTCACCACCGTGGTCGGGCTCAAGCGACGCTGGTGGGCGATCTGCTCGACAAACCCCTCGAGCAGCACGAGGCGCGCGTCCTCGCTCACTTCGCCGAAGGCGGCGCGATGCGCGACAGCCCCGTTGTCATTTTCAGTTCAGCCGCCGGCCGGCTTAAACAAAGCGCGACAACGCCGCACTCGCAAGCTCGCCCAGGCGCTTGAGGTACATACGGCCCATGTCGTGATGAAAGCGGTCCGGATCCTCGCTCGCCAGCACCAGCACGCCAAAGCATTCGCCATCAGCAAGCGCAATGAGCGAGGTCGAGCGGATATGGGTGGCGGCGTCGCCGAACCAGGACAGCACCTCATCGTTGTAGCCCGGACCGCAATAGGGCAGCTCCAGCGCGGCGACAAAGGCCTTGAGTTCATCCCCAGCAGCGTCATGTTCCGGACCCTCGCCCTGCCCGCGCCAAAAGCGCAGCGTCACGTGCGGCACGGCGAAATCCTCGCGCAGGTTGTAGTTGAGCGCGCCAAGTTGCGAGGGCAGGCCGGAGGCCGCCAGCATGGCAAGGCACAGGCGGTGCATTTTCTCGCCTATGTCCATGTTCTCTTCGCCAAACTGAATGAGCTCGGCGAGCTTGGATTCGATCACCTTGTTCTTGTCGCGCAGCGAAAGCAGCTGCCGGTCGGACAGGGCGATGGCGTGGCCGCCGTGCGGATGCGGAATCGAGATAGCCGACAGCATATCGGCGTGATCCTCAAAAAATTCCGGGTTGTCTTTCAGGTATTGCGCGACATCATCGGCATTCATGCGTGGTCTTTCCCCTGTCTGCGTTAAAGCGTTATAAAGCGCGCGCCCGGCGGGTGCTCAGCCGCCGGTGTCAAATTCACCCTCGAACACGGTCACTGCCGGACCCGTCATGAACACCGCGCTACGCGCATTGTCCGCGCCATCCCAGCGTATCGTCAATTCGCCGCCACGCGTCTGCACGCGCACCGGCGAATCGAGCAGGCCGCGGCGTATGCCGGCCACCACCGCGGCGCAGGCGCCGGTGCCACAGGCGAGCGTCTCGCCGGCACCGCGCTCGAACACACGCAGACGGATACGCCCGCGGTCGAGCACCTGCATATAGCCGACATTCACGCGCTGGGCAAAGCGTGCGTGACGCTCGATCAGCGGGCCTTCGGTCAGCACCGGCGCGGCATCAACATCGTCCACCACCTGCACCGCGTGCGGGTTGCCCATAGACACGGCGCTGATCTGCACGGTGCGCCGGTCGACGTCCAGCGCGTGCACGATCGCGGCGGCATAGGCGCTGAACGGAATGCGCGCCGGCTCGAATATGGGCGCGCCCATGTCAACCGTGACCTGACCGTCGGACTCAAGGCGCGGCGTGATCAGCCCGGAGAGCGTCTTGACGCGAATCTCGTCCTTGTCGGTAAGGCCGTGGTCACGCACAAAGCGCGCGAAACAGCGCGCGCCGTTGCCGCATTGCTCGACTTCGCCGCCATCGGCATTCCAGATGCGGTAGCGAAAATCAGCGCCCAGCGCGGACCCGGCCGGGTCGGGTTTTTCCACCAGCAGTATCTGGTCGCAGCCAATGCCGAAATGCCGGTCGGCTATTTTTTGCGCCAATGCCGGCGTCAGCGGTACCGACTGTGTCACGCCGTCGAGCACGACAAAGTCGTTGCCCACGCCCTGCATCTTGGTAAACTTTAGTTTCATGTCTGCGGTGCCACGGTGGTCGGCGTAGTCGGCGTTGTCGGAGCGGTCGGCGGCGTCAGGCTATCCAGGCCCAGTTTTTTATAATCGCGAAAAATGCAGCGGTCCATCACCACCTGCATGCCGGCGGCATGCGCCTTTTGCGCCGCCTCTTCGTTGATACAACCCTCCTGCATCCAGATTTTTTTCAAGCCCAGCCGTATGCACGCATCGACCACGGGCATGACCTCGGCGCCGTTGCGAAACACGTTCACCAGGTCGACGTGCAAGGTCCCCGGCAGATCTGCCAGCGTCGCATAGGCTTTTTCGCCCAGGCCTTCGCTGATGCCCGGGCGCACCGGGATGATGCGAAACCCGCGCAACTGCATGGCGCGCGCGATACCGTGGCTGGGGCGCTCCGGTTTGGGTGAAAAGCCGACCACCGCGATAGTCTTCACGCCATCGAGCATGGCACGCAGGGTACCGGCATCAAAACTGGAAAATGACATGCTCCTATTGTAGAACGCGCGCCATCCTGTGCGCGAGCACTTGTCATGGCGCGAGCACTTGTCATGGCGCGAGTACGCATCGCGGCGCGTGCGGGCCATGCCGGCGCGATCAGCGCGACTACGGGAATACCACTGCGGTGAATACCAATGCGGCAAACACGCAGTGGTCAATACCATTTGGCTTCGCCCGGTGGACGCGTCTTGAAGCGCTTGTGCGTCCAGAAATACTGTTCGGGCATGGCGCGCGCGCACGACTCAATAAAGGCGTTCATGCGCAGCGTGTCAGCCTCAATGTCATCCGTCGGGTAATCATCCCAGGCCGGGTGGCAAACCAGCTCATAGCCGCCCCCTCCCGGCAGCATGCGTGTCACGCAGGGCACGATGCGCGCGCCGGAAAGGCGCGCCAGCCGGGTCATGCCGGTGACCGTGGCCGCCGGCACGCCGAAAAACGGCAGGAAAACAGCGTCGCGCGGCCCGTAGTCCTGGTCGGGCAGGTAATAAAACGGCCGGCCTTCTTTCAGGGCGGCGAGCGCCGGGCGCACACCCTGCTGGCGCGAGAACAGGCGCTGCCGACCGAAGCGCGTGCGGCCGTCGAACAAGCGGCGGTTGAAAATGGGGTTTTTCTGATTGGCGTACATGCTGGAAAGATCCCATTCGCAGCACAGGCGCGTCCAACCGGCGTCGAGCGCGACAAAATGCGGCGCCAGCAGAATCAGTGGCCGGCCCATTTCGCGCTCCAGGTGTTCGCGCCCGCGGATGCGCACCAGGCGCGTGATGCGCTCGCGCGACGACCACCACAACAGGCCGCGTTCGAGCACGCTGCGCCCCAGCGCGCAAAAATGTCGCCGCGCCAGCGCAATTATTTCATCCCGCCCAAGCGCCGGAAAGCAGCGCACGAGATTGAGCAAACAGACCTCGCGACGTTCGCGCGCCAGCCGGTAGAGCAGCATGCCGAAGGCCTCGCCGATGCGCGACAACAGCGCCAGCGGCAAGAAATGCAGCAGCCACAGCAGGGCGATCGATACGCGCGCGATCATCGCTGCGACGGCGCCGCCGCCGGCCCCGCAGGCTGAGCGCCGGCCGGAACCTTGAAGCGGTTATAGCCCCAGTAGTACTGCGCCGGGCATTGCCGTACCAGGCCTTCGACGGCGCGGTTGAGGTGGCGCGCCGGGCGTTCGTCTTGCTGCGCCTCGGGCATGGCAGCCAGGTGCAGGGCATAGCCGCGCCCGCCGGGCAGGCGTTCGGCGTAGGCGAGAATAAGGGTCGCGTCGCAGGCCTGCCGCAGCCTGTCGACCAGGGTCATGGTGTAGGCGGGCCGGCCGAAAAATTCCGCCCACTCGCCCTGCCCCACGCCCGGCGCCTGGTCGGGCAGGATGCCCACGGCGTGACCGCGCCTGAGCGCGCGCAGCAGCGCACGAATCCCCGACAAGTCGGGCGCGGCGACCAGCAAGCCAGACCGGTCACGGCCGGCCCGCATCGCCGGCGCGATGATTTTTTTTCTCGGCGGCGTGTAGAGCACGGTTAGCGGCGCATCGGCGCTGGTGCGGCTGGCGTAGTACTGCGCTGTGATCTCGAAGCAACCCAGGTGCGGCGTCAGAAAAAGGATGCCCTTGCCGCGCGCGCGCGCCGCCTCAACCAGCTCCCAGCCGGCGACCTCACGCACCAGGGCGGCAACCTGCCCGTGTGGCCGCAGCCACAGCGCCGGCAACTCCAGCACGCCGCGACCTGCAGCGCCGATCGCGGCACGGTGCATGGCGGCGCCGGCGTAGCCGGCCTGGGCCAGATTGGCTCTGAGCTGATGACGGTAACGCGGGGAAACGGCATAAATGAACCAGCCGAGCGCGGCGCCAAGGCCGTGCAACAGCCGCAGCGGGAGGGCGGCTGCGAGCCGCAACAGGAAAGACATGAATAAGGTGGCCAGGATACGGGGTATAAAACGCAGGTAGGGGGGAAGCTTGGGTTGGGCGAAACGGCCGTGTTAAAATAATGCTCTTTTAAACTGCAGGAATACGCCAAGCATGAGCAGCTTCCTCTTCACCTCAGAGTCGGTATCCGAAGGCCATCCGGACAAAGTCGCCGACCAGATTTCCGACGCCATCCTTGACGCTATTCTAGCGCAGGACAAACGCTCCCGAGTCGCAGCAGAGACATTGGTGAAAGACAACCTCGTCGTGCTGGCGGGTGAAATCACCACCGGCGCACGCGTCAACTTCGACGAGATCGCCCGGCGCACCATCAAGCGCATCGGCTACACCGACCCGGCCATCGGCTTTGACACCAACACCTGCACCGTCATCGTCGCCTACGGCGAGCAAAGCCAGGACATCGCCCAGGGCGTTGACGAGGGCAAGGGCCTGAACCTGGACCAGGGCGCCGGTGACCAGGGCCTGATGTTCGGCTACGCCTGCGACGAGACGCCGCAACTGATGCCCGCCGCCATCCACCTTTCGCACCGCCTGGTCGAGCGCCAGTCCGAATTGCGCCGCGACGGCCGCCTGCCCTGGCTGCGCCCCGACGCCAAATCGCAGGTGACGATCAAATATGTCGACGGCAAGCCCGATTCCATCGACACCGTGGTGCTCTCCACCCAGCACCAGCCCGGCCTCACGCACAAGCAGATCGAAGAGGCGGTGATCGAGCAGATCATCAAACCGGTGCTGCCCAAGGAACTCATCAAGGGCGCGATCAATTACCTCGTCAACCCGACCGGCGCCTTCGAAATCGGCGGCCCCAAGGGCGACTGCGGCCTCACCGGTCGCAAGATCATCGTCGACACCTACGGCGGTTCGGCCCCGCACGGCGGCGGCGCCTTCTCCGGCAAGGATCCATCCAAGGTTGACCGCTCGGCCGCTTATGCCGCGCGCTACGTCGCCAAGAACGTGGTTGCCGCCGGTCTTGCCAGCCGCTGCCAGATCCAGGTTTCCTACGCCATTGGCGTGGCCAAGCCGACCAGCGTGATGGTCACCACCTTCGGCACCGGCAAGATCTCCGACGAGAAACTGTCGGAGCTGGTGTCACGGCACTTCGACCTGCGTCCAAAAGGCATCGTGCAGATGCTTGACCTGCTGCGTCCCATCTACGAGAAAACCGCCGCCTACGGCCACTTCGGCCGCGACGAACCGGAATTCACCTGGGAAGCCACAGACAAAGCCAAGGCGCTCGCCGCCGACGCCAAGTAAGCCAGCGCTGCACGAGACGTGCAGCCAATGAAAAAGCCGGCCCAAGGCCGGCTTTTTCATTGCACACAAAACAGCATGGATGACTGAAGATGCCCGTCTGGTAAGGCTTTCCAGTCATCACCACTGCCGTCATTGCGAGCACAGCGAAGCAATCTCATCACTCAAACGACCAGGTCACAGCACCACGAGATTGCTTCGCTGCGCTCGCAATAACAGGAAGGTTTGCGCGGTGCGCTAGGCGCAAACCGCCGCCGCGGCCGCGGCAAACAAGCTCACCGGCATGGCGCAAATACCGCGCCCAAGCAGGCCGCGACCGTCGGCCGAGACCATGCCGGTCGACAGTAGTGGTGATGTTGCGCTCGCGGCCACCGCCGCCGCATCCAGGCCTATGGGCAAACCGAGCACAGGGTGCGGGCCGGCGAGTTGGGACAGCGCGCGCGCCTCATCCCCTTGCGGCAACCACGGCGCGAACGCCGCCAGCAGGCTGGGCGCCCGACGCAGCACCTGACCGCCCAGGCCGAAGGCGTCGATGATGCCGCTGTCGCCGGTGGCGGGCGGAAATTGCGGGTTCTCGGGCGCGCCCTTCATGAACGGCCCCTTCACCAGTTCGGCCGGCGCGCTGAACCAGCGGCCGGGAAGCCCGGCGAGCTGGATGCCGGCGACCTCGCCGTTGGCGCACATTTTGGTCACCAGCGTTGCGCCGGGCGTGCCGGCGGCGGCATCGAGCATCAGCGCGCACGCGGGCATCCACAGGTTGAGAAAGTACAAAGGCGCCTCGAGCACGGTGCGCAGCGCCGCCTTGGCAGAGTCTGATTCGGTTTTGCGCGTGGATAGCACCGCGTGCAGCACGGCGTTGCCGCTGGACAGGCGGTTGTGCAGGTCGTCACCTTCGGTCAGTGCCGAACGCGCGATCGACAGCAGGTCGACCGGCGTGTCGAGCAAAGCGGCAAAACCGGGCGCCAGTTCGCGCTCGCGAAACGCCAGGCGGTCGATGACGGCGCGATCGCGCGAGCCAAAGCGCATTTGCGCACCGGCGCCGGTGCCAAGAAACGCGAACCAGCTGCGCCGGCCGTCGCTGATCTCGGCCAGTGTCGTGCCCGCTGAAACCATGGCCACCAGCGGGATCGACACGCGGTGCAGGAACGAGGGCTCGAGCGTGACCGCGCCGCTGGCGATGAGTTGCTCGGCCGCCGCTTCGCTCGGCGCCCAGCCCTCGTGCAGGCAGGCGAGCACCGCCGCGTTGCGCATCGGCGGCGGCGGCTGGCGCGGATTGGCCAGCGGCGGACCGGCGTGCAGCAGCACGCGCTCAGGCAGCCCGATCGCCTCGCGCGCACTGCGCACGCCGCTCCAGTAAGGGGTGCTCGCCAGCATGCGCGCGAGGGCGTTGGCGTTGGCGTTGGCGTTGGTATCGCCAAGATCGTTCCGATTGTGGTTGTGGTTGTCACTGCTGCTCATTGCCAGCTTTCGATAAAAATATGCCGCGAGGATAGCGGCTTAGCTTGGCGTGGCGCAAGGGCGGTGAACAATCAAACAAGGAATCACCGGTTGTTTACACCCCTGTTCCGTGCCAAATCTGTCCGCCCCTACATATAATATGTCGGACTCACCTTTGCAAAAGAGCAGCATGCTCAAGCGCATCAACACCAGCCAGCTTCGACTCGGTATGTATATCCACGCGCTGTGCGGCTCATGGATGGACCATCCGTTCTGGAAAACCGCATTCGCGATGGACGACCCGAAAGCCTTGCAAAGGCTGCTCGACAGCGGCGTGCGTGAGCTGTGGATAGACACCGCACTGGGCCTTGATGTCGAAATGAGCGGGGGCGGGGCAGGGACGGAAGAAGCAGTCGGGGAGCAGGCGCAAGAAAAGCTTTTCACCGCCACGCCGCCCGCCGCCGGCCCCGCGCGCATCAGCCTGAAAGCCGAACTCGAGCGCGCCGGTGAATTGTGCGCGCGTGCAAAACCGGCGGTCGAATCAATGTTCAACGAAGTGCGCATGGGCCGGGCCATCAACGCCGAAAGCGCGATGCCGATAGTGGAGGAAATCACCAATTCGGTCATGCGCAACCCGCACGCGCTGATCAGCCTGGCGCAACTGAAGACGCGCGATGACTACACCTATATGCATTCGGTGGCCGTCTGCGCGATGATGGTGGCGCTGTCAAAACAAATCGGCCTCGACGAAGAGCAGACGCGGCAGGCCGGCCTGGGCGGCATGCTGCATGACTTGGGCAAAGGTGGCATCCCGCTCGACATCCTGAACAAACCGGGCAAACTCACCGACGCTGAGTTTGCCCAGGTAAAGCGGCATCCGGAGCACGGCCACCGTCTGCTGTTGCAAGGTGGCAGCGCCGGCCCGGTGCCGCTCGATATCTGCTTGCATCATCACGAAAAAATAGATGGTTCCGGCTATCCGCACCGGTTGGCCGACGGGCAGATCAGCATGTTCGCCAAGATGAGCGCGATTTGCGACGTCTACGATGCCGTCACCTCCAACCGCCCCTACAAGGACGGCTGGGATCCGGCTGAATCACTAGGCAAAATGGCCCAATGGGTAGGCGGACACTTCGACGAAACGCTATTCGAGGCCTTCGTCGCATGCTTGGGCATTTATCCGGTCGGGTCGCTGGTCGCTCTCGAATCAGGGCGACTGGGCGTGGTGGTGGAACAGTCCGAAGGCTCGCTGCTGATGCCGCGCGTACGGGTCTTCTATGCCATCGAGTCGGGCACGCAAATCCCCCCGCAGCTCGTCGACCTGGCACGTCCTGACACCCACGATCGCATCATCGGCCGCGAAAATCCGGCGGCATGGGGTTTTACCAACCTGGCCGCGCTGTGGACGGCGTGAGGGCTCTTAAAAAAATAGATAATGCCCGGAAACGCCCGTCTGGCGCGGGTTTCGGGGCGATTCTCACTGCAAATGCCGAGCCGGTGCTGGCGCGCTGCAAGGCAGGTGCGCTATACTTCCGTCCGCTTCGAGGAGCGTTGCGACGCGTCATCCGTCCGGATGGCCGCCAGGCTCGAGGCAATCCACACCGCAACGGCGCTCACGAACTTTTTTCGACACTGAAAGGAGCGCGTGATGAGCGCCGTACTTAAGTCCAAAGATTTCAAAGATTCCAAAGAATTCAGCGATTTCAAAGTGGCCGATCTGGGCCTGGCCGATTGGGGCCGCAAGGAAATCCGCATCGCAGAAACAGAGATGCCCGGCCTGATGGCGATCCGCAAGGAATTCGCCGCCACCCAGCCGCTGCGCGGTGCGCGCATCACCGGCTCGCTGCACATGACCATCCAGACCGCGGTGCTGATCGAGACGCTCAAGGCGCTCGGTGCAGATGTGCGCTGGGCCTCGTGCAACATCTACTCAACACAAGACCACGCCGCCGCAGCCATCGCTGCGGGCGGCACGCCGGTGTTCGCCTACAAGGGCGAGAACCTCACCGAATACTGGGAATACACCCACAAGATTTTCGAGTGGGCCGACGGCGGCTTCAGCAACATGATCCTCGATGACGGCGGCGACGCCACGCTGCTGTTGCACCTTGGCACCCGCGCCGAGACGGATCTCTCCCTGCTCAACCATCCGGGCAGCGAAGAGGAGACCATCATGTTCGCCTCGATCAAGGCGACCATCGCCCGTGATCCGAAGTGGTACTCGACCCGCCTCAAGCAGATCAAGGGTGTGTCAGAGGAGACCACCACCGGCGTGAAACGCCTGATCCAGATGCACAAAGACGGCCAGCTCGCCTTCCCGGCGATCAACGTCAACGACTCGGTCACCAAAAGCAAGTTCGACAACCTTTACGGCTGCCGTGAATCACTGGTGGACGGCATCAAGCGTGCCACCGATGTGATGATCGCCGGCAAGGTTGCCGTGGTCGCCGGTTACGGCGACGTGGGCAAGGGCTCGGCACAGGCGCTGCGCGCCCTCTCGGCGCAGGTCTGGGTTACAGAAATCGATCCGATCTGCGCGCTGCAGGCGGCGATGGAAGGTTATCGCGTGGTGACCATGGACTACGCCTGCGACAAGGCCGACATCTTTGTCACGGCCACCGGCAATTTCCAGGTGCTCACGCACGAGCACATGAAGAAAATGAAAAACGAGGCCATCGTCTGCAACATCGGCCACTTCGACAACGAAATCGAAGTCGCGGCGCTCAAACAGTACACCTGGGAGAACATCAAGCCCCAGGTCGACCATGTGATTTTTCCCGACGGCAAACGCATCACCCTGCTGGCCGAGGGACGCCTGGTCAACCTCGGTTGCGGCACCGGCCATCCTTCGTATGTAATGAGCTCCTCGTTTGCCAACCAGACCATCGCGCAGATCGAGCTCTTTACCAACCCGACGAAGTACCCGGTCGGCGTCTATGTACTGCCCAAACACCTCGATGAAAAAGTCGCAAGGCTGCAGTTGAAAACACTCAACGCCCAGCTGACCGAGCTCACCGACGCACAGGCAAACTACATCGGCGTCACCAAGGCCGGCCCGTTCAAGCCCGAAGCCTACCGCTACTAAGGCCCCAAGCCCTAAACGGTTTGGCGCGAGTCGTCCGTCGCACGACTCGCGTCAACCGCGCCGCAAGCAGCGCGCCGGCTTTTCGCCGCTGATGCGGCCCCTTCTTTGGAGGCATCCGCCCCTATGGAAAGTCAGAAGCAGTTCCCCCGCAGCTTCAGTTTCGAATTCTTTCCGCCCAAAACGCCCGAAGGCATAGAAAAACTGCGCGCCACCTGGAAACAGCTGGCGCAGCTCAAGCCACGGTTTTTTTCCGTCACCTATGGTGCCGGCGGCTCGACGCAGGACAGGACCCTCGCCTCGGTGCTCGAAATCATCGCCGACGGCCATGACGCCGCACCGCATATCTCTTGCATCGGCTCCACCCGCGCCGAGCTCGCCGCGACGCTCGCGCTCTACATCTCAAAGGGCATACGCCACATCGTCGCCCTGCGCGGCGACCTGCCCTCCGGGTCGGCCAGCTTCGGCGACCTGCGCTATGCCAGCGAACTGGTGGCCTTTATCCGCGAACAAACCGGCGAGCACTTCAACATCGAGGTGGCATGCTATCCGGAAATGCACCCACAGGCGCGCAGCCCGCAGGATGATGTGCGTCATTTCAAGCAAAAGGTGGATGCCGGCGCCGATGCGGCCATCACGCAATATTTCTTCAATGCCGATGCCTATTACCGCTTTATCGACGAGTGCGAGGCGGCGGGCATCGCCATCCCCATCGTGCCGGGCATCATGCCGATAGGCAACTTCTCGCAACTGGCGCGCTTCTCCGACGCCTGCGGCACCGAGATCCCGCGCTGGCTGCGCCTGAAAATGCAGGGCTACGGCGACGACAGCACCTCCATCCGCAGCTTCGGCCTCGACGTCATCACCGACCTGTGCGACAAACTGCTTTCGCAAGGCGCCCCCGGCCTGCATTTTTACTCGATGAACCAGGCGGGGCCCGTTTCGACGATATGGCAACGGCTCGGGCTATAGCCCGAACGGATGCCATCGTAAAGCGACCGCAGCGGCTCGGGCTGTAGCCCGGACGGATGCCATCGTAAAGCGACCGCAACGGCTCGGGCTATAGACCGAACGGATGCTATCGCGCAGCGCCACTACGTTGGCAAGACGTAGCCCTTTTCGCGGAACAGCTGGAGGCAGGCATCCACCACCGCCGGGTCATAACTTGTCCCGCGACCGCGTTCAATTTCCGCCAACGCTTTGTCCTGGCCCAATCCGGGGCGATAAGGCCGGTGCGAGGACATCGCCTCCAGGGTGTCGGCCACCGCCAGGATGCGCGCCTCGAACAAGATGGCCTCGCCCTTGAGGCCTTGCGGATAGCCACTGCCGTCGATGCGTTCATGGTGCTGCAACGCCACCTGCGCCACCGGCCACGGAAACTCGACCTCCTTCAGAATGTCATAGCTGGCCTGCGCGTGACCCTTGATCAGTTGGTACTCCACCGCGCTCAGCTTGCCCGGCTTGGACAATATCTCGGCCGGAATGGTGACCTTGCCGACATCATGCAGGTAGCCGGCGACGCGCAAGCCCTCGATCCGCTGCGCATCAAAACCAAGCTCGGCGCCGATCGCCATGGCGATCTTTGCCACACGCTTTTCGTGTCCGGCCGTATACGGATCGCGCATCTCGCCTATGGTCGTGGCCACCTCCACGGTGCGCATGAAGGCGGTCTGCAGCTGCGCAAGATAGCGCGCGGCCTGGTCCTCGGCGCGCTTTTTCTCGGAGATGTCCTGCGCCATGCCGACGACCGCCGGCGTGCCGGCGAAGGTCGCAACCGACCCTTGCGAGCCCATGGTGAAAGTTGAACCATCCTTGCGCAGGCCGACGCTGACGAAGGCGCCCGGATTTTTCTCATCCGTCACGAGCGGCCGCAAAGTGTCGTTCATCAGTTCGCGCGAGGACTCAGCGACCACAGACAACGCATCACGACCGAGCATATCTTGCGGCGAGTCGTAACCGAACATCTGGGCAAAACGGCGGTTTACAAAGCTGAACCTGCCCTCCTGGATAACGTAGATGCCGGTAATGACTTGGTCGAACAAGATGCGAAAACGCTCTTCCGACTGCGCCGTTTCCAATTGCGCCCGCCATTGCGCAGAGACATCGCGCACGATTGAAATGACCGTGTCCGCCTCCATGGGCAGCACGCGGGCCTCGAAATGCTTTTCCACGCCGCCGATGGGCAAAGTGTAGATAAATTCCTGCAACGCGCCCGAATCCAGGGCGCGGGAAAAAGCCTGCATGTACTGGTTGGCAATCGGCGCCGGCAACACGGCGCTGACCTTCTTGCCCAGCAGTTGATCCGACGGTAGCGGTAGCGCGTCCGGATCCGCGGCGACGAAGTTGAGGTATTCGCCATCGCGCCGGTTGACCAAAATAGTATCCGGGATGGCCTTGATCAAGCTGCGGCTCCTTGCCTCGCTTTCACGCAAGGACTGTTCTGCGACCAGGCGTTGCGCTTCATCCGCAAATTTATCCATTGCAAAACTGATGCTGGCCGTCATCTCGATCAACAGCTGCTGCGCCGATTCGTCAAAGGCGTTTTTCTCGTCCGTGTAGAGCGTAAGCGCGCCAATGACAAGGCCTTTGCGCTGGATCGGCAACGAGGCCGATGAGCCCCATCCGGCACGCGCGGCGCGCTCGCGCCATGGCGTGACCGTGGGGTCGGTCTGATAGTCCTGGCACCACAGCGCGCGGCATTCGCGCGCGGCAGTGCCGGTGGGACCGTGGCCATAGGGAGTCGCGGCATCAACCGATATTTGTATATCTTTGAGGTAATCCTGTCCGGAACCAAAGCTGGCGACCCGGCCGAGCATGCCCGAATGGGCATCGACGAGGCCTATCCACGCCATTTGCATGCCGCCCGACTCGACTGCAATGCGGCAGATGTGCTCGAACAATTCCGGCGCAGCGCGGGATCGTGCAACCGCCGCGTTGCTATCGCTCAAGGCGGCATAAAGCGATCTCATGCGCTGCGCGCGCGCCTCAAGCTGCTTGCGCTGCGTGATGTCTTGCACCGTGGCAAAAAACGACTCGGCGCTGCCGTCCGGCTTGCGGACACAGCGCACGTTGAGTTCGGCGAGCACCACAGTGCCATCCTTGCGGATGAAACGCTTCTCCAAGGTGTAGCCCTCGGACTCGCCGCGCATGACGCGGTCAAACTCGGCCACGTCTTTTTGCAGGTCGTCCGGATGCGTCAACGCAGACCAGGTTTTCTGCGCCAGCTCAGCGCGCGAATAGCCCAAGATTACGCAAAGCTGGTCGTTAAAACGGCCCCAGCGTTTGGAGTCGGGCTCGGTGATGGCCATGCCAACGAAGGGCATGTCATAAAACCGCGCCAACAATTTGTCGGTCAGCGACTGCGCGACCAGCATGTCGGCATATCTTTGCCTGCGCACAAGCAGCGTCAGCGCGGCGGTCACGACGGCAACTGCAAGCAGGACAATCGCACTGATCCAAAAGGCGAGTTGATACAAGGGCGCCAAGGCTTCGCTGCGGTCCATCTTGGCAACCAGATGCCAATCGCTGCCCTGTACCCGCTGATAAGCGGCGAGCACTTCGATGCCGCGATAATCCAGGCCGGTCGTTACCCCTGCTTTTGGCGACAAAATCGCCGCTACGGCGGGCACTTGCTTTTGCGACAAAGGCAAGCGCAGCGACAGGGCGCCCACGCCATGGCGCAACGGGTTGAGGTAAAGCACAGCATCGCCATCGCGGCGCACCAACAATGTCTCGCCGCTTGGACTGGCCGTCGGCCATTCCTGCACAAATGGAAAGAGAAAAGTACCTGCATTGATATGCATCACCACGGCAAGCGACGCCGACCTCGCGCCCGGCGCACGCAATGGCGCTACCAGCGTCAGGCTCGGGTGCCCGTGCGCATCAACATACAGCTCGCTGCGGCGTGTCTTGCCGTCCGCAAGGGCGTTTGCCAGTAGCGGCGCAAACTCGGGGACCGCCACAAAGGGCTGGCCCACGCTTAGCAAGCGTTTCGAATCGGCATTGAAAAGAGCGATCGAGTCGTA
This sequence comes from Pseudomonadota bacterium, assembly GCA_025356665.1. GTDB lineage: Bacteria > Pseudomonadota > Gammaproteobacteria > Burkholderiales > SG8-39 > CAITSH01. Next base: position 118,409 of record JANXRV010000090.1, read on the forward strand.
GGTGAATGCCTTGCGCAGTGCTTCCAACTGGGACTGCACCAATTCCAGCTCTTTCGTATCGCCGGTGCGTTGCCAGGCAAAGACACGCGTGGTGAATCCGGCGCCGGCGATCAGGCTCTGGGCATCGCCTTGGCGTTCAGTCAGCCAGCGCTCGATTTCTCCGACCTTGATTCTGGCGATGGCCACAAGGTTTGATTGGGCCTCTTGTTCCGTTTGATCAGAATACAAAAACAACACCGATACGCCGGCGACCGGAACGATCAGCGCGAGTATGAACAGCGCGGCCAGTGTCGTGCGCAAGCGCGACAGCGGCCGCAAACCGCCCTGCGCCAAAGCGGCAGCGTGCCCGACTTCCGACACCCCGGTCAATTGGCTTATCAGCCAGTAGAGCAGCGCGCTCGAGGCCAGAACAAAACCCAATCCATCCAGCACTTCGATGCGGCTTTTCAGCATCGGATCATCGATTGTCGTGGCGACCCGAACAGCGGACGCAACAATCCAGAACGCGGCAAATACCGCGTAGAGCGTGACGACCGCGGCCGGGGTGAGGCGGCGGCTCATGAACATTGGAGAATCGCTGTTCTCACGCTGTTCTCATAAGCTGAGATACACAACATGGGGAGAGCATCCAAAGTAGCACACGCCACAACACTTCACAATTCTTAATAAACCAAGTATTCACTGAACAAGGGGCAAGCCCCCTTGTATATCCCCCACTGCAGCGGGAAGCTGGTTGAGGTGGCCTCATTTTCAGGACTTGATCAGCGCTGCCTTATAAAAATGAAAATAGCCCGAAAAATGGTCAGGCAAACGCCGGGCTATTGGGGGCATACGAATGCGGGCAGGCGACTGTCCCCGTAAGCACTGTTACAACTCGTAATTCTCCTGCCCACCCGCCATCGCCTTGTCTATGGTCTTGCGGTTGAGTTGCGGTGCAAACAACTCGATAAACTCATAAGCGTAGCCGCGCATCATCGCGCCGCGGCGCAGCGCAACGCGCGTGGTGGAGGAGCGGAACAGGTGGCCGGCGTCGATGGCGCGAAGATGGCTGTCGCGTTTGGCATCGAAAGCCATGGCCGCAACAATGCCCACACCGAGGCCGAGCTCGACATAGGTCTTGATCACGTCCGAGTCGATGGCCGACAGCACGATGTCGGCCTTGAGCCCGCGGGTGGTGAAGGCCTCGTCGATGTGCGAGCGCCCGGTGAACGCCGGGTCGTAAGTGACGATAGGATATTTGGCCAGCTCCTCCAGCGTCAGGCGCTCGAGCTTGGCCAGCGGATGCTTGGGCGGCACCACCACGCAGTGGTGCCAGGTATAGGCCGGCAAGGCCAGCAACTGCGGATAGTGGTCCAGCGATTCGGTGGCGATGGCGATGTCGGCCCCACCGGTGATGGCCATCTGCGCCAGTTGCGGCGGATTGCCCTGCTGCAAGGTCAGCTTGACCTTGGGATAACGCTTCTTGAATTCATGCACGACCTTGGGCAGCGCATAGCGCGCCTGGGTGTGGGTGGTGGCCACGGTCAGCGTGCCGGCGCGCTTGTCCTGGAACTCGCTGCCGACCCGCCTGAGGTTGTCCACCTCCTGCAGCACGCGCTCGACAATTTTCAGCACCGCCTCGCCCGGCTCGGTGAGGGCGACAAAACGCTTGCCGCGGCGCTCAAAGATCTCGATGCCCAGTTCCTCTTCGAATTCCTTGATCTGCTTGGACACCCCCGGCTGCGAGGTGTGCAGGGTATTGGCCGCTTCGGTCAGGTTCAAACCCTGACGAACCGTTTCGCGCACGTAGCGTAATTGCTGAAAATTCATGGTCTTGCCTTTTATATATACGATTTAGTTATTTATATATCTATTGTTATTCTTTTTAATAATAACCGGAGTTTATTACGATTGTGTCCTGTTTGGGAAGCATCCAAATAAGCAAATGCACTTTCGCGGTTCCGCACCCAGGGCCGCGTCAACTTTCGGTGAAGCCATGTACCAATACGACGAAATAGACCAGGGCATTGTTGACGAACGCGTCGCGCAGTTCCGCGACCAGACACGCCGATACCTCGCCGGCCAGCTATCGGAGGACGATTTCCGTCCCCTGCGCCTGCAAAACGGCCTCTACATCCAGCGCCATGCGCCGATGCTGCGCGTGGCCATTCCCTACGGCCTGCTGTCGGCCAGGCAGCTGCGCAAACTCGCGCATATCGCGCGCACCTACGACCGCGGCTACGGTCATTTCAGCACGCGGCAAAACATCCAGTTCAACTGGCCGACGCTCGAGTCCGTGCCGGACATCCTCGCCGAACTCGCATCGGTTGAAATGCACGCCATCCAGACCTCAGGCAACTGCGTGCGCAACACCACCACCGACCACTTCGCCGGCATCGCGCCCGACGAGATCGTCGATTCATTCATCTGGTGCGAGCTGATCCGTCAATGGTCGACGCTGCACCCGGAATTCGCCTTTTTGCCGCGCAAGTTCAAGATCGCCGTGACCGGCGCCACCACCGACCGCGCCGCGATCCAGGTACACGACATCGGCCTGCAGGCGGTAAAAAACGCCGCGGGCGAAACCGGCTTTCGAGTGCTCGCCGGCGGCGGGCTAGGCCGCACACCCATCATCGGTCACTTCATCCGCGCGTTCCTGCCCTGGCAGCACCTGCTGAGCTATCTTGACGCCGTGTTGCGCGTGTACAACCGCTACGGCCGCCGCGACAACAAGTACAAGGCGCGCATCAAGATCCTGGTGAAGGAACTCACGCCGGCGGTGTTCGCGCAAAAGGTCGAGGAAGAATGGGCCCATCTGAAAGATGGCCCGGCGACACTGATAGCCGAAGAAATCGAACGCATCGAAGCGCGCTTTACGCGCCCGCAATACCAGGTGCTGAAGGCGAACGACGTCGAATTCGAAGTGGCGCTGGCAACGCGCCCCGGCTTTGCCGCCTGGGTCAAACGCAACGTGCACGCGCACAAGCTGCCCGGCTACGCTGCGGTGACGCTGTCGCTCAAAAAGACCGGCGTCGCACCCGGTGATGCCACGGCCGACCAGATGGACGCCATCGCCGCACTGGCCGACAGTTACGCCTTTGGTGAACTGCGCGTCTCGCACGAGCAGAACCTGATTCTTGCCGACGTGCGCAAGTCCGACCTGATCGCCATATGGCAAGCCGCCAAGACGCTGGGTCTCGCCACCCCGAACATCGGCCTGCTGACCAACATCATCGCCTGCCCCGGCGGCGACTTTTGCTCGCTCGCCAACGCCAAGTCGCTGCCGGTCGCCGATGCGATCACGCGCCGCTTTGACGACCTCGATTATCTGCACGACATCGGCGAGCTCGACCTGAATATTTCCGGTTGCATCAACTCCTGCGGCCACCACCACGTCGGCCATATCGGCGTGCTTGGCGTGGACAAGGCCGGCGAGGAGTGGTACCAGGTTTCGATCGGCGGCTCGCAGGGCGTCGAAGCGTCGCTGGGCAAGGTGCTCGGGCCGTCCTTTGCGCAGGAGGAAATTCCGGACGTGATTGAGAAGCTCATCGACTGCTACATCGAGCGTCGTGACGGCGATGCGGAGCGCTTTATCGACACCGTGCGGCGCATCGGCCTGGAGCCATTCAAGCAACAGGTTTACGCGCGCACAACAACGACGCCAGCGCCAGAAACACCGGAAACACCAGAAACACCGGAAACGCCGGAAACGCCGGAAACGCTAAGCGCCTGAACAACCAGACCGACCTATTGGATTGGATTCGACCATGCCTACACTCATCAAGCATCGCAAACTCGCCACCGCAGCCGACACCTGGACGCTGCTGCAAGAAGGCGAGGCCTTCCCCGCCTGTGGCGATGTCATCGTCCCGCTGTCTCTGTGGCTGAGCAAACGCGAAGTGCTGCTCAAGCGCGTGGGGCGCACCGGCGTCTGGCTCAAGCCCGAGGACGAGCCGGCGCTGCTGGCCCCCGACTTTGCCGTGCTGCCGCTGATCGCCGTACACTTTCCCGCCTTCACCGACGGCCGCGGCTACTCCACCGCCCGCCTGCTGCGCGAGCGCCACGGCTACGGCGGCGAACTGCGCGCCTTTGGTGACGTGCTGCGCGACAATATTTTTTACCTGTCCCGCGTCGGCTTTGACGCCATCGCGCTGCGCGAGGATCAGGACGCGGCGCAAGCGCTGGGCGCATTCGGTGATTTCAGCGAGGCCTACCAGACCTCGGTGGAACGTCCCCAGCCGCTGTTTCGCCGCCGCACCGGATTGAGCGCGTGAAGGGTACCGTCTATCTGGTGGGCGCCGGTCCGGGTGCGCCCGACCTGCTGACCCTGCGCGCCGCGCGCCTGCTCGAGGCGGCGGACATCGTGTTCCATGACGCCCTGGTTCACCCCGAAACGCTCGCGCTTGCCGCCAAGGCGGAAAAAATAGCAGTGGGCAAACGCTGCGGCAAACATTCCACGGTGCAGAAATTCATCAACAAACGACTGGTCGATGCGGCACAGAAACACAAAATCGTCATACGCCTCAAAGGCGGCGACCCGATGCTGTTCGGTCGCGCCCAGGAGGAGATCGACGCCCTGTCAGCGGCGGACATCGCCTTCGAAGTGGTGCCCGGCATCACCGCCGCGCTCGCCGCCAGCGCGCAGATCGGCGTATCGCTGACGCGCCGCGGCCTGTCACGCAACGTCGCCTTCGTCACGCCGCGCGTGGGCGACGCCGAGCATGCCTGCGACTGGGCCGCCAGCGCCATCGGCGCCGATACGGCGGCAATCTACATGGGCGCAGGTCAGGCACAAATGATCAGCGTCACACTGATCGCCCGCGGCATGTCGGCGGACACACCCGTTGCGATTCTTGAGAACCTGTCCCTGCCCGATGCCAGCGTGCGCTACGACACCCTGGGCGCACTGCCGCGTATTGCCGCCACAACCGGCGCCGGTCCGGCGCTGATATTGCTCGGCGAAGTATTGCGCGAGCAACTCGAGGCGCAACTCACCCTCGCCGGCAAGTTGCACCGCGCCCACGCCTGAGCACAATCCACCTTGGCGCAGTCCAGTCGCTGACCACGGCGCGATCAGGGTGCTACACCCGGGTGCGCCACCCTTTGCCTGCGCCGGGACAACGAGGCTTATCCGCGCCGCAAAACAATGGCATCATTGCGCCCATTCAAAACTCTTCAACCTGCAAGGAGGCCACCATGTCCGGAGGCGCGCATTTAGATCCGTCGAACAAAAAAATTGCCATGTTCATCTCCATACTGGCCGTGGTGCTGGCGTTTTCGGAGACCCTGGGCAAGAGCGCGCAAACGCTGGCGCTGACGCTGAACATCGAGGCATCCAACCACTGGGCGTTTTTCCAGGCCAAGACCATACGTATGACCACGCTGCGCACCGCCGCGGAGGCGGCGGAACTGGAGATCGCGCGCGGCCCCGGCGCAGCCGCCAAGGAATTGCTGCAAAAACGCGTCGACGAATGGAAAAAAACTGCGGCGCGCTACGACAGCGAACCCGAGACACAGGAAGGCCGCAAGGAATTGGCCGCTCGCGCCAAGGCGGCAGAAAAAAGCCGCGACCGCAACCTCGCCGCCTATCACCACTACGAACTGGCTTCGGCGGCAACGCAGATTGCCATCGTACTCGCCTCGGCCGAGGTGATCACTGGCGTGGTGGCGCTGATGTGGGGATCGGCTGCGCTGGGTGTAGCGGCGGTGGTGTTTTGCCTGATCGGGTTCTTTGCGCCGCTGTCGGTGCATTTGTTCTAGAAATTGATGTTCTTGGAATTAATGTTCTTGGAATTAATGTTCTAGGAATTCATGTTCTAGGAATTAATGCCGGGCTGCATTTCGCCGTATTCGTTTGTCATTGCGAGCGCAGCAATCTCGTCGCTATTGGGACATCCTTTACCATGCCACAAGATTGCTTCGTCGCTCCGCTCCTCGCAATGACTTGGTCTTCGGCCAATGGCAGCGGAGCCGCTGCTCCCAGGCCACAATTATGAACCTCAGGGCATGATCTCGCCGCCATTCGGGTGCAGCAACTGCCCGCAGTAATAGCGCGCCTCGTCCGAGGCGAGAAAGACATAGGCCGAGCTCATGTCTTCGGGCGTGCCAAGGCGCTTGAGCGGCAGGCTTTGCGCGTGGGCGCGCTTGACATCCTCGGCCAGCGGATCGAAGCCGGTGTCGACGAGGCCAGGGGACACGCCGTTGACCAGAATGCCGTGCGGTGCCAGCTCTTTTGCCAGCGAACGCATGAACACGATCAGGCCGGCTTTGGCGGCCGAGTAGGCGGTGTAGCGCTCACGGCCGATATAACCGAGTTGCGAGCAGGTGAATATCATGCGGCCGCTCTGGGTGGGGATCATGTAATGCGCCGCTTCCCGCGACACCAGGAATGCACCGCGCAAATGCACTGACATCATGCGATCCCAATCATCGACGCTCATCTCGGTGATGGCCTGCGGCCGCTGGATGCCGGCGTTGCTGACGAGGATGTCGAGTCGGCCAAAAGCCACGTCGACATGCTTGAACATCGCCACCACATCGGCCTCCTTGCTCACATCACAGCGCAAGGCCACGCCTCGCCGGCCCAGTGCGGTGATTTGCTTGACCAGGCTGTCGGCTTCGTTTTCGCGATCGATCCAGGCGATGGCGACATCGGCGCCTTCGGCCGCATAAGCCAGCGCAACGGCACGACCGATGCCGGTGTTGCCGCCGGTGACCAGCGCTGTTTTTCCTTCCAGTCGTTTCATTCTCTTGCCCCCTCGGTGATAAAGCGCTGCGAATGGATACTGGGAGAATGATATTCCAGCATCGGCCGGCATGGCACGCGACTTGCATTCCATCTGATAAACGCCGCTGCGCCATACTCGCACATCAAGACCACCAGGCCTGGAGCAGCCTGTGTATCTGGTGTCAGTGCGTGCTATGCTCAAACGCACGAAAAAAGTGCGCTGGGAAATATAATTACGAACACCGGTGGACTGATCAAGTGATCCACTGATCAACCAATCAACGGATGGGTTTAAGTTTTTGCTTTCAGATTTTAGCGCTGTATGGTTTTTGAAATTTTATGTTTTATGCACCCGAGTACCCGAGCCGCTATTGGCGTGATTACCCATTGAACAAAAGGAGAACCTGGTGAAATTTTACAAACTTACCGCCATCGCCGCCTGTCTGGCTGCGGCTGCCGCGCTGGCCCTGCCGGCCTCGGCGCAGGAAAAAACCAAACTGCGCGTGATGGGCATGCCCTTGTCCACGGGCAATATCCTGAAAAATCGCGAGCAGCCGTTTTTTGAGAACTTCGCCAAAAAAACCGGCCTGCCCATCGAGATGGACTACAAGACCCTCGATTCGACCGGCATCAAAGAATTCGAGCAGTTGCGCGTGATGAAAACCGGCCTGTTCGACATCGTCGGCCTGCGCATGGGCCAGGTGTCACGCGACGAGCCGACCATCCTCGGACTTGACCTGGTCGGCCTCAACACCGATTACAAGATGGCAAAAAAAGTCGTCACCGCCTACCAGGACTTCGTCGACCTGCGCCTGCAACAGCAGTTCAACACCAAGTTGCTGGGCGTGTGGCCCTTCGGCCCGCAAATCATTTTTTGCAAACCGGTGATCAAGGACTTGAGCAGCCTCAAGGGTTTGAAGGTGCGCATCCTCGACGGCGTGATGGCCAAGTTCATGGAAAAAGTCGGCGCGACGCCGGTGACCATGGCCTTCGGCGAAGTGGCGCAAGCCTTGTCGCTGGGCACCATCGACTGCGCCGTGACCGGCCCCTCCTCGGCCAACTCGGCCGGCTGGCCTGAATCGGCGACACACGTCTATGCGCTCGGCCTGCAGGTCGCCGTCCAGGGCTACGCCATCAACATGAACTCCTGGAAAAAACTGCCGACGGACCAGCAGCAAAAACTACGCACCGCCATCGAAGGCCTGACCGACGACATCTGGAAATATTCGGAAGAGCTCTGGTCGGACGGCATGCGCTGCAACCTCGGCCAGGACCCTTGCACCACCGGCAAGAAATACAAGATGACGCTGGTCAAGCCCACGGCCAAGGATCTCGCCTTCGTGCAAGGCGCAGTGCGCGAAATCTCCCTGCCCGCCTGGTCGGAGGCCTGCGACAAGGTCAATCCGGGCTGCTCGGATAATTGGAAAAAAGTGGTCGGTCCGCTCGTCGGAATGAAGTAAGCAGCCGCGCAAAACGCCCCGTCCTCTGGCAACATAGGCGGGGCGTTTTGTTTTGCAATGCCACCCCCTCAAACCAACAAGGAGTCTGCGATGCAACGCCTCGAGACCGTGCTGGCCGCACTATTCGGCCTGGTGTTTTTATTCCTGTCGTTCGCCGTGGCGCTGGAGACCACCATGCGCAAGGTGTTCAACCAGTCCTTGCAGGGCGTAGACGAACTGGGCGGCTACTGCCTCGCCGTGGGCGCGGGGTTGGCGTTTACGCTGGCGCTGATTTCACGCGCGCATATCCGCATCGATTTGCTGCACGAGCGTTTGGGCAAGATCCCGCGTGCTTTTCTCAATCTGATGAGCATGGTTTCCCTGGCGCTGACCGCGCTTGGCCTGATTGCCATGGGCTGGGTCAGCCTGCAGGACTCCATTTCCATGAACAGCACGGCGCAGACCCCCTGGGCGACGCCGATCAAGTATCCGCAATACGTCTGGGTCGCGACGCTGGCGGTATTCGCGCTGGCCACCGCGGGCTATGCCTTGCGCGCGCTGTGGCTGACAGTGACGGGGCGCATTGACGACCTTGATCATGAATTCCAGCCAAAGGGCACCAAGGACGAACTGAAAGAAGAGCTCGACGACATCAAGGCGCGCGGCGCGATCGATGCCGCCGGCCTCAAGGACTCGGCCGGGAGCAAAGCATGAGCATGATCGCCATCGGCGTCACTGCATTTTTCGTCATGGTTGGCCTGATGCTGCTGGGCCTGCCGATCGCAACCGTCATGATGTTGGTCGGCCTGGGCGGCGGCATGCTCGCCTATGGCGATGCGTTTCTTGGCTCTTCCGCATCGGTGGCCTGGGGCACCATGAGCGAGAACGGTCTCACCGCCATTCCGCTGTTCGTTCTGCTTGGCGAGTTCCTGCTCCGTAGCGGCATGGCCGACAAAATGTATTCAGCCTTTGCCGCCTGGCTGGGCGGCCTGCCCGGCGGGCTGCTACATACCAATATCGGCTGCTGTGCGCTGTTCGCCGCAACCTCGGGTTCGTCGGTTGCCACCGCCGCAACCATAGGCACGGTTGCGCTACCCTCGCTGGCAAAACACGGCTATCCGATGAAGGAGGCGCTGGGCTCGCTCGCCGCCGGCGGCACCTTGGGCATTCTTATCCCGCCCTCTGTGAACATGATCATCTATGGTTCGATGACACAAAACTCGGTGGGCAAGCTCTTTATCGCCGGCATCATCCCCGGGCTGCTGCTGGCCGGCTCGTTCATGCTGTGGATTTATATCTCAGCGGTCATGAGCGGCGGTGGCGTCAAGCATCCACCGGTACCGCTGGCAGAGCGCATGCGCCTGCTGGTCAACCTCGGTCAGCCGCTGACTATTTTCGGCCTGGTGATGGGCAGCCTGTATTTTGGCATCGCCACCGCCACCGAATCGGCGGCGCTGGGTGTGGTGGTCGCGCTGTTCTTCATCGCCTGGAGCGGCAAGCTCAAGTGGGCGCTGCTGCAGCAGTGCTTTTTGTCCAGCGCACGCACCAGCGGCATGATCCTGCTAATCGTTGTTGCCGCCTTTGTGCTCAACCTTGCGCTATCGCTCACCGGCATCGGCGAGGCCCTGACCAAATGGGTGACCAGCTTCGGCCTGTCGAAAACGCAAATGCTCATCGCGCTGATCGTGTTCTATCTGATCCTGGGCATGTTCATGGATACGCTGTCGATGATGGTGGCGACCATTCCGCTCACCTACCCGGTGGTGACTTCGCTCGGCGTCGACCCTATCTGGTTCGGCATCTTCATCGTCATCATGTGCGAGCTGGGGCTGATCACGCCGCCGGTGGGCATGAACCTGTTTGTGGTGCAGGGCATACGACCGGATCGGGGAAGCGTGTCTGATGTGATCAAGGGCGCGATTCCCTACGCCATCATCATGATCCTGTTCACCCTGCTGCTGATGGGCTTCCCAGAACTGGCCACCTGGTTGCCGGAAAAAATGCGCGGTTGATCGTGGCATAGGCTGGAAACCCGCCACTGGCGCGGCTTTCCAGCCTGTTATGCGGCAGGGCTGCGGGCGAACAGCGTGCGTTTTGGGTGCAAGAAATTGGGCCTGACGCGCGAACTCCATGGTGTTGCAACCACCTGTTGCCAGGCTTTTGAGTCGCACGCGGCCAAACTGACGAGCTCATAGCAGGCGAGCACGCGCGGGCCGCCATCGAGATTCAGGAAACGCCGCGCACGCACGCAGCCGCGGACCAAAGCCAGGCCCGGCATGTGCTCGGTGTCATACCAGGCGGCGATTTCCGCCTCCCATCCTTCGGCCGGATCAAATTCGACACTGTAATGAAAGGGCGCCGCCTCGCCAAACGAGGCGCCAGGCCGGTCGAAGCGGCAGACCAGGCGCGCGGCCGATAGGCGCAGTCCGGCCAACTCACGCACTTCAAGCGTCGCTTGTTCAATCGCCCTCATATCGGCCGCCGTCAGCACCGCCGCTTCGCCCAACTCGCAATAGATGTAAGCCTCGGCCTCGGCCCCGACCCCGGCCCCGGCCCCAACCAGAGCGCGATTCGTTTGCATCGACACCAGGGCGGGCGTGATGCACGCGGACAAGGCCGCGAGCCCCCGCTCAAGGGCCGCGGTATGCACGGCCGTGCCTACGCACTTGAGCAGGATGACAGCGACCTTGTCCATCGCGACCGAGCGCCTCGTGTCTTGGTGTCTTGTGCCTAGGTGCCTAGGAACCTTGGTGCCTACTCGATATGCAGCGCGACTAAAAAGCGCGACACCATGTTGTAAGAGGCGATGGTCGCGGCGAGCTCGACGCGGCTGCGGTCGTCGTACTGGGCGCGCACCCGCTCAAACAAGGCGTCGGGCACCTGGACATCGCGCGTCATGACGTCGGTCAGTTCGAGCGCCAGACGCTCCCCGGCGGGAATGGCGGCGCCAAGCGGCGTTTCGCGCACTGCGGCGATCTGCTCGGCGCTGACGCCGGCCTTTTCTGCGTGCGGCACGTGCGCCTCAAATTCATAGGCGGCCTTGTTGAGCACGGCGATGCGCAGGATGATGAGTTCACGCAGGCGCGGCGCCAGCGAAGTTTTATTGCGAATCGCCGTCATCATCTGCTCCCATCCATCACACACCGTGGGGCTGTTGAGCAGCACTTTGTAAAGCAGCGAAATACGCCCACGGGAGCCGATGATGTTTTTTTCCAGCTCTGCCAATTCCGGGCGCGTGCCCGGCTCGACCGGTGTGATGCGGGGTGCGGCGCTCATGCGCAATCTCCAGTGTGGGCGAAAAATACGGCCATAGCTTGTGTCATAGGGAAACCCTTATTTGCCAAAGCCGAACAGTTTCGCCGGATTGTCAGTCAGTATCTTGCGCCGCGTCAGCACATCGGGCGCCCATTGGCCCAACAGGTTGAACAGTTGCGAGCCGCCAATCTTGTCGGAAAACGAAATGTGCGGATAGTCACTACCCCAGATGAGCCGGTCAGGTGCCGTTTCGATGAGCGCGCGTGCGAAGGGCGCGGCATCGTCAAACGCCGGCATGACCGACATGCGGTAGACGCCGGTGAGCTTGACCCAGCATTGGCCATTGCCGTTGCGCAGCATCGCCAGAAAATCCTGGAAGCCCTGTTGCGCCACGCCATCCTTGGCGAGGTACATACCCATATGCGCCACGGAAAAATCGCATTTGAGGCTTTTCATCACCGGCATCAGTTCGCTGGTCAGCCAGCCCGGCCCGAGAAAATCGAGGTGCCAGCCCAGTTCCTTGCAACGCGCATCAAGACGGCGGATGCGCGGCAGCATGCTGTTGGAAAAACCCGGCTCGAAGGGTTTCACCGGCGACACGTTGACGCGCACGCCACGCACGCCTATGGCGTCCAGGCGCGCGAGTTCGGCATCAGTCGCGTCTTCATGCACGTCGACGATCCCGCGGCACACCGCGGTGCCCATTTCGACCATGGCGTCGACCATGCAGCTGTTATCGCGGGCGTATGCGCTCGGTTGCACGAACACAAAGCGCTCGAAGCCCTCGGCCCGTGCGTGGGCGAGATAGTCGGGCAGCATCGCCACCGGCGGCTTGTAGCGCAGCACGTCACTGCCGTACGGATAGCGGTCGGCCGGGCCGAAAACATGAAAATGGCTGTCGCAGCCAAGGGCCGGCGCCTTCCAGTCGGGTTTCATATTGAGTGCATTGGACATGTTGTTGCTTACTCCACTTTAAGGCCGGCTTTGCTTATGACCGTTTTCCAGGTCTTGATCTCTTCTTCGACGCGGCGGGTGAGCTCGGCCGGCGTACTGGCGACGGCACGCGCACCCTGCGCGATAAAGGAGTCCTTGAGCCGCGGTTTATCGGCGGCGCGCATGATTTCCTGGTTAAGGCGCGCAACCACGGCCGCGGGCGTGCCCGCAGGCACCGCCACACCCCACCAGTAGGACATGTCATAAGCCGGCACACCCGCCTCGACAAAGGTCGGCACATTGGGCAGCAAGGACGTGCGCTCCTTGCCCGAAACGGCAAAGCCCTGCACGCGGCCGCTACGCACATGCGCCATGCCGCTGGCGAGGCTGGCGATGGAAATGTCGAGGCGACCGGCCACGACCTCGGCGATTGATGCGGCCACACCCTTGAAGGGGATGTGGGTCATCTTGCTACCGGTGACGTTGAGAAAAAGTTCGGTCGCCAGATGGGCTGACGAACCCTGGCCACCGGAGCCATAAGTCAGTTCACCGGGCTTGGTCTTGGCCAGATCGACCAGGGCCTTTACCGACTTTGCCGGCAGTTCCTGGCGCGCCACCATGATGGATGGGGATTCGGCGATCTGGCTGACCTGGGTGAAATCCTTGAGCGGGTCGTAGGGCAGCTTGGCGTAGAGCCCCGCCGCCATGGCAAACGAGTTGTCGGTGAGCACCAGGGTGTAGCCGTCAGGCGCCGACTTGGCGACAATATCAAGGCCGAGCGTGCCACCGGCGCCGCTGCGGTTCTCGACAATAACCTGCTGGCCAAGTTGCTCGGTCAATTCCGCCGCCAACGAACGGGCCGACAAATCGGTGAACGCCCCCGGCAGGTAAGGCACGACGATTTTCAGCGGTTTGGACGGCCACGCGGTTTGCGCGCTCGCCGGCAGCATGGGCATTAATGCAATGGCCAGCGCCACGGCCATCAGTGATCTGCTTAGCATTTCGTCTCTCCTTGGGTATTGTTGTAATTAATCATGCTGCGGCAGTCGCCGCAACAACGGCCTGCCAGCGTTCGGCAAGCCTGTCGCGCCGCGCCGTGTCAAGAAACGCATCGAAGCCCTTGTCAATGGCGATGGGCACACGCTCGGCGCGGCCCAACTGCGCCGGTATATTGCCTGCGGCACGCAGCGGAAACAACTCGGATTCACCCAGCCTCGCCTGCCCCGACTCCGACAACAGGTAGTCAAGAAATTTGCGTGCCGCCAGGGGATGCGGCGCACTCACCGGCACAAACGCAATGCGTGACACGGCCGTTTGCGCCATCGCGGTGGGGGCGACGGCGAGCGTGGCATGTGCGCGCAGGGCACGCAGCGCGAAAGCGCCGAGCACATGGTAGGCGAGCGCGGCACGGCCGCCGGCCACCTCGTCCACCAGCGGCGGGTTGGAGCCATACATGCGCGGCCGTGCGACGACCAGCGCACGCATGAACGCGTCGAAAACACCCGCATCGGCGCTCTCGTGCAGCAGCGCTAAAAAACCCAGGCCGTTATTGGCGATGTCATAAGAGGCAAGCTTGCCGCGCAAGCCCTGCGGCGCGGCATGGAGCACCGCCGTGATTTCAGCCAGCGAACCGGCCGGCGTATTGGCGTCAAGCAGATCGCGGTTAATGAGCGTGACCAGCGGTTCAAGTGTTGTGGCAAAGGCCATGTCGCGATAATTGGCCCATGCGGGAAACCCCGCCCCGGCCGCTCCCGGACAGGCTTGCGCATGGCCGGACTGCGCGAGATCCATCTGCAGGTCCATGGCCGAACTCCACAATACGTCGACCTCGCCCCGCCCGCCTACCAGCGCATCCAGATAGCGCTGGTGCAGCGTGCCGCTGATGCCATCGACGAACTCGACCTCGATGCCAGGATGCTGCGCGGCAAAGCCGGCGAGCAGCGGTTCGCAAAAAGGTCTGAAGGCGGCGGAAAATACGACGACCCTGCCCTCGTCGGCGCCGCGGTGTGGGGCAGCCTCAAGCATGGGCATCGGGCATTGCGCGCAAAGCGGCGACTTGCGCAGCCGCATTGCATGAAGATCTTATCGGGGATGTTCGGATGACGGTGACTCCGCGGTGTGCTGGCCGTGCCGGGGTAAGCGAGAGGCGCCGGCCTGCCCGCCTCCTTGCACTTTTACACTCGTGCACTCTTGCACTCTTACACGCTTGTACATTTGCAACTTGTACGTCTGCAAACTTGTACATCTGCGCCCCTTCTGCACGGGGTTGGAAATGTTAGCGCCCAATGCTAACAATGTCCATCATCGTGGGAAAATTTACAATTATTCAAACGCCGGAAAACAGCCTGCGGCGCTTTGGTTAGAATGGCTGCATGAACAGCCTGGAAAAAATGCTGAGCCTGCTCGACGTGTTCACGCCGGCGGCCCCGGTCTGGTCCACCGAGGACCTGATCCGCTATTCAGCTTGTTCCCGCTCCACCTGCTACCGCTACATCAAGGTGCTGCAAGGCGCCGGCTTCGTCACCCCCGTCGCCAAGGGCTCCTACATCCTGGGGCCGCGCATCATCGAGCTGGACCGCCACGTGCGCCTGTGTGACCCGGTCTATGCCGCCGGCGGCCCGCCGATGCGGCGCCTCGCCGCGCGCACCGGTCACAGCGCCTTGCTGTGCGTGCTGTTCAGCGACACCGTCATGTGCGTGCGCGAGGAAATCGTCGCCGATGCGCCGGCGGGCCTATTCAGCCGCGGACAAAAGCGCCCGCTGTTCTCCGGTGCCGCGTCCAAGGTGATCCTCGCCAACCTTCCCGCCCACCAACTGCGCAGCCTGTTCGCCAAACACCGCAAAAGCATCGCCGCCGCGGGACTCGGCGCCGACTGGGAAAGTTTCAGGAAGGCGCTGCGGCAAATCCGCCAGGACGGTTACTGCACCAGCAGCGGCGAGTTCCTGCCGGGCATCATCGGCGTCGCCGCGCCGCTATTCAATGGCGCGGGCAATGTGCTCGGCAGCCTGGGCATCGCCATGGCGGCCTCGTCGGTCAAACGCGCCGAGTTGCCCGCGCTGGCCAAGTCGGTCATCAAGGCGGCGCAAGATGCCAGCGCAGGCATCGGCTCAGGCGAGCACGGCGTGGACCTGCCGGCGCGCGCAGTTGGTTAAACCAAGAGGAATAAGCGGCGACGCATTTACTTTTCACGCATAGCCGGCTTTATCAGGCGCTGCCAGCGCGCAATGTCCTCGACTATGAATTTGCCAAAACGCTCGGGCGTCCCCCCCTCCGCATCCGTGCCGATGTCGGCGAGGCGTTGGCGGGTGTCGGGGTTGGCGAGGACGCGGTTGATCTCGACATTGAGCTTGGCGATGATGTCTTTTGGCGTGCCTGCGGGCGCCAGGATACCGGTCCATAAGGCCACATCAAAATTGCCGTAACCGGCTTCGGCAAAAGTGGGCACCTCCGGAAGATTCGGCCGGCGTTTTTGCCCTGACACGGCGAGGCCGCGTATCGCGCCCGCCTTGACGTGTGAGATCAGCGTCGGCACCGTCAGGATCGTCATCTGCGTCTGCCCCCCGAGCACCGACACAATGCCCTGCCCGCCGCTCTGGAATGGCACGTGCACGATATCAATGCCGTTCTGCATTTTGAACAATTCTGTGGCAAGAAACGCCACGCTTCCCAGACCGGCTGAAGCGTAGTTGAGCACACCGGGCTTGGATTTTGCGAGCGCGACGAGTTCGGCAAGCGTTGTGGCCGGCACAGTCTTGGGCACCACCACCATCGTCGGCAG
>JANXRV010000003.1:0-2686 GCA_025356665.1 Pseudomonadota bacterium
CCGCGCAACGAGGCCATCGCGCGGGCGTATCTGTCTGGCCGCCACACCATGGCGGAAACACGCGAAGCATTTCGGCATCCACTACACGTGCGGTGAGCCGGCTGGTGAAGGCGTATGAGGCCACTTAAAGACAGGGATGTGATAATGAAAGAACTGACCCTGATGCCACGCATGGGAGGATAGCCAACGAAATGAGTATCCTCATCGTCTGCGTAGTCGCGTTGCTTGCGTCCGGCCTCACGTTTTTCTCCGGCTTTGGGCTGGGAACGTTGCTGTTGCCAGCGTTCGCGCTGTTTTACCCTATCGAGATCGCCGTCGCGCTCACCGCCGTCGTGCATTTCCTTAACGGGTTGTTCAAGCTTTGGCTGGTGGGTCGTCATGCGAATCTTCGTGTTGTGCTTCTATTCGGATTGCCTGCGCTTGCAGCGTCCTTTCTAGGCGCATGGGTGCTGCTTTGGCTCTCCGAGTTCAAGCCTCTTGTCAGTTACACATTGCTGGGGCTAGAGGTTCTTGTCGCCCCCGCAAAACTAGTCGTTGGCGTTCTGTTGCTTTTGTTTTCCATTGCAGAACTGGTTCCACGATTTCGCAGTCTGTCATTCCCGTCGAAATACTTTCCCCTTGGCGGGGTGCTGAGCGGCTTCTTTGGTGGCTTGGCGGGTATGCAAGGCGCGCTCCGTTCAGCATTCTTGGCTAAGTCCGGTCTTTCCAAAGAGCAGTTCGTTGCGACTGGAGCAGTGGTGGCCTTCATGATCGATATCTCACGTCTTTCGGTCTATGTGCCTGCGTTCCTTGCCGCAAGGGCCACACTCGACTACCCGATTCTCGCCGCGGCTGTGCTTGCTGCTTTAATCGGTGCGGTTGTCGGCAACCGCTACCTGAAGAGCGTAACAATGAAGGGAATGCAAAGCATGGTTGCCCTCATGCTGTTTGCTGTGGCACTAGGATTGATCTCCGGAGTCCTGTAGTGGAGCCCAAATCCAGAAGCCGGCTGTAAGTATCCTGTAGGCATTTCTCCGCAGCAGATCATCAATGCGTTTGCTGATGGCAAGCGCGTAATGATCGCCAGGGGAATAATGACTTTTGCAAAAGATGACAACGAGCTCGCTTTGGTTATCTCCCATGAAATCGCTCACAACTCAATGAAGCACATTGATGCCAAGAAGCAAAACATGGGGCTCGGTTTCCTTGCGGACTTAGCTACTGTGTTGCTATCCAAGGGACAGGTAAGCAACACGAATTTTGGCGTGAAGGTTACACGGTATTTTGAAGCAGTTCGCAATCGCCCCGATCGCGCTACCATCCGTGACGAGTGGATTGAAAACGCCATCCCGGCACCACTCCGAAAAACCACTCAGGCTGACGGTCGAATTCGACGCTGGGTGCAGGTGCTAGAAATGGAAAATCGTTTCTTGCGTGTTGTCCTTTTAGCGGATGGAGAAACTGTTCACAATGCCTTTTTTGATAGAAGGCTCTCGCCATGAAAGTTCGCTACTTCGCTGATACCGATACATTGCTCATCGAGTTTCTCGACACTCCCGTTGCGGAAACTCGCGATCTCGACGAAAACACGATCTTGGACGTCGACGCGAAAGGCAACATATGCTCGATCACCGCCGAACACGCTTCTCGACGCGCAGGGGCGCCGCAGTTCTCGCACGAGCAAGTTGCCGCATAACAAATCGTTCGAGGCACGACGCGGCAAGTCCGCGCGGCCTCAACGATGACGTTATGCCTACAGACTCATGAAACTGAAAACTATTGGCCAGATTTTTTTGGCCATGCTGCTCCTTAGCGGCGTGCTTGCAATAGCGAAGACAATAAATGTTCCGTCGGTGCCAATCGAATCTGTGATCGAGAATGCAAAAAGATATGTGCATGAAAAGAAATTGACGTCACCGACGCGTTTATTGGCGTCGTTGAGTACCACAACCTTCACAATGAATATGAACGCTCATATTGGCGGGTTCGCTGGGTGAGAAAAATCGGTGCCAAGGGTGCTTGGTTTGAGCTGAGAGTCTTCTCAGATGGGTCAATTGAAGAGCGACAAGGAAAATAGGCAACGGGATCCAGGCGACGTCGGCGCTATCGTGCCGCCGCGCCTGAACCCGAACGTTATACCCTCACGGCATTGAGCTTTGGCAAGTGCTAACCTAATTCTTTAAACGGGGGTAATCGTGAATGTCGGCCAGGAGATCCTTAAAGGGATTCGAGATATCAAGACGGGCCTGAACTAACGCAGCGGTGCGTCGTTTGCCGAGGTACTTAACGACGCGCTGAAATCGCAGCAGCCTTTTCGGCATCGCGCTTCGCGCACGCTTGCGCGGTCTCAAGGACGACAATCGCCCATTCATCCACCGGCACGTCGATCATGCGACCGTCGAGCGGGACTGCCGCCGTGCCCGCCGCAACGCCCGCTGCGAACGCTTCGCGCACGCGCTGGTTGTAGGTGACGAGATCGGGCGTCGGCGTGTATGCGGCATTCGCCGGCTCAACCCACTCCGGCCTTGCGCACAGCACGCCCTTCATGCCGAGGTTCTTGCCTTTGACCGCCAGCGTGTGAACGTCTTCGGCCGCAACGCCATCCGTATAAACGCTCAGCGGATAGGCGATGCCGACCGGATTCACTTTCGCCGCGATCGCTTCGACGATGATCCGGCCACGCGCATAAACGAATGGATCGAGTTCG
>JANXRV010000001.1:0-8091 GCA_025356665.1 Pseudomonadota bacterium
AGATCGAATCTGCCGGCATTCCCCCTCTCCCTGTCCCTCTCCCGCAAGGGGAGAGGGAAGGTGCTAAGTAAGCGCCATTCTCTGCAGTGGGGGATATACAGATATACAAAAGGGCTTGCCCCCGTGTTCAGTGCATACCTAAAACAAACCCAAACGACAGCGCCCCACAAGGATAGATCCCACCCCATGTTCACCCGACCCGTTCAAACCATACCGACCACCACGCGCCACGCAGCCGCGAAGCGCCTAGACTTAGGCTTGGGCGCACGCTGCGCTGCCGCCTGCCTGCTCCTGCTCGCCGCCAGCCCGGCGTGGTCGGCGGCCGGGGTGATCCAAATGGTCATGGGACAAGCCCGCGTATGGGAACGCTCCGGTCTCGAGCGCACAGCCCAGCGCGGCGTGCAACTGTACGAAGGGGATACGGTGGCCACTGGCGCCAACTCCAATGTGCAAATCCGCATGAGCGACGAGGCCATGATCTGGTTAAGACCTGACACGCGACTGCGTATTGACGAATACGCCGTGGCGAACCAGAAGGGCGACAAGGAACGCGGGCTGCTCAGTCTCATCAACGGCAGCTTTCGCACCCTCACAGGACGCATCGGCATCGCCAACAAAGCCAATTACGAGATAGACACACCCAACGCGACCATAGGCATCCGCGGCACCGATCACGAAGTGGCGTTCATCGGCCCGGGCGGCGCCCAGCGCGGCGAGCCTGGCACCTATAACCGCGTCTACAGCGGCTCAACTTTTTTGCAAAGCGCGGCCGGGCGCACCGACATCCGCGCCGGGCAGGCCGGTTTTGCCGGATTGCAGCCTGGCGCCGCCCCCCGCGTGCTGCCGGCCATCCCCGATTTCATGAACCAACCCGCCGCACCGGCTGGCGCCAGCCCGGCGCCAGGCGCAGCCAAAGCCGCCGCGCCACGCCAGTTGATGGTGTCGCTACGCTATGGCGCCCCGCCCGACACCTCCCGCAGCGTCACCACCAGCAGCGGCGATGCCTCGGTCGACCCCAACGCCCAGCGCATCCAGGTGCTCGAAGGACAACGCGCGCTCGTCAATAACAGCTGGAACAGCCCCTCCGGAGCACGCCCCAGCAGCAGCATGGACGTGGTGGCCCGTGTGTCTGGCGACGCCGTCACGGTGCAACTGCTGGCCAGCCGCGAGACGGCGAGCGTCAGCGACCCGGGCAGCAGCCAGTCACAACAAATAGGCACCACCCTCAGCATGCGCCTCGGACAGTGGACCGAAGTGAGCGGGCACGGCGCCTGGCCCAGCACGCAAAACAGCCAGGTCACCTCATCGAGCAGCAACCGCGAGAACAACCGCAAAGTATTCTTGCGCGTGGATGAAATGAAACGCTAAGCCCTTGGCCGAGCCGCTAAGCGCTTGGCCTTTTACCGCTGAGCCTTAGAAAAACGTGCCCGCCAGCACGCGCACTTCGCCGCCACTGCCGATCTTAAAGCGTGCCACCCCTGCGCTACGCGCGGTATTGATCCCGCCCAAATCGAGCTGGGTAACCCCGGCCGCCTTGAACGCCGTGATGGCCTGCCACAACAACAGATTGTGCGCACCGGGCAACCTTGCCCCCGGATCCGACCAGCCGATGTGATAAGTCGCAACGCTGCCATGACGCAACCACAGCATCGCCGCCACCGGATCACGCCCCAAGTCGGCGCGCAACAGCAGCACCGTCTCGGCACCGCTGCCGCAGGCCTGCTGATAGGCCGACACAAAGGCCAGCGGCAAAGCCATGTAGGCACGACTATGCCGCTGCGCCCGTTCGCGCTCGATCAACCACTGATACTGCGCCGGCTTTACGCCGTTACGCACCACCCGCAGGCTCGAGGCCTCGGCGACGCCCAAACGGTTGCGCCATTTTGGCGGCATGGCTGCACGCATGGCCGGCAAGGCCAAGGCTGGCGGCAGCGGTAACAACACCGTGGCGTAGCCAGTCATGACCCGGTGCATGCGCGCCACCCCGGCCGACTGCGCATCGAGCGCGTCGGGCGAGAACAACACCAAGCGCGGCCAGCCAAAGGGCAAGCTACGCTGCATCAGGCGCTGGGCGGCGTACTTTGCCTGCGCATCGAGCGGGCGCAACCAGAGCGGGCCGCGGGTGCACAAGGCCACACTCGCCCAGCCGGCAAACCGGCGCACCAGAAACTGCGCCATGGCCACCGGCTCGCCCGCATCGAACACGCGGCAACGCAGGCAATGCGAACCGAGCGCGGCCATCGCCTCGCCGTAGGCCCAGTCTTGTTGCAGCGCCGCCTGCGCACTGGCATGGTCGCTGTTCCACGCCTCTTTATCATGGTCCTGCCAAAGTACGTTCATTGCGCCAGTATAATGGAGCGCAAAATCCGCCTCGTACCCTCGCACCCTCGTACACTCGTACACTGGCCCCCTGCCACCACCCCAACCCAAGCAAGCAGGCACCCCCGCATGAAGCCGCGCATACAAACCATCATGGGGCACCGCATCCCCGAGCCGCGCCCCACCGCCAAGGCGGTGCTGCTTTTTCTGCTCTACATCGCGCTGCCGGTGTTTGTGCTCGGTGCCCTCGCCGACCTGCTGCTCGAGCTCCTGTTTGGCACCTGCACCGGACTGTGGTGTCTTTAAGGTCTAAGGTCTAAGGCCTTGCAAACGCAGCGCCGGCAAGCGCCTCCTTGTCCGCACCGGCTTGCTCTGCCTGGCCTGCCTGGCCTGCCTGGCTTGCCTGGCCTGAGTATTTCGCTGCGCTGACAGATACGCAAAAATACACACAGAAAAACACGAAAAAAAAAGCCTGCCAGGCGAACCCGGCAGGCTTGGTCTGACTTTCTTGCTGTTACGGCGCGTCTTGTTCTTGTGCGAAGCGCGATTCGTAACGTGTGACGCCTACCCTTACTTGAGCAGCGCCAGCACCGTCTGCGACGACTGGTTGGCCTGCGCCAACATCGCCGTGGCCGCCTGCGCGATGATCTGCGAACGCGCCAGGGACGTCGTCTCGACCGCGTAGTCGGTGTCCATCACGCGGCTGCGCGCAGCCGACAGATTCTGTCCGCCACTTTGCAGGTTGGACACCGCCGAGTTCAGCCGGTTCGAGTACGCACCCAGGTTAGCACGCAAGCTGTTCACCTGACCGATCGCCGTGTCGATGGTGGCGAGCGCGCTCTGCGCACCCGAAACCGTGGTCAGGTCCAGGCTGGAGACCGCCGTGCCCGCGGTTACGGTGGCCGCTGTGGCCGCCGTCGTCAGGCCGGTGGCCGCAAGCACGGTCGCTGCCGTACCGCCAATAGCAATCCCCCCGCTATCGGTGCTGGTCAAATTAACCGCAGAACGCTTGGTCGTTGAAGTCGTTGCAGTCGTGACAGTACCGCCGTCGGTGTGGGTAAGACCGGTATTGGCACTTACGATTGCCGTCGCCTTACCTAGAATGCCTATCACGATATTCCGGCCGTCTGCCGCCTCCAGGGCCACTGCACCGGTCGCGGTAGAAAACGTCGCCGTAACCCCCGTCTGGGCAGAAATCGCGTTAATAGCACCAGCCATCTGGCCGCCACGCTCCTGCGCAGTCGCAGCCACGGTAATGGCGCCGACAGAAACACCATTGATCTTGACCTCCCCATCAGCCATCGCAGTAAAGGTGGTCACGGTGGTGCCAGCGACTGAAGTTTTACCCACCGTGGCGCTCACCTTGCTCTGGGCGCTAATGGCATTGATGGCATTGGCAACCGCGACGCCGCTGAGGGTGTTATCCGCGCTTGACAGCCCATCCGAGAGCGTGGCACCAACGTTATAGCCGTTGAGGGTCAACTGGCTGGCCGCCAGACCAGTAGTCGACCCGGCAGGAACGACCACCCCTTGGACTGCTGTGCTGTAGCTCGAGCCCGTACCCACGCCCAAGGCGGTGGCCCTGGCGCTGCCAAGGCTCACGCTAAGCTGGTCGGACGCGTTGTTGTTGGCGCCCACCTGAAGGGTTTTAGACACATAGGTGCCGTCCAGGATGGCCATGTTGTTGAACTTCGCGCTGGTCGCCACACGGTCGATCTCGCTGACCATTTGCGACGCCTCGTTGTTGAGCGCCCGCCGATCGCTCGCGTTGTAGCTGTCGGTGGCGGCCTGTACGGCCAACTCACGAATGCGCTGCAGGCTGTCGGTGACCGAAGCGAGGCTGCCCTCAGCCGTCTGCAACAGTGAAATGCCATCGTTGGCGTTCTTGACCGCTGCGGCAAACCCGCGGATGTCGCTCGTCATGCGATTGCCGATCGCCAAACCCGCTGCGTCGTCTGCCGCCGAGTTAATGCGCAGGCCGGTCGACAGGCGCTGCATCGAGGTGCTCAGCCTCACGTCGTTGGCCTTTAAAGAGCCTTGCGCGACCAGTGAAGAGACGTTCGTGTTGATCATTGTGCTCATGTTTAAAGCTCCTTAAAGGGGAAAAAATTAAAAGTCGTCGTCTGTTGCGTTTGACGGCAAACCGCGTCGTCGGTCACTGCTTTGGAGCAAGCCTTGCTCCACCTTTCACAGAACAACTGCGCTTAGCTCTGCTGCAATTGAAATCGTCAGCACTAGTGGGAACTTGAACGCGCGATGCATTATTTTTTAGGGGCTTCACGGAATCGAGTGGGTAAAAAGATGGATAAAAATGCCTGAAAGGCGCGTGGATACTGGGTTTCCAGCATTTTCAATGCTGTTTAAATTTGGCATGATGTTTGAATGGCAAATTCAAAGAAGCGACAGCGGCAGCTGTGGGACGCATACGCGTTCCCTGGTGTTCGTCCGCAACCCACGGTGCGCGGTGTCTTTGGTGATCCGAAGGCGCGCGTCATCATTCTCAAACGACGCTCAAAAAAACAATCTGCGGTTGCTGTGGTCGAGTGCAATCGGGTTGGTACGATCGGCGCGTGCGACAGGTACGCGATCTGTCGTGTGGCGAGATGCGTATCTACCTGGAGGTCGAGGTACGGCGATTGCAGTGCCGAGGTTGCGTGGGCGTGAAGCGCGAAGACCTGGCGTTCCTGGCCGACAACCCGTTCTATACCAAACGCTTTGCCTACTATGTGGGGCGGCGTTGCCGGCAAGCCACCATCAAGGACATTGCCGAGGAGCTCAATCTTCACTGGGAAACGATCAAGACGCTGGAGAAGCAGTACATGCGCGCGCAGCTTGCCAAAGCTGGCACGCCAGGACCCAAGGCGATCGGCATCGACGAGATCTCGATCCGCAAGGGCCACACCTACCGCATCGTGGTGAGCGATCTGATTCGCAGACGTCCGATCTGGTTCGGGGGAGAGGACCGCAAAGAGGCGAGCATGGCGCTGTTCTACGACTGGCTGGGCAAAAAGAAGACGCTGGGCATTCGCTTGGCAGTGATGGATATGTGGAAACCGTTTTACAACGCGACCGTGGCGCGCGCGCCGCAAGCGGCGATCCTGTACGACAAGTTCCACATCATGAGTCATCTTGGAGACGCACTCGACACGGTGCGCAAATCCGAGTACGCCCGACTCAGTGGTCAGGCTCGCAGCTACATCAAGGGACAGAAGTACACGCTGCTGTCGCATCGCGAGAATCTCACGCTGAAGGGCAGGCAGGCGCTCAAGACGCTGCTGGCGGCAAACAAACGGTTGAATACTGCGTATCTGCTCAGGGAGTCCTTCGGTCAGCTCTGGGACTACAACAGTGAGGCCTGGGCGCGGCGATTCTTCGAGAATTGGCGAGCCAGCCTGAAGTGGCAGCGCCTGGAACCCTACGAGAAATTCGCTGAGATGATTGATCGACATTGGGATGGAATCGCCGCTTATTGCAAACCAGAGAACAAGGTCTCGCTCGGATTCGTGGAAGGCTTGAACAACAAGATTCGCGTCATCCAGCGACGTGCATATGGACTTCGTGATGAAGAATATCTGCGACTGAAAATTCTCACGTGCATGCTCCCCGCGCTCTAAAATGACCCAAAATCACCCACTCGATTCCGTGAAGACCCATTTTTTAATGTCCACCAGATTGGCGTGACATGGATGGCGCGGCGCAGGCGCGACCAGGGTGGCGCGACGCCTTGTCACCAGAAACAAGGCTCAGGGCTCAGGGCTCAGGATGCTTAAGGTAGCGGCTAGGGACTGAGACCTTTTCACAAATCACACCGCAGGCCACGCCCAAACACCAAAAATCAGGCACGCACATCATCACGCAAGCACATCTCCAGGCTTCGCATCCGCGGGAAGCAGCAAGCCGGCCTGTCGTGAAGGGTGCGCCTGAACCGCCCCCACTGCGCCACCCACACTGCGCGCGCAGCCTGCGTGCCCAGCCTGCTAAAGGATTTTTTTGTCGTACAAAATACCCTTGAGATCTGAAATGCTGTGCGCGATGCGCAGGGCCGCCTCGCCGGGAATCTGCTTCAATACCTCACCCGTGCTCGGATGCTTGACCACCACCACCACCTGACTGGCACGCCGGTCGACAGTAAAACTCAGATCGAGCTGCCTGTTCGACATTTGCTTGCTCAGCTGCTCGGTAATGTCTTGCAGCTGCTTTTGCAGCAGATCAGGGTCGATCTTGGCTTTCAAGG
The DNA here is from genome assembly GCA_025356665.1 of Pseudomonadota bacterium. Taxonomy (GTDB): domain Bacteria; phylum Pseudomonadota; class Gammaproteobacteria; order Burkholderiales; family SG8-39; genus CAITSH01. The sequence continues at coordinate 6,554 of JANXRV010000001.1, forward strand.
GGGCCACCTCGCGCGGCTCAGCCACACGGGGCGCGGGTACTGCGGGCGCAGGCGCAGGGCTGGCTGCGGGCGCGGGCCGTCCTTGCGGTGTCAGCACCGCAGCCTGCCCTGCCATTACTTGTAACTCGCTCATAAATAGCCCTCCCAAAAAAAAGACGCCCGCCCAAATCGCCCTGATTTATCCAAGACGCGGCTAGCGTCTCGCTTGCGCTCCAAATTGCCACAACCGAGCTACAACCAAGCCACAACGGGCCCATGGCTGATTTGGTTTCTCGCCACTAGAGTTCGGGAGATGTTGGCAAAGCTTTAGCGCCAAGCTCAATTATTTTTCAACTTTCGAATAAATTTGGCGAATAGGCTTAAAAAACAAGGGGCACACGACAGCTTCACCGGCACACCGGCCCACCCTGCCCGCCAGGGTTGGCGTTTGGGTTGGCGTCTATGTTGTCCTTTATGTTGGCACTTATGTGGCGCTTAGCTAAGCTATTGAACTCGCCGCGTAGCGACTCCGATTGGCTGGGCATGCTGGTCTGGACACGCTTTGGCAATTTTGCAACCCAGGCCGCCTTTTGCATGGCATAAGCCTGGCGGACTTCAAGGGGTGACATGAAGGACATTTTTTTCGAGCCGCCATGTTTTCGAGCCACCAATGACACCCCTGTCGTTCGGCCAATCCGTGATGATGCTTCCATCGTGCAGTTTGAGCCCACCCCTGGCTTGTCGATGGGGCGATAGCAACGGGCTCTCACTCCGTTTTTGCTCCACATGCACGAAGATTTTACGGAATATTTAGCGCACAAATCGAGTCATGTTATAACATTGTATTGACATTGATCTTGCCAAGGATTAACATTGTTATTACTTTTAGGAGGGCGCATATGAAAACATCGATTCGCAAAATGGGCAACTCCCGCGGCGTACTAATTCCGAAGCCATTTCTTGCCCAAACAGGAATGGACTGTGGAGAGGTTGATATTGAGATCGAAAACGATTCAATTGTGATTCGCAAACTGGAGAAAAAAGCGCGCCAAGGGTGGACTGAGGCAAGTAAAGCAATCGCAGCGGCCGGCGATGATGCGCTCGTTTGGCCGGACTTAGCAAACGAAAACGATAAGGATCTCGTATGGTGAAGCGCGGTGATATTTGGCTGGCCGCCCTCGATCCAACTATCGGCAGCGAAATTCAAAAGACGCGACCCTGCGTCATAGTATCCCCGCCAGAGATGCATGATTATCTGAGGACCGTAATCGTTGCGCCGATGACAACAGGCAGCAAGCCCGCGCCCTATCGTGTATCCGTCACCTTCCAGAGAAAAAAAGGGTTGATTATGCTCGATCAAATGCGCGCGATAGACAAAGCCCGACTCGTCAAGAAAGTGGGGGCGACGACAGAGCTAAGCCTGACTGAGACACTCCAGACCCTCCAAGAAGTATTTACTGAATAGCGTCTGCCGGGACGCAAGGCCAATGCAGCCGGGCGCTTTGGGCGAAGGTGCAAGTTAAGCGTTAAGAGTTAAGAGTTAAGAGTTAAGAGTTAAG
>JANXRV010000048.1:0-2128 GCA_025356665.1 Pseudomonadota bacterium
AAATGGCCTTGGCAGCGGTTTCAGCGGGGTTTCCAGCGTCTTTGCTGTACGCATGATCAACTCCGAGCACTACCAAGCGCGCATCGAAATCATCAGGCACATCCTGCCCCGAACTCGGCATCGGATGTATGCGATTAAAGTCCCCTTGGCGCGTCAGGTCGTGGCGCAAACGTTTTTCGAGCTCGTGCACGAACTTATCGCGATCCCGTTTAATTTGATCGGCACGGTCGTCTGCGAGCTTCGTCACTGTAGGTTGAGTCGAGTACCAGTAGCGAGGACCGTCTTGGTAAAGATAAGTCGCCGCCGCAGCCAGTCGACGCAGCGCGTCGCCAAATACCGCGGGGGATTCACCCGGCATTACGCAACCAAGCTTTACCCGCCTGTCTTCAATGCCAAGGTGGGCCGCTGCGGTCGTGGGCGCTGAACCCATATAAATTGCGCGTGCCACACGTCGGCATGCGGAGAACTTGCCCAGGTTGGGCAGTTCGCTATCTAACCGCAGCGGCAGCGAATTGGGCCCGTCTACATCCTTCTCGATCACTGGCACCCAGTTGTCGGAGAGATAACGCGTCAACTCAAACTGCACCCTTGGATCGTCAATAGAGACGTTCGCCGGCAATATGAGCGGATTGCGATCGCCCTTTTCCCACAGGCTATGAATCACGCCTGCCATGAGTCGCAGTACGCCGCGCGTGCGCTGGAATTTAACCAACGTAGACCAGTCGGTGTATAGCCGATCAAAAATTTCTGGATGTATCGGATAGGCCGACTTCATCCGCTTCTCGTAATCCGCGTCACGGCACTCAGGCGGAAACTCCGTTTGTTGCGTTCGGTAGAAATCCGCGAATGCCCGAACAACTACGTCGCGTTCCTTAAATTGTGCAGCATCGGTCATCGGCTCGAATAACCGCCGTCGCACAATTTCAAATCCTTCCTCCGCGCTGGCGGGGCGCCATGAGGACTCCACGCGGCCGACTACATTGCGCAGACGATCGAGCGCCTCACGACCGCGCTGGCCGCCGACCTCTACATCATTCACTTGAGCATGCGGCGAGCCGGACGTATCTGATGCCGGCAGACTAATCACCAGCAGACAATTTTTCGCGAGCTTTGCTGACTCAGTTAAGACCTGGGCGAAAGTAAATTGGGTTTCGAAACCTCCTGCCGGTAAATCGCTCTGGTCATGAAGCTGCCGGGCATAAGCGACCCATTCATCAATCAGGATCAGGCATGGCCCGTACTCATTGAACAATTCGCGCAGCACATCGCCTGGACTGGTGGCCTTTTCGTCGTCAGCTTTAACGCGGGCGAATGCCTTCTTGCCGCCAAGTTGCCATGCGATCTCGCCCCACAGCGTGCGCACCACCGTGCCATCGGACTTGGTCGATGGATTACCGGGCGAGATTTTGTTTCCCACCAGCACCACACGCCGAGCAGTCGGCAGCTTGGTTACCTCGGATTCCTTCATCACCGCGTCGATGCCAGCGAGCTCGTTCGGTGCAGTGCCGGAAAATAAGTGATAAAGCGCCAACATCGAGTGCGTCTTGCCGCCGCCGAAATTGGTTTGCAACTGCACCACCGGGTCGCCGCCACCGGCTGTGATGCGCCGCACCGCGCCGACCAGCATCCCCTTCAGACTTTCGGTGAGATAGGTGCGGCGAAAGAATTCCACCGGATTCTTGTACTCGTCCGTCCCCTCGCCCAGATGCACCTGCCACAGATCGGCGGCGAACTCAGCCTGCTGGTAGCGGCCACTCGCCACATCCTTATGCGGCGTTACCACTTCACGCCACGGCTTAAGGTTACCAGTAGCCGCACTCTCGATAGCAATACCCGCGGTCTTGCGCTTCTCGCCTCGCGCTTGTTCATCGAAGCGAACGCGCAGCAACTCCATCTTTATTTTTTCGACTTCTTCTGCCTCCGTCGCGGATACGGCCAACAACAGCCGGTGCACCGAGTCCAGCGCACGGTAGGCATCGTCGCTAGAAAAACTTTCCTGATGCGCCCAGCGATTGCGCACTTCGCGCAACTCCTGCACCAGCGAGCGCTCCGCGCGACCGAGGGTGCGGCCAAAGATGTCGTTCCACGCATCCCACATTGCTTTGAGCAAAACTGCAGCATCCCATTG
>JANXRV010000070.1:0-44805 GCA_025356665.1 Pseudomonadota bacterium
TGTGCCGATCATCCTTGCCAATTCCCTCGTCCTCATTTCGCCTCTCCTGGTCCAGCGCCTCTGCGCTACACAACCAGTTTCCGCTTACACAGGCTCACTAGATGAGCCACCAACATCATTCGCTATATGAGCCAAAAATAATGATTGCCGCGGGTGCATTGCTGGCGCTGGCGGGGTGCGCGCAGGCGCCGATACAGTTGTCACAAATGGGTTCCTTTCATGTCGGCGGACGCGAGGTGAGCATTTCGGGCAAGCCGGTCAAGGAGGTCTATTTCACGCCCGGCGGTGTGCCGGCCAAGGTCGACCCCAACGGGGTCTATCAGGTTGAGCAGATGTACGTGCAGTACTTCGTGCCCAAGGATCCGCGCGGACTGCCTTTGTTGATGTGGCACGGCGGCGGCCTCAGTGGTGTGAGCTACGAGACAACGCCCGATGGTCGTGAAGGCTGGGTCAACTATTTCGTCAAGAAGGGCTGGCCGGTCTATAACTCCGACGCCGTCGAGCGCGGCCGCTCCGGATGGGCCATGTACCCGGATATTTTCAAGACCGATCCGGTGTTCCTGACCAAGGAAAATCCGTTCGAGCGATTCCGCATCGGTCAGGGCGCCGGTTCGTACAACAAGGACGTGGGGAAAATGAAGCCCATGCCGGGCAGTCAGTTCCCGGTGGAGGGCTATGACAATTTCACCAAGCAGGGTGTGCCGCGCTGGACCTCCACCGACGAACCGACCATCGCCGCTTATACCGAGCTTGTGGACAAGGTCTGCCCCTGCGTCTTGCTGGTGCATTCGCAGGCCGGTCTGTTCGGCATTCGTGTCGCCGAGGCGCGCCCGGACAAGGTCAGGGCGCTGGTACTGGTCGAGCCGGCCGGAACCGGGCCTGTTGCCGACGCGCCCAAGATGAGCAAGGTGCCGGTGCTGGCGGTCTATGGCGATTACATAGAGCAGGACTCGCGCTGGCCGACCATACGCAGCAACGGCATCAAGTTCTATGAGGCTTTACGCGCCGCCGGCGGCAGCGCCGACATGGTGGACCTGCCCAAGATCGGTATCAAGGGTAACTCGCACATGATGATGATGGACAAGAACAGCGATGTCGTGGCCGGCGTGATCCAGGACTGGTTGGCCAAACGCGGCCTGTACAAATAAGAGAACCGACCGGAGCTCACTGTGCAGCGCAAAATTCCCTGTGTGATCATGCGTGGCGGCACGTCGCGCGGGCCGTATTTTGTCGGATCAGACCTGCCGGCCGACACCGACAGGCGCGACGCCGTGCTGCTCAGTGTGATGGGCTCGCCCCATCCGCTGCAGGTGGACGGCATCGGCGGCACGAACACCCTCACCAGCAAGGTCGCCATCGTCAGCCCGTCTAAACAGGTGGGCGCCGACGTCGATTACCTGTTCGCGCAGGTCTCGGTGAACGAGGCGGTGGTCGACACCAGCCCCAACTGCGGCAACATGCTCGCGGGCGTGGGGCCCTTTGCCATTGAGGCCGGCATGATCAAGGCCGGTGACAAAGAAACGCTGGTGCGAATCTATAACGTCAACACGCAAAGTTTCATTGAGGCGCTCATCCAGACCCCGGGTGGGCGGGTCGAGTACGAGGGCGATGCGCGCATTGACGGCGTGCCTGGCACCGGTGCGCCGATCAAGCTCAATTTTCTCGATGCCAAGGGTGCCGTCACCGGCAAGATGTTTCCCACCGGCAAACCCTTGGACATTGTTCAGGGCATTGAAGTCACCTGCCTTGACATGGCCATGCCGATGATGCTGGTCGCAGCCGAATCATTGGGTAAAACTGGCGCTGAGACGCCGGCCGAGCTTGATGCGGACAAGGTTTTTCTCGCCAGGCTGGAATCGATGCGTCTGGAGGCCGGTCGCCTGATGGGCATGGGCGATGTGAGCGGTAAGGTGGTGCCCAAGGTCGGGCTATTGTCCAAGCCGGGCAAGGACGGCAGCATATGTTCACGCTATTTCACGCCGCTGGTATGCCACAAGGCGCACGCGGTCACCGGCGCGGTTTGCGTCGCCAGCGCCTGCGCCTTGCCCGGTACCGTGGCGCGTAATCTGGTCAGGCCCGGCGATTTCAAGGCTGGTGTGGTGCGCATCGAGCATCCCTCGGGGGCGATCGAGGTGGACCTGCAGGTTACCGGGCAGGGGGACGCAATGGATGTGACGCGCGCGGCGCTATTGCGCACGGCGCGGCGTATATTTGAAGGCAATGTTCTGGTGCCAGAGCGTCATTTCTCATCGTAATGCTGTCTGGCAATCAGCTTAATTTTTATCCCAATTTTGGAATTGGAACACTAATGTTGAATAAGACCCGGCCGGTATCGCTGACTCTGGCGGGAATGTTGCTGGCCATTGCGTCCGGGCTTTGTGTTTCGGGCGGGGCGCTCGCCCAGGCCTACCCGAGCAAGCCGATCCGCGCCATCGTCGCTTTTGCGCCCGGTGGTATCGCCGACGGCATCGGACGCCTGATCGGACAAAAACTCACCGAGCGCATGGGACAGTCGGTGGTGGTCGAGAATCGCGACGGCGCCGCCGGCACGCTGGCGGCCAGGGCGGTTGCCGCGGCGTCGCCCGATGGTTACACGCTGCTGGTGCATACCGCAGCCGTGGCCATCAGCCCGAGCGTGAGCAAGGAGGGCTTCGATCCGCTGACCGAACTGGTGCCGGTGGCGATGGTCGCTTCGACGCCGACCATACTGGCGGTGAGTTCCTCCGTTCCGGCCAACAACCTGCAGGAGTACATCAAGCTGAAGGGCGGCAAGTTCAATTACTCGACCGCCGGCGTGGGCACGCCGCCGCATCTCACGGCTGAGTTCCTGTTTAAGACGCTCAAGGGTGTGGATGCGGTGCACGTGCCGTTTCGCGGCGGCGCACCGGCGATCACTGCGGTTCTGGGCGGGCAGGTTGACATGGTTGCAACGTCGATGCCACCGGCCGTGCCGCATATCAAGCAGGGCAAGATGAAGGCGCTGATCGTGACCAGCCCCAAGCGCTCGGCCACGCTGCCCGATGTACCGACTGCGGCTGAATCGGGCTTCGCCGATTTTGAGGATGTGTCCTGGGTGGCGTTTTTCGCGCCGGCCAAAACACCGCCGGCCGTGGTGCAAAAACTCAACGCCGAAATCAACGAGGTGCTGAAGTTGCCTGATGTAAAAGAGCGGCTGGCCGGGCTCGGCTTTGATCCGACGCCAAGCAGCTCGCCCGAGTTCGCTGAGTACATGAAAAAAGAAGTCGCCAAATGGGCGCGTATCGTCAAGACCATCGGCTTTACCGGCAACTGAGAAGGCAAGTGAGAAGGCAAATGCGCCGGCAACCGGGCGGATAAACGAATTCATGAAAATAAAAGCCAACGGCATTGATATCAATTACGAAGTGCAGGGCGCCGGACCCTGGCTGGTGCTCAGCCATTCGCTTGCCTGCGACCTGCGCATGTGGGATGAGCAGGCGGCGGCGTTCGCCAAACGCTTTCGCGTACTACGTTACGACACGCGCGGCCACGGGCAATCCTCGGCACCGGCCGGCGACTACACACTTGACCAACTGGCCGCTGATGCGCAGGCCTTGTTCCATGCGCTTGGCATCGAGCACTGCCATTGGGTCGGCCTGTCCATGGGCGGCATGATCGGGCAAACATTTGCACTGAAGTACCCGGGCGTGTTCAGCACGCTGACCCTTGCCGATACCACCAGCCGCCGCCATGAGGGCGCGCGCGAAATGTGGGACGCGCGCATCAAGGTGGCGCAGGAGAAGGGCATGCAGGCGCTGGTCGAGCCGACCCTGCAGCGCTGGTTCACCGAAGGCTTCCGCCAGTCCAATCCGGCTGTGATGGCACGCATAAGTGCGATGATCCGCGGCATTCCTGCGGACGGCTACGCCGGATGTGCGCGCGCGATTTCCGCCATGAACCTGACCGCGCGCCTGAAAGAAATAAAATGCCCGGCGCTGGTCATGGCCGGGGCGGAGGACGCCGGCACGCCGGTCGAAATGACGCACGAGATCCACGCCAACCTGCCCGGCTCGCAGATGGTCATCATTCCCGAAGCCTCGCATTTGTCCAACGTCGAGCAGCCTGTGGCGTTTAACGCGGCGCTTTCGGCGTTTCTGGAAAAGCACATTGATAGTTGATTGTTATGCAGGCCGTGAAGCTGACGGTGATGCCCGGCGATTTTCCGCTCCGCCTGCCGCTGCCCCGCCAGCGCGGGAGGGAACGTGCAAATCGGGTTCAAGTATTTCCAATATCGGCAAGATTTTTTCAAACACACAGGAATTGACGCAATGAGTGAACACGCATTTAGGGGCCGTCGTGAAGACCAGCGCCTGCTTACCGGCGCCGGTCGCTACACCTCGGACTTCAATTTCCCCGGGCAGTTGTACGCCTGCTTCGCGCGTTCGGATCGCGCGCACGCGACGCTGCTGTCGGTTGACGCTTCCGCGGCGCGCGAGGCGCCGGGGGTGCTTGCGGTGTACACCGCAGCCGATATCGCCACGCAAAACTACGCCACCCTGCCCACCCTGGTGCATTACAAGGGGGTGGGCGGGCAGTCGATCAAGCTGCCGCCGCGTGCGGTGCTCGCCGATGGCAAGGTGCGTTTTGTCGGCGAGGAGATTGCGCTGGTGGTGGCAACTTCGCCGCTTTGCGCTCTCGATGCCGTTGAGATGATCATGGTTGATTACGCCGAGTTACCCGCCGTGGCCCATCCGCACGATGCGGTGGCGGCGGGGGCGGCGCTGGTCCACGACAGCGTTCCTGGCAACGTCTGCTTCGAATTCGATTATGGCGACGCCGCGGCCACCGCGGCGGCCATCGCCGGGGCGACGCACGTCGTAAAAATAGCGCTCTCCAGCCAACGGGTCGCGGCCAATCCGATGGAGCCGCGCGCCTTTGTCGTTAACTACGATGCGGCCAGCGCCAGCTACGACATGTACGTTGCCAACCAGGGTGTCTACATGATGCGCGGCGGCCTGTCGCAAATCACCGGCATCCCGGAGGACAACATCCGCGTCCATCCGCTTGATGTGGGCGGTGGCTTCGGCGTGCGCAGCGCCCCTTACCAGGAGTATCCGGCGCTGATGTACGCCGCCAAGGTGCTGGGCAAGCCGGTCAAATGGATTGGCTCGCGCTCGGAGTGTTTTGCCACCGACAACCACGGCCGCGCCGTCGAACTCAAGGGCGAGCTCGCGCTTGACGCCGAGGGGCGCTTCGTCGCCATCCGCACCGAATGGATCTGCGACCAGGGCGCCTACCTTACGCCGGCCGGGCCGCTGACCAACACCACCAACGGCATGCTCACCATCACCGGCTGCTACAAAATTCCGGTCGCTTACGGACATAACCGCTGCGTTATCACCAACACTTCGCCGACCGGGCCTTATCGCGGCGCGGCGCGTCCCGACATGGCCTATCTGATGGAGCGCCTGGTCGACCAGGCCGCGGCCGAGACCGGCATCGACCGCATCAAGCTGCGCAGCATCAACGCCATTCCGAAAGAGGCCTTCCCCTATACCGGCCCGACCAAATCGACTTACGACAGTGCCGATTTTCCCGGCATGATCGCGCGCGCGGTGCAGGAATCGGATTGGCAGGGTTTTGCCGCACGTCGCGAGCAATCCAAAGCCGGCGGCAAATTGCGCGGCATCGGCTGCGCGCTGTTCCTCGAGCCCTCGGGCGGCGGCTCCATGCCGCAGGACCGCGTGTCCTTGCGCTGGATCGGCGGCAGGCTGACGCTTTACGCCGTGACGCAGTCGCAAGGGCAGGGCCATGAAACGGTGTTTCCGGAAATCGTCGCCGGCGTGCTGGGTATTCCGGCCGAGGATATCGATCTCAAAGCCGGCGACATTGAGGGCATTGTCGGTCTCGCCGGTTCGGGCGTCATCGGTTCGCGATCCATCATGGCCCACGGCAGCGCGTTCAAGCGCGCCGCGCTGGCGGTGGTGGACAAGGGGCTTGAACTGGCGGCCGAGAAACTCGAGGCGGCGCCCGCCGACATCGAGTTCAAGGAAGGCAGCTACACCATCAAGGGCACCGACCGGCGCGTCGCGCTGCTTGATCTGGTGCGTGATTGGAAAGGCAAGGACGGCGGCAAGGAGCCGCATCCGCTCGATGCCATGGGCGAGCAGGCCATGGCGCGCGCCTTTCCCAGCGGCATGCATGTGGCCGAGGTCGAGATCGACCCGGATACCGGCGTGACCGAGGTCAAGAGCTATGTCGCCGTCGATGATGTCGGCGTGGTCATCAACCACACGCTGGTCCAGGCGCAGGTGCATGGCGGCGTCGCCCAGGGCGCCGGCCAGGTGTTTGGGGAGCATGCCAATTACGACCGCGCCACCGGGCAGCTGCTCAACGCCAGCTTTATGGACTACACCATGCCGCGCGCCGACCTGATCCACGGCATCGCCGACTATTACCACCTGACCCCCAGTCCGAGCAATTTTCTCGGCGCCAAGGGCGTGGGCGAGGCTGGTACCACCGGCTCCATGCCGACGCTGATGAACGCCATTATTGACGCCATGCGGCCGCTGGGGATTCATCACTTTGATATGCCGGCCAGCTCGGACCGCGTGTGGGAGGTTTTGCGGGATGCACGGCGGTGAATTTGAATTGCGGGACGCAGTTAGCAATGCAATTTGATGTCATTGCGAGGAGGCGAAGCCGACGCGGCAATCTTGTGGTGTTGCGACGCAACCCACAAGAACGACGAGATTGCTTCGCTGCGCTCGCAATGACAGAGAACGCTGCGCTCTCAATGACGGACTTGGCGCAGAACATAATAGGTGGGGCAGCATGAACAGGAAATTGGTTCGCAGTATTGTGGGTAAGAGTCTCATTGCGGCGGGTGTCGTATTGGTCGCTCTATCAGGCGGCGCTCTCGCTCAGGCTTTCCCGGCCGAAGGCAAACCGATTCGCATCATCGTGCCGACGGCGCCCTCGGGCGGCAACGACGTGATGGCGCGGATCGTCGCGCAAAAGCTCGGTGAGCGCATGAAACGTACGGTCATCGTCGAAAATAAGGCCGGCGCCAACGGCGCGATTGCCTCCGAATACGTCGCCAAGGCGGCGCCCGACGGCTACACCATCCTGTTCGGCTATATCGCCACGCATGGCATCAATCCGGCGCTCTCCAAGCTGCCTTATGACGCGGTGAAGGACTTCGCGCCCATCTCGCTGCTGTCCGAGGCGCAGGGCGTGCTGGTGGTCAACCCCAAGGTGCAGGCGAAGACGGTGAAAGAACTGGTGGGTCTTGCCAAGGCCAGGCCGGGTGCGATCAATTACGCCTCGGCGGGCAACGGCACCGCACCGCACATCTCCGCCGAGTTGTTCAAGCAGATCACCGGTACCGATATGTTGCACGTCCCCTACAAGGGGTCGGCGCCGGCGGTCACCGACACCATCGCCGGGCAGACGCAAGTCATGTTCCCCAGCCTGGTCGCCGCGAGCCAGCACATCAAGGCGGGACAGTTGCGCGGGCTCGCGGTCACCGGCAAAAACCGCTCGGCGCTGTTTCCGGAGTTGCCGACGGTGATCGAAGCGGGCGTGCCAGGCTTTGAGGTGACGCAGTGGTATGCGCTGTTTGCGCCGGCCAAGACGCCCAAGGCCATCGTTGACAGGCTTAACGCCGAGGTGATCGCGGTGATGAAAGACCCGGACACGATAAAACGTTTTGCCGAGCAGGGCGCCGAACCCGAGACCAGCACGCCCGAGGCGCTGGGCAAATACGTTGAGGCGGAGATTGCCAAGTGGAAGAAAGTCATCACCACGGCCAAGATCACGGCTGACTGATATCGTTTATCTGATGTTGCGTTACATCATTTTCCTTATGTAATCGGCTGGAAACGCCCGTCTGGCGCTGGTTTTCAGCCGATTGTATTTTAATTTCACCACTGAAAGCCGCATGAAACCACTCAAGCTACTTTGCGCTGCAGCCTTGCTGGCTGTGCCGCTGCTGGTACAGGCGCAAGTCTATCCGTCCAAGCCGGTTCGCATACTGGTCGGTTTCTCTCCGGGCGGTGTGCCCGATATCGCAGCGCGCATCCTGTCGCAAAAACTGTCCGAGTCCTGGAAGCAGTCCGTGCTGGTGGAGAACCGTCTCGGTGCCGGCAGCAATATTGCCGCCCAGGCGGTGGCGGGTGCGGCACCCGACGCTTACACGCTGCTGTCGGTGTCGTCGGCCCATGCCATCGCGCCGGCGATTTATCCCAAACTGGGCTTTGACGCGATCAAGGATTTTTCCGGCATCACCTTGACCGCCACCGGCCCCGCCTTGCTTATCGTGTCGCCCAAGCTGGGCGTGAAGAGCGTCGCCGAACTTATCGCGCTGGCCAAATCCAGGCCGGGCCAGCTCAATTACGCTTCAGCCGGCGTTGGCAGCGGCTCGCACTTTGCCGTGGAGCTGCTCAAGGCGCAGACCGGCATAGATGTCGTGCATGTGCCCTTCAAGGGCATCCCCGAGGCGCTGACCGAGACGATCACCGGCCGCATCGATTTTTTCGTCTCGCCCTTTGCCAGCGCCATCAACCTCGTCAGGGACGGCAGGGCCAAGGCCATCGCCGTGACCAGTGGCAAACGCATGGCCGAACTGCCTGACATGCCGACGGTGTCGGAGTCGGGCGCACCCGGCTACCTGTGGGTATTTTGGTACGGGCTGCTGGCGCCGGCGAAGACGCCGCGCGCACTGATCAACCAGCTCAATGCAGAGGTCACGCGCATACTCAAAGAGCCCGACGTCAAGGCGCGACTGGCGCCGCTCGGCACCGAGCCTGCGACGAATACGCCCGAGGAGTTCGATAGGATGATTGCCGAGGAAGTGGCGAGCTTCAGCAAGGTGGCGAAGGCGGCCAATATCAAGGTCGATTGATGCTGAGTCTGATGCTGCTGTTGCGTCTTGCTGCCGTCGCGCGCAGCGCGGCTTCGCCGTGGTGGTGCTTGGCGGACCGGTTGTTCAGCTTTTTTCCAGTCGCGCCGAGACCAGGCTCGCGATGATGATCATCGCGCCGCCCAGCCACTCCTGCGGCGACATCACTTCGCCGGCGAGCAGCCAGGATGCAAAGGCGGCGACCACCAGTTCGAACAGGTAAATGACGATGGCGCGATTGGCCGGGGTGTGACTGAGGCCAAATTGCACCACCAGGTTGCCGAACAACAGCACGATGCCGATGAGCGCGATCAGCGTTACCGGCATCCACACCGGGATCTGGCTTGTCGCGAGCTCTTGTGGCGGCAAGAGCGGCCCGCCGCCCGCCACCGCCGCCGCAAAGCCGATGGCGCAGCTACAGGCGAGCACCCAGAATGTTTTTTCTCCTCCGCTATATCCGCTCGCCTTGCGCGCTAGCACATTGGACAGGGCGAATGCGACCCCGGCGGCAAGGCCCAAGCATTCGGCCTTGGTGGCGGGAAGGGGCAGGCCTGCGGCAGGCTGCCACAACATGACAATCGCCCCGGCAAGTGCCAGCGCCACGATGGCAAGACCGGCGGCGCTCAGACGTTCGCCCAGCAGCGGCAGCGCGAACAGCACCGTCCATACCGGGGCAAGGTAAAACAGCAGCAGTACGCGCATGATCTCGCCGTGGATGAGGGCAATGGTGAGGCCGACATTGGCGCAGCCGGCGACTGCGCCAATCAGGGCCAGCGCGGCGCTTGGCCTGAGCGACTTGATCTGGCCGGAGCAGAACACAAACCACAGCGCCAGCGCAGCACCATAGGTCAGCGCCGAAGACCATTCGGCCCTCAGGCCGTACTCGCCCAACCCGCGATAGGGATACCAGATCAGGCCCCAGATAATGGCGCCGGTCAGCAGTGCCAGGACATTGGTGCCGGGAATTCGAAAAGACATGCGGGTGGCGGGGCGTGATGTGCAGGTGCGCACGATACACGCTTGCCAGGCCAAGCGCGCCGCCCGTGATGGGCCCGGGGTTGGTGCGGGAGTTGCTCGGCTGGAGGCGCGGCGGCTTGGGTCGCCGCGCCCGGCGCTTGTCCTTAGTTGGCGGTAATGCCTAGTGCGCGTATGAGCTTGCCATAGCGTGCCACATCGCTGCGTATAAGGGCGCCAAATTCGGCCGGGCCATCGCCCGAAAGTTCAAAGCCGAGCGTCGCCAATCTGGTCCGCACGGCCGGGCTGGCGATGGCTTTGGCGAATTCGGCGTGCAGTTTGCGTATCACCTCGGGCGGCGTGCCAGCCGGCGCAACCACGCCGTTCCAGGCGGCATAGTGATAGCCGGGCACACCGGCCTCGGCGATGGTCGGTACCTCTGGCATTGCCGACGAGCGTTTGGCCGTGCTCGCGCCGAGGGCGCGCAACTTGCCGTCCCGGACCAGGCTGATGACATTGGACATGCCCGAGAACATCGCAGGCACGTGGCCCGCCAGTACGTCGGCGAGGGCCGGGCCCATGGCCTTGTAGGGCACGTGGGTCAGGCGCGTGCCGCTCGCCTCCATGAAAAATTCCATCGCGAGGTGTTGCGCCGCGCCGGCACCGGTCGAGGAGTAATTGATGCTGTCGGGCTTGGCCTTGGCGAGGGCGATGAATTCAGCGAGGGTTTTGGCCGTGACCGAAGGATTGACCACCAGTACCAGCGGCACCGTCGAGAACAGCGTGACCGGGAGAAAGTCTTTGAGCGGGTCATAGGGCAACTTGGCGTACATTGCCGGGTTGGCCGCCATCATGCCGTCGTTGGGCATGAAGAGGGTGTAGCCGTCGGGCACGGATCGCGCCACCGCCTCGGCGGCGATGATGCCGTTGGCGCCGGTGCGGTTGTCGATGATGACCGGCTGGCCGATCTGCTCTGCGACTTGGGCACCGACGACCCTGGCGATAGTGTCGACCGCGCTGCCTGTGCCAAAGGGCACGACGATGCGCAGCGGTTTGTCCGGAAAAGTCTGGCCGCAGGCAAGATTGGCGAAGCACAGCAATGCGACGGGGAGCAGGGTGGCAAGACGGCGCAAAATCATGATGATTTCCGGTAAGTTGGCGGGTCGGTCATTGTAGACTGCGCCAAAGGCGATTCACAATTTACCCTTTAATTTTTGCAATGGCGGTTTGAACGCAACGGAGCGGGGCATGAGCAGCGACACGACGACCTATCTGGACCAGCTGGCAGACTTTGCCAACCGCACGCAACTGGCCGACGTTTCGTCCGCGGCACTCGATTACCTTCGTGCCATCATCGCCGACACCCTCGCCGCCTGCGCCGCCGGCAACCGCGAGCCGGAAATGCAGGCCTTGCTGGAAAAGCAGTTGCCGCTGGTGGCTCCCGGATTCGCCAGCGTGTTTGGATCGGGAAAGCGCCTGAATCCCATGGACGCGGCGGCGCTCAACGCCGCCGCCGGCTGCTGGCTTGAGCTCGATGAGGGCAATCTCGCCACCAACGGCCATCCGGGCATACAGGTGATTCCCGCCGCGCTGGCGGCGGCGCAGCAACTGGGCAGCTCGGGCGAGCAATTGTTGCTGGCCTGCGCGCTCGGTTACGAAATTTGCGGCCGTATCGGCGGCGGCTGTGACATGCGCATGGAAATTCATCCGCACGGCACTTACGGTGTGGTCGGCGCGGCGGTGGCGGTGGCAAAGTTGCAGGGCCTCGATCCGCGGCGCATGCGTGAGCTGATCAGCCTGGCCGGCTCGTCGCCCATAGGGGGCAACCGGCGCAGCATGAAAGACGGCGCCACGCTGCGCAATTGGTACGCCGCGCACAGTGCGCTGATGGGGCAGATGGCGGTGCGCCTGGTGGAATCGGGTTTCACCGGTCCCTTGGACGGCGTGGCGGCGACCTGCGATGAGGTGTTGTTCGATAATTTTCGGCCTGCGGACGTGGTGCGCGACCTCGGTCGGCGCTGGTTTTTGGCCGAAGGCTATATCAAGCTTTACCCTTGCGGCCGCCCCATCCACGCGGCTATCGACGCGCTGCGCATGGCGCTCGCCAAGGCGACGGTGCCGGTGTGTCCGGAAGATATCGAGTGCATCAACGTGCGCGGTTTCAAGTTCATTACTTTTCTCAATCGCAAGGACATCCGCAACGCCTTTGCCACGCGGTTTTCGACGCCGTTTGCGCTGGCAGCGGTGACCGTCAAGGGCAGTCACGGTTTGGAGTGTTTTACCGACAGCACGGCAAGCGATCCGCGCATTAATGCGCTGATGCAGCGTGTCGAGATGCACGAGGTGCCTGAATTCAGCGCGCAGTTCCCGGGCAAGCAACTTTGCGAAGTGGCCGTGCTGCTCAAGGACGGTACGCGGCTTGAGGGGCGCTGCGAGACTATTCGCGGCGAGCCGGCTAATCCGGCCGATCCGGATGAATACCGCGAAAAGTTTTTCGCCATCGCCCGTCCGATCTGGGGCGAGGTATTGTCAGGGCGTGTCTATGCCGATGCGATGGGGATTGAAAAGCTGGGCAACATGCGCCAGTTGGCAGCTGGTGCAGACCTCTAGCTTTGGCTTTTCCCTAACAAACAACGATTGTCCCGTCATTGCGAGGAGCGAAGCGACGAAGCAATCTCGTCGCCAGCGGGATGGGCGCAATGGCGACGAGATTGCTTCGCTGCGCTCGCAATGACAAGCTCCCTTTTTTTGGGGGTATCAGTACTCCAGCGTGCGGCTGACGATGTTGGCGAGTTTGCGTCCGGCGATGAAGCGTTCCATCTGGGTGAACAGCATGTCCAGCGTCTTGGGTGTGTAGCTCAGGGTGTCGTCCGAGGAGCTATGCGGGGTGATGATGAGGTTGGGTGTTTTCCAAAGCGATGATCCGGTCGGCAGCGGCTCCGGGTCGAAAACATCGAGAATGGCCGACACTTCACCGCGCTCAAGGCGCTTGCGCAGCGCATCGTAGTCGACCAGCGCCGCGCGGCTGTAGTTGAGCAGGCCGGCGCCTTTTTTGAGCAGGGCGATTTCGCCGCGCCCGAGCATTTGCCTGGTGCTTGCTGTGGCCGGCGTGGCCATGACGACAAAGTCAGCGCGTGGCAGCAGCTTGCGCAGCGCATCAGGCTTGTGCATTTCATCGACGTAAGGCCGCGGCGCTCCGGTCCGGCGGATGCCGATGACATGCATGCCGAAACGCTTGGCCCATTTGGCGATGCCGGCGCCGACACTGCCCACGCCAATCACCAGCAGTGTCTTGCCGGCGATGCCGCTATTGAACTCCTGCTGCCACTTGCCGCGCCGCTGATGCGTGACCATTTCGGGGATGCGGTTGTTGAGCATCAGGATGGCCATGATGCCGTACTCGTGGGCGCGTTCACCGTGCACGCCGCTGTTGTTGGTGAACACCACCTTGTCGGGCAACCAGTCGAAGGGCAGGAAATGGTTGATGCCCGCGCCGGGGGCAAAAATCCAGCGCAAGCGGGGCGCGCGTTCGGCAAGATTGCGGCGGTCAAAGCGCCAGCCGAACAGCACATCGGCGGTGCGCAGGTTTTCATCGAGGCGGCGGCCGTCGTCCTCAAGGGTGATGCGCAGGCGTTTGGCCAGGCCCGGAAATTTCGCCAACGAGGCCTTGATGCGTGCGGGTGTCACTTCGAAGACTTCGCCGAGGGCGCTGTCGTTGTCAAAATGAAGGTGTATGCGCTGTGCGGTGCGCTTTGGCGCTGCTTTTGCGCGGGGTGTTTTGGTTGCCATCGTATTGGTTTGCTTCGCTCGTTGTTGTTTAGGGCGGGCCTGGTTCAGCGGCGCAGGGCCGCGCCACGGTCCACGGTGTGGCCTATCCACCAGTTGCCCAGTTTCGGAATCAGGTATTCATGGTGCGACATGCGTCCGGAGCGCGCCAGCGGCGAATTCATGCCCGATTGCTGGATGCGGGCAATTTCGTTGTCTTCACCGACCGACTTGTCCCAGCGCTTGTAGTAATACTTTGCGCGTTCGGCAAAGTCGGGGAGCAGGGTGGTGGCCTTGGGAAAACACGAGCCGACGATGACGCGGGTGCGCGTGGGCCCCAGCGGATGCAGTTCGATGTACCAGAGGCAGTCTATGGTCATGCCCAGCATGGTCGAGGGGTTGAGGCAGACGTAGTTAGTGCCCTTTGCCGCATGCCCGTGCACGCCGGGAATCAGCGGAAAGGCGTGCTTGCGGTCCTCTTCGAGCAGCGCGCGCGTGCCCTGGTGCTCCTCGCGGATGGCGAACCAGGCGCCTTCGGTGGGCACATCGGTATGCACGAAATCGAGCAGGTTCAGGGTTGAACCGTGTACCGAGGGCAGGTGGTACTCCTCCATGGCGTTTTCAATGTGGATTTTCCAGTTGCACTCGATCTCATGGACGACGACGCGGGTGGTAACGAGGTTTTCGCAGTCGTAGGCGGCGAGGTCCTGCGGCAGGTTGCCAAGGTACTTGAGCAGCGGCTCGGCCTTGTCGTCGAAGTTGACAAACATGAAGCCGCCCCACATCTCCAGGCGCACCGGGACCAGGCCGTATTGTGACTTGTCGAAGCCGGTGGTCTGCTCCATGCCGGGGCAGCCCTTGAGTTCGCCGCCCAGGCCGTACACCCAGCCGTGGTAGGGGCATTTGAGTCCGCGCGTGCTGGCTATCGATTGCAGCATCTCGCCTTCGATGAGGCGGGCGCCGCGGTGGCGGCAGCTGTTGGCATAGGCCTTGACCGTGCCGTCGCGGTCGCGCAGCACGATCAGCGGAACGCCGGCGTAATCGACGCTGAAGTGGTCGCCGGCCTTGGGAATGCGGTCGGCACGGCCGAGGAAATTCCACACCTTCATGAACATGTGCTCGACCTCGGCGCGGTAAAACTCCGGCGAGGTGTAGCACCATGGCGGTAGCGTGGTGGCCTCGACCACCGGCTTGCGGATGCCGTCGTAGGTGCGGGGATCGAACATCGCGTCGGTGGCGTTCATCGGGTCTCCTTGGTCGGTCAGGGTTGCGTGGCGGCGCGGGGAGGAAAAATTTAACTGAACGATTAATTAAAATGCAGTATAAGGCTTTTCAGCTTGTTTGAAAGGTGTTAGTTTCGGGTAATCACCGCAATTGCAGGCGCTGCCATCCGGACAGGCGCCACGCACCACGACCACGCACCACGCCACGCATCACTGCGGAGCAGGACCAGAAGCAGCACAGGACGCCCATGACCACCCCTGACATGCCGGTTGATCGTACCGCGGCCAATGCCGAGGCGCTCAGACGCCTGGGCGGCGCCGAGCCGGTGCTGCTGGACGTGGCGCCGGCGCGCGATGCCGTGCCCGGGTTCACCGCGCAGACCATTCTTACCTCCGGCCCGACCATGCCCTGGGCCGCGTATGCCGGCGGGCAGCGCGCGGCGGTGATCGGTGCGGCGCTGTTCGAGGGCCTCGCCACGGACGAGGCCGAGGCCGATGCGAAACTCGCCGGGGGTGGCATCACGCTGCGCGGCTGTCAGGAGTTGCTTTGCGTCGGTTCCCTTGCCGGGGTGTATTCGGCCTCCATGCCGGTGTTCGTGGTGAAGAACCAGGCTTACGGCAACATCGGCTATTGCAATATCTACGAGGGCGTCAACCACCGCCGTCTTAATTACGGCGTTTATGACGATGGTGTGCGCGACCGGCTGCGTTACATCAATGACGTGGTGGCCCCGGTGCTGGGCGAGGCGGTGCGGGCCACCGGCGGCATCCGGCTCAAACCCATTATGGTCAGCGCGCTGCACATGGGCGATGACCTGCACAGCCGCAACACCGCAGCCTCGCTGCTGTTTTCGCGTGAATTGTTTCCGGCGTTGATTGCCGTGGCGGCGACCAATCGCAGCGGTGTCGAAAAAGTCGTGCAGGCGATGACCGAGGACCATTATTTTTTCCTGCGGCTTTCTATGGCGGCGGCCAAGTCCACGGCCGATGCGATCAACGGCATAGGGCGCTGCAGCGTGGTTAGCGCGATGGCATTCAACTGCAACGGTTTCTCCATCAAGGTGGCCGGCCTCGGCGAGCGCTGGTTCACCGGGCCGCATGCCACGGTAGACGCGGTGCTGTTCAAAGGCCACGGCAAGGACGAGATCACCTGGATGGGCGGCGAGAGCCCGATCACCGAAACGGTGGGGCTGGGCGGTTTTGCGCAGGCGGCGGCGTTCCCGCTGCAAAAATACCAGGGCGGTTCGCCCGAGGGCATGGTCAGACGCAACCTTTCGCTGTACGGCATCACCGTCGGCGAACACCCGGATTTCAGGATTCCCTATCTCAAGTACCGGGGCACGCCCACCGGCATCGATATTTTCAAGGTGATCGAAACGGGAATCCTGCCGCTGATGAATATTGGTGTCGCAGGCCGCGACGGCGGCCAGATCGGCGCGGGGACGGTGCAGGCGCCGATGGAATGCTTTCTCCAGGCGGCCGACGCCTACCGCGGTGCTTATGTTGGCTTCTAGGCCGGGCATGCCGGGCGAAAAATCCAGGGCGGAGGGCCGCAGCGAGGAAATGATGGCGGCGGCGCTTAACCTGTTTGCGCGCAACGATGTCTCGTCGGTGACCATCAAGGATATCGCCAAGGCCTTGCACGTCAATACGGCGCTGATCTATTACTACTTTGATAGCAAGGACGACTTGTTTCGCGCCTGCATCAAGTATTGCATCGAGCGCACGGTGGGTAATTTCCGGCGCATCGAAGGCCGTCACGGTGACGCGGTAAAGATGATCGCCGCCTGGTTCGAGACCCATGCGCAGATGTACACCGAAATCCGCCAGTTGGTGAAGGTCATCCTCGATTACGGCACTTCGGGCAACAAGACTAAGCGCATCGATGCGGTGGTGGAGGAGTTCTACCAGCAGGAGAGCCGCATCCTGTCTGATGCCATCCGCCTGGGTGTCAGGCAGGGCGTGTTCGTACGCGTCAATGTGCGCCAGGCGGCGTTGTTCGCCTCAACCCATCTTGACGGCATCATGGTGCGCTCGATGATCCAGAAGGACTTGGACGTGCCTGCGGCGATACGCAATTTCGAGCGGGTGTTTTTCAGCCACCTTGGCTGCCGGACGGCGCGTAGCGGCACGCGCGCCGCGCCCGCGGTCGGTGGGCGCACGAAATCCGTCGCTGCACGGGCATTGGCTATGTCGTTGTAGATTTCCGGACGGTGCCTGACGCGGCCGTCCGTTTTCATGTTCAAACTGATGAGGAATTACTGTCATGGTCACCGGATCCAAAGCTGAGGCGCTGGGCAAGGCGCTGGAAAAACAGGGCGTCAAGTACCTGCTGCCGACTTACTCGGATATGCACGGGCGCTCCAAATCGAAGATGGTCCCGATCTCGCATTTCCACCGCATGATGGGCGGCTCGGAACTGTTCACCGGCGCCGCCGTCGAGGGCGTGCCGCAGGAGGTCAACGACGAGGAGGTCGCCTCCCACCCGGACCCGGCCTCTTGCACGGTGCTGCCCTGGCGGCCCGACACCGCCTGGTTTGCCAGCGACTTGTGGTGTGGCGGCAAGCCCTTTGAAGCCTGCAGCCGCAACATCCTCGGCCGTGTGCTCGATGGTGCGGCCAAGCTGGGCTATGGCGTCAACGTCGGCATCGAGGCGGAGTTTTGCGTGCTGCGCGACGGCGCCGACGGCGGCTATGAGCCGCTTAGCGCTCGCCCGAACCTCGCCAAGCCGGCCTACGACGCTGCGCGCCTGCTCGACAACATGGACTGGATGGACGAACTGGTGTCGGCGATGAACCACCTTGGCTGGGGCGTCTATTCGCTCGATCACGAGGACGCCATCGGCCAGTTCGAAATCGACTTCAAGTATTTCGACGCCAAGACCATGGCCGACCGCTATGTGTTTTTCCGCCTGATGGCCGATGAGATCGCGCGCCGCCACGGCGGCTTTGCCAGCTTCATGCCCAAGCCCTTTGGCGACCGCGCCGGCAGCGGGGCGCACTTCAACATGTCGCTGTTTTCGCTCAAGGACGGAAGCGGGGACGGGCGCAACCTGTTCGAGGCGGCGAAAGATCCGCGCGGCTGCGGCCTGTCCAAGCTCGGCTACCACTACATCGCCGGCGTGCTGCGCCACCTGCCGGCAATTTGCGCCGTGGTCGCGCCCACGGTCAACAGCTACAAGCGTCTGATCCCGCGCGGCAGCCAGGCCGGCTTTACCTGGGCGCCGATATTCGTCTGCTACGGCGGCAACAACCGCACCAACACACTGCGCATCCCGCTGGGCGGGGGACGGGTGGAAATGCGCCTGCCCGACGCTGCGTGCAATCCCTACCTGGGACTCGCGCTGACCATCGCTGCCGGGATGGAAGGTATTCGCGAGAAGCTCGATCCGGGCGAGCCGCACCACGATAATATGTACCTGAAGACCCCGGCGCAGCTGAAAAAGCTTGGCGTTTCCATGCTGCCGCGCACCTTGGGCGCCGCGCTCGATGCCTTTGAGGCCGACCCGCTCAGCCGCAAGGTGTTTGGCGATGCCATGCACACCTCCTGGCTCGAGCACAAGCGCGAGGAATGGCACCAGTTCTCGGTGCATGTGTCGGCCTGGGAAAAGGACCGCTACCTGAAGTTTTTCTGATGCGCCCGTTTTTGTATGGATGCGCGGTGTGACACCGGTCACCATCCTGGTCGGGTCGATGACCGGCAACGCCGAGTTCGCGGCCGAGGATTTGCAGCAGCTGCTTGGCGATGAATTTGGCTGCAGCGCCGAATTGCTGCTCATGGACGGACTGGACGCGGATGTCTTCAAACGGCCGCATGTCTTTCTCATTTGCACTTCCACCTACGGCGAGGGCGATGTGCCGGAAAACGCGCAGGCGCTTTACGGCGCGCTGTGCGAACAGCGGCCCGACCTTGGCGGTGTGCGCTATGCCGTGTTCGGTCTGGGCGATGCCAACTACCGCGACACTTTCAATTTCGGCGGCAAGCGCTTCGACGACATCCTCGCCGCGCTCGGTGCCGTGCGCATGGCCGAGCGTGCCCAGCACGACGCGCAGTCAGGGGTGCCAGCGGGCGATCTTGCGCGCGACTGGCTGCGCGGCTGGTACGGCGGTGGTGGCGTGAAAGGATAGGCGGCATCCGCACAAAAAATGTCATTACGAGGAGGCGAGGCCGACGCGGCAATCTTGTGGCGTAGCGAGGAGAGTCACAACTAAAATGTCATTGTGAGGAGGCGAAGCCGACGCGGCAATCTTGTGGTGTTGCGAGGAGAGTCACAACTACGACGGGATTGCTTCGCTGCGCTCGCAATGACAAGCTTCTATGCGCTCGCGCAAAAGGACGCTATGGTCCTCGGTGGTCACGCCATCGATCTGGCGCGTATCAGCCAGCCGCTGTACGTGCTTGGCTCGGAAGCGGGGCACATCACGTCTTGGCGCGGTACTTTCTAGACCACCGCGCTGTGTGGTGGACCGGTGCGCTATGTGGTGGACCGGTGCGCTGTGTGCTCCGCGCTTCGGGGCACATCCTGGGCATTATCAACCCGGTGCATCCGGCCAAACACGGCTTTACCGTCGGTAATTGCCACGGTGAGGGCAGGGACTGGCTGGCCAAGCACCGCCAGGTGCCGGGCAGCTGGTGGCCGGATTGGGCGCACTGGTTGGTCAGGAATTGCAGACCGCTGCAGGCGCAGCCACCCATGCATACGGCACAGGGCCCGGCGATTTGCCCCGCACCCGATCTCTACGTGCTCGAGCGTTGAGGATTTACGTTGATCGCCTGACGAATTGTCCGTCATGGTGGCATGCCTCGCAACGGCTCCGCAGTGCTGAGCCGGGCTGTTTGCCTGTGGTCTCGGGCAAGGCCGTCACAGTAGCCCAGAATCGCATATTGCATACAAATCGCATATTGCATACTTGTTCTTGGACGCGCTACCCCTTATATTGGCGTGACTGAAGCTGACAGGCTTGGGCGCCAATTGCGTCCTTGGCGCGCGCATCTTCGATAAAATTGTTCAGTTGCACGCTTACCTGACACTCGCTGCATAAACGGATTCAACGAGGAGGAACTCTGATGACACGCCTGAATATCAACGGGAAAAATATCGAAGTTGAGGTCGATCCGGCCACGCCGCTGTTGTGGACGCTGCGCGAGCAGGTCGGCCTGACAGGAACCAAATACGGTTGCGGCGTTGCGCAGTGCGGCGCCTGCACGGTGCACATCGATGGTGCCGCGGTGCGCTCCTGCGTTGTGCCGGTCGGCAGTGTTGCCGGCAAGAAAATAACCACCATCGAGGGACTCGCGGTGAATGGCAAGCTGACGAAGGTGCAGCAGGCATGGCTGTCCAACGAAGTGCCGCAGTGCGGCTACTGCCAGTCGGGCATGATTATGGCCGTTTCGGCGTTGCTCAAAAAGACGCCCAAACCGACCGACGCGCAAATTGATGACGCGATCACCAACATCTGCCGTTGCGGCACCTTCCAGAACGTGCGTGCCGCGATTCACGAAGCGGCCAAGGCCTGAGGAGAAGACCATGACAAATGCTCTCAAAACTACCGGCCTGAACGTATCCCGTCGCGCCTTCATGATCAGCAGCGCCGCCGTTGGCGGCGGCATGGTGCTCGGGCTCAACATTCCCTTTGGTCCCGGTGTGGTACGTGCCGCGGATGGCGCGCCGGAGGTCAACGCCTGGGTTGTGATCCGGCCGGACGATACCGTGGTGGTGCGTATCGCCCGCTCGGAAATGGGCCAGGGTACGCTCACCGGCCTGGCGCAAATGGTTGCCGAGGAACTCGAATGCGACTGGTCCAAGGTCACCACCGAATATCCGACGCCGGGCACCAACGTCGCGCGTAAGCGCGTCTGGGGTGACTTTGGTACCGGTGGCAGCCGCGGCATCCGCACATCGCACGATTACGTGCGCAAGGGCGGCGCGGCGGCGCGCATGATGCTGGTGCAGGCGGCGGCCAATGAATGGAAAGTCCCGGCCTCCGAGTGCGTTGCAGCCAACAGCATCATCACGCACACGCCGAGCAATCGCCGCGTCACCTTTGGCAAGGTCGCAGAGGCGGCCGCCAAGCTTGAGGCACCGAAGGATGTTCCGCTCAAGGACCCGAAGGACTGGAAGCTCATCGGCAAAGGCGTCAAGCGTCTCGACACGATGGACAAGCTCACCGGCAAGCAGATTTACGGCGCCGACCTCAAGTTGCCCGGCATGCTCAATGCCGCGATCAAGGACTGCCCAATTTTCGGCGGCAAGCTGAAGAGTTTTGATTCCAGCAAAGCCGAGGCGATGCCTGGCGTGAAAAAAATTGTCCGCGTCAGGGATACGGCCGTCGCTGTTGTCGCCGACACCTGGTGGCATGCCAAGACGGCCCTCGACACCATTAGCGTCGAGTGGGACGGTGGTGCCAACGCCAAGGTTTCCAGTGCCAGCATCGCCGAGGTACTGAAGGAAGGCCTCACCGCCGAGCAGGCTTTTGTGCACAACAAGAAAGGCGACGCTAAGGCGGCCATTGCCGGCTCAGCCAAAAAAATAGAGGCTGTCTACGCCTATCCCTACCAGAACCACGCGCCGATGGAGCCGAACAACGCCACCGCGCTGTACACCGCGGATCGTTGCGAAGTATGGTGCCCGACGCAAAACGGCGAGGCTGCCCTGGCTGCCACGGCCGAGGCTTCCGGCCTGCCGGTTTCCAAGTGCGATGTGAACAAGCTGCATCTTGGCGGTGGTTTCGGCCGGCGCGGCATGACCGACTATGTCACCCAGGCGGTGCTGATTGCCAAGGAGATGCCGGGCACGCCGGTCAAACTGCTGTGGTCACGCGAGGAGGACATGCTGCACGGCAAGTACCACCCCATCATGCAGGCCAAGCTCACCGGCGGCCTCGATGCGAGCGGCAATCTCACCGGGCTTGAAATCCGCCTGTCGGGCCAGTCCATCCTGACCTCGGTGCGTCCCGAAGCGCTGGAAAAGGACGGCAAGGATCCGAACGTGTTCCAGGGTTTCTGGCCCGGTGGCGAGCATTCTTTCGAGTACACCATCCCCAACCTGACGGTGGATCACGCCATGCGCAACCCGCATGTGCCGCCTGGCTTCTGGCGCGGGGTTAACATCAACCAGAACGCCATTTTCATGGAATGCTTCATGGACGAGCTGGCGCATGCGGCCGGACAGGATCAACTGGAGTTCCGTCGCAAGTTGATGTCCAATAATCCGAAGTCGCTGGCGGTGCTTAACGCTGTCGCTGAAAAAGGCGGCTGGGGCAAGAAAGCGCCCAAGGGCGTCTATCGCGGCCTGGCGCATTTCCGCGGCTACGGCAGCTACGTTGCCGCCATGGCAGAGGTGTCGGTGACCGGTGGCAACAAGGTCAAGGTGCGGCGCATTGTGGCCGCCACCGACTGCGGCTATGCGGTAAATCCGGCGCAGATCGAGCGCCAGATCGCCGGCTCCTTTGTTTACGGCTTGTCGGCCGTGTTCAGCCAGGAAATGACGGTCAAGGACGGCCGCATGGAACAGGAGAATTTCCACAGCTACGATTCCATGCGCATCAAGCAAATGCCCAAGGTCGAATCCATTGTCATGCCTTCGGGCGGATTTTGGGGCGGCGTGGGCGAGCCGACGATTTGCGTCGCAGCGCCGGCGGTGCTCAACGCGATTTTCGCGGCAACGGGCAAGCGGTATCGGACTTTTCCGCTGAAAAATCATGGTTTGACCATGGTCTAGGCAAGCTCATCAGCACGTTTCCCCCCCCCCCCTTGCGGGAGAGGGACAGGGAGAGGGGGAATGCCGACAGATTGGATTGGGCGGACTTTCACCCTCTCCCCAAGCCTCCCCCGTCGAGGGGGAGGGGGCTGGTGGGGTGCTGTGGTGAAGATGTCATGGTTTATGAGAAATTCAATAAACACTCTGTATCGGTGTTATTTCTTCTCGCCGCCTGGTCTTGTCCGGCTGCTCTGGCACAGTCATTTGAAGTCGCAGGCGATGCCATTCCGGTGTCGCTGACAGGCTTGGGTGGGGACGCCGTCCGCGGTCGTGCGATCGTTGGCAACCGGCAGGTCGGATTGTGTCTGCTGTGTCACAGCGGCCCGTTTCCAGAGGAACGGTTTCAGGGCGATCTTGCCCCGGCATTGAACGGTGCGGGCAATCGCTTGTCTGAAGGGCAGTTGCGCCTGCGCATTGTCGATTCAGGGCGATTGAATCCGGCGAGCATCATGCCGGCGTATTACAAGACTGAAGGCCTCACGCGTGTGGCACCGGCGTTTTCCGGAAAGCCGATTTTGAGAGCGGAGCAAGTGGAGGATGTCGTGGCTTTTTTAAAGACCTTGCGCGATTAAATGAAACCAGATCACAGAAAGCGCGCTGCCCTGCGGCGTAAGGTGCTGTTCGCCGCCAGCGGCGCGGCGGCGGGTTTGGTGCTCGAAGCCACCGGCATATCAGGCATATCCGGCGCGCTGGCGCAAACCTCGCCCGGGCGTTCTGCGGCCGCACCGCAGTCTTTGGTCGCGGCGCGTCTGGCGGCAATCCAGCGGGTGACCCGAGGGGCCGCGGTCAGCAAGGGCAGGGTTACGCTGGAAATTCCCGAGCTCGTCGACAACGGTAATTCCGTCACCATGGCGGTGAAGGTAGACAGTCCGATGACGGCGGAAAATTACGTCAGGGCGATCCACGTCATCACGGAAAAGAACCCCCAACCCGACGTGGTGAGTTTTCGCTTCAGTCCGCGTAGCGGTCGTGCGACAGCGTCGACGCGTGTGCGCTTGGCCGACACGCAAACGGTGCTGGCTATTTGCGAACTCTCCGATGGCACATTCTGGTCCGGCAGCGCCGACACGGTGGTGACGCTGGCCGCCTGCCTGGAGGAGATCTGATGGCGCGCGCGCTTCTCAGCCTGCCGGCCAACCCGCGCCGCGGGCAGATCATCGAGGTCAAGGCGCTGATCGCGCACGACATGGAAACCGGTTTTCGCCGCACCCAGTTCGGCGCGTTGATTGCCCGCGACATCGTCACCGACTTTGTCTGCATGTATAACGGCGAGGAAGTCTTCGGTGCACAGCTCCATCCGGCCATCGCAGCCAATCCCTACCTTGCGTTCTCGATCCTTGTCGCCGACAGCGGCGTCATCACCGGTAAGTGGACCGGGGACAATGGCTTTTCAGTGACCGAATCCGTGACTATCACCGTCGCCTGATGCAGCGCTTGTTGTGCCGCGTCGCCCTGGGTTTGCTGCTCGCGCCGCTGGCCGTAACACTGACTGGCGCGATCGCGGCGGCCGCCGATCCCCCAACCGGGCGGCGTTCCGGTTACGAGTTGATGAGCCGCGAGACGCGCGCCATGCAGGACGACGATGCGGCCAATCCGGCCATGCTCTGGGTGCTCGACGGCGAGGCCTTGTGGAAGCGCAAGGCAGGCGCGGCGGCCCTATCCTGCGCCGACTGTCATGGCGACGCGCGTACGAGCATGAAGGGCGTTGCGGCGCGCCATCCTGCGCTCGATGCCGGTGGCAAGCTGCTCAACCTGGAGCAACGCATCAACGTGTGCCGCACCGACAGGCAGCAGGCGCCGGTGCTGGCCTACGAAAGCCGCGACCTGCTGGCGCTCGCCTCGTTTGTCGGCCGGCAGGCGCGTGGCCTGCCCGTGACGGTGGCCGAAGACGCGCGAACGAGAAAGTTGATCGAGGCTGGACGTGTTGCCTACGAGCGCCGCCAGGGCCAGCTCAATCTCTCGTGCGCACAATGCCACGACGACAATGCCGGACGCCAGCTTGCCGGCACACCGATACCGCAGGCGCATCCGAATGCGTACCCGCTTTACCGGCTGGAGTGGCAGGGCGTGGGCTCGCTGCAGCGGCGGTTGCGCAACTGCCTCGCCGGCACGCGTTCGGAGAATCCGGCCTACGGTGCACCCGAACTGGTAGAACTTGAGCTCTTCCTGATGTGGCGCGCACGCGGCATGAGCATGGAGACACCGGGTGTGCGGCCATGATGCGACGGCTGGAAACCCGCACCAGAAGCCGGTTTCCAGCCATTCGTCCGGTATGGCGTGAATGCGAGGCTGCGCTTGCCGTCATGGGCGCTTGGCGGTTACCCTAGGGATGCGCTGATAAAGTCCTGCTCAAGTTCTGCTCAAGTGCTGCACAAGTCCTGCAAAGGAGGGCATCTTGACAAGCTTCCCTCTGCAGCGGGGGATAGACAAGGGGACTTGCCCCTTGTTCAGTGAAACCCTGGGCGCCAACTTTAAAGGCCATGCATCGTGACTGAATTTGTCCTCTACAACGCACCTCAGTCCACGTGCAGCCAGCGCGTGCGCTTTTCGCTCAACGCCAAGGGCATTGCTTTCGAAGAGCACAAGCTGGATCTTTTTTCCGGCGAGCAACTCAAGCCGGCTTACCTCGCCATCAACCCCAACGGTGTCGTGCCTGCCCTGCTGCATAAGGGCCGGGCGGTGCTCGATTCAGCGGTGATCATCGAGTATCTCGATGAAACCCGGTCGCAGATCGCTTGCTTCACCCCCGAAGATCCGGTCGAGCGCGGCCGCATGCGCTGGATGATGCGTTATATCGACGAGATCCCGGCCCCGGCGGTGCGCGTGCCCTCTTATAACCTGGCATTCCTGCCGCACTTCCAGAAAATGAGCGAGGAGGAATTTCTCGCCCTGGCGAACGCCAAGCCCCTGCGCAAGGAGTTCCTGTTGAGCATGGGGCGCACCGGATTTCCGCCCAAGGAAATGGAGCAGGCGCTGGACCGGCTCGACCGCGCGGTGGTGCGCATGAACGACTGGCTGGCTGAGAGCGGCGGTCCGTGGCTGATGGGCGCGAAGCCCACGCTCGCCGACATCGCGATGATGCCGGTGATCGTGCGCATGGACGATATCAACCTCAACGCCAGTTGGGCGGACAAACCGGCGGTGGCCCGCTGGTACGAACACCTGCGCGCCCATCCGGCGTTCAAGCCGACCTATTACCACGGCTCGCTGCTGACGGAAAAATACCCGCATCTTGCGCAGTTGCGCCAAGGGCGGGGTGACGCGGGCAACGCCGCGTGAAAGCCGTATCGATCATCGCGGGGTTTCCGTGGCGGTGAACCCGGTGCAGCTCATCAGCTGGATCGAGGAGGGGCAAAGTCATTCGGTGCGCTGGCGTTCCGAAGGCGGCTCGCCACCGCCGCGTAAAGTGCTCGTCGCCTCGGACAACAGCATGACCGCCGATGCCGCCTACCGGCTTGCCTGTGAGGGCACAGCCTTGTTGTGGCGTGGTGATTTTCAAAATGCACGCCAGTTGTTGCAGGCGATGGCGCGCCGCGCCGACGCGAAGCCGCGCAACAAGGCCAAGCCGCCCGCTTCGCTGACCGAGGCCTTCAACCTGCATAGACTGGCGCAATCCCAGCGTGCGCGCACGCTTGGCGCGCTGCTGATCCCGGTCGAGGCCGACTATGGCATCGCATTGCGTCGCGCTCCCGACTTGCATGAGGCGATTGCCGAAGGCTGGGGTGCCAGCGGCGAGGCATCGGTCACCTCCTTGCGCGAGTTACTTGGCCTGAATGGCGCGCATGAGTGGCGGAAAAAAGGCGTGGAGATTGCCGCGCTGGGCGGTCGCATTCATCCGCATTACGGCGTGTTCTCGCCGGTGCGCGGTGAGTACATTACGCTGGTTGCATCGGCGCCGCTGCCGCAGGATGCGCTAAAGCTCGCCTTTGATATCGGTACCGGCACCGGCGTGCTCGCCGCCGTGCTCGCGCGCCGTGGTGTCGCGCATGTGATCGCCACCGACCAGGATCCGCGCGCCATCGCCTGCGCCAATGAAAATATCGCGCGGCTCGGCCTGGCCGGCCAGGTCGAAGTGTTGCAGGCAGACATGTTTCCGCCCGGGCGTGCGCCGCTGATTATTTGCAACCCACCCTGGGTCCCGGCGCGGCCGAGTTCGCCGCTGGAACACGCCATATTTGATCCGGAAAGCAGAATGTTACGCGCCTTTGTTGGCGGCCTTGCCGCGCACCTTGCGCCGGACGGCGAGGGCTGGTTGATCCTTTCCGACCTCGCGGAGCATCTGGGGCTTCGCTCGCGCGATACTTTGCTGGCGCTGGTTGAGACGTCCGGGCTCCGGCTGCTGGGGCGATCGGACATGAAACCGCATCATCCCAAGGCCTCCGATGCGGTTGATCCCTTGTACGCGGCGCGCAAAGCGGAAGTGACCTCACTGTGGCGCTTGGGCGTGGCGTGATTGCCGCGCGCAGGCCCTGGATTGGCACACTCTTTTGCCTCGCGCTCGCTCTGTCAGCGCTGGCGTTCTCACGTGAAGCGAGCTGGCGTGCGGTTCGCAGCGGGGAGCTTGCATCTCTGCTCGCTGGGCAAGAATTCGCCGATGGCGCCCATTTTTCCTACCAATTTGGCCGGGACGGCAGTTTTTCCGGCATAGCGCTGGGTTCAGCGGTGCGGGGTTCCTGGCGAGTAGCGCGTGGCCAATTCTGCTGGACGCGTCTTGCGCCTCCCGAAGAAGAGGAATGCTATGACGTCGAGGTGAACGGCAATGCGCTGCGGTTCTTACGCTTTCGCTCCGAGGCATTTTATGGCGCCCTGTCACGCCGTCTCGTGCCGGAGGCGAAGTAGCCGCCTTGGTTGCGCTCGACCAATCGGCTTTCGGCGCTGCC
Source organism: Pseudomonadota bacterium (assembly GCA_025356665.1). Taxonomy (GTDB): domain Bacteria; phylum Pseudomonadota; class Gammaproteobacteria; order Burkholderiales; family SG8-39; genus CAITSH01. The sequence continues at coordinate 27,442 of JANXRV010000070.1, forward strand.
AGCGTTCCGGCACGTAACAAATCCTTAACTTGCCCGTGGCAAATATTTCGATAATACTGGAAATATGAAATCAAGTGACGCTGTCGCCCGTCTCGCTGCGCTCGGGCAGGAAACGCGCCTCGCCCTGTTCCGGCTGCTGATGCAGGCGGGGGAGGCGGGGCTTAGCGCAGGGGTGATAGGCGAGCGGCTCGGCCTGGCGCCGGCGACCCTGTCTTTCCATCTGGCGCATCTTGCCCGCGCAGGCCTGATCACCGGCAGGCAGGACGGCCGCTTTATTTATTACACCGCCGACTTTTCTGGCATGGACGACTTGCTCGTATTCCTTACCGAAAATTGCTGTAACGGTAACAGCTGTTTGCCAAAGGTGACGGCCGTTGCTGTCGCCGCCAAGGCCATTTCCAAGCACCGACGGCCGGCGGGTCGCCGTTCCGATAAATCCGGCGTCAATTGACGGGACTATCTCTCATGCAAGACCGCGTATTCAACGTACTGTTTTTGTGCACCGGCAATTCGGCGCGCAGCATTCTAGCCGAGGCCATTCTCAATGATCTTGGCAAGGGCCGCTTTCGCGGCTTTAGTGCCGGCAGCCACCCGGGCGGAACGGTCAATCCGTTTGCGATTGAATTTCTTGCAGCCCAGGGCATGGCGGTCGCCGATCTGCGCAGCAAGAGCTGGGATGAATTTGCGCAGCCCGGAGCGCCGCAAATGGATTTCATCTTTACCGTCTGCGACAACGCGGCCGGCGAGGTTTGCCCGGTGTGGCCGGGCCAGCCGATGAGCGCGCACTGGGGTATCGAGGATCCGGCGGCGGTGCAGGGCAGCGACGAGGACAAGCGCCGCGCCTTCGCGCATGCTGCGGCATTGATGAACCGCCGTATTTCGCTCTTTACCAGCCTGCCTATTGCGAAACTTGAAGGCATGGCGCTCAAACACGAACTCGACCAGATCGGTCGTCTGCGCGAAAAGGGTGAATAGGCCACGTTGCGGAATCTGGATATCCCCTGAACAGCACGCAGAGAGACTGACCATGGAAATTCTTACCCGTCAAAAATTGCTGTCCGAGGCACTGGGCACGACGTTGTTGCTCGCGATCGTGATCGGTTCCGGGGTCATGGCCGAGCGTTTGTCCGGCGGCAATGACGCGATCGCGCTCATCGGCAATACCGGCGCGACGATATGCGGTCTTTACATTCTCATCGAGGTGTTCGGCCCGATCAGCGGTGCGCATTTCAATCCGGCCGTATCGCTCGTGATGGCGTTTCGCGGCGCATTGCCCCGTTCCCTGCTGCTGCCTTACATTGCCGTCCAGCTTGCCGGCGCGGTGCTCGGCGCCTGGCTTGTCCATGCCATGTTTGATATGAGCATCGTTCAATTTTCCACCAAAGCCCGTGATGGCGGCGGGCAATGGCTCGGCGAGGTCGTGGCCACCGCCGGTCTGCTGCTGGTGATCCTGAAGGCCCCGGCGCCAAAGGTCTCGGCGATGGTCGCCGCCTACATCGGCGCCGCCTATTGGTTCACGTCCTCAACTTCGTTTGCCAATCCAGCAGCGGTGATGGGCCGCCTGTTCAGCGACAGCTTTTCGGGTATCGCCCCGGCAAGCGCCCCTGGTTTCATTGTCGCCGAACTGGCGGGGGCGGCTGTGGCGGTGTGGCTCGCTCATGCGCTGGGCGCATCGGCGAAATCCACGGTCTGAATTCCTGAAAGGACATGCATTCATGGCAGCTGAAGCGGTAACGATTTACCACAATCCCAATTGCGGAACCTCGCGCAACGTGCTTGCGCTGATCCGCAACGCCGGAGCGGAGCCCGAGCTCATCGAGTATTTGGTGACGCCGCCCACACGCGCGCGCCTGCTTGAGCTGATCGCGCAAATGAACATTCCTGTGCGCGCCCTGCTGCGGCGCAAGGGCACGCCCTACGACGAATTGAACCTGGACAACCCCGCGCTGACCGACGCGCAACTGCTCGATGCCATGATGGCGCACCCCATTCTAATCAATCGTCCGATCGTGGTGACCTCCCTTGGCACGCGGTTGTGCCGGCCGTCCGAATCCGTGCTCGATATCCTGGCGCTGCCGCAACGGGGCGCACTGAACAAGGAAGACGGTGAGGCGGTGGTTGACGAAAAGGGCATGCGCGTTGCCGACAAATGAGCGCACCAACCTCGACCACGCGCCCGATACTCACGACAAGGTCCTGGCGTACCGGGACGGGATCAATCAGGGTAGAACGGCGTCTTGCGCAGGGAATAACGTTTCCGGTTGCCCCGCATGCCACGGTGCGTACTTGTGCATGACGCGATTGAACAAGGCCGAATTCTCCCAAGCGGATAGCCAGCCGACGAGGTGCGGCCAGGGCTGGCTTACAAACCAAGCGTCATCGGTATGTACGAACTGGCGCACAAAGGGCGCGATCGCCATGTCGGCAAGGGTCGCATGGCGGCCAAAAAAAAATGCAATGTCGCCCAGGCGTTGTTCCAGGGGCAGCAGATGCGTGGCGCAGGCTGCACGATGGTCCGGTGCCGTGCCGTCGTTGGCGTGACGGTTGGGGTATTTGTAGCGGTCGAGGTGGTGCTTGAAGCCGCCGTCGAATTGCGCGATGAGTTGCAGCATGTCGGCCGTCGAGCCATGTTGCGGTTTGAGCCAGCCTTCCGGGTCATTTTGTTCCAGCGCCCAAAGCATGATGTCGAGGCTCTCGTCAATGACGCGCCCTTGCGGGGTTAGCAGTACGGGAACGGTGCCCTTGGCCGAGGCGGCGAGCATTTCCTGCGGCTTGTCACGCAACGCCACTTCACGCAGCTCGCAGCGTGTCCCGCTGACCGCAAGGGCCAGCCGCGCGCGCATCGCGTAGGGGCAGCGGCGAAACGAATACAGAACGGGCAGGGCGGTGTTCATGCTGACGCCAGCATATCACCTGCGATGCGCAAGCCCTACAGCTGGAAATCCGCGCCAGATAAGGCTTTCCGGGCGATGCCCGTCCTCAGATGTCGCCGGGGAAACGCCTTCAGGCCGGATGCTTGCGCCCGAGGATATAGGTAGAGCCTTCGGGCCCAAATGCCTCGAAGTGCAGGCAGTTCGCGTCCATGGCCAGCACTTCACCGGCGTGATAGGTCTGCGGCACACCTTCCTTGTTCAGCGTGAACTCGCCGGCAAGGACCAGCGCGCGCACCGCAAACGGATGGGTGTGCGGCTTGGCCTGGAAGTTGGCCGTACCCTCGCGCCGCTCTACATTGTTATAGCCATCGGCATTGAGCTGAGTTTCGAATTGGTTTGCGTCCACGATTTTTCCTTTGGCGTTTTAGCGTTTTAGCGTTTTAGCCATTTAACCCTTTAACCCTTTAACCCTTTAACCTTTTAACCCTAGGCGAGCTTGTGATGCGTCAACGGCAAACTGCGCACCGGCTTGCCGGTCGCGGCGAAAATGGCGTTGAGCACCGCCGGCCGCACCACGCAAATGGTCGGCTCGCCCACGCCGCCCCAGAAGTCGTAGGTCGGCACGATCACCGTTTCGACCTTGGGCATGTCGGCGATCTTGATGCTCGGGTAGTCGTGGAAGTTTGACTGCATCACGCGGCCCTTGTCGATGGTGATTTCGCCGTAAAAGGCCGCTGACAGGCCGTAGGCGACCGAGCCCTCGACCTGGGCGGCTATCTGGTCGGGGTTGACGGCGTGGCCGCAGTTGAGCGCCAGCACCATGCGATGCACCTTGACCTTGCCGTCGGGCTTGATCGATACCTCGGCGGTGGCGGCCGAGTAGCTGCCGTAGCCCATGAATTGCGCGATGCCGCGGAACACGCCGGGCGGCAGCGGTTTGCCCCAGTCGCCTTTTTCAGCGGCGGCGTTGAGCACCGCCAGGTGCTTGGGATGCTTGCCCATCAGCTTGCGGCGGAACTCCACCGAATCGATCCCGGCGGCGCGCGCCGCCTCTTCCATGAAGCACTCCATGTAGAGGCCGTTCTGGTTGGTGTTGACGCCGCGCCACGGGCCGACAGGCACGTGGGTGTTGCGCATGGCGTATTCGACCATCAGGTTGGGCACGGTGTATCCAAGCTGGGCGTCACCGGGCGCGGCGTAATAGCCTTGCACCTGGCGCTCGTCCTTGCCGTCGATGACGGATCCGGGATTGGCGAGGGCGTTGATGGACTGGCCCGATATGCGCACCTGCAGCGCAACCAGGTTGCCCGCTGCGTCGAGGCCGGCGGACAGCTTGGCCTGTGAAATGGGCCGGTAGAAGTCGTGCTGCATGTCCTCTTCGCGGCTCCACACCATCTTGACCGGCACGCCGGGCATTTGCTTGGCGATGGCGATGGCCTGACGCACGTATTCCTGGGTGCTGCCGCGACGGCCGAAGCCGCCGCCCGGATCCATCTTGTAGATCTCGCACTGGGCAAGCGGAATTCCCGACTCGTCGGCGAGCGCCGCAAGCGAGCCCTCGCCATTTTGCGTCGGCACCCAGGCCTCGGCCTTGTCCGCCGTGTATCGCGCGGTGCAGTTCATCGGCTCCATGGTGGCGTGGGCGAGGAAGGGGGTGCTATAGACCGATTCGATGACCTTGGCGGCGCCAGCCATGGCGGCGGGGGTGTCGCCTTCGTTGCGGCTGACATAGACCTTTTGCGCGTTAAGACCCTCTTGCAGGCGCTCGGCGATGGTGGCGCTCGATTGCGCCGCAGCGGGGCCCTCGTCCCATACAATGGGCAGGGCGTCGAGCGCGGTCTTGGCGCGCCACCAGGTGTCGGCGACGACGGCGACGGTAGACGGATTGACCCGTACCACGCGTTTCACGCCTGGACGGCCGAGGACCTTGGACTCGTCATAGCTTGCGAGCTTGCCACCGAATACTGGACAGGCCTTGACCGCAGCGTGCAGCATGCCGGGCAGATTGAGGTCGATCGCAAAAATCTTGCTGCCGTCGGTCTTGTCGGGGGTGTCCAGGCGCTTGAGCGGCTTGCCGGCGATTTTCCAGGTGCGCGGGTCCTTGAGCTTGATGCTCTTGAGGTCGGGCGGCGTGAGTTTGGCAGCGGCGGGGGCGACCTTGCCGTAGGTGGTGCTGCGTTTGGAGGCAGCGTGCGTGATGATGCCGTCCGACACGGTCAGTTCCCCGACCGGGACTTTCCACTGGTCGGCTGCCGCCTGCAGCAGCATCAAGCGCGCGGCGGCGCCGCCGCGGCGCACATAGTCTTCCGAGGTGCGGATGCCGCGGCTGCCGCCGGTGCCCATTTCGCCCCAGGCGCGTTTGCGCGCGAGGTTCTGGCCCGGCGTGGGAAATTCAGTGGTGACATTTTTCCAGGCGCATTCGAGTTCTTCGGCGACCAGTTGCGCCAGACCGGTGCGTGTGCCCTGGCCCATTTCCGAGCGCGCGATGCGAATGACGCAGGTGTCGTCGGGCTTGATCACCACCCAGGCGTTGAGTTCGGGCGTTGCCGTCGATGCGCCAAAGGTGGCCGCGGCCGCGGCGTCGCCCGAACCAATGGCAAAGGGCAGCGTGAAGCCAAGGGCGAGCCCGCCGCCGGCGAGGGCGGAGTTGACGATGAATTTGCGGCGCGAGGGGTTGGTCACAACATTCGTGGTTTTTTTCATGATCGGTCTCCTCTGGCCTTATGCTTTGGCTTTAGTCGCGCCGGCTTTGGCGTTGGCGGCGATCATCTGGGCGGCGCGGTGGATGCCGGCGCGCACGCGCTGGTAGGTGCCGCAGCGGCAGATGTTGGTCATCGCCTCGTCTATATCCGCGTCCGTCGGCTTGGGCTTTTTCTTCAAGAGCGCAGTGGCCGCCATGATTTGTCCGGACTGGCAGTAGCCGCATTGCGGCACATCCAGTTCGTCCCAGGCTTTTTGCACCGGGTTGGAACGCTTGGCCGAGAGGCCCTCGATGGTGACGATTTTGTCGCCGGGCTTGAGACTGCTCACCGGAATCGAGCAGGAACGCTGGACCTCGCCGTTGATATGCACCGAGCAGGCGCCGCACTGTGCGACGCCGCAGCTGTATTTGGTGCCGGTCAGGCCGGCCTGTTCGCGCAGCACCCACAACAGAGGGGTGTCGTTCTCCACCGTGATGTCGCGGGTCTTGCCGTTGATGTTGAGCTTTGCCATGTGTAATCTCCTGCGTTTGCCGGTGGCGGGCTTTGATTATTTTGAAAACGTCCTGGACTGTGCGCTGGGCGCTTCAACGCTCGCGTCGCCAGCGGGTGAAGCATAGCGCAGGAGATTCCACTGCGGCAAGGCGCAGCGCACGCGCCGACTGCCGTCATGTTTCGGTACGCAAGCTGAGTTGCGCTATTCGGCAAACACCGTTTCCAGTAGTTTCCTGCCATCGGGCGTGGCCATGGTGATGAGGGTGTCGCCGCCACGCACGGCGTAACTGCCCTCGGGATTGAAGTGCCAGTTGCCGCCCGAGCGCACTGCCAGCATGATGAACTCGCGATGCCCGAGGCCTAGGGCCGACAGCGTGCGTTCGGTGGCGTTGGGGGGGACGTGCACTTCTTCGACGCGCAACTTGTTATCCGAGAGCAGCATCTCGTCGAGAAAATTCACCACTTGTGGGCGCACCATCGACGATACGATGCGCATGCCGCCGGTAAAGTCCGGCGAGACAATGGCGTCGGCGCCGACTTTGCGCATTTTTTCGATGTAGTTGACCTCGTGGCAGCGCGCCACCACGCGCGGCCTGGGGTTAAGTTGTTTCGCCGAAAGGGTGATGACCAGGTTCTTGCTGTCTTCGCCGGTGACGGCGAACACCCCGGCTGCATTGTCGATGCCGGCGAGCTTGAGCAGCTCATCCTCGCTGGCGTCGCCCTGAATCCACATCACGTCGGGGTAACGTTCGCGATACTTTTCGATATTGGCGAGGTCGTGGTCGATCACGACATAGGGGCGGTCGGTGATGGACAGTTCATGCGCCACATTGCAGCCGACACGGCCGATGCCGCAGACGATGTAGTGCTGGTTAAGTGCACCGATTTTTTTGAGCATTTTTCTTCTCCGTAGTGCGACATTGATTTCTCCCGCCACCAGGAACATGGTCATCTTGGCCAGCATGTAATAGACGAGGCCGATGCCTATGGTGGCGATCAACATGGTGAAAATCCGCCCGACCGGACTTTGTGAGACATCAACGATCTCGGCGTAGCCGATGGTCGCAATGGTAATGAAGGTCATGTAAAAGCAGTCGAGCAGGCTGTATTGGGGGCCGCCGATGAGGCGGTAGCCGATAGTCCCCACCGCGTGCGCCAGCATCAGCGCCAGCACCGGACCGGCGAAGGTGCGATACAAGTTGTGGGTGATGCTGCGTTGTGCCGGGTCACGGAATTTCATCGTTTCGGGGCCTCCGTGCCACGTGTGCGTCGGCGGGCACGGGCGCGCCATGCCAGCCTGACCTGAATGCGCCATCCGACCTGCACCATCGCATAGCCGGCGAGGGCGAGTGTAAGGCCAAGCGCGAGCAATCCGAGTGCCAGCGGTTTGCCGAGGGTCAGAACCCAGGCGGCCAGGGCTTCAACCGAAAGCCATAGATGAGCCCAGATAAAATCCGGCGGGAATCCGGGATCTGCCGCACCGTTGCCAAGCAGCACGCGGCCGTATTCATAGGCGAGCAGGTATAGCGGGCCGATGGTGAAGGGGTTGGTGTAGAGCGTGGTAATGAGTGCGACCGGAAGATTGACGCGCAGGGGCATGGCCAGCAGGGCGGCGCAAATCATTTGCAAAGGTCCGGGCACCAGGCCGGCGAATAGTCCGACAGCCACTCCCCCGGATACCGAGCGGCGGTTGAGGTGCCAAAGATTGGGGTGTTGCAGCCAGGGGCCGAACCGGCGGACGTAATGGTTTTCACGAATGGTTTCGTGGGCGGGAAGGTATTTTCGGAAGTACTTGCGTGGCATGGTGTTGGCTGTTTCATTGATTGTAATCGGTAATCCGTCAGCGGTAAGCGGGGAAACGCCGCAACTGTGCGCTGCAATGGGCAGGCCGATGGGCGCACCAAAGAAACGGGCCCGGCATGGATTGACCCGGCACGGCGGGCGCGGGTTTTTTTGTCTGGTTGTGCTTTGGTATTATTGCGCTGTGCGCTGGCTGAAATTTATGCGTCCGCACAGCGACTGTAACCATAACGCGTGCGGTGCGTTAGGTTTTGATGCGTGTCAACATCATCGCTTTTGCCCTCGGTGTGTGGCTGTTGCAACAACAGGCGCAATTGCCCAGCCTGTTGCATTTGACGCTGATTTGCATCACCGCCGCGGCACTCTTTGGTCTTAATAAATGGCTGAAAACCCGCGCCAGTCGGGCGTTTTCAGCCATTGCCTGCTTTCTGATCGGGTTTGCCTGGGCGGCCGCATTTGGGCATGTGCGCCTCGCCGACCGGCTTGATCGGCAGATGGAGGGGCGAGACCTGGTGGTCTCGGGTGTGATCGCCAGCCTGCCCCAGCCCCTGGAGCGTGGCGTGCGCTTTGACTTTGCTGTGGACGATGCTCCGGCTGGCGTGCCTTCTATGCTCGCGCTCACCTGGTTCAACGGCCTCAGCCCCGAAGAGTTCCAGCTGGTGCAACCGCTGTTGGCGGGCGAGCGCTGGCGTTTTTCGGTGCGGCTAAAACTGCCCCACGGCACGGCCAATGCGCACAACTACGATGTTGAGGCGGCCATGCTGGAGCGTGGCATAGGTGCGACGGGCACCGTGCGGCCTGCTGCAAACGGTCTTGCCAACGCGCGCCTCGATGCGCTGGCATTCACGCCGTTCGCGCTGCTGCAACGCTTGCGCGAACGCATGCGCGAGCGTTTTCAGGATGCGCTGCCCGAGCATCGTTATGACGGTGTTTTGCTCGCACTGGCCATAGGCGAGCAACGTGCCATCGAGCCGGCTGACTGGATACTGTTCGCGCGCACCGGCGTGTCGCACCTGATGAGTATTTCCGGATTGCACGTCACCATGGTGGCGAGCCTCGCCGCCTTGCTGGCCAGATGGCTGTGGCGTCGCTCCACGCGCCTGATGTTGTCGCTGCCGGCGCAAAAATTCGCCGCAGTGGCCGGCTTCTTTGCGGCGCTTGCCTATTGTCTTGTTTCCGGTTTTGCCGTGCCCGCGCAACGCACGCTGTACATGGTGGGCGCGGTCGCGCTGGCGCTTTGGCTGGGGCGAACCCAATCGGGCACGCGGGTGCTGGCGCTTGCTTTGCTGGTGGTTCTGGTGCTCGACCCCCTCGCGGTGCTCTCCGCGGGTTTCTGGCTTTCGTTTGGCGCGGTGGCGGTGATTCTTTATGTCGGCCTTGGCCGTGTCGGGGGCGACGGGGCGTCGCACTGCTTGGTGCAATTGATGCAATGGGGCCGGGTGCAATGGGCGGTGACCGTGGGTCTTGCACCGGCGCTGTTGTTGTTGTTTGGCCAGGTCTCGCTTGCCTCGCCGCTGGCCAATGCGCTGGCTATTCCGGTGGTCAGCCTGCTGGTGACCCCGCTCGCGCTCGCCGGGGCGGTGTTGCCCGACTGGCTTGGCGCGGGCATCCTGCTGCGGGCCGCGCATGGTTTGTTTGAGGGCTTGATGTGGTTTTTGCGCCTGCTGTCGTCGAGTGAGTTCGCTGTCTGGCAGCAGGCGCGTCCGTCGCCCTGGACGGTCGTTGCGGCGCTGCTCGGGGTATTGTGGCTCATGGCCCCGCGCGGGTTTCCGGCCCGCTATGCCGGGGCGGCGCTGATCGCGCCAGTTTTTTTTGTGCAGGCACCGGTGCCGCCCACAGGCGCGCTGTGGCTTGACGTACTCGATGTCGGGCAGGGCCTTGCGGTGGTGGCGCGCACGGTAAAACACAGTCTGTTGTTTGACGCCGGGCCGCAATACGGTGCCGACTCTGACAGCGGCAGCCGCATCATCCTGCCGTGGTTGCGCGGCGAGGGGGTCACAGGCCTCGATGCGATGGTGATCTCGCACCAGGATTCGGATCACGCTGGTGGCGCGGTGTCGGTGGCGGCGGCGCTGCCGGTGCTGCAGGTCTGGTCATCGCTGGCGACAAGCCACCGGCTGATGGATACGGTGCCCTACCGGCTGCCTTGCCACGCCGGCCAGAAATGGGAGTGGGACGGCGTGCGTTTTGAGATGCTGCATCCGCTTGCGGATGAATACGCCAAATGGCTGCCGGCGGCCAATGCCATGAGTTGTGTGTTGCGCATCGAGGCGGCCGGGCGGGTTGTACTCCTCACCGGTGATATTGAACGTGCAAGTGAAGCGGAGCTGCTTTTGCGCTCGCCAACGCGGCTTGCGGCTGATGTCCTGCTGGTGCCCCATCACGGCAGCCGTACTTCATCCACGGCGGAATTCATTGCCGCGGTGAAACCGGCACATGCGGTTTTTACCAATGGTTATCGCAACCGCTTTGGCCATCCGCGAGCCGACGTGGTGCAGCGCTATATCGAAGCTGGCGCCCAGCTGTACAGGAGCGACCTCGACGGTGCCGTCGCGTTTCGCTTTGAAGCTGGAAGCCTCGCCGTCGCGCGCTGGCGCGCTGACAATCCGCGCTATTGGCGGGATCGGCCGTGATGACCGGCCCTGTTGTTGGAGCCAATGAGTCAGGCGAATTGCACGGGTTCTAAAACTGATCGGCCTGGACGATGGCCGCCGGCGGGGAATGGCCCGGGGATACGCGCCTTTTCGGTGGCGCTTGGTAACTTCCGGCTTGCCCCTGCGATTGCGGAGCGCGGCTGTGCGGGGGCCGTCTCAGGCGGGCTTGCGGCGCAGGTCGAGGGTATAGGGGAACTGCGGATTGAGTGTCTCGGTTTTGACGTTCATGGGGCCGGGCGTGTGGCCGTGCGACCAGAAGCGCGCGACGCGGCGCGCTTCGGCCTCATTGGCGTTGACCGGAAAGGAGTCGTAGCTGCGTCCGCCCGGATGCACAACGTGATAGGTGCAACCGCCGATGGAGCGACCGTTCCAGGTGTCAAGCAGATCGAACACCAGCGGCGAATGCACGCCTATGGTCGGGTGCAGCGCCGAGGGCGGGTTCCAGGCACGGTAGCGCACCGCGGCGACAAACTCGCCGTGGGTGCCGGTCGGGTGCAGCGGCACGGCGCGGCCGTTGCAGGCGACGAGGTGGCGGTTGCTGATCATGCCGTTGACCTTGACCTGCAGGCGTTCAACCGAGGAATCGACGTAGCGCGCGGTGGCGCCAAGGGCGACTTCCTCTCCGAGAACATGCCAGGGCTCGATCGCCTGGCGTAACTCGATTTGCACGCCATCGTAGACAGCGGTGCCGTGGCGCGGGAAGCGAAATTCCAGAAAAGGCGCAAACCATTCTTCGCGCAGCTCGTAACCGGTGTGGGCAAGATCGCGTAGCACGTCACGCATGTCTTGCTCGATAAAATGCGGCAGCATGAAGCGGTCGTGCAGTTCGGTGCCCCAATAAATGAGTTTTCTGCGGTAAGGCGTTTTCCAGAAGCGTGCCACGAGGGCGCGCAACAACAGCATCTGTACCAGGCTCATGCGCGCGTGCGGGGGCATTTCAAAGGCGCGGAATTCAACCAGCCCCAGGCGCCCGGTGGGGCCGTCGGGGGAATAGAGCTTGTCGATGGAAAACTCGGCGCGATGGGTGTTGCCGGTGAGATCGACCAGGAGGTGGCGCAGCAGCCGGTCAACCAGCCATGGCTTGGCACTCTCCTCTCCGGAGGAAAGATGTTCGGCGATTTGCTGGAAGGCGATTTCCAGTTCGTAAAGATTGTCGTCACGCGCTTCATCGACGCGCGGCGCCTGGCTGGTCGGGCCGAGGAACTGGCCGGAGAAAAGATACGAAAGCGCCGGGTGGTTTTGCCAGTAGGTAATCAGGCTGGCGAGCAGGTCGGGTCGGCGCAGCATGGGCGAATCGGCCGGCGTAATGCCGCCCAGCGTGACATGGTTGCCGCCGCCGGTACCGGTATGGCGTCCGTCGAGCATGAATTTTTCGGTGCCCAGTCGCGACAGCCGCGCCTCCTCATACAGCGTGGTGGTGTTGTGCACCAGCTCGTTCCAGCTTTTGGCCGGATGAATGTTGACCTCGATCACGCCCGGGTCGGGGGTGACGCTGAGCACCCTGAGGCGCGTGTCAAAAGGTGGTGGGTAACCCTCAGTGCGCAAGGGCATGTTCAGCGCGGCCGCGATGTTCTCGATGGCGGCGATGAGGTTCACGAAGTCTTCCAGCCGCTGCAGTGGCGGCAGGAACACATGCAGGCGCCCTGCGCGTACTTCGAGCACGAGCGCGGTGCGCACGACTTCCTTCGGTTGGGGCTTCTTTTGTGGGCGGGCCTTTTTCTCACCGCGTATTGTTTCGACCGCGCCGTGGGCATCGTGCAAGGAGGCGGCGGCATCGAAGGGGTCGCGCGGGAATTCGCTCTCGACATCCTCGGGCAGCACTTCCGGCAGCGATGCCAGCGGCAGGCGGTAACCCATCGCCGAGTCACCCGGCAGCAGATAAACGTGCTCGCGCTTTACCGGCCACGGGCTGCTGTGCCAATGCGTAGACTGCGGGTTTTTCTGTGGCGACTTGGCGGCCGCAACAGTGGAGGCCTTCAAGGGAAGGATGAAACCGGAGGGCTTGCCTAGCCCCCGTCCGAGCATGCGCGCGAGCCGTGCGCGTTCGCTCGGTTCGTCCAGGTTCAGCTCGAGCGGATCGAGGTTGTCGGGCAGCGCCTCTTCAAGGTGTACGGCCTGCACGACGTCTTCGTAGGCGCTGATAAGAAAAGCGGCGTCAAGCCCCAGTTCCGCGGCGAGCGCGGTGCCGAATCGCTGCGCGTCTGCCGTATCTAGGTTCGTCTTGGCGTCTTCCGCGGCGATCAGGCTGGCGTCGCGCCAAAGCGGCTTTCCGTCGACGCGCCACAGGATGGCAAGCGCCCAGCGCGGCAGTGGTTCGCCCGGGTACCACTTACCCTGACCGTAATGCCGTAATGCCCCCGGCGCGAAGCGCCCGGCAAGTCGTTGTGCGAGTTGCTCGGCCAGCTTCCATTTTGCCGGCGATAAGGCGGTGTAGTTCCACTCAGCGCCTTCCATGTCGTCTATCGAAACGAAGGTGGGCTCCCCGCCCTGCGTCAGGCGCACATCGCCGGCCAGCAGGTCGGCGTCGACCTTCGCGCCGAGTTTGAGAATGTCCTGCCATTGCGTTTCCGTGTAGGGCTTGGTGACACGCGGATCTTCGTGGATGCGCGTGACGGTCATGGCGAAATCAAGCGTCGATCCACACAAATCGGTAAATCCGATGACCGGCGCGGCGCTGCCGGTGAGTGCGGTGCAGGCAAGCGGTATGTGTCCTTCGCCGGCCATCAGCCCGGAGGTGGGGTCCAGCCCGACCCATCCGGCACCCGGTATGTAGACCTCGGTCCATGCGTGCAGGTCGGTAAAGTCCTTGTCGGTCCCTGAAGGGCCGTCCAGCGCTTTTTGATCGGCGGTGAGTTGGATCAGGTAGCCGGAAACAAAGCGCGCGGCTAGCCCCATGTGACGCAGGATCTGCACCAGCAACCAGCCCGAATCACGACAGGAGCCGCAGGCGAGTTGCAGTGTTTCATCTGGTGTTTGCACGCCCGGTTGCATACGCACGAGATAAGCGATGTCGCGCTGCACGCGTTGGTTGGCAGCGACGAGGAAATCAACGATGGCCATGCCCGGCTTGTATCCGTCGCGTTTGAAATTTTCCAGCCACTTCGACAGCAGCGGACCGGCCGCTTCCGGATCGAGATAAGGCTTGAGTTCCTGCTGCAGCAGGGCCGGATAGGTGAAGGGAAATGTCTCGGCGTAGCCTTCGACAAAAAAATCGAAGGGGTTGATCACGGTCATGTCAGCGACAAGATCGATCTCGATACGAAGCTGGCTGGATTTTTCCGGGAAGACCAGGCGCGCGACGTAGTTGCCGTAGGCGTCTTGTTGCCAGTTGACGAAGTGCTTCTCGGGCAGGACGGTGAGCGAGTAGCTCAGGATGGGGGTGCGGCAATGCGGCGCCGGACGCAGGCGCACTTCGTGGGGCGAGAGCCCGACGCTGCGGTCGAAGGTGTAGTGGGTGCGGTGGTTTAGCGCGACGCGAATGGACATGGGCGGGCGCCCGTGGGGGCTGTTGCGAAGAGATTTATTCGGACAATAAAGTGGAAAATCAAGCGGACAATCAAGCGGACAATCAAGCGGAGAATCAAGCGGACACTCTGGGTGGTGATTAGCCGAACAATCAGCCGAACAATCAGCGGAACAATCAGCGGAAAAATCAGCGGAACAAGCGGTGGAAATATCGGTGGAAATATCGGTGGAATAATTACAATAGACGTGCCGCAGGCTGCCGCCTGCGGCGCATCGGCGTGGGTCACTTGAAAATCTGCCCGTTTTGCTGGGTCGCAACGGCGCTGGTGTCGTCCCATTTTGGGTCGGGAAGCTGTGCGAACACGCGGCGCAGGCCTTCGCCCCACTGCGTATGGATCATGTTGAAGTATGGATCGCTCTCGGTTATGCGCCGCTGCAGTCCGATTTTCAGGCTGTTGTTGTCGTAGGTCAGCAGATCGATGGGCAGGCCGACCGACACGTTGGAGCGCATGGTCGAGTCGAAGGACACCAGCACGCATTTGCTCGCTTCGACCAGGCTGGAGGAGTTCTTGATCACGCGATCGATAATGGGCTTGCCGTACTTGGTCTCGCCAATCTGGAAGAATGGCGTTTCCTGTGTCGCTTCGATGTAATTGCCTTCTGAATAGATCAGGTAAAGGCGTTGGCTGTCTCCGGCGACCTGGCCGCCGATGATGAAAGACGCGCTCGAGTCGATATTGTGCTGGGCGAGATAGGGCGCATCGCGCTCCCGCACCTCGCGCAGGCATTCTCCCAGCAGGCCGGCAATCTCGAACATGGACTGGGCGGTGAACAGGTTGATCGGGCCTTCGCTTTTGCGCGCTTTTTGCTCCATCAGATTGATGGCGCTCTGTGTCACGGAAAGATTGCCGGAGCTCATTACAACCACCACGCGGTCGCCGGGGCGATCGACCACTTTCATCTTGCGAAAGCTCGAAATCTGGTCGATACCGGCGTTTGTGCGTGAGTCGGAGGCGAACACCAGACCGGCGTCCAGGATGATACCTACGCAGTAAGTCATTGCAATAGTGGCAATTGTGCAGTTGCGGAAAAACTAGAGCATAGAGGATGCGGATGGGGCGGGCAACCGGCATTAAATATCAATATAAAAAATGGCTTGTTTTGGGTCTTGTTCAAGAGGAGGCCGGTGCGAGAAAATGCCGGTTAACCTCGCGGTTAAGGGCGTCCATCTGCTCGACAAATTCCATCAGGTATTCGTGTAATCCATGCGCCATGATTTTCTCGGTCCGGCCATAATGCAGGCCGGCATGCATTTCTCCGGCGAGGCGCTCCGGTTCCTGGCTTGCCGTGTCGGAGAGTTCGGTAAAAATTTCGTAGATGGCGTTCATGCAGTGGTGCAGCGAGCGGGGTACGTCGGCGCGCAGGATCAGCAGTTCGGCGACCCGAATGGGCGTGATGACATCGCGATAAATCTTGCGATAAGACTCAAACGCAGAAACCGAGCGCAGCAGCGCGCCCCATTGGTAATAGTCCACCGCGCCACCGACATCCTCAACCGTGGGCAGCAGGGTGTGGTACTTGACGTCAAGAATGCGCGCGGTGTTGTCGGCACGCTCCATAAAGGTGGCAAGGCGGATGAATCGATAGCCCTCGTCGCGTAGCATGGTGCCGAAGGTGACGCCACGAAAGAGGTGGCTTCGCATCTTCACCCATTCGAAAAATTCGCCTATCCCCTGACGTTGCAATTTGGCGTAGGTGGTGTTGCGGATTTCCAGCCAGGTGGTGTTGAGGCTCTCCCACATTTCGGAGGTTACGGTGCCACGTTGGGCGCGGACGTTTTCACGCGCCATTTGCAGCGAGGCGATGATGCTGGACGGATTGGTGGCGTCGAGCACCATGTAGTCGAGCACCGCCTCGGCGGTGAGCGCCTTGTGGCGTTCGTAGTAGCCGGTCGCAAGACCGGTGTAGACCAGCGGCAGCGACCAGGGCTCCGCCCATTTTTCACCCTGATCGAGGATGCGGTAAGGCAGCAGCGACATGCGATAGGTGATGTCAAGCATGCGCGCGGCGTTTTCCGCACGCTCGACGTGGCGGGACATCCAGAATAAATCGTTGGCGGTGCGGCTTAGCATACGCGGTGAATGGTAAATGGTGAATGGAGAATGGTGGCGTCATGCGCCGTCAATCGCGAGGGTTGCCTGGTTTTACGATCTTCCATTACCTGTTCCCCATTCACCAGTCAGTGCTCCATTACCCAGGTGTCCTTGGTGCCGCCACCCTGCGAAGAGTTGACGACGAGCGAGCCCTCGGCGAGCGCAACGCGGGTGAGCCCGCCGGGGACAATGTTATTGCCCTTGCCTGACAGGACAAAGGGGCGCAGGTCGAGGTGACGGGGGGCGATGCCTGCGTCAACGAAAGTGGGGCAGGTTGACAGCGAGAGGGTTGGCTGGGCGATGTATTTTTCCGGAGAGGCGATGATGCGCTGGCGGAAGTCCGCCAGTTGCGCCGCACTCGAGGCCGGGCCGACCAGCATGCCGTAGCCTCCGGCGCCATGCACCTCCTTGACCACCAGTTCCCTCAGGTGGTCGAGCACATAGGCATAGTCGTCTTTTTTGCGCAGCTCGTAAGTGGGCACGTTGTTGAGGATGGGCTTTTCACCGAGGTAAAACTTGATCATTTCGGGCACGTGCACGTACATTGATTTGTCGTCCGCGACGCCCGTGCCGATGGCGTTGGCGAGCGTCACCCGGCCGGCCTTGTAGGCTGAGAACAGGCCGGGCACGCCGAGTATGGAGTCTTTGCGAAAAGCCAGCGGGTCAAGAAAATCGTCGTCGACGCGGCGGTAGATCACATCCACCTGTGTCGGTCCGCGGGTGGTGCGCATATAGACGGTGTCGTCGCGCACGAACATGTCCTGGCCCTCGACCAGTTCTATGCCCATCTGTTGGGCGAGGAAGGTGTGCTCGAAGTAAGCCGAGTTGAAAGATCCGGGCGTCAGCAGCACGACCGTGGGATTGTTTGCGCCCGCTGGTGCCACGGCGCGCAGGTTATCGAGCAGCATGTCCGGATAGTGATCGACCGGCGCGATGGCGTGGCGGGCGAACAGTTCCGGAAACAGCCGCATCATCATCTTGCGGTCTTCCAGCATGTACGACACGCCGGACGGCACCCGCAGGTTGTCTTCCAGCACGTAGAACTCACCCTCGCCTGCGCGCACGATGTCAACTCCGGCAATGTGCGCATAGATGTCGGAGGCGACCGAGATCCCCTGCATTTCCGGGCGGTACTGGGCATTCTTGTAGATCTGTTCCGCCGGAATCACGCCGGCCTTGATGATGTTCTGGTCATGATAGATGTCATGGATGAACATGTTCAGGG
>JANXRV010000089.1:0-74510 GCA_025356665.1 Pseudomonadota bacterium
CGGTGTCGTACATGTGCCACAACCAACTGTCCTCCCCCATGTTGCTCAGGGCGGCGCCGATGCCCCCCTGCGCGGCCACGGTATGCGAACGGGTCGGAAACACTTTGGACAGCACGGCGGTCTTGACACCGGCCTCGGCCAATTGCAAGGCCGCGCGCAGGCCGGCACCGCCCGCTCCCACAACTACCGCGTCAAACGATCTTTTCGTGATGCCCACGTCACAGCCTCCAGATAATCTGCATTGCCCAGCCGCCACAACCCACCAGCCACAATATGGTGACGACCTGAAGCAGTAATCTCAGGCCCGTAGGCTTTATGTAATCCATCCAGATATCGCGCATGCCCACCCAGGCGTGAATCAGCACGCTGATGGTGAACAGGAAGGTCGCCATGCGGATCCAGCCCTGGCTGAAAATACCCTTCCAGACGAAAAAATCGATTTCCCGCACCACCAGCAGCGCGACCACGAACATCAGCGTGTAAGCGGCCATGATCACCGCGGTAACGCGCTGGGCAAGCCAGTCCTTCAGTCCGTAGTGGGCGCCGGTAATAACGCGCTTTACCATAGCTTGGCTCCCAGAATCGCTGTCACACCCAGGCTGACGGCAAACACCGCGTAGCTGGTCTTGCGCGCGGTGATGAGGTCGATGCCCTTGTGAATGTCGAGAAATAAATAGCGGATACCGGCGCAAAAATGGTGCAGGTAAGCCCAGAGGTAGCCAAGCAAGGCAAGCTTCACCAAGGGATGGGCAATATAAGCCTTGAAATGATTGAACCCGGCCTCGGAGGACAGGCTCATTTCAAGCAAGTAGAGCAGCCACACCAGTCCGGCGAACAGCAACAGGCCGCTGATGCGATGGAGAATCGATACCATTCCCGGAAGAGGCAGGTTCAGCGGGCTTAAATTGAACCAGATGGGACGGACTTTTTTTGTTGATGAATCAGGCATTTGAGTATTCCTTCGCAATGATGACCGCGTTAGCTCGCGCCCATCACGAGAGAAAATTATAGCAGCCTTGCCGCAGCTTTTGTGCCCTGCAATAAAGAAGTTATCGGAATAGGCGGCACAGACTTGAATTAACGCACCGCGGCACGCGCAAATCACCATGCGGGAAAGTGGCTCGCTGCGACAGGCAGCGATACGCCGACCGATTGCAATACCCGACGGCGTCAAGGCAGACCAAACCGGTCAGCTGAGGACGTTCTTGTAGTAATGGCGATCGGTGCGATAAAGGCCGCGCCGCACTTCCACCGGCTTGTCACCATAGGTGTAGGACACGCGGTCCACGCACAAAAGCGGCGTACCCACGGACACTTCGAGCAACTTGCCGGTTTCCGCATCAGCGGCAAGTGCACTGATTCGCTCTTCGGCCCGCAACGTGCGCGTGCCGAACTCGGTCTCGAACAGGTTGTACATCGAGCCCTTGTACTCGTTGAACTTGGCCGCACTAAGCCCCTTGAAAATACTCCCCGGAAGCGAGATCTCGTCGATCACCGTAGGCTCGCCCTTGAAAATGAGCACGCGGCGCAAAAACACCAGGCTGTCCCCGGTCTTCATTTGCAGCTCTCGGGCAATCTCCGCACTGGCGCGCGCACGCCGGCACTCAAGGAGCCGGCTGGGCGGATATTCCTGCTCGCCCTGCAGCGGCATCAAGCGCAAAAACCGGAACTGGGCGCGCGCTTCGCTGTGCGTCGCTACAAATGTGCCCTTGCCCTGGCGACGTACCAGCAGATGTTCGGCAGATAATTCATCGATGGCCTTGCGCACCGTACCTTGGCTGACCTTGTAGTGGGCCGCCAACTCCAACTCGCTCGGAATGACCTCACCAGGACGCCACTCCGCGCGCTGCAGGCTTTGCAAAATCAACGCCTTTATCTGGCGATAAAGCGGGCTGAAGGTCGGGGAGGCTGAATTCATTCGATGAATTCTTCCACAAAGCAGATCGCCCAGTCCATCACTATTTATATGTCTTATATAAGATATAAGATAGTTATTGACACCCCTTTTTAGAGCGCCTAACATTTATAGAATCTTGCACTAGTGCACTGCAGCATTACGCCGGAAAGCGAGCTTTTCCAGCTCGGCCGCTGCAAAAAGAACCGCCGCACCGCATAATTGCGATCCTTCAAAATTCTTTCCCTCGGAGCCCACCATGGCCAAGTCCCCCGTTCGTGTTGCAGTAACCGGCGCCGCCGGCCAGATTGGCTACAGCCTGCTGTTTCGTATCGCCAGTGGCGAAATGCTTGGAAAAGACCAGCCGGTGATCCTGCAAATGCTGGAAATTCCCGACGAAAAAGCGCAAAACGCGCTCAAGGGCGTGATGATGGAACTCGATGACTGCGCCTTCCCGCTGCTCGCCGGCATGGTCGCCGCCTCTGACGCCAAGGTCGCCTTCAAGGATGCCGATGTGGCCCTGCTCGTAGGCGCCCGCCCGCGCTCCAAGGGCATGGAACGCAAAGACCTGCTTGAAGCCAACGGCGCCATCTTCACCGTTCAGGGCAAAGCCCTCAACGAGGTCGCCAAGCGCAGCGTCAAGGTTCTCGTCGTTGGCAACCCGGCCAACACCAACGCCTACATCGCCATGAAATCGGCACCCGACCTGCCCAGCGGCAATTTCACCGCCATGCTGCGTCTTGACCACAACCGCGCCCTGTCGCAACTGGCCACGCGCACCGGCAAGCCGGTCGATGCAATCGAGAAGATGGTCGTCTGGGGCAACCACTCGCCGACCATGTATCCGGACATTCGCTTCGCCACCATCGCCGGCACCGCCGCCAAGACGCTGGTCAACGACGAAACCTGGTATCGCGACACCTACATTCCGACCGTCGGCAAGCGCGGCGCCGCCATCATTGAGGCACGCGGCCTGTCCTCGGCCGCATCGGCCGCCAACGCCGCCATCGACCACATCCGCGACTGGACGCTGGGCACCAACGGCAAATGGGTCACCATGGGCATCGCCTCCGACGGCAGCTACGGCATCCCCGAAGGCGTGATGTACGGCGTGCCGGTAACCTGCGCCAACGGCGCCTACACGCGCATCACCGGCCTCGAAATCGACGCCTTCAGCCGCGAAAAAATGGATTTCACCCTGAAAGAGTTGCTCGAAGAGCGCGACGGTGTGAAGCATCTGCTCGGCTAAGCGGAAACCTCCCCCGATGAAATATTCCGGTCGCTGCCGGAGCAGGCTTTATGCCCCGGGCAGCAATCCGCGCTTTCTTGAGAAGGCGGCCGGAGTGGCCGCCAACGATCACCCGATCGAACAGATGCACGTGGTGGCGGCTCGGCGCGTGGTCGGCCGCGTCGAAGCCATCGAGAAAACTCACGCCGCGCAAGCCTGATGAAACCGCGCCGCGGAAATTTCTTCGAGGATTTCCGCCTTGGACAGCAGATGGTCCACGCCACGCCGCGCACGCTCGGCGAGGGCGACAGTTCCCTGTACATGGCGCTGACCGGGGCCCGCCACGTCCTGCCCTCGTCACGGCCGCTCGCCCATTCCCTCGGTTATCGCGACCGTCCCATCGACGACCTGCTGGCCTTTCATGTGGCCTTCGGCAAGACCGTGCCGGACATCTCCCTCAACGCCATCGCCAACCTCGGTTACGCCGATGTGCGCTTCTTGCTGCCGGTCTACGCCGGCGACACACTCAGCGCCAGCTCCGAGGTCATCGGACTGAAACAAAACACCAGCGGCAAATCGGGCGTGGTGTGGGTACGCTCCACCATCAACAACCAGAACAAGCAAACGGTGCTCACCTGGGTGCGTTGGGTCATGGTGCACAAGCAGGACGCGACCGCACCGGCGCCCGCGACGCATGTGCCGCCCTTGAGCGAATTTGTCGCCCCGCAGGCGCTGTGCATACCGCCGGGCTTTGATGCCTCCGGATTTGCAACCATCGCCACGAACAACGGCCATTGGTGGGACGACTACGAACCGGGCGAGCGCATCGAACATCCCTCGGGCATGACCGTGGAAGAAGCCGACCACATGCTGGCGACGCGCCTCTATCAAAACAACGCCCGCGTGCACTTTGACGCCCTTGCCATGAAGGACTCGCAATTCGGACGACGCCTGGTGTATGGCGGCCACGTCATGTCAGTTTGCCGGGCGCTCTCCCACGACGGGCTGGAGAACGCGCTCATCATCGCCGCCATCAACGGCGGCAGCCATGTCGCCCCGACCTTCGCCGGCGATACGCTGTACGCACTGAGCGAGGTGTTGGACAAATGGGAGCTGCCCGGCCGCCGTGATATCGGTGCCCTGCGCCTGCGCCTGGTCGGCGTGAAGAATCTCCCGGTCGCCGAAGTGGTCACCATAAGGAATAACAGCGGCGGCTACCACGCCAACGTTGTGCTCGATCTCGATTACACAGTGCTGATACCAAGGAAATCCTCATGAACCGCGTTCATCCCAGCGAGGCCCTGTTCCGGGGTGAAAAACCCTTTCCGGTCATCCCGTCCTGCGAGCACTTCGCCGGCAGTGAGAAACTCATAGTCAAGGCGCTCGCATTGCAGGACAAACTCGGCCCGATCTTCGACATCACCTGCGACTGCGAGGACGGCGCCCAGGCCGGCAAGGAAAAAGAGCACGCCGAAATGATCGTGCGCATGCTCAACTCGCCGGCCAACAAGCACAAGCAGGCCGGAGTGCGCATGCACGACCACACGCATGCGCACTGGAAAAAGGACGTCGACATCCTGGTTTCGGGCGCCGGCAACCTGCTCGCCTACATCACCATCCCAAAACCAACAGCGGCCTCGCAAGTGGCGGAGATGGTCGATTACATCCAGAAATGCGCGGCTAACCACGGCGTCAAGCGCGCCATCCCGCTGCACGTGCTGGTGGAAACCCACGGCGCACTGCGCGATGCCCAGGCGATCGCCGCACTGCCCTGGCTGCAGGTGCTCGATTTTGGCCTGATGGACTTTGTCTCCGGGCACCACGGCGCCATCCCCGCCGCAGCCATGCGTTCACCGGCGCAGTTCGACCACAAGTTGCTCGCACGCGCCAAGACCGAAGTGGTCGCGGCGGCGCTCGCCAACGGCATCGTGCCGGCACACAACGTCACGCTCGACCTGAAAAACCCGCACACTGCCTACAATGATGCCTACCGCGCCCGCCACGAGTTCGGCTTTTTGCGCATGTGGTCGATCTACCCGACACAAATCCAGTCCATCGTCGACGCGATGAAGCCCGACTACTCCGAGGTGCAGGACGCGGCCAACATCCTGCTCGCGGCGCAAGCGGGCGACTGGGGGCCGATCCAGTATGCCGGCGAATTGCACGACCGCGCCACTTACCGCTACTTCTGGGAAATCCTGCAAAAAGCCAGGGTCACGGGCGTGACCATTTCCGAAGAAGCCGCCAAGGCGTTTTTTGCCTGAGTCCGGCTGATAAACTTTAACCTGAGAGAATCCAAAATGACCCAATCCCTTTCAGCCGGAGCGAAATTCCGCGCCGCACTCAAGTCGGAAAAACCGCTGCAATGCATCGGTGCCATCAACGCCTATCACGCGCGAATGGCCGAGCGCAGCGGCTACAAATCCATTTACCTGTCCGGAGGCGGCGTCGCCGCGGGCTCGCTCGGCCTGCCCGACCTGGGCATCTCCAATCTTGATGACGTGCTCACCGACATCCGCCGCATCACCGACGCATGCTCGCTGCCGCTGCTGGTGGATGTGGACACCGGCTTTGGCGCCAGCGCCTTCAACGTCGGACGCACAGTCAAATCGCTGATCAAGTTCGGCGCCGGCGCAATGCACATCGAAGACCAGGTCGGCGCCAAGCGCTGCGGCCACCGCCCGGGCAAGGAGCTGGTCACGCAAACCGAAATGGTCGACCGCATCAAGGCCGCGGTCGATGCGCGCACCGACCCGGATTTTTTCATCATGGCCCGCACCGACGCCCTCGCCGTCGAAGGCCTGCAGTCGGCGATCGACCGCGCCTGCGCCTGCGTCGAAGCCGGTGCCGACGGCATTTTCCCCGAAGCCATGACTGAACTTTCCATGTACAAGCAGTTCGCCGATGCGGTGAAGGTGCCCATCCTTGCAAACATCACCGAATTTGGCTCGACGCCGCTGTTCACCCTGGATGAGTTGCGCTCGGCCGATGTCGCCATCGCGCTCTACCCGCTGTCGGCGTTCAGGGCGATGAATGCGGCGGCACTCAATGTCTACCAGACCGTGCGCAAGGAAGGCACACAGAAAAACCTCGTC
Organism: Pseudomonadota bacterium; assembly: GCA_025356665.1. Lineage (GTDB taxonomy): Bacteria > Pseudomonadota > Gammaproteobacteria > Burkholderiales > SG8-39 > CAITSH01. The sequence continues at coordinate 6,218 of JANXRV010000089.1, forward strand.
AGCACCATGCAAACACGCAACGACCTGTACGACTATCTCGGTTACCACGCCTACGAACAAAAACTTGACTCACTGTTTGCCAAGGAGAAAAGCAAATGAGCACCGCTGAAACACGCCCGACCGAACCGAATCCCAACGCGCCCAAAGCGAAAAAATCCGTCGCCCTGTCCGGCGTCACTGCCGGCAACACGGCCCTGTGCACCGTCGGTCGCAGCGGCAACGACCTGCACTACCGCGGCTACGACATCCTTGAATTCGCCGACGACGCCGAGTTCGAGGAAATCGCCCACCTGCTGGTGCACGGCACGCTGCCCAACGCCGCGGAACTGGCCGGTTACAAACTCAAACTCAGGGCCTTACGCGGCCTGCCGGCGAGCCTCAAAGCGGCGCTGGAGTGCGTACCGGCCTCGGCGCACCCGATGGACGTGCTGCGCACCGGTTGCTCGCTGCTCGGCAACATGGTTCCGGAGAAGGACGAGCACAACATCCCCGGCGCCAAAGACATCGCCGACCGCCTGATGGCCTGCTTCGGCTCGATGCTGCTCTACTGGTACCACTTCGCCTTCAACGGCCGGCGTATCGAAGTCGAGACCGACGATGACTCCATCGGTGGACATTTTCTGCACCTGCTGCACGGCAAGACGCCATCCGCATCGTGGGTGCGCGCCATGCACACCTCGCTGATCCTGTACGCCGAGCACGAGTTCAACGCATCCACCTTCGCCTGCCGCGTCATCGCCGGCACCGGCTCGGACATGTACTCGGCCATCACCGGCGGTATCGGCGCGCTGCGCGGACCCAAGCACGGCGGCGCCAACGAAGTCGCCTTTGAGGTGCAAAGCCGCTACGCCGGCCCCGACGATGCCGAAGCCGACGTCGTGCGCCGCATCCAGAACAAGGAAATTGTCATCGGCTTCGGCCACCCCGTCTACACCATCGGCGACCCGCGCAACAAGGTGATCAAGGAAGTCGCACGCACCCTGTCGAAGGAAAGGAACGACATGAAGCTGTTCAACATCGCCGAGCGGCTCGAAACGGTGATGTGGCGCGAGAAAAAAATGTTCCCCAACCTGGACTGGTTCAGCGCCGTTTCCTACAACATGATGGGCGTGCCAACCGCGATGTTCACGCCGATTTTTGTCGTCAGCCGCACCTCGGGCTGGGCGGCACACGTCATTGAGCAGCGCATAGACGGCAAAATTATCCGCCCCACCGCCCATTACACGGGACCGGAAAATCAGCAGTACCTGCCGCTTAAATCACGCAAGTAAGCACCACACAAGCCTTCAAAGAGGAGTCCGCCATGGCCACCACAACCCGCCCGCAAGCTGCCACACTGGAACAGTGCGTCGAACTACTGGAAGCGCGCCGCCTGCTGCTGTGCGACGAACTGCAGCACTACGCCCGTCCCGTGGCAGCCTGCGATGCGGACTTCAATGCGCTGCTGGTGGAACGCACCGCCATCGTGCAGGCGCTGGCGCAACTACGTCCGATCAGCCGCGCCGAAGTCAACATTTCCAGCCGCCGCGAAGACCACCTCACCCTGAGCTACCCCGCACACTGACCCGCATCACCTTTCACTTTTCACACCTTCACTCCTTCACCCATAAACAACAGCAAGGTAACCCGCATGAGCGCACACATCTCCAACGTCCGCCCCAAATCCGACAAGGTGCTGGTGGACATCGCCAACTACGCCACCAAAGCCAAGATCAGTAGCAAGGAGGCCTACAACACCGCCCGCCTGTGCCTGATGGACACACTCGGTTGCGGCTTCGAGGCACTTGAATACCCGGCCTGCACCAAGCTGATGGGGCCTATCGTGCCGGGCACCGTGGTCCCCAACGGCGCCAAAGTGCCGGGCACCCAATTTCAGCTCGATCCGGTGCAGGCCGCCTTCAACATCGGCACCATGATCCGCTGGCTCGACTTCAACGACACCTGGCTTGCCGCAGAATGGGGCCACCCTTCGGACAACCTTGGCGGCATCCTCGCCATGGCCGACTGGCTGTCGCGCAACGCCGTCGCCGCCGGCAAAAAACCGCTGGTCATGAAGAATGTACTCACCGGCATGATCAAGGCGCACGAGATCCAGGGCTGCATCGCGCTTGAGAACAGCTTCAACAAGGTCGGCCTCGACCATGTGGTGCTGGTCAAGGTGGCGTCGACCGCCGTGGTGTCCGACATGCTGGGCCTGTCTTACGACGAAGTCATCAATGCGCTGTCGCTCGCCTGGGTGGACGGCCAAAGCCTGCGCACCTACCGCCACTCACCCAACACCGGCTCGCGCAAGTCCTGGGCGGCGGGCGATGCCACCAGCCGTGCCGTGCGCCTCGCCCTTATCGCCAAGACCGGTGAGATGGGCTACCCCTCCGTACTCAGCGCAAAGGGCTGGGGCTTTTACGACGTGTTGTTCAAGGGCCAGGAATTCAAATTCCAGCGCCCCTACGGCTCTTACGTCATGGAAAACGTGCTGTTCAAGATATCCTTTCCGGCCGAATTCCACTCGCAGACAGCGGTCGAGTGCGCCATGACGCTGCACGCCGAGCTCAAGAAACTCGGTCGTTCGGTCGATGAAATCAAGAAGATCACCATCCGCACCCATGAGGCCGCCATCCGCATCATCGACAAGAAGGGTCCGCTCAATAATCCGGCCGACCGCGACCACTGCATCCAGTACATGGTGGCGGTGCCGCTGATCCATGGCCGCCTCACCGCTTCGGACTACGAGGACAACATCGCCTCAGACAAGCGCATCGACGTGCTGCGCGACAAGATGGTCTGCGTGGAAGACAAGCTGTTCACCAAGGACTACCACGACCCGGCAAAACGCTCCATCGCCAACGCACTTACCGTGGAATTCAAGGACGGCAAAAAACTCAAGGAAGTGGTGTGCGAGTATCCCATCGGCCACCGCCGCCGCCGCAAGGAAGGTATCCCGGTGCTCGAGGCGAAGTTCGCAACCAACCTGGCGCGCCGCTTCCCGGTCAAGCAGCAAAAAGCCATCCTCGCGCTGTGCCAGAACCAGGCCAAGCTCGAAGCCATGCCGGTGAACGAGTTCGTCGACCTCTTCGTCATCTGAGCGGCCGGCATAATCCGGCCGCAAGCCGGTCGCGCCGTCAGGGCGGCGCGATTTTGCGGATTTCACTAAAATAGCGACCTCGCCCGCGCCATCCCGCCATCGCGGGCGAAACCATCAGGAGCAAAGCATGAACAACCCCTTCAATACGCTGCAAGAATTCAAGATGGCCTCGGGCAAGACCGGCAAATTCTATTCACTGCCGGTGCTGGAAAAAGCCCTCGGTGTCAAAATCTCGCGCCTGCCCGTTTCGATGCGCATCGTGCTCGAGTCGGTACTGCGCAATTGCGACGGCAAGAAAGTCAACGAATCGAATATCCGCCAGGTTGCCAACTGGAAACCCAACGCCCCGCGCACCGAGGAAATCCCCTTCGTGCTCGCGCGTATCGTGCTGCAAGACCTGACCGGCATTCCGGTGCTTGCGGACCTCGCCGCCATGCGCAGCACCGCCGACCGCCTGGGCAAAAACCCCAAGGTAGTCGAGCCTCTCGCACCGGTTGACCTGGTGGTCGACCACTCCGTGCAGATCGACAATTACGGCAGCAAGAACGCGCTCGACCTCAACACCAAGCTTGAGTTCAAACGCAACACCGAGCGCTACACGTTCATGAAGTGGGCCATGCAGGCCTTCGAAACTTTCAAGGTCGTGCCCCCGGGCATCGGCATCGTGCACCAGGTCAACCTCGAATACCTTGCGCGCGGCGTGCATAAGAAAGACGGTGTTTTCTATCCTGACTCGCTCGTCGGCACCGACAGCCATACCACCATGATCAACGGCATCGGCGTGGTCGGCTGGGGTGTGGGTGGCATCGAGGCCGAGGCCGGCATGCTGGGCCAGCCCAACTACTTCCTTACTCCCGACGTGGTCGGCGTCCACCTCAAGGGCGCGCTGATCGGCGGCGTCACCGCCACCGACCTCGTACTGGCCGTGACCGAACTCATGCGCAAGACCAAGGTCGTGGGCAAGTTCGTCGAGTTCTTCGGCGAAGGCACCGAGAGCCTGTCCGTTCCAGACCGCGCCACCATCGCCAATATGGCGCCCGACTACGGCGCAACCATGGGCTTTTTTGGCGTCGATGACAACACCATCGATTACTTCGAGGGCACCGGCCGCACCAAGGAAGAGATTGACGCATTCAAGTCCTATTTCAAGGCGCAAGGCCTGTATGGCACGCCCAAGAAAGGCGACATCGACTACAGCCAGGTGGTCGAACTCGACCTCGCCAAGGTCACCCCTTCGCTGGCCGGCCCCAAGCGTCCGCAGGACCGCATCGACATCGGCAAGGTCAAGAGCCGCTTCACCGAAGTGTTCTCCAGCCCACCCTCGGACAACGGCTATTCCAAAAAGCCCGAAGATCTGAAAAAGCGCTTCAAGACGCGCGATGGCATCGACGTCGGCTCGGGTGACGTGCTGATCGCCGCCATCACTTCTTGCACCAACACCTCCAACCCGAGCGTGCTGCTGGCTGCCGGACTGCTGGCAAAAAAAGCCGTCGAGCAGGGCCTGACGGTGAAAAAGCACGTCAAGACCTCGCTCGCCCCCGGGTCGCGCGTGGTGACCGAATATCTTGAGAAGGCCGGCCTGCTGCCCTACCTCGAGAAGCTCGGCTTTTATGTCTCTGCCTACGGTTGCACCACTTGCATAGGCAATGCCGGCCCGCTGCCCGAGACCATCGAAGAAACCATTGTGCAAAATGACCTCGTCGCCGCGGCCGTGCTCTCGGGCAACCGCAACTTCGAGGCCCGCATCCACCCCAACCTGCGCGCCGCCTTCCTCGCCTCGCCGCCGCTGGTGGTCGCCTACGCCATCGCCGGCAACATGCTGGTCGACCTGATGACCGAACCGGTGGGCAAGGGAACAAACGGCAAGGACGTGTGGATCGGCGACATCTGGCCGACCAACAAGGAAATCCAGGCATGCATGAAGTTCGCCATGGACCCGGCCACCTTCCGCAGACTCTACAGCGATCTCGCCAACACCAACCCGATGTGGAAGACCGTACCGGCCGTTTCGGGCCAGGTCTACAACTGGCCCGCCTCAACCTACATCGCCGAACCGCCCTTCTTCGAAGGCTTTGGCATGGAACCGAAGCCGACCACAGGCATTCGCAACGCGCGCGTGCTTGGCGTGTTTGGTGACTCGATCACTACCGACCACATCAGCCCGGCCGGCTCGATCAAGCCGACTTCGCCCGCCGGTATCTACCTGCAGGAGAATGACGTCTCGGTGTCGGACTTCAACAGCTACGGCGCCCGCCGCGGCAACCACGAGATAATGATGCGCGGCACCTTCGCCAACGTGCGCGTCAAGAACCTGATGCTGCCGGCCAAGGCCGACGGCTCACGCGTCGAGGGCGGACTCACTATCCACCAACCCTCGGGCGAGCAGATGCCCATCTATGACGCGGCGATGAAGTACATGGCAGACAAGGTTCCAACCGTGGTATTCGGCGGCGAAGAATACGGCACCGGTTCATCGCGGGACTGGGCGGCCAAGGGCACCATGCTGCTCGGCGTAAAATGCGTCGTCGCACGCAGCTTCGAGCGCATCCACCGCTCCAACCTGATCGGCATGGGCGTGTTGCCCTGCCAGTTCAAGGGCAGCGACTCGGTCGACACCCTCGCCCTCACCGGCGAGGAACTGGTCGAGGTGCGCGGCATCGACGGCGACATCAAACCGCAACAGGACGTGACACTGGTCATCACATCCAAGAACGGCAGCGTGCGCGAGGTTGTGGTCAAGCTGCGCATCGACACGCCGATCGAAGTCGACTACTACCGCCACGGCGGCATCCTGCCTTTCGTGCTGCGTGAGTTGCTGAACAAGCCGGAAGCTTCGGTCAGTAAGGCGGCCTGAGCAGGACCCAAGAACAGCAAGACCCGCAAGACCAGCAAGGCCGGGCTCCACGGAGCCCGGCCTTTTTTTCGCCTGCCATTCCCGGCAAAGCAGGTCGCGGGCCGACCCTGCCCGGCGGCGGCTGGTTCGTCATTGTGGTCGGATTGGCCTTGATGGCCGCCATCGTCCTGCTCTCTGCGCTGGTGGGGAGCGCCCTCAACGCCATCGTTCTCAGCGCGCTGTATATCTACGCCACCGAGGGCAGGCTGCCACGGGCCTTCTCCGGCGCCGGCCTGCAGCAGGCCTTTGTCGAAAAATAATCTGTAGCGCTGCACCGGGTTGATGACTGGAAATCCGCTCCAGGCGTGGCTTTCCAGCCTATCTACCGGGAACCTTGGCGCGGCCGTCGGCGCAGTTGCGGCCCGCGCCGCGCCTCGACTACTATCCTGTCATGCCTAGCCGCACATCCCGCGCACGATGAGCATTGCTGCCTGCCCCTGCGGCAGCACCCTCGCCTACGCCGCCTGCTGTGGCCGCTTACTCGATGGTGGCGACAAGGCGGCCACAGCCGAGCAATTGATGCGTTCGCGCTACACCGCCTACACCCTGGGCCGCGAGGATTACCTACTCGCCACCTGGCAGGCGGGCACGCGCCCGGCGAGCCTCGGGCTGGCCGCAATGGCTCCGGGCAAATGGCTGGGGCTTGAGGTCAGGCGCCACGCCACCGACGCGCTTGACCCTGATCGCGCAATAGTCGAGTTCGTCGCCCGTCACAAAGTCGGCGGCCGGGCCCATCGCCTGCACGAGACCAGCCGGTTCGTGCGCGAGAACGGCATATGGTTTTATGTCGACGGCGACCAGCAACGAACCGACCGCGAGTCTAACCATGGCCCTTGACGCCGGGCTGACGCGCACGCTGCGTGAACTGGTGCTCGGGCGCAGCGTTGCCGCCCTTGGCACGCTGCATTCGAACGAGCCCTTTGTTTCTATGGTGCCGTACGCACTCTATGGCGACGAGCGGCACTTCCTGATCCATGTCAGCGCCCTTGCGTCGCACACCCGCGACATGCTCGCCCAGCCGCGCGTGAGCCTGCTTATCACGGCCCCCGAGGGCGGGGACATTGCGCCGCAAGCCCTGCCGCGCCTCAGCGTGCAGGGCGATGCACTACAACTGGACCGAGCAGGAACTGATTACGAACCGGCGCGCGCGTGTTATCTCGCCCGTTTTGCAGATGCCGCGCAGATGTTCGAGCTGGCCGATTTTTCGCTCTTTGTCATTCGGCCGGTGTCACTGCGCTTTGTCGCCGGATACGGCAAGGCCTTCAGCCCTGCGCCCGCGGCACTCGCGCTGATCCTCGGCGGCGGGAGCTGAACATGCAGGCTGCCGCATGACGCGAACCGGCAAGGCCTCGACCTCGGTACTTGCACTGGCCCTGGCGCTATTGATACTGGTCGGCGCCGATCACCTGCTCGCCTCATCACGCGCGGCTGGACTTTGCGAGTTGTTCCGCCCCGGACTGGACGGCACCGAGGTGAACGCCCTGATCAGCACGTTGCCCGGGACACAGGGTTTTCTCAGCGTGCGCGGCAACCCGGCGCGCATACTGACGCGCCCGGCGACTGCGGACAGTCGTCAGGAATTCATGCAGTTCGCCATCGTATTCAAGGGACTGGTCTTCAGCACACGCCAGTGCGTCGTGTCGGTAAAAACCGGCAGGGTCGAAAACAGCCGCGTCACCCAATCCGACGCCTCTGTGATGCTCAACCCGGTCCGAACGATCCGCATACAGGGCGCGGATGCGCGGTAAGCGCGAGCGGTTTCGACGAAGCTGACCATAGCGTCTTCCCTAAAGCGACGGAAAAAACGAACATAGAAACAAAGAGAGTAATGGCTTAAAAGCCTTTACTGGCGCGGCTTTCCAAGCATTCATCGAAAATTTAGGCGGGGGCCTAGACGAAAATTCACCCAAGGCCGCGATCAAGCGGCGGGCTTGCGCGCCACGAACGTGGCCCAGGGAAAGCGCCAATTCGGCCAGTTTGCGGCGGTAGCGCCGGGCGTTTCCTCGAAGGGGTGAATCTCAACCCCGGTAAACCCGGCGCCCTCGAGTTCCGCCGCCATGTCGAGCGCGTTGATCACCGGCATGTAAGGCTCGTTGTTGCGCCGGCTGTGGCCGTGATAAAGGAAGGTCAGGAAAGGATCATCCACCTGGAAGTCGAGGTGAATCGCGGTTCCCCCCGGCGCCAGCACGCGGTAACTCTCAACCAGCATCTCACGCAGCGCCGGCACGTCCAACTCGTGCAGCACCATGGTCGATGTGACCAGGTCAAACTCCCCCGCGCCATGACCGCTATGGCGCAGATCCGCCTGCTCGTAGCTGAGATTGCCCAGGCCGGCCGCGCTTGCTTCGGCCGCAGCCACTTCCAGACAAGGCACCGACAAGTCGATGCCCACAACCCGTCCGCCCGGGGTCCGACTGGCGATGGGCAGTGCGCTCTTGCCAAAGCCGCAGCCCATGTCGAGGATCGCGCGGAATGTTCCGTAGCCTTCGACCAGACTGGCAAACCGCTCATGCAATTCATAGCCCGAGGTTGCGCCCGGCTGCGTGCCCTGGGCGCTCGCCTTGTAAACCACGCCTGCATTGTCCGCACCGGTCAGATTGCCCGGATGCTGATGGGTGTCGACGCGACTGTAATACCCCGGAATCACCACGGCAGGATCAAGCCTGAGCTTGTCCCGGCCGGCTTTTTGCTCCGGCAGCGGCGCCAACTGCTCGACAAAGCCCCAACGCCCGGCGTAACGCTGTTTCTGAATATGCCGTTCCATCCAGGCATAAAACGCATACGTCGCGTTGCCGTCGAAAATCTGGGCGACCTGATCCGACGAGGTGATGTCGCCCCCGCCTTGTAGCACGCTGTATTCATGCCGAAGTGCACCATAGATTTCTGACATCCAGTACTTGCGCGCCTCAACCAGAAACGCGTGATTCGCGACGTAGCCGCGTTCAGTTGCCACCAGACACCTCGCTTATGCTGCGCGACGCGGCAAGCCCGAGCATGGGGTCAAACAAATGCTTTACGTAGGCACCGCGGTCTGCATCCAGGCTCTGCTGCAATTTACCCGAGGGCTTGAACGCATCCACCGCGCCAGGCGTGATGCTTTGTTGCTGCTCGAGTACCGCCTCAAGAATTTGCATGCGGTCACGCAACACCTGCACTTCGCCTGCCAGGTTGAATACCACGCCAAGAAGCCGGTCGATGGCCGGGTCGGCGAAAAATTGCAGTTCGGGCTGAACAGGCTCGTTTTGCATGGCTACTCCTAGAAGGGAAACATTCGGGCAGCAAGATCCTTGCCGTACATGCCGGCGCTAAACAGCGCCTCGCGCCGGCACTGCGTCCAGCCGTTTGATCAACTCAGCCGTGGGCAGTACATCGGCATACTTCTGCCCCATATCAAACAGGTTCACCTTGTGGGAGGTGATGCTGCGGTCATACACGCATTCGTGCGGCACGGCGACCCTGAAGTTGAGCGAAAACGCATCAACCACGGTGCCGCGCACGCAGCCGCTGGTGGTACAACCGGCCACCACCACGGTGTCGACCTGCTTATCAATCAGATGGCTAGCCATGGCCGTGGCAAAAAAAGCGCTCGGGTGGTTTTTGGGAATCAGTACATCGCCCTCGCGCGGTGCGAGTTCGGTGACAAACTCATAACCCTTGGCCGAGATGGTCATGATGGCAGGCACCTTCTCCGCCAATCGCCCACCCTGCAACGCCACCTTGGGCGCGACATGCGGATACATCACCGGCCAAGCCTTGGCGCGAAACAGTGCCAGCAAAGGCGCGATGGCATCCACCGCCGCCCAACCGACATCACCACAGGAAGTGGGGAATTCCTTGACCGCCTCCCAGAATGGCGCCCGCACCGTTCCCACGGTGCGATATTGCACATCAATGATAAGCAGCGCCGGACGACTGCCAAGACCGCCGGGACGGCCGAACCCGGCCGCCCCGTAGGCGCGCCGCTCTTCGCTGCTGATGACATCGTCCCACGGGTTCATGCTCGCCTCCTTTGCATTGGCATCGACACGCTTACTTGCGATACGCCTCGATCAAGGCCTTGCCATCGGCACCCGTCGCAGCCAGCCACTCGTCGGTGAGCGTCGTGCCGATGGCGCGCAATTCTTTTTGCAAAGCCGGGCTGGGCACGATGATCTTCATGCCGTTTTGCGCCAGCGCCTTGGGCGCGTCGCCATTCGCCTGCTTGCTCAGTTCCCAACCGCGGGTCTCTGCGCGCGCCGCCGCGTCAAGCACCGCTTTTTGCGACGCCGCGGGGAGCTTGGCGAAGGCCTCCTCGTTGACAAAAACAACGTTCTTGGAAGCCCAGGCATTGGCATCATAAAACCGGTCGGAGAATTCCCACGCCTTGGATGTGACGCCAGTGGTGGCCGAGGTATTGACCATCTGGATAATGCCGGTGGCAAAAGCCTGTGGAATTTCCCCCGCCTGCACCGTCGTTGGCACTGTACCCATCATCGTGGCGAGTTTAGTCGTCATAGTGTTGTAGGAACGCTGCTTGAGGCCTTTGACATCAACCAACGAATTCACTTCTTTTTTGACGAAAAAGCCCTGGAATGGCCATGGCACCGCGTAGAGGATGCGAACCCCCTGCTTTTTCAGGCGAGCCTCAAGGTACGGGCGCGACGCCTTCCACAGCTTCATCGCATCGTCATAGTTTCCAATGAGAAAAGGCACCGCGTCGATCTCAAAAATACGGTCTTCGGAGCCAAGGTTCGACAGGTGAATCTCACCCGCCTGCACCTGACCGGACTGCACGCCCCGCTTTATATTCGGCCCCGGAATAAGCGCGCCGGCGGAATGCACCGTGATATCCAGTTCGCCGTTGGTCGCCTTTTTAACATCCTCTGCAAACAAGCGCACATTGCGCGTCTGGAACTCGACATCGGAGTAAGGCGTCGCCATATTCCATTTTTCGGCGGCACCGACCGCACCGACGGCGATAAACAGGCTGCTGATGGCGCTGGCCAGCATTAATTTTGCTACGCGTACAGGTTGGGTCTTCATCTCAGTCTCCCTGAAAAATTACAAAATACGAATTAAAAAAACAGCGGGTATGGCCGTGTTGCAAAAGGCGTTACGACAATCAAGGGCGAAAAAACGTTCATGCAGAATGGTCCCGACGCAGATAAACGCCGTGGCCAGCGCCCCCCACCAGCTTGCCGTCGCGCATCACCGTCTCGCCGCGCACGATGGTTTGTACAGCCCAACCTTTGAAGGTCCAACCCTCATACAGGCTGTAATCCGAATAGGAACCCAGCTCCGCGGCGACAACCTTGCGCTCAAGATTGAGGTCGACCAGTGTCAGGTCGGCGTCGGCACCAACGCCGAGCCCACCCTTGCGATCGGCAATGCCGAATATCTTCGCCGGAGCTGCGGAGGTCAGCGCACAAATGCGCTGCAGCGAAAGACCGCGCTTGTGGTAGCCCTCGTGCAGCAACATCGGCAGGATGGTGGCGGTGCCCGGAAAGCCCTGCGAGGCGAGCCAAAAGCTTTTTTCCTTGCTTGCACGCTTGCGCGGCACGTGGTCGGAGGCAACGGTGTCGACCGCGCCGTCGGCGAGTCCTTCCCACAACGCGTCCTGGTCGTCCTTGCCGCGAAACGGCGGATTGGCCTTGCCCATAGAACCGATATCCATGTCACTGGTGTGGGTGAGGTAATGCGGGCAGGTCTCGACAAACACCCGGTCGTAGCGGCTGCGCCAGCGCCTTACCTCGTCAAGGCCCATGCGCGAACTCATATGCGGGATGTAGATCGTGGCACCGAGCTTTTCGGCAAAAAACATCGCCTTAATGGCGTTGTCCGCCTCAGTGATGGGCGGCTTGACCGCCTCCCACTGTTTTAGGTTTGTGATGCCCACGGCCATCTGCGCGTTGCGCAGGCGGTTGACGATCTCGATATTTTCCGTGTGGCACACAATCGTGAGGCCGCCGATTCGCGCCGCCTCCTGCAACAGCGCGTAAAAATAGCCGTCGTCGGTGCCGTCCAGCCCCATGTAACGACCCTCTTCGCCCTTGAAGTTCATGAAATACTTGAACGAGGTGACGCCATAGTCGCGAACGTAGCTTTGCATCTCGGCAAGGTGCATCTCGCTGGCTGCGCTGAAGTGAAAGCCATAGTCGACATAGGCGCGGGTACGTGCGTACTCCTGCTCGCGCTGGTACACCCCGGCGTAGGCCTCGTTGTTCAGAAAAAAGCCAAGAATGGTGGAGAATCCGCCCAGCGCGGCATGCGCTGTTTCGGTACTGTATTCGGTTATTTTTTCACCGAAGCCGAAATGCACATGCGCGTCAATCAAGCCGGGAAACACATGCAGTCCGTCGATACGGCGCACAAGCACACCCGCGGCTACAGCCGTTTCAGGCGCGAGAATAGCGGCAATCTTGCCGTTTTCACAGAGTATGTCGAGACGCTGCGGCGCCACATCGGCGCTGACGACCATGCCGCCGCGTAAGACAAAGCTCGCAGCCGCTGCCGCGCTGGTGTTGCTGTTGCGGGTGCTCATTGGTGCTCCGTAAGCAAAGCTGAATACGACCCGTTTGACGTGCTGCGCCTATCGGCCGTGTCAAGAAGCGGGATTGTGGCCTGCAATTGGTCGCCCGAAATGTTCTCCCCTATGCAGACAAGAAAATCCAGTTGCCCATCCCTCAGGTCCCTCGCGACCGCCGCGTCGAGTAACGCCGGCGGCGTGAAGTGCCCTTGCACGCCCTGAATGACCCAAATCGCTTCGTCGCTGCCAATGCGCAAAAGACCTTTGCATCGCAACAATCGACGGCCAAAGCAGCGTTGCATCTGCGCCGTCCAGGCCGCATAGGCCGGCCAGTCTGTCGCACCGCACACACGCAAGACATGCGACCGGATGGCCGGAAATAGGCGCCCATGCGCACTATCCCCAGCGAAAGGTCCGCGCGCAAAGCCCAAGGGCATCGCGCTACGCCGATCCGGCGCCACAGGCGCATCGGCAAATAGCGGGGACGGATCGCCCCCGCGCTGCCAGATCGCAATTTCCGCGCTGACGTTAGCGGCGGCCAGCCTGGCGCGCATATCGGCCACCGCGTCGACACCGGCACGCTCACCCTTGCTGATCAGTATGCGGTCTGCAACGGCAACCTGCTTCAATGCCTCGTCGTAGCGTTCCAGCGTAGCCGCCCCATTTTCCGCATCCACGATGGTCAGCACCAACGCTAACCGGTAATGGAGCGAAACCGCCGAGTCGGCAATCAGGCTCGCTACCAGCGGCACGGGGTTGGCCAGCCCGCTCGTTTCGATGATCACTCTGTCAAAAGCCGGCAGGTCGCCGCAGGCGCGCCGCATGAACAAATCGATAAGCGTGTCACGCAGCGATCCGCTTACCGCGCAGCACAAACACCCCGAGTCGAGCAATACAACCTGGTCCTGCCCACTTTCCATTAACAGGTGGTCGAGCCCAACCTCGCCGAACTCGTTGACGATGACCATGGCATTGGCAAATGCCGCACTGTGCAACACGGCATTGATGAGCGTGGTCTTCCCGCCCCCGAGAAAACCGGTCACCAGGGTGGTCGGAATACGCTGGCCAGAACCGTGTTTTGCCATTGGCTACTTGTTCATCAATACGTCTGGCAGCCAGGTCACGATGGCCGGGAAGACGGTAATCAACACGCAGGCGAGCACCATCATGAAAAAGAACGGCAACGAGGCCTGCGCGACGAAAATCGAGCTCTTGCCGCTCATCGCCTGCAGCACGAACAGGTTAAAACCGACCGGTGGGGTGACTTCGGCAATCTCGACCAGCAACACGATGAAAATGCCGAACCAAACCAGGTCAAAGCCGGCGGCCTGCACCATGGGCAGCACAATCGAGGTCGTGAGTACGATCATAGACACGCCATCAAGGGCCGCGCCAAGGACGATATAAACGAGACAAAGAATGCCGATCAGCGCGTAGGGCGAAAGATGCATCGCCGACACGCCCTCGGCGAGCGCGCGGGGCACCCCGGTAAAGCCCATGGTGACGGTCAGAAAAGCCGATGCCGAAAGGATGAACATGATCATGCACGACAGACGGGTCGCCCCCATCAGGCTCTCCCAGAAGGCGGCGCGCGTCAGTGATCCGTCCATGGCGGCAAGCACAAGCGATCCGAGCACGCCCAGCGCGGCCGCCTCGGTCGGCGTGGCAAAGCCCCCCAGCAGCATGGCCACGACAAACACGATCAGCAGCATGCAGGGGATCAGATAGCCGGTCGCCTTTATACGCTCGAGCATTGACATGCGAATTTGTGCCGGCGGCGTTTTGTCCGGGTTGAGCATGGCCCAGATAATGATTGCGCCGGAAAACAGCGCCATCAACAGGAAGCCGGGCATGATGCCGGCGATGAACACACGCAGGATGGACACGTCGGCCGCAACCGCGTAGACGACCATGATAATGGAGGGCGGAATGAGCAGGCCCAGCGTGCCCGAGCCGCACAACGAACCGAGCGCCATCTTCTCGTCGTAACCGCGCTTTTTAAGCTCGGGCAGTGCAACGCGCGCGATGGTCGCGCAGGTCGCGGCCGAGGAGCCGGACACCGAGCCGAAAATGCCACAACCGATGACGTTCACATGCATCAGCTTGCCCGGCAGCCACTCGAGCCAGGGCGCAAGGCCGCTGAAAATCTGCCCTGACAGGCGCGTACGGAACAGGATCTCGCCCATCCAGATGAACATGGGCAGCGCTGACAGCGTCCAGGAGTCGGCCGATGACCACATCGAGGTCACCAGGCTGAGGCTAGGCGGTGAACTGGTGAAAAAATGCATGCCGACCCAGGCGACCACACCCAGGGCAATGGCAATCCAAACCCCGCCGGCGAGCAGCACAAAGAGCACCGCCAGCAGAATCGAACCTATCGCGAGTGTGCTCATGTCAGATGGACTCCCCGCCGCGTGCACTCAGCGCCGAGGCCTCCGAAGCGCGGCGATACGCCGGGGTCGCCCCGCGCATCACCTCCACCAGGTTGTCTATCAACGCGATGGTCAGCAGGGCCGCCCCGATGACAAAACTAGATTGGGGAATCCACAGCGGCAGCGAAAGCGTGCCCGATTGGGGCAACTCGTTGGTACGCCAGCTGTCGATGCAGTAGCTTGTGGCCGACACGCACACGTAGGCCATGAAAACCGCGCTTATCACCAGCGATGCGCCTTCAAACCAGGGCCGCAAGCGCCCGCTCAGGCGCTCCATCAGAAGTCCAACCTGCACCATTTCCCCGTGCTGGAAGGTGTGTGCCAGCGCAAGAAAGGCCGCCGCAGCGCAAAACCAGCTGGCAAGATTGTCGGCGCCCGGAACCTGCATGCCAAGCTCGCGCCCCCCGACCTGCGCGAGCACGACCAGAAAAACAGACAGAATGCACAGGCCGGCGAGCCAGCCGGACGCGTCATAAAGTCGATCCAGAAAGCTTCGCACTGACATGGGTGGGGGTGATGTCGCCGGGTGGGGGACGTTCAAAGTAACCGACCAGATGGCGGCTTGTCGACCTAATATCATGCATAGTTATAATGCTCAATATGCATATCTCCAAACTCGACCTGAATTTGCTGCGCGTTTTCGACGCCCTGATGCGCACGATGAACGTGACCCGGGCGGCGCAGCTGCTCGACCTGACCCAGCCGGCGGCAAGCCACGCCCTGCAGCGGCTGCGCAAATTCCTCGGCGACCCGCTGTTTGTGCGCACCTCCAGGGGCATGCAGCCGACGCCCTTTGCACTCGGCATCAGCGCGCGCGTCGGCCAGGCCCTGGGCATGCTGCAGGCCTGCATCGAACAGGAACCGGAGTTTGCCCCGCTGACCACCACCCGGACCTTCACGCTGTTCATCACCGACATCGGCGACGTGGTGCTGCTGCCGGCGCTGCTCGCGCATTTCAAGGTGCACGCCCCGCGCGCGCGCCTGCGCGCGGTCAGCGCGTCGTTCCGCGACGTCGGGCGCGAACTTGAATCGGGTGGCGTCGATGCCGCTGTGACGGTACTGCCGGTACTGGGTGCTGGCTTTTACCAACAGGCGCTCTTTCGCGAGCAATACGTGTGCATCGCCCGCGCCGACCATCCGCACATCCGCGGCAAGTTGTCGATGGCGCAATTCGGCAAGGCGGCGCACGCCCTGGTGACGACAGAGGGCACAGGACATGAGGTCATCGAGCACATGCTGATCAAGCGCGGGCTTGGCCCAAACATCATGTTGCGTACGCCGCATTTTCTCGCGGTGCCCTCGCTGATCGCACAGTCGGACATAATCGCCACGGTGCCACGGCGCCTGGCCCTCGCCGCGCTCGCCACGCACAACATCCAGATACTGCCCAATCCGATGCGCCTGCCCGCCTACGGCGTCAAGCAGTTCTGGCACAAGCGCCTGCACGATGACCCGGCCCACCGCTGGTTCCGGCGCCTGATGGTGACGCTATTCAAGGACACCTGAATCCGGAACACACGGTCGCGTACGACGCCGCGGTGCACCCGGGGCCGCCTTAACCGTGGTCAGTGACGCTCCGCCAGCGTGCCATAACCCGTCAGCGGGTCGGCGATGCCCAGGCGGCGCAGCGCAGCCCAGTACATGGCGAGGTTCACCGCCACCACCGGCTTGCCAATACGCCGTTCAATTTGGGGCACCAGCCGCGCGATGGCAGAGTTGGTGCCGACCTTGACGATGCAATCGACATTCGGCGCATTGACCTCGTCGACCGCCGCATTGAGCAGTGCCTCGTCCGCCGTCGCGATGTGCAGGGGCGTCGGATGTTGCAAGCCCTTGATCGCCGCGACCCGGTAACCGCTTTGCTCGAAAAATGCGGAACACGCCTCGTCGCCCGGCGGCATGTAGGGCGTCAAGATGCCCAGCGAACGCGGACGCCCGAGCGCCTCGAGCGCCTGCAGCAGGGCCAGCGAGGGAATGACCACAGGAATGGCGCCTGCCGTTTTCTCGATGTCGGCCTGCATCTGCCTCGCACCGGCCGGACCGCGGGCGAACGAGTCGATCGAATGGCCCAAAATGATGATGTCGGGCTCACATGCCGTGAGCACGTCAATCGCCAGATCCATGTCGAGCGAATGCCCGAGCACCCTGCGATAGTTCTCCAGGTCCAGGGTGTCGCGCTTGACGCGGCTCATGCGCGACACGTGATTGGTCACCCCCGGCGGCTGCATGGCCGCCAGCTCGGGTTCGACAATCGTGTTGGTCGCCGGGACCAGAACACCGATTTTTGCGCGGTATCCGAGCGCATCGACCAGTTTCAGAACCATGCCTTTTCCCGCGCCTATTCCTGGCGCGCGCCCGAATCGCGCACGACCTTAGCCCATCTTGCGGTTTCCGAATCGAGGTAGGCGGCGGCTTCGGCCGGGGTGCTGGTCTTGATTTCATAGCCTTGCGCGAACAGGCGTTCACGCACGTCGGGCGACTGCAACACCTTGTGCGTTTCGGTGTTCAGCCGGTTGATGATCTCGCGCGGCGTTCCGGCCGGCACCATCACGCCGTACCAGTTGCTCGCCTCAAATCCGGGCAAGCCGGCCTCCGCTACCGTGGGTACATCGGGCAGCACGGCATTGCGCTTGGTTCCGGCCACGGCCAGCGGACGCAGGCGGCCTGCCTTGATCATGGAGAGCGCGGTCGAAAGACCGGCAAAGTAGGAGGTCACCGAACCGCCCAGCACGTCGGCCATTGCAGGCGCGCCCCCTTTGTAGGGGACATGAACCATGTCCACCCCCGCGGTGGTGTTGAACATCACCCCCGACAGGTGGGCCGTACTGCCCGAACCGGAGGAGGCGTAGTTCAACTCGCCTGGCTTTGCCTTGGCAAGCGCGATCAATTCCTTCACCGACTTCGCCGGCAGGGAAGGGTTGACCACGAGCACGTTGTCGACCCAGCCGACAAGGCTCACCATCGCAAGGTCCTTTTGCGAATTGAACGGCATCGTCTTGTAAAGCGATGCGTTGATCGAATGGAAAGTGATGTTGTCGATCAAAACCGTGTAACCGTCCGGCACCGCCTTGGCGACGACCTCGGAACCAACGATGCCGTTGGCCCCACCGCGATTGTCAATGTTGACGGGCTGCCCGAGGTTCTCGGCAAGCTTTTGCGCAAACGTGCGCGCGAGAAGATCGGCCGCGCCTCCGGGCGGGTAGGGCACCACCAGCCGGACCGGCTTGTTCGGGTAGGCCTGCGCATAAGCCCCGGTGCAAAGGCAGGACGCGAACAAGGCGCACACAAACGCCGTGGCGCCACGTTGGATGGCGGCAAGCAGGCGACGACCGGCGGCCTGCTGCAACTGTATATGTGTCATGACTTCATTCCTTCAGGTGAGCGTCAGCCCGGGATTGCGACGATGGCAACGAACATACCAGAAGTCGCCGGCGACTTGCGCCCCGCCCTTCGTTCGAGCCGACACTATTTGCGCTTGTCCAGAAGCCGCTTGATCTTGGAGGTTTGCGACGTGCCTGTATGCGCATCAAGCGCCTTGGGCGCCTGCGGCGAAACGTTGACCCTGACTCCGATCACCTCTTTGAGGCGCCGCTCCAGGTCCTCCTTGACCGCGGCACCGTGCAAAGCCGGATTGAGCACCTCGACCATGACGGTCATTTCGTCGTGCCCGGCCTCACCGATGCGTTCGACGACGCAGAAAAACTCACCATTCGAACGCGCGTCTTCCGCCACCGCCGCACCAATCGCCTCCGGGAACACGTTTGCACCGCGCAGCTTGACCATGTTGTCGTTGCGACCGAATATTTTCTCCAGCCGCTTGAGCGTGCTGCCGCAGGCGCACTGCCCGGGCATGATGGCCGAAATGTCGTTCACATTGAAACGGATCTGCGGCGCGCCCCAACGATAAAAGGTGGTGATGTACACGGTGCCCTTATCGCCCTCGGGCATGAGCTTGCCCGTTTCCGGGTCGGCGATCTCGAGCAGCACCGCATCCTCGTTGATGTGCATGCCGTTCTTGTGTTCGCAGTCGGCGGCCATCATGCCACTCTCGTTAGTGCCATAGGAGTCGTAACACTCGGCATCCCAAAGCGCCTCGATTTTTTTGCGATCCTCGACGCCAAGATGGGAACCGAGGGCCTTGACGCCCAGGCTGCGCGGATCGATGCCCAGTTCGTCGCGAGCGACAATGGCGAGATGCCGCAGGTAGGCCGGAAAGCCGAGCACGATGCTGCAGCCCCAGGCCTTGATAATTTCGATCTGGCGCCGCGACGGCGTCGACGCACCGCTGCCGGTCATCACCGGCACCGCCCCCATGTATTTCCACAACGCGTCACGTACGGCAAAGCCGCCGTTGGACAGGCCAAGGGAAAGCGTCGATAGCACCTTGTCGCCGGGCACCATGCCCTGCATGGCGTAGCGACGGGCGCTAAGAATGGCCATCACCTCGCGGTCCTGCGGCGCATAGAGCATGGGGCGCGGCAGGCCGGTGGTTCCGCCGCTGGTGTGCAGCACCAACGGCAGCGGGTTGTCACCGCCGGGCTCCATGCCCATGAAATCACCGAAGGGCGGATTACGCTCCAGGCTCTTGCGAATATCGTGCACCGTGTAGGGTGGTATTTTTTCGATGTCGGCAAGGCTGCGAATGTCGCCAGGCTCAAGGCCGACCTCAGCCCAATGTTTCTGAAAAAACGGAATCTCCCAACCACGCTTCACCGTGGCGAGAAAGCGCTTGTTTTTCAGCGCTTCGAGTTCGACGCGCGGCATGTGCAACACCGTCTTGTAAAACTCCGGCGGCGGCGGGTAATCGCGTGTCAGCTGCTCAAAGTCGAGGGCGCGAAAAAAATGCGGAAAGCTCTGTTCGTAGTTTATTTTCATGTGCGGTTCTTTTACAGAATGCTGGCGTGGCGGCCACCGTCGACATGCAGCGTCGAGCCGGTGATGTAACCGCCGTAATCGGAAACGAGCAGTGCGACAAGTCCGGCGATTTCATCCGGCGTGCCGATACGCCCAAGCGGTACTTGCTTGGCAAGCTCGGCGGCAAGTCCGGCGTCTTCGGGGTTCGCCGCGTCTCCAAACACCTTGGCGAGGCGACCGGTGGCGATGCGCCCGGGGCAGATGGTGTTGACGGTTATGGCATCGGCGGCCACCTCAAGCGACAGCGTCTTGGCGTAGCCGATTACGCCCGCCCAGGTTGCCACCGACAGGCCGAATTTCGCCATCGGCTGCAGTACCGACAACGCGGTGATGTTGACGATGCGCCCCGCCCCCGCGCTTTTCATGTGCGGAATGGCGCGGCGTGACAGGCGCACCACGCTCATCAGGTTTTGCTGCACCGCCTTTTCCCAGGCGGCATCGTCAAAATCGGCCAGCAGCCCGAGCGGCGGCGCGCCGTCGTTATTGACAAGGATATCGATTCGCCCCAGGCCGGCCACCGCCTCGTCGACGATGCGCTCGCAATCGGGTCCGCGGCGGATGTCAGCCGCAATCGCCAGCGTGCGGCTGCCGGTCTGCGCACTGATGCGCGCGGCGGCCTCGGCCAGCGCTTCGGTGCGACGCGCCACCATCGCCACCTGCGCCCCCTCGGCCGCGAGCAGCCTTGCTATGGCATAACCAATGCCCTGGCTCGCCCCACCGACGATCGCCACCTTGCCCTTGAGTCCCATTTGCATGTCAGTTACCCGGAAGAAACTTCGCCAGCAGGCGCTCGGCGTTTTCGTGAAATATTTTTTTCAGTATGGCCTCGTCGTAACCGAGGGCGCGCCAGTCGGCCACCAGGCGCTCGTATTTAAACAAAGGGTAGTCGGCGCCGAACATCACGCGGTTTTTCAGGCGGCGCGGAATGTCGTATTTGAGCGATTCAGTAAAGTACTTGGGCGACCAGCCATGCAGTTCATTCCAGACATTGGGCTTGTGCAGCATGACCGCGATCATGTCGTCCTGCCAGGGCCAGGCCGGGCGCCCGGCGATGATGGTCAGCTCGGGCCGTGTCGCGGCGAGCGCATCGACATAGCGCGGATGGCACAGGTCGAGCAGTATGCCGCCTCCGCCGGGGAGCCCGGCGCCCGCACCGGTGTAACCGACAAACACCAGCACCGGTCGCTCCGCCTCGGCGCAGACGTCGTAAAAGGGCTTGTATATCGGCTCGTTCGCGGCGAACCCCGTTCCGCCTGAAACCGCTAGGCCGATGAAGCCGGCGCTGGCCTCCATGCAGCGGCGCAATTCGGCGGCACCCTGCGCACCGGTGCGCGGATCGATCTGCAGCCAGAGCCCGAGAATGGCCTCCGGATGCCTGCGCTGGGTCTCGATGCCATAGTCGTGATACTCGCGCGCCTCCTGCAGCGGCATGTGCTTGGTAAAGCCGAAATCCAGAATGCTACGCACCTTCTGGCTGCGCAGGTAATCGGCCATCTCCTGTTCGGTGTGGTAGGTGGGCTCGGAGTTCCAGACGGTGCGCTGACGCGCCAGCTCGGCCTCGGTGCGCAACACATAACCACGTTTGGTGCCCCAGTGCGAATGCAAGTCGATGATGTGCATGGCGCCTCGCCTAGTCCGCCTTCATGCCGGTGGCCTTGATGATGCGGCCCCAGCGCGTCATTTCCGCACGCAAGAAAGCATCGGCGCGCTCGGGCGTGCCGCCCTCCCACTCGACGCCCTGGCTGGCGAGCTTGGCGCCGATGGCCGGGTCCTTGATGGCGATGTTTATCTCGGTGTTCAATATGTTGAGTATGTCTCGCGGTATGCCGGCGGGCGCGAGCATCATGTACCAGCCCACCACCTCGAACTCGGGCAGGCCCGATTCAATCATGGTCGGCAGCTCCGGCGTGAGCGAAGAGCGTCGCGTCCCGGTCACTGCCAGCGCTTTCATCTTGCCGGCGCGGATATGCGGGATGGATGTGGTGATGGTGTCGAACAGCATGCTCACCTGTCCGCCCAGCAGGTCGGTGATGGCCGGTCCGTTGCCCTTGTAAGGCACGTGGGTCACATCCACGCCGGCAAGAAAGCGGAACAGTTCGCCAGACAGGTGGGCGCCGGCGCCAGCCCCGCCCGAGGCATACGACAAGCCGCCCGGTTTGGCCTTGGCCAGCGCGATGAGTTCCTTGACCGAGTTGGCGGCAAGCGCGGGCGGCGTCACCAGCACCAAGGGGATGTAGCAGACATAGGCGATGGGCTGGAAATCCTTCAGCGTGTCATAGGGCAGCCTGGGATTGAATAGCGCGTTGGTGGCGTGCACGGTATAACCCATCATGATGGTGTAGCCATCGGGCGCCGACTTGGCCAGCGCCTCGGTGCCGATGGCCGCACTGGCGCCGGGCCGGTTCTCGATCAGCACCGGCACGCCAAGACGCTCGGACATTTTGCCGCCGATGCTGCGCGCCAGCAGATCGACCCCGCCGCCGGGCGGCACCGGCACGATGATCCTGATCGGTTTGCTCGGAAACTTTGCCGCCTGGGCCAGCGCGGCGACCGGCATCAGCGCCGTTGCCGACAGCGCAAGAATGGCCAGCAAAGCGGCAGGGGCGATCAGGCCGCGTGCGAGCCGCGATATTCGCTTGTTCATTGCATCCTCCTTGGGGTGAATGGGGGTGACTGGGGCCGGGCTGTCGGCTTGCTCTTGTTTTTTGCCGCATTAAGATCGCCTGCGTCGGGTCGGCTCCGGCGTCAGGTCGGCTCTAAGTCAGCTTTAGTTCAGCTTTAGTTCGGCATCAGATCAGGTCGGCTTCACAAAAACCTGAAGCCGGTGATCGTGGGGAAAATTATCAGGGCAGCCCCGCCCCTTGTCAAAACAATACGAAGCCATTTTTCCATCTACCAGCCACGCCGGCAGGCTGGCGCCTAGTTCACCACAACTGGCTACAATAGCGTCCGCTCTTGCCGGCGCCCGCGCCACTGCATTGCAGCGATGCACAGCCCGGCGCCCTGACTTACGCAAAAATTCCAATCGGAGAACCCATTGAAGCGAAGCACCGCGCGTATTCTCACCACCCATGTCGGCAGCCTGATCCGTCCCGAGCCCCTGCTCGATTGCATGCGCGCCAAACTCGCCGGCAAGCCGGTGGATGACGCAACTTATGCACGCGCGCTGTCACAATCGGTGGACGAAATTGTGCGCGGCCAGGCGCAGGCCGGCGTGGATGTGATCAGCGACGGCGAATGCGGCAAAGCCATCAGCTGGTCGCAATACGCGCTCGAACGCCTGTCGGGCTTTGAGCGCCAGCCCTTTGAGCCGGGGCGCAACACCTTTGCCCGCGGCGCCGACCGCACCCGCTTCCCCGGCTTCTACGACGAGATGGACAAACGCGACGGCGTGGCCACCACCGCCGACTCGGTCTGCGTGGGCCCCATCAGCTATACCGGACAGCCGCAATTGCAGCGTGACATCGACAACCTGCGCGCCGCGATGAAAAACGTGTCGGTGGAAGAAGGTTTTCTGCCGGTGGCCGCGCCCTCGAGCGTGATACCGGACCGCATCAACCAATACTATCCGACCGAGGACGCCTCTCTGGAGGCCATCGCCGACGCGATGCGCGTCGAATACCGCATGATTGCCGAGGCCGGATTCCTGGTGCAACTCGACGACGCCCGTGCCGCCGTAACCTACGACCGCATGGTGCCGCCGGCCACTAAAACCGACTATCTGAGCTGGCTCGCCAGGCAGGTCGAAGTCATCAACCACGCACTCGAGGGCATCCCCGAAGAAAAGGTGCGCTATCACGTCTGCTGGGGCAGCTGGCCCGGCCCTCACACCACCGACGTTCCGCTCAAGGACATTGTCAAGCTGGTGTTGAAGGTCAAGGCCGGCACCTACCTTATCGAAGGTGCCAATCCGCGCCACGAACATGAGTGGCGCGTCTGGGAAAGCGTCAAGCTACCGGCCGGAAAGGTGCTGGCACCGGGCGTGATCAGCCACGCCACCAGCGTGGTCGAGCATCCGGAACTGGTGGCCGAGCGCATCGTGCGCGTGGCCAAACTGGTCGGCCGCGAAAATTACATCGCCAGCACCGACTGCGGTTTCGCCCAGGGTCCCTTCCATCGCCGCGTGCACCCCAGCATCATGTGGGCCAAGCTTGAAGCCATGGCCGAGGGCGCAAAAATAGCCAGCAAGGCACTCTGGGGCTGAGTCCCCGGCTGATGGGTCAAACCGAAGTATCGCCGCGCATCGCAAAATAGGCTGGAAATGCCCGCCTGGAGCGGCTTTCCAGCCATCGGCCGCGCCGGCACATCAAGCGCCCGGAGCGGCGTGAGGCCTTGCCGGCCTCAGCTTCGGGCGCAATAGCCCATAATCGCACTCTGGATCAAGCCATAGAAGCTCGACGCAGACATCTCAATGAGGAGAACGCCATGACCCGTTTCGCCCGACTTGCCGCACCAGCCTTGTTCACCCTGCTCACCGTTTTCACCGCCACCGGAGCCCTCGCGGCAGACTACCCGGTGCGCCCGATCAAGTGGGTCGTACCCTACACCCCGGGCGGCACCACAGACGTACTCGCGCGCATTGTCGCGCAATGGCTGTCGGAAAAACTCGGCCAGTCCGTCATCGTCGAAAACAAGCCAGGCGGCGGCAACAACATCGGCGTGGACTACGTCGTCAAGTCGGCCCCGGACGGCTACACCATGCTGCTCGTCAACCCGGCCAACGGCATCAATGCCACGCTCTACAAAAACCTGCCCTTCAATTTTGTCCGCGATATCGCGCCGGTTGCCGGCCTGGTGAAGTCGCCAAACGTGATGGAGGTGACCAATAACTTTCCGGCCAAGACCGTGGCCGAGTTCATCGCCTATTGCAAAGCCAATCCGGGCAAGATCAACATGGCCTCCTCGGGCAGCGGCACCTCGGTGCACATGTCAGGCGAGCTGTTCAAGTTCATGACCGGATGCGACATGCTGCACGTGCCCTTCAAGGGCGCCGGCCCGGCACTGACCGAGCTGATCGGCGGCCAGGTGCACGTGCTGTTCGACAACCTGCCCTCGTCCATCGGGCACATCAAGGGCGGGCGCATCCGCGCCCTCGCCGTAACTTCGACGACAACCGAGCCGTCGCTGCCGGGCGTCCCGACAGTCGCCGCCACCGTGCCCGGCTACGAGGCCACCGCTTGGTTCGGTATCGGCATGCCCAAAGGCACGCCAACGGACATCATCGAAAAGATCAATGCCGAGGTGAACCGCGCCCTCAACGACCCGGGCATGCGCGCCAAACTCGCCGAGCTCGGCGGCCGGCCGATACCGGGCACGCCGGCGGACTTCGGCAAAATCATCGTTGAGGAAATCAACAAATGGGAGAAAGTCGTCATCAGCTCCGGCGCCAAGGTGGAATAAGGACGGGGACGAAGGCAAAAACGATGACGACAGGGACGACAGCGACAACGCACGATCACGACGGACTGCGCCAGGCGGTCGATTTCGCCGTGGCCCACGAAACCTCGTGGGATCGCGACAACAGCGACAACTGGGGCATTCACAACGCCGACCGGCCGCCATGGAACCGCTTGCTCGGTCCGGTGCATCCGCGCGGGCCGGTTTCCGGCGTGATACAGGTGGCCGGCCAGAAACGCATTGCATGGGGCGAGCCCGACCGCGCCGACCTGACATTCTCGGTGGCCAAGACCTGCCTCGCACTGCTCGCCGGCGTGGCGCACGACCGCGGGCTGCTGCCCGATCTAGATGAGGCGGTAAGCAGCAAGGTGCCCGGGGTCGGGTTCGACAGTGCGCCCAACCGCAGCGTCACCTGGATGCAACTGCTGCAACAAACCAGTGAATGGGAGGGCGAATGTTTCGGCGTGCCCGACCAGGTCGACCGCTACCGCCACCTGCAATACCAGCCATCGCGCGACCTTCAGGGACACAGCAAGGGCGACGCGCGAGCGCTGCAGGCACCGGGCAGCTACTGGGAGTACAACGACGTGCGCATCAACGCGCTGGCGCTGGCGCTGCTGCACCTGTTCCGCCGGCCGCTGCCCGAGGTGTTCCGCGACACCATCATGCAACCCATAGGCGCAAGCGGCGACTGGCGCTGGGTCGGCTATGACAACAGCTGGGTCGAGATCGACGGCAAACGCATGCAGTCGGTACCGGGCGGCACGCACTGGGGCGGCGGCATGTCGATCAGCAGCGCCGACCAGGCGCTGATCGGACAGCTACTGCTTGACCAGGGGCGGGCCAAGGGCGCGCAGGTGCTATCGGCGGAATGGGTCAGACGCATGCAGACACCCTGCGCCATCGCACCCTGGTACGGCACGCTAGTCTGGCTCAACCGGCTGCGCGGTGTGTTTCCCAGCGCATCGGCATCGAGCGTATTCGCCATCGGCGCCGGTGCCTCGGTGGTCTGGATCGACCCCGACCGGCAGATGGTGGCGGTGGTGCGCTGGATAGACGGCGGCCAGATTGACGGCTTTTGCCGGCGCGTGGCCGCCGCCATTCCCACGCTGAATGGCGCGGCGGCATGAGCTTGCACGTCGCCGCCCGCAGCCAGGGACGATACGGCCGATACGACAAAAAATAAGCTAGTTACTTCAAGGACAACAAGGGAGCAACAGGCATGGAAGGATGGCGAGCAAGACTGGGTTTCATGATTCCGCCGGGAACACCGACAGTCGAACGGGAAATGGTTGAGCTCGCGCCAAAGGGCGTGTCAGCGCACTTTGCGCGCATGGTCGCACGCGGTCCTGTGGGCACGCTCGCCAACCTGCAGTCGCGTGCGGCGAGCCAACTCGAGCACATGGACGAGACGGTCGATTCCATCGCCAGCGTCGAACCCGATGTGATCGTGCTGGCGCACACCGCCACCAGCTACGTGCTTGGCCGGGACGGCGACGAGAAGCTCGCGCGGCGCCAGGAAGAACGCACCGGCATCCCTTTCATTTCTGCGCTGGGCAGCGCCGCCGCAGCGCTCGCGGCCCTGGGCGTGCGCAAAATCGCCATCGGCACCCCCTACGACCAGGCGCTCACGCTGCGCAGCAAGGCCGTGCTGCAGGAGTACGGCTTCGAGGTCGTGCATGCCGAGTGCCTGCCCGATGTGAAGAATATTTTTGAGGAGACCCAGCGCCGGATCTACGGCCTCGTAAAGGGCGTCAACCGTCCGGATGCGGATGCGGTGTTCATCAGCGGCGTGGGACTGCCGACGCTATCGATACTGGGCGCTGCGGAAACCGACCTGGGCAAGCCGGTGCTGTCTAGCGCCTTGTCGATGATGTGGAACGCCTTGCGCACCAGCGGCATCGGTACACCGATAGCGGGCTATGGCCGGCTGCTGCAAGATCCCCAGTACCGGCCGGCATCGGCTTATCGTCGGCCAAAACGCCAAGAATAGAAAGGCCTGCCCGGGGCCGGCAAAGGAGGGCCCCTTGACAGGCTTCCCTCTGCAGCAAGGGAAATACAAGGGAGCTTGCCCCCTTGTGCGGTGAATCCCCGAGACTGAGCCTAAGCTAATGCTAGTGCTAAGACGCGGCTCGCTTACTCCGCCTTGATATTAGCGGCGCGAATGACACCGCCCCAGCGGGTCAATTCGGCTTCAAGAAATTTATGGAAATCCGGCGGCGACATCGGCGCATAGGCATCAAGCCCGATCTTTTGCAACATCGATTGCGTGTCGGCTGATTTGAGCACCGCCGCCATATCGACGGCGAGGCGCTGCCCGATCGCCGGAGGCAAACCGACCGGTGCGACAAAGCCGAACCAGTTGGCGAAATCCATACTCTCAAACCCCTCCTCCCTGAGCGTACTGACATCCGGCATATCGAAAAAACGCCCATGGGTTGAGACGGCAAAAACCTTGAGCTTGCCGGCTTTGCGTAGCGTGGCCGCACTGCCTGCGGGCAGCATCTGCAAATCAGTCTGGCCACCAAGCAAGGACGTGATCGCCGGCGCCTGCCCCTGAAAAGGAACGTGCAGGATGTTCAGCCCGGCGAGGCCCTTGAACGTCTCCATGGCGATCTGCGAGGTGCTGCCCAGTCCGGCCGACGAGTAGGTGAACTTGCCCGGCTGCGACTTGATCAGCGCCAGCAGCTCCCGCGTCGTGTTTGCCGGAAAATCCGGACGCGCCACCAGCGCGAACGGGTTGATGGCGAAGGGCATGATCGCAACAAAATCCTTCAGCGGCTCGTAGGAGAGCTTGCTGCGCATGTTCGGCGCGATGGCATGGGTTTCCGCGCTGGCCAGCAGCAGGGTGTAGCCATCGGCGGGGGCGCGCGCCACCGCCTCGGCGCCAATGGTGCCGGCGGCACCGGCCCTGTTCTCGACGATGACCGGCGCGGCCATGCGCTCGGACAGCCGCTGCGCCATCACCCGCCCGACCGAGTCGGAGGCGCCGCCGGCTGGCCACGGAACGACGATCCGGATAGCCTTGTTGGGGTAGGCCTGTGCAAAGGCCGGTCCTGAGACGAAACCGGCGACCCCGGCCAGGGTGGCGAAGCAGGCCATTGCAGCCACGAACCTTGATACGCGTATGGGTTTCGGCGCTGCGTTACCGCTCTGGCCGTCGCTGCTCTTTTTCAATTCAATCTCCCGTATGAGGATTATTTTCAAGCGATCGCGCTCTGACCGACGCCCTTATTTTTGCTCGAGGCGGATGTTGGCGCGATTAATCACCTCGCCCCAGCGCACCACCTCGGTTGATACGAACTGCCGGAATTCATCCTGCGACAGCGGGAATGCCTCAACACCGGCTGCGCGCAACTGCGCCTGGACCTCGGGCGACTTCACCACGGCGACGATGTCCTCGACCAGGCGTTGCACCACGGCCGCCGGCGTCTTCGCCGGCACCATGATGCCGAACCAGTTGGCGACATCCATGCGCTGAAAGCCTTCGTTCTGCAGCGTCGGGACATCATCGAGCAGGTTCGACTTGGAGGCGGTCATCATGCCGTAGACCTGGATCTTTCCGGTTTTGCGCAAGGCCAGCACACGACCGACCGGCAACACCATGAGGTCGATCTGGCCGCCCAGCAGCGCCGTCTCGGCCGGTGCGGTTCCCTGGAAGGGCACATGCAGGAAGTCAATGCCCGCCTGTCCCTTGAACATTTCCATCGCAACCTGGCCGGTGCTGCCTATGCCCCAGGTGCCGTAGGTGAGCTTGCCCGGGTTGGCCTTGGCGAAAGCCACCAGCTCAGCCGTGCTCTTGGCTGACAGTGTCGCCCGGCCGACCAGCACAAACGGATTCTTGGCAAAGGTGGCGATAGGGATGAAATCGCCAATCGGGTCATAGGGCGGCTTGCGCCCGGCGCCCATGCCGATCGAATGGGTCTCCGCGCTCGCCACCAGCAGCGTGTAGCCGTCAGGCGCAGAACGCGCCGCCGCGTCGGCACCGATCATGCCGTTGGCGCCACTGCGGTTCTCGACAATCACCGAAGCGGCGAGTTTCTCCGAAAGGCGTAGTGCGATGATGCGCGACACCGCGTCAGTGGTGCCGCCCGCCGGCCAGGGCACAATAAGCTTGACCGGCCGTTCGGGATAGGCGGCTGCAGCTGATGCGGCCAGAAAAACCAATGCTGCGCCCAGCATCCCGCGCCGAAAAAAAGAACGGCATGCCGATGTGATCCGCGCAAGACAGCAATGGCTTGTTCGATGCATGACGCCTCCTTTTATTACCGCCGGTTTTCCGGCTTTGTTTTAAATATTCACTGCACAAGGGGGCAAGCTCCCTTGTATATCCCCCACTGCAGAGGGAAGCTTGTCGGAGCCGTCTCACTTTCAGGACTTTATCAGCGCTGCCTTAATCTTAAGTACAAACACCGTTAGTACGAACACCGTTTCGCCGCCGCTTCGGCCGGCTCAAATACGGTTCCCGGCCGCATGACCCTCGGTGGTCGCGCTAAGCACATCGCGCGCGCATTGGCTGTCGCCGATGCAATGCACTTCCATGCCCGCGGCGCGAAGCGGCGCGCACAGCGAATCGTTGGGCGCACGCGGCGTCGACCAGGCAAAAAAGGCGACCTCGTCGATCTCAGCAACGTCGCCATTGTATAGGTTCGCGTATTCAAGTCGGCCCTGCTCGAAACTGTCGGTGCAGCGCGGCTCGGACAGCACTTTGATGCTGACGCGCAGCGCGCTCATGCGCCGCAGGATGCCCTGGCGCGTCACCAGCGAGGTGAAGGTCGCGATGGTGTCGCGCGGCGTGATGATGACGACGCGCTCGAACAAGGCGTGCAGCCACTCCGCCGCCGCGTAAGTACCCTCAGTGTGGTCCGTGTCATAGATGACCGCCGTACCCGGCTGCCTCGTCCTGAAACGCAGCAACTGGGCCATCGCCGCACGCAGATCGGGCACCAGACCGTCTTGGCGCAAGGCTGCCGGCAGCCATTCGGGGGCGAGCATATGGGCGCCAGCGGCGATCACCACCGCTTCGGGCTTGAGCGCAGACACATCCGCCAGCGAGGCCGTCACACCCAGCTCGAAGACAACGCCCTCGCGCAGCGCCGCAGCATGTTGGTAATCGTAAATACTACTGAGCGAATCGCCGCCGGGCAGCAGCGCGTGCAGGCGCGTCTTGCCGCCCACCTGGGCTGATGCACCCAGCACCGTAACCTGGTGGCCGCGCGCCGCCGCCACCCAGGCGGCCTCCAGGCCGGCGATACCGGCGCCAACCACCACCACGCGTTTTTTTTGCTTCGCGGGCGCAGGCCGCCAGGCCAGTTCATCGGCTTCGCCGACGCGCGGATTGTTGTCGCAGGCAAGGGGCAGGCGCAGGCCGGTGACGCGCTCCCAACAGGTGTTGCATGACACGCAGTACCGAATGTCGTGGGCGCGCCCGGCAACCGCCTTGTTGAGCCAGGCGGCATCGGCGATCAACGGCCGCCCAAGGCCGATCAACTCCGCGTCGCCGCGCGCGATCAGGCCCTCCGCCTCGGCCGGATCGGTGATGCGCCCCAGCGCCATCACCGGCACGCCGTTGACGGCGCGGCGCAATTCGCGCATCAGCGGCACGTAGGGCATGCGCGGCGCATGGCCGTCCGGCACATGCTGCTCCAGCGAATGCGCATGACTGCCGTGCGCAAAGCAGACATAGTCGACATTGCCAACTGCGGTGAGTTGCGTGGCGATGGCCGCCGCCTCCGCCGCACCGACGCTGCCGGCCACACCATCGTTGCCCGGCAGCTTCAAGCCGATGATGAAACCTGCGCCACAGGCGGCGCGGATGGCGGCGACCAGTTCGGCGACAATGCGCGTGCGGCCCGCCACATCACCGCCATAGCGATCAGTGCGCAGGTTGGCGCGCGGCGACAGGAACTGGTTGAACAGGTGGCCGTGCCCGGCGGATATTTCCACGCCGCTGAAACCGCAACGCTGCAGTCTGGCGGAGGACCCGGACATTTCCACAATCAGCTGCTCGATGTCGGCAATAGAGAGCGCACGCGGCACGCTCCAGCTCAGGTCGTCGGGCAGCACCGAGGCGCTGGTCGCATCCGTAACCCGTCCCGGAATATTGCGGCCACGACCGCGATCGACAATCTGCGCCAGCAAGCGGCAATCCTGCGACTCCACCGCATCGGCCCAGCGACTGAGCCCATCAAGGTTGTCGTCATTCCAGGCGCGCACGCGGCTGGGCACATCGAACCCACGCCACATGCCCAAAGGCTCGGCCACGATCATGGCCGCGCCGCCACGGGCACGGCTGGCGTGGTAATTCACCAGTCGATCGGTGACGCGCGCCGCCGCGGCGAACTGGGTCGATATTGATGCGTGCACGATGCGGTTGCGCAACAGCCGGCCGGCCAGCAAAAACGGCGCCATCATCGCCGGGTAGGCTGCAGCGTCGGGGATGCCTCCCGGTGACTCCGGCCCCATGCTTATCCGGGTGCGCCGCGCCGCGGCATCACCCGCGCAATCGTTTTGGACCGCAGGATCAAGCGAACACCTTGGCGTCGCCGCGCGTGTGCGCGAGCCAGTCGAGCTTGCGACTGAAGTAATTCCAGGAGTGCTCGATGTGCACCGGCGCCATGATCTGCCCGCGGCGCTTGAGCCTGGTGGCGGCATCCGGAAAAATTGGCGTGAGGTTCGCGCTGCTGCCAAGGATATGAATGCGCGCTGCGCGCTCAAGAAAAATGCCCATGCACACGGC
The DNA here is from genome assembly GCA_025356665.1 of Pseudomonadota bacterium. GTDB lineage: Bacteria > Pseudomonadota > Gammaproteobacteria > Burkholderiales > SG8-39 > CAITSH01. The sequence continues at coordinate 38,180 of JANXRV010000089.1, forward strand.
GTGTTCGATGGAGGTGCCGCAAAAGGTCACGCCGTGATTGGCCATCAGCACGGCAAACTGCGAACCGAGCGAGGCTGCCAGCGCGGCCCCCTGCTCTTTGGTCTTGAGCAGCGCGGCATCATCGCGATGACAGGGCAGACATTCAAAATAATCGGCATCCAGCGTGAAAGGCGCCAGCGGCGCGGCAAACGCGGACAGCACGCTCGCATGCAAGGGGTGGGTGTGCGCCACCACCCGGACATCGGGACGCACGCGCAGGATTTCCGAGTGAATCGGCCACTCGGAATGGCGCCCGCCCTCGCCTTCGAGCTTGTTGCCCTCGCCGTCGACCAGCACGAAATCGGCGGCCGAGGTGATTTCTCCCAGGCCATAGGCGTTACGCTTTAGCCAGTATCCGCGGCCCTGCGGGTCGCGCAATGAAAGATGCCCCAGCGTCATGTCGCCGTGGCCTTCCATCTCAAGGATGCGGCAGGCGCGGGCGAGTTTATCGAGGTCTTCGGTTAGCTGCATGGCTGGAAATGCGCCTTCACGGTCGGGGAGTCGGAGTCGCCTCAATCGCCTTACTTGTCTTATTCATGTTACGTTTCACTCAAGGCGACACGGAGGCAGTACGCGGGTGATCCGTCATTGTAGGGGGTAAGGGGGTAAGGGGGTAAGCGCCCATCAGTCGCACCGCCGCATTCGGAATGCTGACGCAAGCGGGCTGCGCTTGCGTCAGCGCTTCAGGCCGGCAAGCGGGCCACCACGTGCAGACCCGCCACCGGCTTGCCAAGCTCACTGCGCATCACCATCTCATGCACCTGCGTCAACACAAAGCCGTGCGGCTGCAAGGCTTGTTCAAGCAATGCGAGCGAATGGGTATAACGCCCACTGACATGAAAGCCGGACGTCATGCCCTCGCCCTTTTCGACGTCAAAAACAAACCGGCCACCGCGGCGCAAGGTATGCGCAAGACCCGCGACAAGCGCATCCAGGCTGCCAAAGTACATCAGCACGTTGGCGCAAACCACAAGGTCGGCCACCCCCGCGGCGCGCCCAAGGTACTCCAGAATCTCGCCCTGCACCAGTTCGTCATAGACGCATTTTTCAGTTGCCAGCGCCAGCATGCGCGGCGAGAGATCGACGCCGACCAGACGGCGGGAGAAGGGACGAAACAGCGGCCCGCACCATCCGCTGCCGCAGCCCAGGTCCAGCACGTCCAGCAGGCCTTCCTCGCTCACGCCATCGGCACGCAACAGGTCGCGCAAGACCTCCGGCACGCCATAGCCAAGGCTGCGCATGTTGGCATCGTAAGTGCCCGCATTACGGTCAAACACATACAAGACAACGTCGTCAGGCAGGCGCGGCGGCACCGGGGCATGACCGATGGCCACCAGCCCCATCATTGCGATGGAATCGGCGGGCGCAATCGCGAGGCAGCGTTGATACCAGGCCGCCGCCTCGTCGATGCGTCCGGCTGCACGCAAAAATCTGCCGGCTGCGCGGTAGACCTCCAGGTCGTCGGGTGTTTCGAGCAGCGCCAGCTCCAGCGAGGCAATCGCCAGCTCAAGATTGCCTTGCTGCAAGGCCTCCATCGCCTTTTGGCGATGGTTCTCGGGAACAGTCATGGCATCGGGCTTGCGTGACGCCGTCGCTGTGCCCGCGCCCGCAGCAGTTTGCTGAATTCAAAAAAACCTTCGGTCATTTTCACTCCCTAACAAGCGATCACCCACGCCACCACGCGCATTGCGCGTCACATGCCATCTGGCGCGCGCGCAATATCGTAATTGTACCGGCGGGCACATGCAGCGGCCAAGCCGCTAAACGCCCCCAAGGACAGCAAAGGACGCCAAAGGATCTTTCGGCAAAACCATATCGATGCAAAGAGCAGTGGTAGGATTCTTTCCTCTGCTCTCGCCCCCCTCATCGTCCCACCCACGGAGTCCTTGCGATGAAACAACTGCTGTTATGTGCCTGCCTGCTCTGGTCGCTTGTCATCCCGCCGGCGCATGCGCAGGCCCCGGCCTACCCCTCCAAGCCGGTGCGTATCATCATTTCCTTCCCGCCCGGCGGCAGCACCGACCTTCTGGCCCGCCTGCTCGCCGAAAAACTACAAGCCGGGATGCAGCAGTCTGTGATTGTCGAGAACCGTCCAGGCGGCAACTTTGTGATCGCAGCCGAGGCCGTGGCCAAATCCCCGCCCGACGGTTACACACTGTTCCTCGCCGTGGACTCGACCATGTCGGTCAATCCCATGCTCTACTCAAAACTGTCTTACGACCCGGAGCGCGACTTCGCGCCGGTGTCCCTGGTTGCCCTGCAATCGCTGTTCATGGTGGCCGGCCCCAAAGCTCCGGCACGCGACCTGCCCGGCCTGATCGCCTATGCACGCGCCAATCCGGGCAAGCTGACCTACGGCAGCTCCGCCATCCTGCAACAGCTGACCGGCGAAAAAATAAAGCTTGATGCCAAGATCGACATGTTGCACGTGCCCTTCAAGGGCTCACCGCCCATGCTGCAAGCACTGCTCAACGGCGAGATCGACTTTGCCATCACCGTGACAACGCCCTACTCCACCTACGTCAAGGACGGCAGACTGTTCGGCCTGGTGACCTCCGGCGCGAAGCGCGAGGCCGCCCTGCCGAGCACCCCGGTGATGGCTGAAGTGGGTTTCCGCTCGCTGGAGTTCAGCAACTGGACCGGGCTGTTCGCCCCGGCTGGAACGCCCGACGCAATCATCGAAAAGCTCAACGCCGAAGTCAAAAAAGCGATGAACGATCCGTCGGTGGCCGCCCGCCTCACCCCGACCGGCATTTATCCCAGCACCGGCACACCGGAACAATTACGCGCGCTGCGCAAGGGTGATGTCGAACGCTGGAGCGGCGTCATCAAGGCGGCCGGAATCAAACTCGACTGAGGCGGGAAACGACGCTACCGCAGGGAAAGGGCTGGAAACCCGCTCCTGGCGCGGCTTTTCAGCTATCGTGCCGGCGATTAAGCCGCCTGCAACACCCCGTCCTGCAGGCGCAGCACGCGGTCGGCATGGCGCGCCAACTCGGCATCGTGAGTGACCATGATCAAGCTGGTGCCACGCTCGCGGTTAAGCCGGGTCATCAGATCGAAGACCCTTTGCGCGTTCTGGCGGTCGAGGTTGCCCGTGGGTTCGTCAGCCAGCACGCAGGCCGGTTTGGTGACGAGGGCGCGTGCCAAGGCCGCGCGCTGGCGTTCTCCGCCGGAGAGCTCGCCCGGCGTATGCGTCAGGCGCTCGGCAAGTCCGACCTCGGTCAGCACCGCCTTGGCGGCGGCATAGGCCTCCTCACGCGGCAGGCGCCGGATCAGCAGCGGCATGGCGACGTTCTCTAGCGCACTGAACTCACCCAGCAGGTGATGGAACTGGTAGACAAAGCCAAGGGCGCTGTTGCGCAGGTCGCCGCGCTCGGTTTCGGACAGGCTTTGTATCGGCCTGCCCTGCACGCGCACTTCGCCGGCGGTCGGCGCATCGAGGCCTCCCAGCAGGTGCAGCAGCGTGCTCTTGCCCGAACCGGATGAACCGATGATGGCGACAATCTCGCCGCGCGCCACCTCGATGTTGATGTTCTCCAGCACGCGCACTTCGCTGCGGCCCTGCTGGTAAATCTTTGACAGCCCGACGCAGGCGAGCACCGGTGTATTCGCCCCCTCACTCATAGCGCAGCGCCTCGGCCGGGTTGACGCGCGAGGCGCTCCAGCTCGGATAGATGGTGGCCAGCAGCGACAGCACCAGCGAAACGATGGCGATGGTGAGCACATCGCGCACCTGCAGGTCGGAGGGCAGCTCGCTGATGTAGTAGACCTCCTTGGCAAGGAACTGCATACCGACCACGCGCTCTATGAAAGGCACCACGACGTCGATATTCCAGGCAAGCAGCACGCCACCGGCCACGCCGATCAGCGTGCCAATGACACCGATCAGCACACCCTGCACGATGAAAATTTTCATGATGCCGCCGGGGCTCGCGCCAAGGGTGCGCAGGATGGCGATATCGGGCTGCTTGTCGGTCACCGCCATCACCAGCGTCGAGACGATATTAAACGCCGCCACCGCCACGATCAGCGTCAGGATGATGAACATGACGTTCTTTTCAATCTGCACGGCGCGAAAGAAGTTGGCGTGGCTGCGCGTCCAGTCGCTGACGTACACATCGCCAAGTGCGCGGTCCTGCATCAACTCGCGCGTCACCTGGCGCGACTGAAAGAGGTCGGTCAGGCGCAGGCGCACGCCCGACACGCGCGCGCCCATCTGGTAAAGCCGCTGCGCGTCCTCGATGTGAACGAGGGCAAGGCCGGAGTCATATTCGAACATGCCGACCTCGAAAATGCCCGACACGGTGAATTGCTTCAGGCGCGGCACCACGCCGGCCGGCGTCACCAGGCCCTGCGGCGCGATCAGCGTGACCTTCTCACCCACGCGCGCACCAAGGGCGCGCGCCAGCTCGGAGCCAAGCACGATATTGAAACCACCCGGGGCGAGGCTGTCGAGCCGGCCCGTGCGCATATGCTTGCCGATCTCGGCGACGCGACCCTCGGCCTCGGGTATCACGCCACGGATGACCGAGCCGCGCACCGCGCCGTCAAAGGACAGCATGCCCTGGGCGTTGACGTAAGGCGCGGCCGCCACCACCTGCGGGTTTTTTACCGCCCGCTGCGCCACGGCCGGCCAATCGGCCAGCTGGTTGTCCGCGCCGGTGATCTGCACGTGAGAGGCGACGCCGAGGATGCGCGAACGCAGCTCTTCCTGGAAGCCGTTCATCACCGACAACACCACGATCAACGCGGCCACGCCCAGCGCGATGCCCAACATGGAGGTGAGCGAAATGAACGATACAAAGCGATTGCGCCGCTTGGCGCGCGTGTAGCGCAGTCCGATGAAGAGTTCGTATTTCACAGGGGCGGATTCTATCAGTCAGGGTATCGGCCGGGGTGGCAACCGGCGCGCCTGTACCGCCGCGCCGTCCCGGGCGATAATCAGCGGCATGGAGCGCAAAAAGCTCAATTCCAGCCGCATCCGCTCAGCCGGCTACGACGCTGGCAAGCAGTTGCTTGAACTCGAGTTCAGCGACGGCAAGATCATCGCCTACAAGGGCGTGTCAGCGGAAATACACCGCCAACTCTTGAGCAGCCCCTCGCCGGTGTCATTTTTCGAGGACAAGATCGCCGAGAACTACGCCGAGGCGCGCATACGATAGCTGGAAACCCTCGCCAATAAAGGCTTTCCGGGCGATGGCCAATTGGAGAGGCAACCGCGCAGCCACCGACAAGGATCGGCTGCGCCTCGTTATTGACGACCACCGACGAAGTTCGTCGGCGTTGATGTCGGGCGCGCGGATCGGCTTCGTATCAGCTTCGCAATCAGCCGCCGACCCGCTTTGGACTGGCCGGTTGCATTGCGGGGGTATTCAACATTACTTCTTCTCTTCGGCTTTTTTCTCGATCTTGTCGCCGAGCTTGAATATGTCTTTGCCCAGCCCTTCCATTGTGTTGCAGCCTGCCAGCAACGCCAGCCATGTCATGTTTTTCATCGCAGACGCCTATTATTAGTTGAAATCAAGCACGTCGACAGGATTGTCAGTGTTGACACCCGCCGACGCATTCCGCGCCGTGTTTGCTATCGGCTCAAGCAACCTATCACAGGCTTACAGTCCGCCCCGCCGCCCCGGAATTCCGGCAACCGCCCGCAAATCCGCGCGAGCCTTGCCTTTCCAGCCGATGCGCTGGTGCAAAGCCTGAATCGGCACTTCGCAGCCGACGGATTCAAACTGCGTGCGCAGTGGCCAGTCCCGTATAGCGGTTAGCTGGACGTTGCTCCGGTGGAGTTGGCTTGGTTACGTACGTGCGCGGCCATAACCCGGACGCTTTCTGTCGTGCTTGACGACCAAGACCTTGATCTCTTCGGCAAAGGCGCGATAGATCACAGTGTAGGGAAATACGCTCATCGAAAAATCAAGTTTTCCTTTGGCACCCGGTGATCCGATACCCGGTTATTCAATGAGGAGATTCAATAGCCGCTTGAACTCGGCGACGAACCTTGCCGCCAAAACAGGCGAACCCTCGCGCTCGTAGAACTCAGCCGCGTCTTGGATGTCTTGTTCAGCGTCTGGATGAAGCGTGATCTTCATCCAGGGAAGCGCGCTTCCAATCTGGCAATAGCAACGTCAAGCGGCACTGACCGAACAGCGCCAGTTTCAAGCTCGCTTTCTCGCTTGTCCGCGAGCTCATCCCAGGCGGCTTCCGCCGCGCTGTCGACGTCGAGGCTTTCAATCAGTCGATCGAGGAACCGCGCTCTGTCTGCCGGTGACAGACACAGCACCTCGGCTTGCAGAGCTTCGAGCGTATTTGACATCTGTGTCTCCTCAGCATTCAAGGGCTTCGAAGATCATAGCTTGCCACAAATCCGGGGCGAGGCTTGCGCCACCGGGTGTTGACGACGCCCAACCCCCGCATGAAGGATTGGCGATGAAACGCCAGCCTGTATACTCAGCCCATGCACCTGCACCTGCTCATCCCCGGCCTGCTTCGTTCGCGCGAGCACGATCACTTCGCCTCCGCCCTGCCGCGCCTTGCCGCGCTCGAGTTGCTGCTCGCGCGCGGGCGACGCAGCAGGCACGAGGACACCGACAGCGAGGCGTGGTTGTGCAAAGTGCACGATGTTGAACGCCAGGCCGACTGGCCGGTGGCGCCCATTGCGCTGCTCGCCGACGGCGGCACACCCGGCGCCGGCTGCTGGCTGCGCGCCGATCCGGTGCACTTCAAGCTGCAGCGCAACGACTTGCTGCTCGCCGATGCGCGCCTGCTGGCGATCACGCGCGAAGAAGCCGATGCGCTGGTGCAAAGCGTGAACCGCCACTTCGCGGCTGACGGCTTCAGCCTGCAGGCGCTGCGGCCAGAGTGCTGGTATGCGCAACTGCCTTTGGCGCCGGAGATCACCACGACGCCGCTGGCAAAGGCCGCCGGACAGTCGGTCAACACTAACCTGCCGCAAGGCGCCGACGCAGCCACCTGGCATGCGCGCCTGAATGAAGTGCAGATGCTGCTGCACGAGCACCCGGTGAACGCGGCGCGTGAAGCGCGCGGCGCCATGCCGGTCAACAGCCTGTGGTTCTGGGGCGCCGGCACGCTGCCGGCGAACACTGCGCACGACGAGGGCACGCTGCGCCCCTTCGGTCGCGTCTGGGCCGACGATGTCTTTGCGCTCGGGCTTGCCGCCATGTCTGGCGCCAGTTCGCAGGCGCTGCCCGCCTCGGCCGGAGCGCTGCTTGCCGCCTCGCCGGCCGAGGGTGTCGGGCTGGTGCTGCTCGATGCGCTGGCCGCCCCGCTCGCCTATGGCGACATCGCCGGATGGGAGGCCGCGCTCATGCAGCTTGAAACCGACTGGTTTGTGCCGCTGGTGGCGGCGCTGCGCGCGCAGCGCATCGGCATGCTCACGCTGCACGGCTTTGGCGCGGATGGCGGCTTTGCGCTCGAGACGGCGCGACAGGACCTGGCGCGCTTCTGGCGCAGGCCAAAGCCCTGGCATTTGCGGCTTGGGTGAGCGGCGTGGCGGGCAGGATACGTTGAGAACGCCTTAGGGCGCGGGGTTGGCGTGCTGGGGGTTTGGCGCGCCGGGGGTTTGGCGTTAGCCCGGATGCGGACGGCGCGATACATCTGCGCCCTACGGTCGCCACCCGAAAAGCCGCGCCGATTGGGCGTTTGCGGAGGGCGTTGGCTGGAAAGCGCCATTTGGCGCGGGTTTTCAGCGCTGCGATGAATCTATTTCCTACAACCCCTTGGTATCTGCATTTGTCCGCCTTGATCGCCGGGACTGCGCCGCGGGCGGGGGCAGTTGTTCAGTTGTTCAGTTGTTCAGTCGATCAGCCCGGCGCCGTCAAAAAACGGATACGGACCGGCGAAGTCGCCGATGAACGCGGTGTGCGACACCAGGCCGTGGTCGGGGTGCCACTGGTGCAGCTGGTAGGCCGGCGGCTCCATGGCAAATTGCGAGGGCGCATCGGCGCTAAGGTCGAGGCAGACCTGGTGCGCGGGGCTGGGTGCGGTGGAGGCGAGCGTGCCGGCCCAGCGCACCTGGATGGGCCGGTGCAGGTGGCCGCACAGGATGCGTTCGACCTGCGGGTGGCGCGCGACAATGGCCTTGAGGCCGGCGGCGCCGGCGGCGGCAAGGCCGCAATCGTCCATGTGGCCGATGAAGGTCTTGAACGGCGGGTGGTGCATGAGGATGAGCGTGGGGCGCGCCGGCGCCTTGTCCAGTTGTTGCGCCAGCCAGGCAAGGCGCGTCTCGCACAATTCGCCGCCGCCCTCGCCGGGGATGACGGTGTCGAGCGCAAGAATGCGCAGCGGCAGGTCCTCGATGGCGTACTGGATGAAGGGCGGCGCCTGCCTCAAGTAGGCGTGATCGGGAAACGCCGCCACCATATTCTCGCGATGGTCGTGGTTGCCCGGCACCAGCAGCAGCGGCATGGCGAGCGGCGCGAGCAGTTCACGCAGGCAGGCGTACTCCTCGGGCCGACCAAAGTCGGTGAGGTCGCCCGTGGCGACGATGAGGTCCGGCCGCTGCTTTAACGCGAGGATGTGCTCGACGCAGCGCGCGAGCATGCCGGCGGTGTCAACAACGCGGTAGGACAGCTTGCCCGGCGCCTTGATGTGTAGATCGCTGATCTGGCAGATGAGCATGAGGGGTCCGCGCTTCAGTCAAGAAACAACAGCGCCGCGGCATCGACCGCGACCGGCACGATGTCACCGGGCCGGAATTCGCGCCGCTCGACGGTCTCGGCGATGATGGTCTGCGCGTCGCCCAGGTCGAGGATCAGCCGCGTGTGATCGCCCAAAAAAAACGCATTGACGATGCGTGCCTGCAAGTGCGCCCCGCCGGAGTCAACAATGCGCACGTCCTCGGGCCGGAACAGCACTTCGGCGCGCACCTGCGGCCCGACGTGCAGCCGCCCGCTGGCCAGGCGCAGGTGTTCGCCCTCGACGCTGCCGCGTACGCGGTTCATGCTGCCGATAAAGTCGGCGACAAAGCGGGTCGCCGGGCGGTAATAGATGTCGCGCGGCGAGCCGATTTGCGCGATGCGCCCGTGGTCCATGACGGCGATGCGATCGCCCAGGGCCATGGCCTCGGACTGGTCGTGGGTGACATACACGGCGGTGATTTTGAGGCTGCGCAGCAGGCGGTCGATTTCGGCGCGCAGCGACTCGCGCAGCTTGGCGTCAAGCGCGGTCAGCGGCTCATCGAGCAACAGCACGCGCGGGCGCACCGCAAGAGCCCGCGCGAGCGCCACGCGCTGGCGCTGGCCGCCCGAGAGCTGGTCGATCTGCCGTTCGGCAAAGTTGTCGAGGTGCATCATCGAGAGCATTTCGTCGACGCGCTGCTTTTTTTGCGCCGCGTCCATGCCGCGCACCCTGAGGCCGTAGGCGATGTTCTCGGCCACGCTCATGTTGGGAAACAGCGCGTAGCTCTGGAACACCATGCCGACATGGCGTTGTTCTATGGGCAGCAGGGTGACATCCTCGCCGCCGAACAACACCCTGCCCCCCGCATCGGGCTGCTCGAGGCCGGCGATGATGCGCAGCATGGTGGTCTTGCCGCAGCCCGAGGGCCCGAGCAGCACCACGGTCTCACCCGGGTTGATGTCGAGGTCGACGCGCTCGAGCGCGCGCGTGCCGTCGGCGAAGGTTTTGCCACAACCGGCGAGGCGGATGCCGACGGTGTTATCCATGTTGTGTTTTCACGGCTCTGGCTCCGACCCTTGCTTTGGCTGGTTCGCTCATCCATTGCATGGCGACCAGCAATGGGATGATCATGATAAAGAAAACAATCGTATAGGCCGAGCCGATCTCCAGGCGCATCGAGGCGTAACTGTCGGCAAGACCCACCGGCAGCGTCATGGTGAGCGGCGTATGCAGCATCCAGGTGATGTTGAATTCACCCATCGACAGCGTCACCACCATCAGCGCGCCGGCAAGAATGCCCTGGCGGCAGTTGGGCAGGATCACATGAAAGAAGCGCTGCGTGAAGCTCGCCCCGAGGCTGGCCGCCGCATCTTCGAGGGTTTTCAGGTCGATGGCGCCCATCACCGCCAGCACCGAACGCACCATGAAAGGCAGCGTGAACAACACGTGGCCGACCAGGATGAAACTCCAGCTGATGCGAAAGCCCCTGAACTGGCCGTAGAGCAGGATCAGCGCGAGCGCGGTGGCAAGCCCGGGCACGGCCACCGGCAGCACCAGCAGTTCTTCCATCCAGCGGGTGTAGCGGTTTTGCCGCCGCGCCAGCACATAGGCGGCCGGCACGCCGATCAGCAGCGTGACCGCCAGCGTGGCGAGCGCAATGCCGATCGACAGGAAAATGGTCTTGCTGTAGAGGCTCCACACCTCGACCACCCAGCGCAGCGTGAGGCCGCTCTTGATGCCGATGAAAAAATTCTCGGTCACGCCGGCCATGATGGACAACACCACTGGCACCACCAGGAAGGCGCAAACGAGCACCGTGAAGGCAAGCTGCAGGTAAAAGCGCAGGGAGCGGCTCATGGCTTCAGGCAGACCAGGACTAGGCCGCCGCCGCGACGGTGGAACCGGCGATCGAGCGGGCCAGCGCCAGGGCGAGCCAGGTGATCAGCCCGAGCACAATGGACAGCGCCGCGGCGAGCGCGAAGTTGGCGTAGTTGGTGAACTCGCCGTAAATGGTGATGGGCAGCACGTTGATCTTGGTGGCCAGCGTGAAGGCGGTGCCAAAGGCGCCCATGCTGGTGGCAAAGCAGATGGCGCCCGAGGAAATCAGCGCCGGCTTGAGCGCCGGCAGGATCACGTCGCGCATCACCTGCCAGGGCGCGGCGCCGAGCGAGCGCGCCGCCTCTTCGAGCGCGCCGTCGAGTTTTTCCGCGGCGGCCATGATGGTCAGGATGACGCGCGGGATGGAGAAATACAGGTAACCGAGGAACAGGCCGGCCATGGAATAGGCCAGCACGATTTTTTCGCCGAACAGCCATTCGGTGATGCTGCCGACAAGCCCCTGCCGGCCGACCAGCAGGATCACCATGAAGCCCACCACCACGCCGGGGAAGGCGAGCGGAAAGGTCAGCGTCGCGAGGAGGAAGCTGCGGCCCAAAAAGCGGTTGCGCTGCAGGAACATGCCGGCGATGACCGAGATGACGATGGTGGCAAGAGTCACCGTGGCCGAGAGCACCACCGTGGAAACAAGGCTGCTGAAATAACGCGCATCGGTCACCACCGCCCAATAGGCGGCGATGCCGGTCGGCCCGCCCGCGCCCACCGCAACAAGCCGGGCCATGGGCAGCAGCCAGAAGGCGGAAAAAATGGTCAGCGCCGGCAGCAACAGCGCCACGTGGCGCAGCGCCTCGCGGCGGGCCGGGCTGGAACTCATCGGCTCAAGCTCTGAACCACCGTTCGCGGCCGGCCTGTCGAAGCACGCGCATCAAAGCGCGCGGAATCGGGCTTTTTCGACAAAGCCCGGGACGGGCCGCGACAGGCGCAGTGTCAGTGTCAGCGTCAGCGTCAGCGTCAGCGTCAGCGTCAGCGTCAGCGTTAGCGTCAGCGTCAGCGTCAGCGTTAGCGTCAGCGTTAGCGTTAGCGTTAGTGACAGTGCGAACGATATTCATCCAGTGAGCGCTTGTCATGCAACAAGCAACAAGCCGCCTTATTTGACCTCGTTCAGGTAGCGGTCGGAAAAGCCCTTTTGCACCTCGGCCATCTTGCCGTAATCGACGGTTTTGGCACGGGCATACTCGGCTGCCGGCAGGAAGCGCGAGGCCGCCTCTTTGGACACGGCACTGGCGCGCACCGGGCGCAGGTAGGCGTTGGCCCACACCGCCTGGCCTTCGTCGGACATGACAAAGTCGAGCACCTTCTTGCCGTTGGCGGCATTAGGGCCCTTGGCGACGAGGCTCATCACATAAGGCACCACCACCGTGCCCTCGGCCGGGATGACGAAGGCGACGTTGGCCTTGTCCTTGTAGCGGGCGCGGTAGGCGTTGAAATCGTAATCGAGCAGGATGGGAATCTCGCCCGAGAGCACGCGCGCATACGAAGTCTGCTTGGGCACGATCGGATCATTCTTTTGCAGCTGCGCGAAATACTTGATGGCCGGGCCAAAGTCGTTGAGGTTGCCGCCCATGGCCTGGTTGACCGCCACCGCGCCGACATAGCCGACGAAGGCGCTGGGCGGGTCAAGATAACCGATCAGCCCCTTGTATTCGGGTTTGAGCAGGTCGGCCCAGGATTTGGGTACCGGCTTGCCCTTGAGGGCATCGACGTTGACCATGAATCCGAGCGTGCCCGAATGGATGGTGAACCAGGCACCGTCCGGGTCTTTCAGGCCGTCGGGGATGTCGGCCCAGTGGGCCGGCTTGTAAGCGGTGACAACGCCTTCCTTTTTTGCCTGGATGCCGAAGGTCACGCCCAGATAGGTCACATCGGCGACCGGATTCGCCTTCTCGGCCACCAGTTGCGACAGCGACTGGCCGGAGTTCTTGTTGTCCTGCGGCACGGTGACGCCGGCTTTTTCCTTGATCAGCTTGAGCTGGGTGCCCCAGTCCGCCCATTCGGGCGGGCAGTTGTAGCAAATGGCCGTTTGCGCCGCGGCGGGCAGGGCCAGGGACAGGCCGGCAAGCATTGCGGCGAGCAGAACTCTGGTGCGATTGAGCATGGTTTCCTCCGGGAAAGTAAAACAGTGTGCGCGGGGAGTCTTGTGCCGGTGACTTCGGGACTTGCCGGATAAGCGGGCGAGTATGCTCCGCCTGCGCGACGGTTTTATTACAAGCATCATCATGCCAGAAAATCCGCCGGTAAATCCCGCGCCGGCCCGGCTTCATGCCGGCCGTGACGGCGCGATAAATTTGCGCCCTACACCCCCTTTGTTTCTCATAGCGGTTTCTCGTAGCGCACGGCTTCAGCGCGCCGGTCCACTCCCGTGTCTCCCCTTACGGCGTGATCATTTTGCGCAATCTGTTGCACTTGATCATTGAGGCCGCCTCCCCCACAAAGACAAGGCCTTGCTCTTCTGAAAATTTACTTTGCCCAGCCGGCCCGCGCTGCGCTCTAATAGCGCCCATGTCCACGTCCAAGCTCACCACCCGCCCCGTTCCCGGACGCGCCCGCGACATGCTGGTCGAACAGGGCGTGCATCCGGTGCTCGCCGCCATTTATGCATCGCGCGGCGTGCGCTCGCGCGACGAGCTGGAGCGCGAACTGGGCGCCCTGCTGCCGCTCGACCTGTTGCTACATGCAGACGATGCGGCGGTGCTGCTTGCCGATGCCATACGCGACAAAAAGCGCCTGCTCATCGTTGCCGACTACGACTGCGACGGCGCAACCGCCTGCGCCGTGGGCATGCGCGCGCTGCGCGCCTTTGGCGCCAGCGTGGGCTACCTCGTGCCCGACCGCTTCAAGCTCGGTTACGGGCTCACGCCCGAGCTCTCACGCATGGCCGCGCAAAGCGCGGCCGGCAAGCCGGACATCCTCATCACCGTCGACAACGGCATCGCCAGCGTCGAGGGCGTTGCCGAGGCCAACCGTCTGGGCATGCAGGTGCTGGTGACCGATCACCACCTGCCCGGCGCCACGCTTCCCGATGCGGCGGCCATCGTCAATCCGAACCAGCCGGGCTGCCCCTTTCCGAGCAAGTCGATCGCCGGTGTGGGCGTGATGTTTTACGTCATGCTGGCGCTGCGTGCGGAGTTAAGAAAGCGCGGGTGGTTTGCGGCGGCAGCATCTTCTGGAGCGACGGCTTCGGCTACAGCCCCCTCTCCCCCGACCCCTCCCCCGCGGGGGGGGGAGGGGAGTTTCGTGCTGGCTGAAGGCCAGCCCAGCCGCCGGGAACCGAATCTGGCCGAATTGCTCGATCTTGTGGCCCTTGGCACCGTCGCCGACGTGGTCAAGCTTGATCCGAACAACCGCATCCTCGTCACCCAGGGCATCAAGCGCATACGCGCCGGGCGCATGCAGGCCGGGCTCAAGGCCTTGTTCAGCGCATCGGGCCGCGAGTCATCGCGCGCATCGGGCTTTGACCTCGGATTCATGCTCGGGCCGCGCCTGAACGCCGCCGGCCGGCTGGCCGACATGAGCCTCGGCGTGGAGTGCCTTGTCACCGATGATCCGGGACGCGCCCTCAACATCGCGCGCGAGCTCGACGCACTCAACCGCGAGCGCCGCGGCATCGAGGGGGACATGCAGGCGCAGGCGGAAACCCTGCTGCGCGACTTTGTCGCCGCGGACAATTCCAGCATCTGCGTCTACGACCCGGCCTGGCACCAGGGCGTGATCGGCATTCTCGCCTCGCGCGTCAAGGACAAGCTGCACCGGCCGACCATCGCCTTTGCGCGCGGCGAGAACGGCGAACTCAAGGGTTCGGGACGGTCGATTTCCGCGCTGCACCTGCGCGATGCCCTCGACCTGGTGACCAAGCGCGAGCCCGGCATCCTGATCCGTTTTGGCGGGCACGCCGCAGCAGCGGGCCTGACGCTGCTCGAGGCCGACTACGCGCGCTTCACCCAATGCTTCGAGGCGGTGGTACGCGAAATGGTCGGTCCGGCGCAACTGGTGCGCACCATCGAAACCGACGGCACGCTGGACACGGGCGACTTCAACCTGGACCTGGCGCAGAAACTGGACCAGGAGGTGTGGGGGCAGGGTTTTCCGCAGCCGCTATTCTGCGACGAGTTCAAGATCACCAGCCAGCGCATCGTCGGCGAAAAACATCTCAAACTCAAACTCGCGCGCGGCGGCAAGACCATGGAGGGCATACGCTTCAACGCCGCAGAACCCTGCCCGGCATCGGTGCGCGCCGCCTACCGCCTGTCGATCAACGACTACAACGGCGTGCGCAGCGTGCAGGTGATTGTCGAGGACTGGGAAGCACTGACCTGATCAGCCTCACGCGGCGGCATCGCCATTCGCCAGCCGGCTGACAATTTCGCAGAGCATGCCGTCAGGCCGTTCAAGCTGCTCGAGAATACTGAAGTGGTCCGCGCCGGGAATTTCGGCGAATTCACCCGGCAACGCAGCCTTCTCCCGGGCGCAGGCGAATTCAGACGACTGGCGCCGCAACTCAGGCAGTTCCGCCCCACCCACAACCACCCGCACCGGAGGACACGTTGTGGGCAGATGTAGCAGGGGCGAGTTGCGTTCCGCCATCGCCGCATCAAGACCGAGCTTGTCATTGACATAACAATGGCGCACCGGCTCCAAATCGTAGACACCGCTGATGAGTAAGGCTCCGACCAGCCCGGGAGAATCGAGCAACATCGCGGCAAGCTGCGCCCCTGCCGACCAGCCGCACAAGATCATACTTTCGCGCCGTGCGCCAAGGGCCGGTAATTGCAGCGATAAAAAGGCCATGGCGGCGCGTGTCTCAGCAACAATCGCGTCGAGGTTCGCCTCGGGTGCAAGCGTGTAACCGACCAGGGCGACATTCAGGCCGCGAGCCAGCGGCCCGACAGCAAAGCAGCTGAAAGCCTCTTTCGCGCGCGACTGCCAATAGCCACCATGAAAAAACACCAGCGTGGGCGCGTCCTTTTTAGCGCGGAAAAAATCAATGCGATTGCGCGGCAGGCTGCCGTAGCGAAGATCGAGGTGCTCGGGCATGCGCGCGCGCAGCGACGCACTGCGCTGGTCCCAGCCCGCGACTGTCGCGGCGCTGTGCGCCACCGCGGCAGAATTGTTATAGGCCGCATCGAGCTCGGCGCGCGAAAGTTCGCGCCAGGGACGCGATGCTGCGAGCGCCGTCATCCGATGCGGCAGGCCATGCGATGGCCGCTGTGGGTCGCGCCGATGATGCCCTGCATCCCGGCGCTCTCGCCGACGTTAAAGGTCGCCGGCGCGCATTCGTTCCAGGCCGCCAGGTCCATTTGCGACGGCGGCAGCGCGCCCTGCGCAATGACGACACTATCGACCTGAAGTTCCGACTCGGCGCCACCCGCCCACAGGCGTGCTGCGCCGCCATCGAGCCCCGCCAGCTCGCAGCCAAAGCGCACGTCGACGCCATGCTGTACGAGCGCGGGGGGGATGATGATGCGATCGACGATGTTGATGTCCTCGCCGAAGTCCTGCGCTTTGTCGATCAGGGTGACCGTGTGTCCGGACATGGCGAAATGCCAGGCGGCTTCGGCGCCGCGCTTTTGCGCCCCGATCATGAGGATGCGTTTTCCCAGGCGTTCCGGATGCGCCAAGGCCGCAAGCACGTCGGTAACCGGCAATGACGAGCCGGGACGCGTGTTAAGCGGCCACCTGGAACCGAGCGCAAGCACCAGGGCATCGGCACGAACGTCTGCGGGCGAAACCTCCGACCCCAACCGCAGGTGGACACCGGCGCGCTGCAGCGCGCCTTCATAAAACCGCAGCAGGCGCGGCAGGGTGCGTTTGAATGGCAATGTCGCGGCAAGACGCAGCTGGCCTCCTATTTGCGCGCCACGGTCATAAAGAACAACGCCATGACCGCGCTCGGCCGCACTCAGCGCCGCCTGAATACCGGCAGGCCCGGCACCGACCACGGCC
Organism: Pseudomonadota bacterium; assembly: GCA_025356665.1. GTDB lineage: Bacteria > Pseudomonadota > Gammaproteobacteria > Burkholderiales > SG8-39 > CAITSH01. Next base: position 54,698 of record JANXRV010000089.1, read on the forward strand.
ACTTCGAGCGTGCGCCGTGGCGGCGGCACATATTCATCCTCGCGTCCGGTCCGCGGATTGATCGCACACAGCGCCCGCGCGCCGCTTTGTTCGCGCTGCAGGCAGGTATTGCAACGTATGCAGGGTCGAATTTCATCCGTTCTTCCCCCGAGCAGTTTCTCCGGCAAGTCCGGGTCGGCGAACAAGGGGCGCGCCTGCGATATAAAATCCGCGTCACCATCGCGCACAATAGATTCGGCAAGGTCCGGGTCATGAATGCCGCAGGAGGCGATGACCGGAACACCACTCCCCTCGCGGATCGGCCGTGCGTAGGCGACGAACGGGCCCTCTTCCAGGTACATCGGAAGAACGCGTTTTTCCATCGCGCGGTAGGTGCCGGCCGAAATGTGGAATAAATCGACGCCCGCCGCAGCAAGCGCCCTGGCCACAACAGCATAGGCTTTGATATCGAGACCGCCCGGAAGTAGATCCTCGCCATTGATTCGAAAACTGAGCAAACGATTCGGGCCCAGTTGCTCTCGCACGGCGCGCACGGCCTCGAGCGGAAATTTCAGTCTTGCCTCGAAGGAACCACCGTATTCGTCAGTACGCAGGTTGGTCGCGGGCGACAAAAAAGTGTTGAGCAGATAACCATGGGCGCCGTGCAATTCCACCAGATCAAAACCAGCCTGAACCAGGCGGCGCGTAGCCTCACCATGATCGACAACCAGCTGCCTGATCTCCGCAACGGTGATCTCCTGTGGTACGCGCTTGCCCTCCATCCACGGTATGGGCGAAGGCGCGAGCATCGGCGGATCGGGAATGACGCGCTGGCTGCCGCAGTGCCCCAGTTGCAGGCCGGCGACCGCGCCCTCTGCCTTGATCGCCTCGGCAAGGTCGGAGAGGCCGGGAATCATCAGGTCATTGTGTGCACCCAACTCGGCATGAAAAGCCCTGCTACCCAAGGCGTCCATGAACGTAAGTTCAGCGATAACAAGGCCCGCACCGCCGCGCGCCCTCGCGCGATAGTATTCGACCGTCTGTCGCGTGACGCTGCCATCCGCCGCGGCGTACATGGCACACATCGGCGCCATGACCATGCGGTTGCGAAAAGCAATGCCACGCAGCGTCAAGGGCTGCGAAAGCGCGGGAAAAGCCACAGACACGCGGCTAACCGAGCTTCAGCTCTTCGGCTTGAATCTTGTCCACCACCAGCTTGAGGTCGGCGAGTCTTTGCGGCGAGAGCCCAAGGATGGGCGCACGCGCCGGACCAGCACTCTGCCCGGCGAGCGTCATTGCCTCCTTGATGACCACCGGGAATGAACCCCAGGCCCAGGCGGCCCGCAAAGGGGCGAGCAGGTCGTTGATACGACCGGCCTCTTTCCAGTCGCCTTTTTTGGCCGAATCGTAAAGTCGCAACACCAGCTTGGGGAAAACGTTGGCCGCCGGCGAAATGGTGCCCGTACCGCCGTGCACCAGCATCGAAAGGAACACCGTGTCTCGCCCCGAGAACAGCAGCGACTTGCGGTCGGTGAGCAGCAGGTATTCAACCGCCTGCGTCAGATCGCCGTTGGAGTCCTTGACGCCGCAGATGTTCTCGGCGGCCTTCATGCAACGAACCAAGGTTGGCGGCAGCACGTTAACACTGGTGCGCGGCGGGTTGTTATAGAGCATCACCGGCAGCTTGGTCGCCTTGGCTATCGTGGTGTAGTGAGTCACCAGTTCGTCCTGGCTTGGCTGGGCAAAATACGGCGTGATCACCAGTGCGAGGTCGACACCGATGGCTTCGGCAGCCTGCGTCAGCTTGATCGCGCCGCGCGTGGTAACGGCACCGGTGCCGGCGTAAATCGGCACGCGACCGTTCACCGCCTTGACAGCGATCTCAAGCAGCCTGACATGCTCGTCGTATTCAAGCGAGAAAAACTCGCCCTGGCTCCCCGCCACAGAAATACCGTGCAAGCCCTTGCCTATGTACCACTCTATCAACTCGACCAAGCGTACTTCATCGATACGCTGGTCGGCGGCAAACGGCGTCGCCATCGCGGGAATAACGCCGTGAAATTTTTTCAGATTCATTGGTACTTCATCCTCTCAAGGGTGGGCCGCCAGGCCCGAAACAAGGCGAAACCGGCTCAGATCACGCCCATCATGCGATTCAACTCCAGTACATGTTCGGTAAAACCGGGCAATGCGCGCGTAACCTGGGGGTCGCGCGGGCGCGGAAACTCGATGCTGATGTCGGCGACGATGCGACCGGGCCTGTCGCTCATCACAAGAATGCGGTCGGACAGGAAAACCGCCTCTGCGATGCTGTGCGTAATCAGGATCACCGTCTGCTTTTCCTGTTCCCACAAACGCAACAGTTCGACATTCAGCTGGTCGCGCGTCAAGGCATCGAGTGCGCCAAATGGTTCGTCAAGCAACAACACCTGCGGCCGCAGGATCAGTATCTGCCCGAATGCCGCGCGCTGGCGCATGCCACCGGACAACTGGTGGGGATAGGAATTGCAAAAGGGAGCGAGCTTCAGTACATCGAGAATTTTCGAAGTGCGCAAGGCAATATCGGCAGGCGAGATACCACGGACCTCGGCCGCAAGACGGATGTTGGCCTCCACCGTGAGCCAAGGCAGCATATTGTGCGTCTGGAAGACAATACCAACATCCGGCGACGGGGTAAGCTGCCTGCGCCCCAGAACATCTATTTCTCCGCCCACGTCCGGCGTAAAGAGCCCGCCAATCATGCGCAACAGTGTGCTTTTGCCGCAGCCGCTGGGGCCCAGAACAGAGACAAATTGCGCGCGCGGTATCTCGAAGGAAACGCCCTCCAGCGCCCTGGTACCTTCGTCAAATGTCTTGGCGGCCGTGCGTACCGAAATCGCCGCCCGCGCTTGCGTCAATGGCATTATTTTTTCGAGCCTACCCAGCCGTTGTGGGAGATGTCGAAAATGATGCCATTGGGATCACGGTATTTCTTCTCGTAGTAGAGCGAATCCTTCTCGATCGGCAAATCGAGAAAAAAGCTGCCGCCGTTGTCTTCTATGGATTTTCCCTGCGCCTCGAGGTCATCGACCCAAAATCCGACGTGATGAACACCGACATAATCCTTGCCGCGCTCCTTGCCAGCCGCCTCGTCGGTTTTGTAGTTGAGCAGCGCCAGACACATGGTACCGTCCGTGAGGTACACGCCACTGGCGATGGGCGACTCGGTCCTGCCCGCCTCGGTCATGCCGAAGGTTTTCATGTAGAACTTGGCGGCTTCCTCCGGATCGGGTACGGCCATTGCGATATGACGAAGTTTTGCCATGCTTGTGACTCCTGGTTATAGATATAAAAGGCGGACAGCCGTCAGAATGCGCGCCACCAGACGCGACGCGCCAAAAGCTCGATCAGCATGTAGAGCACGCCGACAAGAACGGAAATCGCCAGCAAAGCCGCGAATACCAGGTCTGTTTTTGCATTGGCATTGGCAAGCAAGATCAAATTTCCGAGCCCCTTCTCAGAACCGACAAACTCACCGGCAATTGCTCCTATCACTGCGAGAGGCATCGCCATTTTGCAGCCATCCATGATGACCGGCAGCGCACTGGGCACGCGCAGCCGGCGAAACATGGTCCATGGCGAGGCGCCGATGGCGTGAAAGTGTTCGATGAGGTGGGCCGGCGTACCGGCCAGACCACCCATGGTTGAAATCACCACAGGGAAGAACGCGAACAGGAAGGCCATGAGCACCTTGGACGAGGTTCCATACCCGAACCATACGACCAGCAATGGCGCGAGGGCGATTTTCGGCAGTCCCTGGAAGATTACGACCAGTGGATAGAACATCCGCCTGAACAAGGGTGAAGTAAAAATAGCCAAGCCCAGCGCAAGCCCCCCGCCCACGGCCCAGAGATATCCGAGGATGACCTCCCAGGCGGTCACCATCGACTCTCGTAACAGCAGATCGATATTGTTCCAAGCCGTCTGCATGATCTGCGACAGGGGCGGCAGGAGATACCGCTTGATCTGGAACAGGTCGACCGCCTTCTCCCACAGCAAGGCCACCACGGCGAACGCTAGCAGCGGATCGATAATGCTGCGCGAAACACCCAGAAGCCTTGGCGGTTGAGGCATGGCGGCCTACTTCTTGCCGTCCGGACGCGGACCCCAATCAGGCGGGGGCACGAGAAAGCGCTTGAAGTGCCACTGATCGAAGCCCTCAATATCGTTGGGCCAGACCTGGGGGGCATGCACCTTCCCCTTTGGAATCTGCACCATGTCGCAATAAAACTCGACGTAGTTGCCGTCAGGATCCTTGAACACCAGGAATACGTTCTCACCCGGGCCGTGCTTACCGATGCCGCGGACGATCTCGATATTTCTTTCCTGCAAAAAGCGTCCCATCACTTCGACCTCGTCCAGGGAGGCCATTTCGTAGGAGAAATGCTCAAGGCCGGGTCGCCAGGGACGGTAGGTGTCATTCGCGGCCGCCTCGCCCGGCGGTATCTGTGACAGTGCGAGATCGTGGTGATCAACGCTGCTGCGCAGGAACACCATCTGGTCGGAAATCCAGTCGGATACATCCAATCCGACAATCTCAGTGTAGAACTTCACCGACTTCTGAATATCCCGCACGTTCAGCACAAGATGGCCCAGCCGTCGTGGTTTTGGTCGGTCCATGGCAACGCCTTACTTGAGGAACTCGTTGGAAAACACATCCTCTGCGCGCACCTTGCCTTTGAGGTCATAGGCCTTGTCGACAAAGGAAATGGTGGACCGAATGCGGTCATCACGGATAAAGCCGAGGCCGTTTTGCTTGACCTGCGGATCCTGGATCAACTCACCGATTTCCTTGATCTGCTGCAAAGCGATGGCGCGGTCCACAACCGGGAACATTTTTACGAGTATGTCGGCGGCCTGGTCCGGATTTGCGATGGCGAACTCGAATCCGCGGTAAGAACTACGCAGGAACTTGCGCACCATGTCGGGCTTGGCCTTGATCAGCGCTTCAGAGGCGGCAAAGCCATTGCCGTAAGCATTGAGGCCGTAGTCGGCGTAATCAAACCACGCAACGTTAAGACCCGCGGCGGCGGCCGTGCGCTGCGTCACCACGCGATCGCTGCCCTTCCAGCACTCGACCAGGTCAATTTTTCCTTCGACGAGGGAGCCGGAGATCACCGCCGGATCCAGGCGCATCAATTTGATGAAATCGCGCGGCTTGTTATTAAGTTCCAGCCATGCCGGGACAACATTGTGCACAGGAGATGCCGAGCCACCCCCGAGAGCGCGACCCTTTAGGTCATCAAGCACCTTGGGCTGCATCCGACTGGTGACCCAGCAGATGGCACCCGGCCATTTGGTGTTGATCGCCCCGATCATCTTGATTTTGCCACCGTTGGAGCGGTTTAGAACCAGGCTGATCGGGTCGACATAACCAAATTCGAACTGGCCCTGATCCAATTCGTTCGCAGTACGATTGCCGCCGTAACCACGGACGATATTCACCTCCATGCCCGCTTCCTTGAACCAGCCCCGCTCTTGCGCAACGATCACGCCGATCGAACTGCCCTGCGGCAACCAGGCCATGTTGTAGGTGACTTTTTCCTGTGCGAGCGCCTGGCCCGCCAAAAAACCCAAACCAGTCACCAACGACGCAACAAATCCAACAAGACTACGGTTCATTACTTTCTCCCGAATAAAAAACGGACAGTCAGATTTTTTCAGCGGCCACCGGATTACGCAGCGACCCGATTTTCTCAAGCGTAGCCTCCATCACATCGCCATTCTTGAGGTAAATCCCGCGGCCCATGCCAACGCCTGCGGGCGTGCCCGTGGCGATGACATCGCCAGGCTCAAGGGTGACTATGGTCGACAGATAGGCAATCTGCTCGCGCACCGTCCAGATCATGTTCTTGGTCGAATCGTCCTGCATGCTCTCACCGTTCACCGTAAGTTGCATGCGCAGATCCTGCGGATCCTTGATCAGCCAGGAGGGCACGATCCAGGGCCCGAAAGGCGCGAAGGTATCGTGGCATTTGCCCTGAAACCAGTCAAACTTGAACGGATAGTCGGAGCGCATGTTGAGGTCACGCGCGGACACGTCGTTGACAATGGAGTAGCCGGCGACGTAATCGAGGGCCTTATCCACGGAAACACGACGGGCTCGCTTGCCGATCACCGCAGCCAGTTCCACCTCCCAGTCGAGCTTGTCCGTCTCCGCCGGCTTGCGCACCGTTTCGCGCGGACCGATGACGGTGTTTTGCAGCTTGAGGAACATGTAAGGCTTGCTGTCACTCTTCGCCGCGAGCACGGTTGTCATCTCATTGGCATGTTCGATAAAGTTTGAAGCGGCGCAGAATATGCGCGTCGGGCGATAGGGGGCCATGGCGATCTTGTCGCCCAACCCTACCGCCTTTAGCTTACCTGAGGCCGCAAGCTTGGCGATTGCCGGGCCAGCCTTACGCAGCACCGGGCCAGCCGCCCTCCAGTCGCTCATGATGGCCTCGACGCCACCGGCGAACCACTCTGCCTTCATGCCGGTGGTTTTTGCCGCCTTGGCGGCTGCCTTCAGGTCGTAGAGTTTGCCTTCAACGACGACGGCGGGAACAATAGCGCCCTTGCTTTTGTAGGTGGCGAGTGCGAACCAGGTCATAGTTATTTTCTTCCACAGTAATAGGACGGAAGAAATTTAACGGCATTTTTTTATGTATGCAAGCTTTTTTCTGTGTATACACAAAACAAATAAGGGCAAAGCCCTTCCGGTCGTGCGCTTGTGCGCTGCAAAAAGAACGCAGCCGTTGGTCAGAGCGCACCGGGAGACTGCATCATTGTTCCCCCGACGCATGCCGGGCCGGCCTAGCTGCGCGTACCGCGTACCAAAAGACGCGGCTTGCCCGTCTTGTTTTTTTTTGCCTGAACGGAAGGGAAACCACGCAACAGCAAACGCTCGTCAGTCGACCGGCCGGCGTTGCCGGCCATCCCGCCGCCATGCTGTTTTTCGAAATACTCGATGACATTGGTTGCACTGCTTGCCGTGTGCGCGCACATAGCGTCGAAAGCGGCACCGGCATCAGCGCGAAGTATGGCTTTGGTCATGATCTCGTGCTCAGCCACGGAAGTCTGCAGCCGGTCGCCCGTATTGAAAAACTCCTGAGATCGGAAAGGCTCGAGCCGCTGCCGCAGATTTGCAGCAAGGGCATGCAAGTTGCGATTTCGCGCACCGATGTAAATAGCCTGATGGAAACTTTCGTTGAGATCGGCGTAACTATCGGCATCGCCATCCAGGACAGCCTTTCGGGCCCGGCTGTGAATAAGTTCGATCTGCTTCTTTTCCGCCATCCCGGCGCGAAGCGCACATAGTTTGGCGCAAAGTCCCTCGACCTCGCTGGCCGCCTCGAACAAATCGAGCAGCCCGGCAAGATCGATGGTCGCCACGGAAAACCCCCGGCGTGGTTGTGACTCGATCAGCCCGGTGGCAGCCAATTCACGCAAGGCGTCCCGCACCGGGCTGCGCGAAACCTTGAAACGTTTGGCTAAAACGATTTCCTCGAGTTTGGCGCCCGGCTTCAGGATGCCATCGACAATATCCTTGGCAAGGCGTTGGGAGATTTTCTGTGAAAGCGTACTCATGGGAACGATACGGTCGGGATCAATCCAAACTCATTAAAGACAACTCACTTGCGGAACATGAAAGGCGTGGCTATCAGGGTCACCAGCAGGATCGCAAACCACAGCAGCGACCACTCCGGAATCGACAGGGTGAGGAATTTCCAGGGCTTGGGCGTGCACAGTCCGTCGTATTGCAACAGCGGCGGAATCATCTTGCCGATTTTCGACGCATCCAGAAAGCGCTCGACCGGCGAGCCGGCACATGCCATGGCGCGGACCGGGTCGCTCTGTATCCAGATATGGTATCCCGCTGCAGCGGCACCGGCGGCCGCGACCAGGCCGCCGAAAAACGCATACATGGCCGTTCCCACCGGGCCTGGCCGGTGCAGCGCCGCCACCAGCGCGACAAGACCAATGCCGATGAAGCCCAGCCGTTGCACCACACACCAGGGACAGGGATCGAGGCCATCCAGATGCTGCAGCACCAGCGCGTAACCGAGCAAGCCGAGGCAAACCATCAAAATCGTGGTGAATACCGGCGCGCTTGCGCCACGTCCTGTCCGTCCGAATGCCATGGTGTTTCGAGTCCTGCCGCAGTGTAAGGTTCCCGCAGGTTAGAGCAAGCCGGGGCATCGCGCAATGCCGGTATAATCATCATCTTCGCGCTCACCGCAAGCCCGACGCAAACCCGCGCGCCCCCGCCCGAACCTCACCCGGACATACCCAGAAACATGGAAGCAGAACGTATCAACGCCCTTGCCGGCGCCCTCACAGACCTCAACGCTCGTTCGCTCGAGTTGCGGAGGTATCTTTGACTACGACGTCAAACAATCGCGTCTCGCCGAAGTAGGCCTCTTCCTCGAAGACCCGGGTGTCTGGAACGACGCCAAGCGCGCCCAGGAACTGGGGCGTGAGAAAAAATCCCTTGAAGCCGTGGTGAGCTCGCTCACCGAAATCGACTCGGGCCTGCGCGATGCCAAAGAACTGTTCGACATGGCGCGCGCCGAAAACGACGACGACACGCTGGTCGCGGTCGAGTCGGATGTCAAATCAGTGGGCAAGGCCGTGGCGGATCTCGAGTTTCGCCGCATGTTCGCCGACCCGCTCGACCCAAACAACTGCTTTCTCGACATCCAGGCGGGCTCCGGCGGCACCGAGGCGCAGGACTGGGCGCAAATCCTCGAGCGCATGTATCTCAGGTACACCGAGCGCAAGGGTTTCAAGGTCGAGATACTCGAACACTCGGACGGTGATGTCGCCGGCATCAAGAGCGCCTCACTCAAAGTCAGCGGCCCCTACGCCTACGGCCATCTGCGCACCGAGTCGGGCGTGCACCGCCTGGTGAGAAAATCGCCGTTCGACTCGAATGCGCGGCGCCACACCTCGTTTGCCAGCGTGTTCATCTACCCCGAGGTCGATGACTCGGTCGAGATCGAAATCAACCCTGCCGACCTGCGCATCGACACCTACCGCGCTTCGGGCGCCGGCGGCCAGCACATCAACAAAACCGACTCTGCCGTGCGCATAACCCACCTGCCGACCAACATCGTCGTGCAGTGCCAGAGCGACCGCTCGCAGCACCGCAACCGCGCCGAAGCCATGGCCATGCTCAAATCTCGGCTGTACGAGCTTGAGATGCGCAAGCGCAACGAGAACAAGCAGGCGATGGAAGACTCCAAGACCGACATCGGCTGGGGACACCAGATACGCTCCTACGTGCTCGACCAGTCGCGCATCAAGGACTTGCGCACCAACGTCGAGGTCGGCAACACCCAGGCGGTGCTCGACGGCGACCTTGACGGCTTTATTTCGGCGAGCCTGAAACAAGGTGTCTAGGAACAGCAAGCGGAAAATTTAATTGCCGTGCCGCGCCGTGCCGCGCAGTCAAAGCCCGGAATGCGTTGAATGAACGGATAAGCATTTTGTCAAAGCGTCACTAAAAGGAACCTACGATGGCCGAGCAATCCACCACTCCAGCGCCGCAGGACGAGAACCAGATCATCGCCGAGCGGCGCGAGAAACTCGCGCGGGTGCGCGAGAAGGGCATCGCCTTCCCCAACGACTTCGCCCGCGAGGACGAGGCGGCAACACTGCATGCCGCGCACACCGGAAAAACCAAGGAAGACCTGGAGCCCGCCGGCATTAAGGCCGCCCTTGCCGGCCGCATGGTGTTAAAACGCGTGATGGGCAAGGCCAGCTTTGCCACACTGCAGGACGGCAGCGGCCGCATGCAGGTCTATCTCACCAACGAGGGTGTCGGCGCGGAAGTGCACGACGCCTTCAAGCACTGGGATCTGGGCGATATCCTGGGTGTCAAGGGCACCATGTTCCGCACGCGCACCGGCGAGCTGTCCATCGCCGCCACCGAAATGCGGCTGCTGTCAAAGGCGCTGCGCCCGCTGCCGGAGAAATTCCACGGCCTCACCGACCAGGAGATCAAGTACCGCCAGCGCTATGTCGATCTCATCACCAACGAGGACACGCGCAAGACCTTTCTCACGCGCAGCCGCATCGTGCAGGAAATCCGCGCTTTCATGGTCGCCAAGGGCTACCTCGAAGTTGAAACCCCGATGATGCATCCCATTCCCGGCGGCGCGGCGGCGCGGCCTTTCGCCACACACCACAACGCCCTCGACATGCAGCTTTTTTTGCGCATCGCGCCAGAGCTCTACCTGAAGCGGCTGGTGGTTGGCGGCTACGAGCGCGTTTTCGAGATAAACCGCAACTTCCGCAACGAAGGTATCTCAATCCGCCACAACCCCGAGTTCACCATGATGGAGTTCTACGAGGCCTATCGCGATTACCGCTATCTCATGAACTTCACCGAGGAACTGATGCGCGAGGTCGCGCTGAAGGTGCTGGGCACCACCATGCTCCCCTATACGACAAATGAGGGCGAGCACATGATCGACCTGTCCAAACCCTTCGACCGCATCACCGTGGTCCAGGCCATGCGCAAGTACCATGCGCCGTATGCCGACGAGACCAATGCGCCGCTGCATGAACGCGCCTTTCTGACGACCGAGCTGAAAAAGCGTGGTGTCGAAGCCAAGCAAGGGCAGGGCATCGGCGCACTGCAGTTGATGCTGTTCGAAGAGACCGTTGAGTCGCTGCTGATACAGCCGACCTTCATCATCGATTACCCGGCGGAGACCTCGCCGCTCGCCCGCCGCAATGACGCCAATCCGGAACTTACCGACCGGTTCGAACTCTTTATCACCGGCCGCGAAATGGCCAACGGCTTCTCCGAATTAAATGACCCGGAAGACCAGGCCGCGCGCTTCCACGAGCAGGTTAAACAAAAAGACGCCGGCGACCACGAGGCGATGCATTACGATGCCGATTACATCCGGGCGCTTGAGTACGGCCTGCCACCCACGGCCGGCGAAGGCATAGGGATTGACCGGCTGGTGATGCTCTACACCAACAGTCCGAGCATCCGCGATGTCATCCTGTTCCCGCAAATGCGGCCCGAATAAACGGCATTGATCGACCGCGTGCCGGGTGACGCCAAAAACACCAGCCCTTCCGGCCGATGCGCACAAGGCTCATACTGATCGCGCTTTTTGCGCTGGCGCTGGCACTGACACCAGCCCCGGCACAAAGTGCGGCGGAGGATACGGAGCAGAGCGCCTGCCGGCAGCTTTTCGACCCTGAGCTGATCAGCGTCATGGCCCTGCCCGTCCAGCCATCAGTGGATGTTTCGCTCGATACGCGCACACTCACGACGCTAGAGGGAAAACCCGCCGGCCAGCGGGTGCTCGGGCGCACCACCGCGCGTTTACGCAATTCGTCGGCATACAAGACGCGACTACAAAAACTGCCAGGCGGACGAATCTGCGCCCGGCCCGGCGTCACTGTCACGCTCTCCTACGAACCGACGATTATCTTTGTCGGCAGCGAATATCCGGCCGGGTCATGTGAGTACCGAAAAATAATCGAGCATGAACAGCGTCACGTCGCGATGCATGTTCTTCATCTGGAAGAACTCACGCCGCTGCTGCAAGCCGACCTGCGCGAGTTTTATGCCCATGCGACGCTGGTGTTCGATCTGCCGGCGTCTGCCTTGCAGTATTTCCAGACCGGTACCCAGGCCGTCATTCGCGAGCGCGTCAAGCAGATGTCCGGGGATGCCCATGCACGCCAGGCCGAGGTCGATTCAAGCGAGGAGATCGTAAAAATGTCCGCCCTGCGAAAACTGTGCGCCACTGAAACCGCACCGCCCTCCGGCGGCCGCTAAAGCAGGGGCTTAAGCTGCGCTCGCACCGCACTGTGACTTTCGTCACACTCCAGCCACCTTTGTCACAGACTGTTACAGCTTCGCCCGTCAACATGGACATAATAGAAGCGTTATTCATGCTGACTGCCTGACAAGACACGAACGACGAAACACGAAGGACCAAACACAAGGAGAATGCTCATGGAAGCACAAATCGCGCGCAACACCACCCACCCGATGATGATCATCGCCGCCCTGTCCGTGACACTGCTGAGCGCAGCGGGCATCGCCGCATTAATGGGCTGGATTCCCCATTCCAACAGCCAGCAGGCAAGCGCGCCGGTCCTTGCCGAGGCTTCCAAGGCATCCGAGGCGTCACAGGTGGCTAAGCCGGTGGAAGCGGCGAAGGCCATCGAAGTTCCAAAGCACACCGAAACCCGTGCAACGCCTGCGGCGTCGGCCAAAGCCAAGCCCGTGCTAAAAACCGAACACAAAGCGCTTGCCACTACGGAATCCAAACCGGTCGAATACACGCCACCGCTGCAGCTGGCTGCGGCGCCGCCGGTCAAGACAATCTGCTACGACTGCGGCGTGATCGACTCGGTGCGCATGATCGAGAAGGCCGGCGAAGGTTCGGGTCTTGGCGCGGTCGCCGGCGGCGTGGCCGGCGCGGTGCTGGGCAACCAAGTGGGCAACGGCAACGGCCGCAGCATCATGACAATAATCGGCGCGGTTGGCGGCGGACTCGCCGGCAACCAGATCGAGAAAACCGTCAAAAAGACAAAATCCTATGAGATCACCGTGCGTTTTGAGGACGGCACCACGCGCGTCTTCAATCAAGCCAACGAACCGGCCTGGCGCGTTGGCGACAAAATAAAGCTTACGGACGGCATTCTGAGCTCGAACGGCTGAGCCGGCTGATTCAGGTGTGACCGACGGGCGCTGCGGCGCCCGTTATTATTTCCAGCCGCCGGGGGCGACGCTGCTAGAATCGGCGTCCAATGGCCGATCTCCTGCACGCACTGCGAACAATGGCCTTGATCGGCGATACCGAAACTCCGGCCATTACCGCGCTTACCGGCGGCGTCTCGTCGGAGATTTTTCGCGTTGATGCCGCGCGCGGCAGCTTTTGTGTCAAACGCGCGCTGGCCCAACTGCGCGTCAGCGCGGAATGGAAAGCCCCGGTGGAGCGCAACCACTACGAGGTAGCCTGGCTTAAATTCGCCGGCGGCATTGCGCCCGGGTCGGTGCCCCAGGTACTGGCCGACAGCGCGCAGGATGCTACCTTCGCCATGGCCTACCTCGCACCCGAAGATTTTCCGGTATGGAAAACACTGCTGCGCGACGGCCAAATCAATCCGGGCACCGCCGCGGCGCTGGGCCGGCTGATAGCCCGCATTCACGCCGCGAGCGCCGGCAAGCCGGCTATCGCCGCGGCCTTTGCCACCGATACGATTTTTCATTCCCTGCGCCTTGAACCCTACCTGCTGGCAACAGCCCGCGCCCATCCGGACTGCGCGGCAAAGCTCAATGCACTGGCTGAGCGCACCGCCCGCACCCGTCTTGCGCTCGTGCACGGCGATGTCAGCCCGAAAAACATCCTGGTCGGCCGCGACGGCCCCGTGCTCCTCGACGCCGAGTGCGCCTGGTATGGCGACCCGGCATTCGACCTTGCCTTTTGCCTGACCCATTTATTGCTCAAGCCGCTTTGGCGTCCGCAATGGCGCGACGCCTATCTCGAATGTTTCGATGCACTCGTTAAGGCTTACCTCGATGCAGTCGATTGGGAACCAGTGCAATCGCTAGAGCTTCGCGCCGCGCAGCTGCTCCCGGCCATACTGCTCGCCCGCATTGATGGCAAATCGCCGGTTGAATATCTGCTTAGCGCGACCGACAAGGACTTTGTCCGCACGCGGGCAAAGCCGCTATTGCTGCGCGCACCGACGCATCTGGCCGAAGTGCGCGCCGCCTGGACACGGCAAGCCTGACAGACTGACAGACCGACAGGAATGAACATGGACACCAGCATTGTTTCGATTCACGGCCGGCGCGTCTGGGACTCGCGCGGCCGTCCCACTGTCGAAGCCGAAGTCAGGCTGGCCTGCGGCGCAAAGGGCCGCGCCATCGCGCCAGCCGGTGCTTCGCGCGGCAGCAACGAGGCCATAGACCTGCGCGACGGCGGCGCAAAGCTTGGCGGCTACGACGTCGGCCGCGCCTGCGCCAATATCTCGGGCGAAATCGCCCGCGCGCTGACGGGCATGGATGCGACCGCGCAAGAGCGCGTCGATGCCGCCCTGAGCGCCCTGGACGGCAGCGCCAACAAGGCGCGTCTGGGTGGCAACGCCACAGTCGCCGTTTCCATGGCAGTGCTGCACGCCGCAGCGTCCGCGGCCGGCCTGCCTTTGTGGCGTTACCTTGCCAACGGCCGCCCGGTACGCCTGCCCCTGCCAGAGGTCCAGATATTCGGCGGCGGCGCCCATGCCGGGCGCCGCATCGACATCCAGGACCTGATGATCATGGCGCCGCGCGCCGCGAGTTTCGATGAAGCCATGGTGATCACCGCCGAGGTCTATCGCGCCGGCGGGGAATGGATGGCCGCACACGGCAAACTCGGCGGTGTTGCCGACGAGGGCGGCTGGTGGCCGCAGTTCGACAGCAACGAAGAGGCGCTGCAGGCGCTGGTGGCGGCGATCGAGCGCGCCGGATACATCCCGGGCGAGGACGTGGTCCTGTCGCTCGACATCGCCGCCTCGGAGCTCTATGCCGACGGCTTTTACCAACTCGGTCTGGAGAAAAAACAACTCGACACCGATGGCATGAGCGAGATGCTGCTCGGCTGGATTGCACGTTACCCCATCGCCTCCATCGAAGATCCCCTGGCGGAGCACGACACAGAGGGCATGGCCCGATTCACCCGTGCCGCCGGCGGAAAAATCCAGATTATCGGCGATGATTTCCTTGTCACCAGCGCGACGCGCGTCGGCGCCGCTGCGGCGGCCGGTGCCTGCAACGCTGTTCTGCTCAAACCCAACCAGGCTGGTACGGTCAGCGAAACCCGTGCGGCGCTTGAAGCAGCGCGTGCCGCCGGATGGGCCACCATCGTGTCGGCGCGCTCGGGCGAGACCGAGGACACCACCATCGTGCACCTTGCCACCGGCTGGGATGCCGGGCAGCTCAAGGTCGGTTCGTTTGCACGCAGTGAGCGCATGGCAAAATGGAATGAAGCGCTGCGCATCGAGGAGGAATTGGGCGCCGCGGCGCGCTTTGCCGGCGGCGGCGCCCTGGCCGGCTCTCGCTACAAAGCCCCCGCACGCTAGCGTCCGGAGCCCCCGGGGGCCACTCAAGGCGGCCGGCTATAATGGGCTTTGCCCACCGGAACGGCCGTAACATGCGCAATTTTTCAGCAACGCGGCTCGTGCAGCAAGCTTGACCTCCTCATCTGGCGCGCATCACGCGCACCACTTTCGCGGCATCATCTACATCATGCTCGCGGTGAGTTTTTTCGCCCTTCTCGATGCAACGGCAAAGTATCTGGCAAAGTTTTACCCGGTGCCGGGGATTGTTTGGGCGCGTTATTTTTTCCAGGCACTGCTGATGCTGATCGTCCTCGGGCCGCGTCTCGGACTGGGGCTGCTGCATACCAAACGGCCGGTGCTGCAACTGGCGCGGGGAACCGTGCTGGTGGGCGCTTCACTGACTTTTTTCACCGCCCTCGCGCTAATGCCCCTCGCCGAAGGTTCGGCGATCAGCTTTACCGCCCCGCTGCTACTGATGGCGCTGTCGGTGCCGCTGCTGCGCGAGCGTGTTGACGGACCGGCCTGGATCGCGGTATGGCTGGGCTTCGCCGGCGTGCTGCTGATCATCCGGCCCGGCACCGGCGTATTTACCTGGGTGGCATTGCTGCCCCTTGGAACGGCGCTATGCAACGCCATCTACCAGATACTGACGCGCAAATTGAGCGGCATCGACAGCACACTCACCACGCTCTTTTACGGCGGCCTGGTAGGTGCGGTGATCATGTCCTTTGTGCTGCCGTTTTACTGGACCACGCCGCAAAGCCTCTTTCATGCGTTTTTGTACGTCATGCTCGGCGTGCTCGCGGGCATCGGCCACTTTATCCTGATCAAGGCCTTTGATCACGCACCGGCCTCGCTGCTGGCGCCGTTTATCTATGTGCAAGTGGTCGCGGTGCTGATACTGGGCTACCTGGTGTTCGACAGCTTTCCTGACAGCTGGTCACTCGCCGGCATGGCCATCATTGTCGTCAGCGGCATTTTTGTCGCAACACGCCAGGCAAGGCGCATGCTGAGCGCCCGCGCCGGAGCAGAACCCCAATCCAAATCCGGCTAAAGCCTCACCCGACCAGCGGGCTGCGCCCGGTCAGCGGGTAGCGCGGGTCGTTGTAACCGGGCGTCGAGGGGTGCCCGGAGCGGACCAGGCCGTCGATCAGGGCTTCGTCATCCGCATCGAAGCCGTGTTTGAGCGCGCCGATATATTCCATCCATTGCGCCAGCGTGCGCGGACCGGCCAGCACGGAGGTCACCGCAGCGTTGTTGAACAACCAGTTGATGGCAAACTGGCCGGCCGTCATGCCGCGCTTTTCGGCGTGGGCCTTGATCGCCTGCGCCATTACCAGCGACTCCTGGCGAAATTCGGTCTGCATCATGCGCCTGTCCTTGCGACCGGCACGCGAGTCGGCCGGCGGCGCATCACCCGGTTTGTATTTTCCGGTGAGAACACCGCGCGCCAACGGACTGTAGGGCACCACACCCAGGCCGTAGTGGGCGCAAGCCGGGATCACTTCTGTTTCCGGCATGCGGTTCATCGCGTTGTAATAGGGCTGGCAGACCACCGGCGCGGGCACGCCCATGTCTGCGGCAATACGCACCGCCTCGGCAATGCGCCAGCCGCGAAAATTGGACACCCCCCAGTAGCGTACCTTGCCCTGGGCGATGACATCACCCATCGCGGCAACCGATTCATCCAGCGGCGTGTCCTCGTCGTCGATGTGAAAGTAATAAATGTCGACAAAATCCGTGTCAAGCCGGTCCAGGCTCATATCGATGGCGCGCAATATCCAGGCGCGCGACAGGCCGCCATCGTTGGGCGCGTCGCCCATGCGGTTGCCAACCTTGGTGGCAAGCACCCAGCGGTTGCGCTCCTCGGCGATGAGCTTGCCGACGATACGTTCGGATTCACCCTTGGCGTACTGGTCGGCGGTGTCAATGAAATTGACCCCGGCGTCGCGCGCCGAAGCGATGATGCGCGCCGCCTCGGCGGCATCGGTACGGTCACCGAAGGTCATGCTGCCAAGACACAGCCTGGAGACCTTGAGGCCGCTGCGGCCAAGGTTAACGTAATCCACGCTCACATCCTTTCGAATATCGCGGCGATTCCCTGCCCGCCGCCTATGCACATCGTGACCAGCGCATAGCGCTTTTGCGTGCGCTGCAACTCATAGATGGCCTTGACCGTCAGGATGGCACCGGTCGCGCCAATCGGATGGCCCAGCGCCACGGCGCCGCCGTTCGGATTGACCTTCGCCGGATCGAGGCCAAGGTCGCGCGTGACGGCCATGGCCTGCACGGCAAACGCCTCGTTCGACTCCACCACGTCCATGTCTGCGGGTTTCAGGCCGGCCTTTTCGAACACGCGCCTCACCGCCGGTATGGGCCCCAAACCCATGAGTTGCGGATCAACGCCGGCATGCGCGTAGGCGACCAGGCGGGCAAGCGGCTTCAAGCCCAGCTTCTGGGCTGCGGCACGATCGGCAAGCACCACCGCCGCCGCCGCGTCATTGAGTCCGGAGGCGTTGCCGGCGGTCACGGTGCCGTCTTTCTTGAACGCGGCGCGCAGCTTTTGCAGATCCTCCGGCTTCATGCCGCGCCGTACATGCTCGTCGGTGTCGAACACGACTGTTCCCTTGCGGCTTTTCAGTTCAATGCCGGTGATCTGCGATTTGAAATGACCGGCATCGAGCGCTTTTTCCGCGCGCTGGTGCGACTCGAGTGCAAAGGCGTCCTGCTCTTCGCGACTGATACCATATTGGGCGGCGATATTCTCCGCGGTGAGGCCCATGTGGCCGTGACCAAAAGGGTCGTGCAAGGCGCCGGTCATGGCGTCAACGACGCCGATGTCACCCATGCGCTGGCCCCAGCGCGCCGCCGGCATGATGTAGGCGGCGCGACTCATGCTCTCGGCGCCACCGGCCAGGGTGATGTCGCAATCGCCCAGAAGAATGTGTTGTGACGCCGACACGATCGCCTGCAAGCCCGAACCGCACAGGCGGTTGACGGTGAGGCAGGGCGTGCCGTGGGCAAGGCCGCCGTCGATCGCGGCAACGCGGGACAGGTACATATCGCGCGCCTCACCATGAATGACGCTGCCAAACACCACATGCCCCACTGCCGCGGCATCGATATTCGCGCGGGTCACCGCCTCGCGCACGACCGTGGCGCCAAGCGCCGTTGGCGCGATATCTTTCAGCGATCCGCCGTAGTCACCAATCGCGGTACGTACGCCCGAAAGCACCACTACTTCACGCTGAGCCATAACCGTCTCCTTGAATGCGCTTGAACCCGCCTGTTATTTTTCCGCAACGCGAAGTCTGGCGCGCAAATCATGCGCGTCACTCGCCGTCACCGTCACCTCTGCCCAATCGCCGGCCTTAAGCCGCCCCGGCTTGGCGATTCGCACCACCCCGTCGATCTCGGGCGCATCGGCAGACGAGCGGGCCAGGGCAACGCCATCGCGCACCTCGTCGACCAGCACGCGCATGTCCTGTCCCACCTTGCGCGCGAGCCGGCGCGTGCTGATTTTCTCCTGTGCGGCCATGAAACGCGCCTGGCGTTCATGCTTGATTGCTTCGGGCACCGCACCGGGTAGCGCGTTGGCCGCCGCGCCATCGACATCGGAATAGGCGAAACAACCGACGCGGTCAAGCTCGGCCTCTTCGAGAAAATCCAGCAACTCCCCAAACTCCGCCTCGGTCTCGCCGGGAAAGCCGACGATGAAGGTACTGCGTATGGTCAATTCCGGGCAGGCAGCGCGCCAGGCGCGAATGCGGTCGAGGTTTTTTTCACCTGAAGCGGGACGCTTCATCAGCTTGAGAATGCGCGGATTCGAATGCTGGAACGGGACATCCAGGTAGGGCAGCACCCGACCCTCGGCCATCAACGGAATCACCTCGTCCACATGCGGATAGGGATACACATAGTGCAGCCGGACCCAGACATCCAGACCGGCGAGGGCCCGCACCAGATCGGTCATGCGCGTCTTCACCGGCCTGCCCTGCCAGAAACCAGTGCGGTACTTCACATCGACCCCATAGGCGCTGGTGTCCTGGGAGATGACCAGCAATTCCTTGACACCCGCCGTGACGAGGTTTTGCGCCTCCTGCATGACCTCGCCGATGGGACGACTGACCAGATCACCGCGCATGGACGGAATGATGCAGAAGCTGCAGCGATGGTTGCAACCCTCGGATATCTTCAGGTAGGCATAGTGGGCGGGGGTAAGCTTGATACCCTGCGGCGGAACGAGGTCGGTGTAGGGATCGTGCGGCTTTGGCAGGTGCGCATGCACCGCCTTGAGCACACCGTCCGTGTCATGCGGCCCGGTCACAGCTAGAACCGCAGGATGCGCCGCCCGCACCACGCCGTCTTTTGCGCCAAGACAGCCGGTGACGATGACTTTGCCGTTTTCCGACAGCGCCTCACCGATGGCGTCGAGCGACTCCTCGACTGCGGAGTCGATAAAACCGCAGGTATTGACGATGACGATATCCGCCCCCGCGTAAGAGGGTGATATGGCGTAGCCCTCGGCGCGCAATTGCGTGAGGATGCGCTCGGAGTCGACGAGCGCCTTGGGGCAGCCCAGGGACACAAATCCCACTTTGGGCGTTATCAGTTTTTTTTCAGGTTTCATGTATTGGGTTTGGCGCTTGCAACGCGGCCGGCGGTAATTAAACCGGAGCCAGCTTCAGACCGGGGCGCGCTTCCCGCTCCGTCCGGGAAGCGCGCCGCGTAG
>JANXRV010000117.1:0-3206 GCA_025356665.1 Pseudomonadota bacterium
GCCTAAGCCGCGCCGTTGTCATCCATCGTTCGGGCGCGCAACCTGCCGTCTGCGAAACACGCGTCCGCCGACGTTACGAAAATCAAGAGTTTCGGACGACGCCCCCCGTGTCGGTTCCACATCACCACCCGACATGATAGCCTCTTCTGGTATGATAATCGATGGAAACAGCGAAATGGCCACGAAAGACACGGCCAAGCTTTCGACGAAATTCCATATATCGATCCCGAAATCCATCCGAGCCGCGCGGCGCTGGCAGGCCGGACAGATTTTCGCCTTCATCCCCAAGGGCAACGGGATGGTGCTGGTGCCACTTCTGACGCTCGACGAAGTGGACGGTTGGACGGTTGGCGCGAAGCAGGGGGACTCGCCCTGTTGCAGCAGTCGATTTTAGCGTACCTCGCGACGGCGCTTTATGCGCTGCCTACGGAGTGGCCGACGCGAAAGAAGACGGAACAACCAAGTCAAGTTCCATAAAACCGCTTACCGTAAGGGGCCTTTGCAATCACCTGGGCATCAATGTTGCGTTCCGTCTGTCAACCAAGTCGAAGCCCGCGTCGGATTATTGTGAACCCCTAGATGCCGTAAAATCCCGGGCCCTGGATTTCGGAAGGCGTGCGGCACTTCTGGTTGTGCCGCAAACATATCGCCCGGCTTCAGCACATGCACCGTAGGCTCCTCGCCCACAACCCAGACTTCCATCGTGCCCTCGAGTACAAAAACACACTCCAAATATGGATGGTAATGGTCAGGCGTTTGAAATCCTGGTTGGGTTGTCTGCACGCCGATGAGAATCGGATGGCCGTCGTCGCCGATCAGTTTTTGGTATCGAGACAATGGCCCGCGCACCTGCGCCTCGATCTCGTCGAGACGTATAACAGTAGCGCCGGCGCGGACATCGGTCATCGCGTATCCCAATCTTATTTGATGCAACGTGAGCTATAACCACGACATATATCGCAAAAGAAATCAATAGCAGATTTAGGCCCGACGCACTGGGCAGTTCGCGTTTTCAACTCAACCCCGGCATTTAGAGGGTGCGTAAGACCGCCTGTCCAATGCAGTCAGCTATCACTGTCAGCCAACTAATACCGGACAGCCCGCACTCCATCTCAAGCGGGCGTGCCCGTGGGTAAATGAAGAGTTCCGTGCTTTTTCGGACAGAGTTATCATATCGGATATGGCACGGCGACGCAATTGACTGCGCGCGGAAGGAAGTTACAACCTTTTGCGGAACTCGCTAGATTAGCGCACCAGACCCAACTTCTGCTTCCCGCCCCCAATCGCGGATGGTGCATATCTCAAGATTTATGCACTATGGTTGATCGTTAGTCCCAAATTTTTTTTGCGTGCGGAGATCTTTGGTTTAGATTAGAATCTGTCATTGACGCCGGGACCACGGGGGCTTCTTCGTTTAACGGAAGGTGTGTGATTCATGGTGAAAATTGGCGTCCTGCTCCCAACGAACAATGACCAACATAACCTCGAAGCGCTGCGCAAATCCTTGCGAGATATTGGCTGGACCGAACCAGAAACGATCACATTTGAAGTTCGCACGGCCAGCAGCGGGCAGATCGGTCAGATGCAAGATCTCGCCCATGAACTCGCCGTCTCTGGGTCTGACATCCTGATTGCCTCTTCCAGTCCGGCAGCCAAGGCTGTCGCCGCCGTGACGACCGATATTCCCATTGTCTTCATCAACGTCTTCGACCCGGTTTCTCTGGGGCTTGTAGCCTCATTGGAATGCCCGGGTGGAAATGTGACAGGCGTCATGGGCTTCCCGACCGACATAGCCGCTATTTGGTTGATGAAACTGAAGCAGATGGTCCCGCAGCTCGGCCGCGTGGGGTTGCTCTATAATCCTGCAACGGCTGCCACGATGGTATCCTCGCACATCCGCGCCGGTACCGACGCCGCCGCGACCTTGGGCATCGAATTCGTCGCGATTCCAGTTGATGAGTGTGCGACAATTCCTGAAACCCTTGCAGCGTTCGGTGGCGAAGCAGACAGTGGCCTAATCGTCGTTCCCTCCACCTTCGCTATGACCCACCGCCAGGAAATCGTCTCCGCCGTCACGCGAGCTCGTCTTCCGGCCATCTATGGCGTATCTCCGATGGTTCATGCCGGCGGTCTGGCGTCTTATGGTCCAAACATTACTGCGCAATGGCGCGCAGCTGCATTTTACGTAGATCGCATCCTTGGTGGCGATCGCCCCGCAAACCTGCCAGTGCAACTGGCCCCTGAGATAGCTTGGACGATCAACCGCGGGGCCGCGAACGCACTTGGGTTGACGCTGCCGTCAGATATTCAGGCCGAGGCTGAGATCGTCGGGTAGTGCTTTGATCCGTTGTTTTCGGAGCCTTCAAGCAAAAATCAAAAATTCTTGGCTTTCATGAAGATATGATCGGGAAGAGGTCAATACGATATCCCGAAAGGGATACTTGCGTTAGGATGGTAAAGTGAATGCTCCTATCTGTGCGAGCACACTCAACCGATCGGTCAGCGACCAACGTTCGACAACTTGGTTTCCATCAAAATCCATAATCGTCATACCCGGTTGACTGTAAGGTCGGCCAGTCGCCGCAACTCCGACAAATGTTCCTTGATGATGCCCGTACATGATGAAGCGATTAACCAGCCGCTTCCCCAAGGAAAACATGTCAACAATTTCGAGCCGCGGGTTCGGCGACCCGCGTATGGCCATCGATTGCCAAAGCTTTTGGTAGCGTCGTGCTGTGGCGGCCTTGTCGAGCGGTTCCGGACTATATCCGTGTAGAAGCAGCCGCTCGTGATAGAGGCCGAGATAGCCGTCAAGGTCGCCGGCATTCCACCGTGCAACAGCAGACAGCAGGGTGTTCTCGATCTCCGTGTTTCGTTCGGTCATCACTCTGTTTTCCCGGTCACCGCACAACGAACAGACCACAGCAAGACGCGAGGGGCGTCAATGGCACCGCTCCTTTTCATCGGTCGCTATCCGCCAGGCGCGAACGCTCATCCTGAAAATCAAGACTTTCGGGAATTGTTTTTATATACATAGTTTCAATAGGTTAGACTGATCGCAAGATATGACCGAATCAACGGGTGAAATCAGCCCGATTCGGATGATCGCCGAGCAAATCCCCATGGCACGCGTCACATTTCATCATTGTATCATTTTCCGAAAGATATGCCCGTAACACATTTTCGGTCCCTGTTGGCGCTAGGGG
>JANXRV010000033.1:0-26469 GCA_025356665.1 Pseudomonadota bacterium
GATCGAACGCTTCTTCGCGCGCATCAAGCACTTTCGGCGTGTTGCCACGCGATACGAAAAACTCGATCCCCACTATATGGCCTTCTTGCATCTGGTCTGCACCTTCGTCTGGCTCGCTTGAATGTCAACAGCCCCTAGGAGGCATCACCATGAAAGCTGTGCAAAAAGGCTTTACCTTGATCGAACTGATGATCGTGGTCGCGATTATCGGTATCCTGGCGGCGGTTGCCTTGCCCGCGTATCAGGACTACACCATCCGGGCCAAAGTGTCGGAGCTTATGCTTGCGGCGAGCTCGGCTCGTACGACTCTGGCGGAGAAATTTCAAACCGACCCGACCAATACCACCGGTTTTGGCGTTGGCGCCACCATCGCTGTGGTAGGCAAGATCGCTACCGGCTTGGTCAAGGACGCGGGCACTATTGTGGTTACCGGTGGCGCAACGAGTGCCAGCACCGGCGCCTCAGTAACCGTGACCATGACTGCCTCGGCGAATACGGCGACCGGCACGATGACCTGGTCTTGCGTTGGTGCGCCTGGCAAGTACCTGCCCGCAACCTGCCGCTAAGTATTGCTCGCCGGACTGCCCGACGTGATTCGGGCGTCCCCGCCCCAAGCCCCTCTACGGAGGGGTTTTTTTTGGTGCGCCCAGCATGGGCGCACTCCTATTCTCTGGACGTATGCGTATTTAGCCCTTAAGTGACGTTTTTTGTCCGTTTTTCAAGACTTGGAGCGGTATAAATAATACTTAACAAAAAAGATAAGCCTATGTATGTAATCAGCATATGTTTCTGAAACTCCCTAATTCTCAGATCTTGTTGGTTGGCGGGTATGCAGTTTGCACCCCCCTTGCTACGGTGCCGAATCGGGACCGCAACACTGTTCATACGAGGCATTCCCATGAAAGTTGTGCAAAAAGGCTTTACCTTGATCGAACTGATGATCGTGGTCGCGATTATCGGTATCCTGGCGGCAGTTGCCTTGCCCGCCTATCAGGACTACACCATCCGGGCGAAAGTGTCAGAGCTTCTGCTTGCGGCGAGCTCGGCACGTACGACCTTGGCGGAGAAATATCAAACCGACCCGTCCAATACCACCGGTTTTGGCGTTGGTGCCACCATCGCTGTTGTCGGCAAGATCGTTACCGGCGTGGTCAAGAACCAGGGCACTATCGTGGTTACCGGTGGCGCAACGAGTGCCAGCACCGGTGCCTCGGTAACCGTGACCATGACCGCCTCGCCGAACACGGTCACCGGCACGATGACCTGGTCTTGCATTGGTGCGCCCGGCAAGTACCTGCCGGCAACCTGCCGCTAAGCATTACTGGCCGGAGTGCCCGACGCGATTCGGGCTTCCCCGCCCCAAGCCCCTCTACGGAGGGGTTTTTTTTGGGCATATTCTCAGGATGGGTGTTTATTTGGCCAGTAAGTGACGTTTTTTGTCCATTTCCCAGGATCTAGAGCCGTATAAATAATACTTAACAAAAAAGATAAGCCTATCTAGGTACTCAGTATATGTCTCTGAAACTCTCTAATTCTCAGATGTTGTTGGTCGGCGGGAATGGAGTTTGCCTGATCCATCGCTGCGGTGCCAAATTGGCGCCGCGACACTGTTCATACGAGGATTTCCATGAAAGTTGTGCAAAAGGGTTTTACCCTGATCGAACTGATGATCGTGGTCGCGATTATCGGTATTCTGGCCGCCGTTGCGCTGCCAGCCTATCAGGACTACACCATCCGGGCGAAAGTGTCAGAGCTGCTGCTTGCGGCGAGCTCGGTACGCACGACTCTGGCGGAGAAATATCAAACAGACCCGTCCAATACCAGCGGTTTTGGCGTTGGTGCCACCATCGCTGTTGTTGGCAAGATCGCTACCGGCGTGGTCAAGAACGCGGGCACTATCGTGGTTACCGGTAGAGCAACGAGTGCCAGCACCGGTGCGTCAGTAACCGTGACCATGACCGCCTCGCCGAATACGGTGACCGGCACGATGACCTGGTCTTGCGTTGGTGCGCCTGGCAAGTACCTGCCGGCAACCTGCCGCTAAGTATTGCCGGCAGGAGTGCCTGAGGCGATTCGGGCTTGCGTCTTTAAAAGCCCCTCTACTGAGGGGCTTTTTTATTCTCGATTCTGCTGTAACAATGACGCATGCTCGCTAAGCTGATAAAACAGATTACAGGTCGCTGGAGACGCGCCGATGCGGCGTTTCTTGAGCGTGTTCCCGCGCTGGTTGCCAGCGGCCAATCGCCACAGGCCGAGCGACTGTTGCGACGTTATCTGCTTCGCAAACCGGCCGACGCGAACGCGCTTAATTACCTCGGCTTGATCTGCCATCAGCGTGGTGAATTTGCCGAGGCGGTGCAGTTGATTTTACGGGCGGTGGAGATTGCCCCGGAAATCGGCTTTTTTCATGCCAATCTGGGCGAGGCATACCGGGCAAGCGGTGCGCTGAAGCGGGCGGAGCATCATGCCCGTGAATCAGTTCGGCTTGTTTCCGGCGCCGCAGAATTTGCCTACAACCTTGGCAATATCCTTTTTCAACGGCATGGGTATGCGGAGGCCCTGCGGTGGGCCGAGCGCGCGATTGCGGATAAACCCGATTGGGTCGAGGCGCTGGTGCTCGCGGCCAAGCTTGACTTCGAATTGGGAAATCTGTCCAGCGCCCTGCGCCGATACGAACAAGGGCTCGCGCTGCGCCCCGATGACCCGGAAATGGTCTTGGCGCTGGCGCGCGGAAGGACCTGGGCTTGCGATTGGCGCCACGACCTCGCCGCATTGGAGCGTGTGCTGAGGGGCTGGGCGAACGAACCCCTTGCCTTGAAGTATTCCGGCCTCGACCCATTCGTCGCCTACCAGTTTGCGCTGCCCCAAACGCTGAGGCGTGCGGTGACCGATGCGCATGTCGCGCGCCTGCAAAGTGGGCTTGGTGAAAGTCGCCCGCATTTTGACTTCAAGTGCAGGCCGCCGGGCCGACGTTTGCGTATCGGCTATGTGTCAGCCGACTACCATAGCCACCCCACCATGCACCTGATGGGCGGCTTGTTTCGCGCCCACGACCGCAATCGATTCGAGGTTAGCGCCTACTCAATCGGTGCTGACGATGGCAGCGCTTATCGCCGTCAGGTCATGGCGGAGGTCGAGCACTTCTGCGATATTCGCAATGAAACCGCGACTGATTCGGCGAAACGGATCTTTGCCGATGGCATCGATATTTTGGTCGACCTCAAGGGTTTTACCATAGAGGCGAGACTGGAGCTTTTTGCGCTGAAGCCTGCGCCCTTGCGTGTCACCTGGCTTGGCTATCCTGGCACCACGGGGAGCGGTTTGAGTGACTATGCGATCGTCGATGATATCGTCGCGCCCATCGAACATGCGCTACATTTCGGGGAACAACTTGTTCGTATGCCCCACTCCTACCAGATCAATGACAATACCCAGCCCATCGCCGAATTGGTGCCCACGCGCGAAGCGCTTGGCCTTCCGGCAGACGTGTTTGTCTTTGCCTGCTTTAATCACGTCTATAAGATCGATGAGGCAATATTCAGTTGCTGGATGCGGATTCTGGCGGGGGTGGCCGGTAGTGTGCTCTGGCTATACGAGAGTAATCCGGTCGCGCGGGCAAAATTGGAAAGTGATGCGGCGGCGCGCGGCATCGATCCGGCGCGTCTTGTCTTTGGCGGTACTTTGCCCAAAGCTGCGCATCTGGCGCGCCTCTCCCGCGCCGATGTGTTTCTCGATACGCTGCTGGTGAATGCGCACACCGGCGCGAGCGATGCGCTGTGGGCCGGTGTGCCCTTGATCAGCTGCCCGCAAGAGGGCTTCCCGTCGCGCGTCGGCGCGAGCCTGCTTCGCGCCGCCGGATTGCCGCAGCTGATTTGCGCCGATTTGGCCGGGTATGAGGCGCTTGCGGTGAGGCTGGCACACCGTCCGGAAGAGTTGCGGGCCTTGCGCGCGCATCTCTCGGAAGGGCACGCGACATTGCCGCTGTTCGACACGGCGCGCTTCGTGCGCAATCTCGAACGCGCCTACGACATCATGTGGCAGCGTCACCTTGCAGGGCAGGCGCCGCAATCGTTTGCCGTGCTGGAGCCATCTTGAGCTTGCTCGGTTCCCTGTTTGGACGCATTGGCCGGGCACCCGTACAGCACCGGCCCGCGGACGATCTGTCCGGCATCCTTGCCGCCGGGATGGACGCCTTTATGCGGGGCGAGCTCGCACGAGCGTCCGACCTGAGCGAGCAGGCGCAGATGCTTGCTCCCAGGGCGCCCGATGCGCTCTATCTTGCGGGTGTGGTGAGTTTTGCACGCGGCGATTGTGATATTGCCATTGCCTATCTTGCGCAGGCGATTGAAGAGGGTGGCGCGCGTCCGGCCTATTTGAAGGATTACGGCAGCTTCCTCGCCAGCGTCGGACGCCACCGCGAGGGCCTGACGGTATTGCGGCGTGCGCTGGGGCTGCAGCCCGATTCAGTGCGTATTTATTCCAACCTCTTGTTCGTGATGTCCTGTTGCGATCAGCTGTCCCCGGAAGAGGTGTATGCGGCACACCGCGGTTTTGGCCAAACCTTGGCCGATCCGCTGCTCGCCGAGCGGTGTATGCACGCGAACGCGCGCGATCCGGACAGAGTGCTAACGGTGGGCTACGTTTCGGCTGATTTTCGTGAGCATGCGATGCGCTATTTCATCGAACCGGTCCTGGAGCGGCACGACCACAGCAACTTCCGTATTCTGTGTTACAACAACGGCGCGATAACTGATGATGTGAGCACGCGATTGCGCGATTACGCCGATGGCTGGCGCGATATTGGAAAATTGTCCGATGCCGAGCTTGTGGCGCTGATGCGTGCCGATGCCGTGGATATACTTGTCGATCTGTCCGGTCACACCCGGGGGAACCGGCTCATGGCCCTCGCGCACAAGCCCGCTCCGGTGCAAGCGACCTGGTTTGGTACTGTGCAGACCACCGGCATGAAGGCGATGGACTGGCGCATCAGCGACAGGCACATCGATCCGGAAGGTAAGACAGAGCACCTCAGTCGCGAGCGCCTCGTGCGCTTGGCGCAGTCTTATGCGTGTTTTCGGCCGCATCCGGACAGCCCCGTGGTTGGCCCGCTGCCGGCGCTGAACGCAAATTCCGGGCAGGGGGTCACGTTTGCTTCTTTTAACGCGGGGCACAAGATCAACGACGCGGTGGTGGCCTTGTGGGCGCGCCTTATCAACGCCGTTGCCGGCTCGCAACTGCTGATGGTTGTAGAGCATGGTGATCTGCCTGATATCCGCAGGGTGGTGGCGGCGCGTTTTGAGGCGCAGGGGCTCGCGCCCGCCCGCCTGAGAGTGACCGGGCGCAAGCCGGTCGGGCAATTTCTTGGAATGTTCAACGAGGTTGATGTGCTCTTGGATCCGTTTCCGCAGAACGGCGGCATCACCAGCTTGCACGCGTTGTGGATGGGGGTTCCTGTCATCTCTCTCGCGGGGACCGCGCCGATCGGACGAATAGGCGTGTCCTTGCTGCGCCAGTTGGGCCTTGAATCTTTTCTTGCCGCCAATGCCGATGAATACGTGCAAATTGCCAGGCGCTGCGCCCAGGGACTGCCGGAACTCGCGGCACTACGCGCAGGATTGCGCGCGCGCATGCGCGCCTCAACACTGATGGACGAGCACGCGTTTATTCGCGAACTTGAGTCGGCCTACCGCCGCATGTGGCGCGAGTGGTGCGATGCTGTCTAAGCTGCTGTCCGGTTTTTCCTTTGGCCGTCGCGCTGAAAGGATGTTTGCCGAGCAATGGGTGGCGCGCGGACTGGCGTTGGTGGCTGAAAGTGATTTCGGCGCGGCGCGGGCGGCGTTCGAGTCTGCGCTAAGTTGCGATGACCGGCATCTCGCCGCGATGGTGAACCTGGCGCATGTGCTGAGGGAACACGCCGGGGACTACTCCCGCGCCGCCGCGCATTACCGCACGGCGCTCGACCGTGACCCGGGCCTGGCGGATGTTCACGTTCAACTCGGTGTGTGCCTGTATGAGATGGGTGACGCGGCGGCGGCTCTGGAATGTTTCAAAAGTGTGCTCGAGCGCAATCCGGATCACCGTGATGCCGGCCAGCACGCGTTGTTTGCCATGAACGCGCTGCCTGAGGTCACTCCTGTCGCCTTGTTTCTTGCCCATCGCGAATGGGCGCGCCGTCATGCAGATCCGCTTGTGCGCCTGCCCAGAAAGCGCGCACAAGGCCATGACGGGCCGCTGCGGGTCGCTTATCTGTCGGGGGATTTTCGCGATCATGCAACTTTGGCTTTTCTTGAGCCCTTGCTGGCGAATCACAGTCGCGAGAAATTCGAGGTGTCCTGCTATTCAAGTTCCCCGGTTCGTGATGCCGCCACCGCCAGATTGCAGAGGCTGGCGCAGCACTGGCATGACGTGCATGGCCTCGATGATGCGTCGGTCGCGCAGCGCATCTATGAGCATGGCACGGATGTCGTGGTTGATCTTTCCGGGCATACGCGCGACAACCGCTTGTTGGTGCTGGCGCGCAAACCGGCGGCTGTGCAAGTGAGCTGGCTGGGTTATCTCAAGAGCACCGGCTTGGCGGCGGTTGATTTTCGCATCAGCGATGCGGTGGCGGATCCGGTCGGTCTCAGCGATGCGCTGCACGCCGAGCGGGTGGTGCGCCTGGCGGGTCTGATGTGGGCCTTCGAGCCACCCAAAGATGCGCCCGAGCTGGTCGTGCGCGCGCCCGATGCCCGGATCACGTTTGGATCATTCAACCACCCTGCCAAAATCAATGAGGCGGTGTTGTCTGTGTGGGCACAACTGCTGTTGCGGGTTCCCACTAGTAAACTGATTATCGCCGGCATCGCCGAGGATTGCGGGCGCGAGCGAATTGCCGCGTCGTTGCGAAAAAACGGTGTCGAAACGGCGCGTCTTTATTTTTACCCGCGCCTGCCAAAGCAGCGTTTTCTCGAACTGGTTGCGACGACCGATGTGGCGCTCGATCCTTTTCCCTACAACGGCGGCGCGACGACCTGTGATTGCCTCTGGATGGGGGTTCCGGTTGTGACGCTGGCCGGTTCACATGGTTTCGCCCGTTCCGGCGCAAGCTTGCTCACCGGCGCGGGTCTCGCTGAATGGGTGGCCTCAAGCGCCGCAGGCTACGTCGACATCGCAGCCAGCATGGCGCAGGATAGGCAGGAACTGGCGGCGTTGAGAGGCGCAATGCGCCGGCGCCTTTTGCGTTCAGCGCTGTGTGATGTCGCCGCCTTTGCGCGCAGGTTCGAGGACGCGGTTGTCGAGATTTGGCGGGGGGAGTGCAGGTGAGAGTGTGCCTTGATGATTTGGCCGGGGATGCATGCCGGAAAAGAAATTTCTGCGGCGCAGGCGCTTCGGAGGGCGGGATCAATGGACGCTGAACTCGCGCAGGCGCTCGATCATCAGCGCGCCGGCCAACTGGCCGAGGCCGAGGCGATCTATCGCGCTCTGCTCGTCTCCCAGCCGGAGAATATTTCCGCACTTCACCAATATGGCCTGATGGAAATGCAGCGGGGGTGTTATGCCGAGGCCGTGACGCTAATCGGTCGTGCGCTCGCGTTGCACCAAGACGATGCCGCCATGCACAGCAATCTGGGGGAGGTGTTTCGCAGGCAGGGTGAGCTGGACAAGGCGTTCACACACTTTAAACGTGCGATGGAATTGAATCCGACGCTGCCGGTTGTGCACCTGAACCTTGGTGTGCTGATGCGGGCCCGCGGGTTCTTGCGAGAGTCGGAGCACTTCCTGCTGCAGGCTATCATGTTGTTTCCGGATATCTTCAAGGCGCACATGGAGCTCGCCCATCTCTATCTGGACGAGGAGCGCCATGCGGAGGCGGCAGAATGCCTGAAAAGCGTGGTGGCGCTCAGGCCGGATCTGGCCGGGGCGCACTACCTGCTTGGTATGGTGCTCTCCGCATGCGGCGACACGCGTGCGGCAATCGCTTCGCACGAGCGCGCGCTGGCTCAGGGGCATGAGGGAGCGGCGCTTGAACTGATCAAGCTTCGGTTCGAAATGGCATGGGAGGTGCAGGCGGCAGAGGCCTACCGGTTAATGCAACCGGCAAGCACACGGGTTCTGTGCGTGAGGGAGACCTCCCTGCAGCGCTGGTGCGCCGCCCACGAGGTGGCGTTCACGGGCATGGGTGACATGCAGGTGCTGCCCTTTGATATAAGGCCGCCGACCTTGCCTGAAGCCTTCTCCGGCGCTTGGCCCAGGGGGAAAGCGGTGGTGCCTTTCGCCTACCTGGCCGCGGTGCGCGATGCCGAGGTCTTGCGTCCGGGCTTTGCTGTGCTGAGCGGGGGCCGTGAGCTCATTTTGGTGGGTGTTGTCAGCGAGCACCTTCACTATCCTTTTCGCGATGGTCCGGTGCGATTCAATGCGGATGACGGGCGCATGCTGCTCGACCTTGAGGGCGAGCCGGGCGATCACGCCGCAAGTGCATTTTTACTGGGGGCGGGCGGGGATCGGTATCGCTGGCTTTACGAAACGCTGGCCCGGCTTTGGTTTGTCGAGCAGGATCCGTTATTGCGCGGCATGCCCCTGGTGGTGGCTGCTGAGTTGGGGGCGGAAGAGCTCGAGATGCTGGGTGAGGCTTATGGTGGAAAGCCGCAGTTGATCAACATCGCGCCGGGGAAAAGCGCGCGCGTGGACACGCTTGCGGTGTCATCACTACTTGCTCTGGCGGACACCGTCTCGCCGGTGGCGATACAGTTTTTGCGCAGGAAATTCGCCAGCAAGGGCCGCGCGGCAGGTCCGGGGCGTAAATTGTTTTTGTCGCGGCGCGCGTGCACATCCCGGCATATTGCCAATGAGGAGGCGCTGAGGCCGCTCCTGGAGGCGAATGACTTTGAACTGGTGGACGCGGCGGGCATGGTGTGGCGGGAGCGTCTTGCCTTGTTCGAGCAGGCTGATGCTATCGTCGGCCTCGATGATGAAACGATGGCCGATTTGTTTATCGTGCGCCAAGGCGCGCGGGTCGGGGTCATCGCAACAGACGGCTTGCAAAACCCCAGGGCGTGGCTGGTGTCGGCCCAGTTAGGGCATCGCTTTTGTTACCTGCACGGCCGGCCGTTGTTTGCATCAAACGCGCAGCTTGATCAGTGCGATGTGGAACTGGATCCAGCGCTGTTAAAGCGGTTCTTCTCCGCGCTTTGAGCGCGATCTGTCCGGCGTGACGCTGTGGCGGGCCTGCGAGATCGCGGGACTACTCGTAGCGCAGCGCTTCAATGGGAGAAAGACGCGCCGCTTTGCGTGCCGGATAAAAACCGAAAAAGACGCCGATCGCCGCAGAAAATCCCACTGCCAAGAAGATGGACTCGGCCTGCATTTCGGTGCGCCATCCGGCCAGTTGGCCCACGGCGATCGAACCGACAATGCCGGCGAGGGTGCCAAGCAGTCCTCCTATCAGGGCGAGGGTCACCGCTTCGACCAGAAACTGGGTGAGGATGTCGCGCCCGCGCGCGCCAACGGCCATGCGCAGTCCGATTTCGCGTGTCCGCTCCGTGACCGATACCAGCATGATGTTCATGATGCCGATGCCGCCCACCAGCAGGGAAACCGAAGCGACTGCCGCGAGCAATATGGTGAGAATTTTGCTGGACGCCTCCTGCGCCTGAAGAATTTCGGTCAGGTTGCGGATGGTGAAGTCATCGTCCGCTCCGGCTTGCAGTTTGTGCCGTTGCCTTAATAATTCGCGAATGCGTTCTTCGGCCTGTTTCATGTCCTGGCCGTCGCGAACTTTCACCGTCACCAGTCCGACGCGGCGCAGCTTGCCCTGCGGCGCACCGAACAGGCGGTTGCGGGCGGTGGAAAGCGGCACCATGACCACGTCATCCTGATCCTGCCCGATCATGCTTTGTCCCTTGCGGTCGAGCACGCCGATGATGGTAAAGGGCACGCTGCGGATGCGCACCTGCTGGTCGACCGGATCGGCATCACCAAACAGCTGCTTTGCGGTGGTCACGCCGATGATTGCGACTTTGCCCGCACCGGCGAGTTCGGCCGGCTCAAAGCCGCGTCCGGAAACGATGGGCCAATCCCGCGCTTCGAAATATTCCGGCGTCACGCCCTGGATGCTGGTCGACCAGTTGTTGTTGCCGGCGATCATCTGGCCGGTTCCGCGTTGCGATGGTGCCGCCGCCTGGACCGACGGAATCTCTCGCATCATCGCCCAGGCGTCATCTTCGGTCAGACCCTGCGCCGCGCCTGCGCCCAAGCGGACGCCGCCGGCGGTGGTTGAGCCGGGAATGACAATCATCAGGTTCGAACCGAGGCTGCGGATCTGCTCCTCGACCCGTGCCTGGGCGCCACCGCCGACTGCGATCATGGTGATGACCGCCCCGACCCCGATGATGATGCCGAGCATGGTCAGGCCGGAGCGCAGCTTGTTCACCCGCAGGGCGCGCAGCGCGATACGCAGGGTGGCGGCGATGTCCATTCAGGCCGCGTCCATTGTTGTGGCGCGCGCCTCATGCAACAGCATAACGGCGTCTTTGGGTGATTGCTCGCGATCTTCTACCACGCGTCCGTCGCGAAAAAGAATAACGCGGCGCGCGAACGCCGCCATGTCCTGTTCGTGCGTCACAAGTACGACTGTCATGCCGTCACGATTGAGTTGCTGCAGCAGCGCCATGACCTCCAAGCTGGTCCGGGTGTCGAGAGCACCGGTGGGTTCGTCGGCGAGGATCAGCACCGGGTTATTGACCAGTGCGCGCGCGATCGCCACGCGTTGTTGCTGCCCGCCTGACAGTTGCGCCGGATGATGGTGCATACGGTCGGCAAGGCCCACTTCATTCAGCCGGCGGATCGCGCGCTCATGCCGTTCGGTGGCCGGCACGCCGCCGTAAAGAAGAGGCAACTCGACATTGTCCTGCGCGGAGGTGCGTGGCAGCAGGTTGAACTGTTGGAAGACAAAGCCGATGCGTTGGTTGCGAATCGCCGCCAGCGCATCGTTGCCCAGATCTGAAACTTTTTCGCCGGCGAGGAAGTATTCGCCCGAGCTTGGCAGGTCAAGGCAGCCGAGCAGGTTCATGAAAGTGGATTTTCCCGAGCCCGAAGGGCCCATCACCGCGACAAAATCCCCAACGGCGATGTCCACCGAGACGCCGCGCAAGGCGGCGACGGTCTGGTCGCCGACGCGGTATTCCTTGGTCAGCGTAAGGGTGCGAATGAGCGCTTCAGGCATGGTGCTCGATCAAGGTCATTTCCCCGCATGCTTGGGTAGCGATCGGCTTGAAACCCG
Source organism: Pseudomonadota bacterium (assembly GCA_025356665.1). GTDB lineage: Bacteria > Pseudomonadota > Gammaproteobacteria > Burkholderiales > SG8-39 > CAITSH01. The sequence goes on from JANXRV010000033.1 coordinate 11,258, forward strand.
CGCCAGACGGGCATTTCCAGGCGATGGCATTGGGGTGTTCACGGCTAGAACATCATGCGCGGCCCGCGCGGCGCAGTCGGCGACGAAGACGAAGTGCCCGCGGTTTGCGTGCCGACGATGATCTGCTCGCCCTCCTTGATTTCACCGGTGACGACCTCGGTCATGCTGCCGTCGGAGAGTCCAAGTTGCAGTGTGACGGCGCTGGGTTTGCCATCGGCTCCGGGCACGAAGACGCGGCCGCGTGCGCCGGAGCGGCCGGTTTGTTCGGCGGCAATTTCCTCGTAGCGCGGCTTTTGCTCAGGTTTGAGCATCTCGGTGATCCGCACGCGCACTTCGGCGCGGTTGCGTTCAAAGGCGCGGGATCTGTCCGCTTCGGGCAACTCGCGGGCCGCAGCCATTTTCTGGCGTAAATCGGCAAATAGGGTTTCAAGCTTTGATTGCTGGTCGGCATCGAGCTTGAGTTCTGCGACAAGTCTCTGGCGCATCGCCTGCGCGGCGGCCCCGGGGCCTCCTGTGGCGGCTGCAGGGCTTGCGCCTGGCGCGGAAGGAGCCGGTGTGCCGGCGCCACCGCCACCCGCAGATGCCTGGTCGGGGAGTCCAGCCGGCCGGTAGCGCAGCGCGGCGTTGGGAACCTTGAGCACGCTGGCGCGCTCGTCGGTGACGATGCGCACGTTGGCGGTCATGCCAGGCAGCAAGAGCTGGTCCGGGTTAGAGGTGCCGACAACCACGGTGTAGGTGACCACGTTCTGAACCACCAGCGCCGCTTTGCGGACCTGTTTCACCTCGCCGCCGAAGCTGCGCCCCGGGAACGCGTCGACGGTGAAGCTCGCTTTTTGCCCGACACGGATACGCCCGACATCGGCTTCGTCGATCGATGCGCCCACCTCCATCTCGGTGAGGTTTTTCGCGATGATGAACAGCTCCGGCGCCTGCAGGCTGGCGGCGACGGTTTGCCCCGCATCGACGCTGCGCTTGATGACGATGCCGTTGACGGGGGAGCGGATCATGGTGCGGTCGAGATTTACCTTGGCCTGCGACAGTTGTGCTTCGCGCTGCTTGACCACGGCCTCGCCGTTTTTGGACTGCGCCTCGGCCACGACCAACTGCGCGCGGGCGCTCTTGACCTGCTCTTGCGCGCTGTTGTACAGGGCCATCGCCTTGTCGCGATCGGAAGCCGAGACGAAATTCTTTTCGAACAGCATAAGCTTGCGCTCGAGGTCGCGCTTGGCATCGGCAAGATTGACCTCCTCCTTGGACAGTACCGCGCGCTGCGCGCCAATCGCCGCCATTTGCGTCAGCACCGTGGCCCGGCCCGCCTCAAGGTCGGCCGTCGCCTGGCGCACCTGCAACTCGAAGGCCTCCGGGTCGATGCGTGCAATGACCTGGTCTTTTTTGACCGCCGAATTGAAGTCAACGTACAGTTCTTTTATCTGCCCCGACACTTGGGAGCCGACTTGCACGGAGGTGACCGGATTGAGCGTGCCGGTGGCGGCCACCGCGGCGACGATGGGTCCGCGTTCCGTTTTGGCGAAACGAAACTCTGACGGGGCTTCGCCACGCGTACGTAAATAGCCCCAGGTCGCCGCGGCTGCGACGAGGACGAAAACTGCCAGCGACAAGCCTATGAGGCTACGTTTTTTCATGTCAGGGGAGTGGTTTGTTCATCGAGTGCCATCAGTCTAACTGCCAGACGCGTGGCTGGTGGTAACAAAGTGTGTCCATCGCCCTCCGCGGTTACACGCCCCGCGGCAGATCATCAGGCCGAAGCCAGGGTTTGAGTTGGACAGGAGTCAGGCGGGAGCTGGACGGAAATTGGACGGAAAATTAGCAAGCAAACCATAGCATAAATGCCCTATTCTGGCCCCTCTGATCGGGGCTGAATTGGGCAATAGTGAGTCCATTCACGCGACAACCGTGATCTAGCTTCAGAAGTCCCGCTTTAGTCCCTTCAGCTCGATGTGTACAAACGATCTGCTGTGTCCCGAGAATTTCACCGAACGCGTTCCAGGCGTTCCAGGCGTTTAGGCCGGACTCATTTGGTGACATTCTGAGAAATATGTAGTCTGACCCAATCCAACCGGCCCCGCCATTGAACCAAGCTCTTTCCCGTCGATCCGCCTTCGGCCTCTTCGCCATCGTCATCTTCGCCTGGGGTTTGAATTGGACGGTTGTCAAACTAACGCTCGAATACATGACGCCGCTGTGGTTGGCCGCTTTGCGCTCCGGCCTGGCCGCTGTTGTGCTCTTCTTCGTTATGCTCGCAACGAACAAGCTGCGCATTCCAAAGCGAGGGGATATGCCGGTGGTGTGCAGCATCGCGCTTCTGCACATGACAGCGTTCACCGCCTTGATGGTCATAGGTATTCAATTTGTGCCGGCCGGCCGCTCTATCGTGCTGGGCTACACCACGCCGATTTGGGTGATCCCGGCTGCGATGCTGTTGTTGCACGAACGCCTAACTGTGCCGCGCATCGCCGGTATGGCGATGGGCTTCGCGGGTCTCGTGGTGATGTTCAATCCACTCGCTTTTGATTGGAATGACGAACGGGCCTTGCTTGGTAATGGTCTCATTCTGCTCTCGGCCCTGTGCTGGGCGATCAGTATTATTCATACCCGCGCCCACAAATGGATATCGACGCCCTTTGCGCTTGTATTCTGGGAAGTGTTGCTCGCCTCTGCCGCACTTACGCTACTGGCATGTGTTTTTGAAGGCATCCCGCAGGTCAGGTGGAGTGTGCGGCTTGCACTGCTGCTCGCTTACGGCAGTGTGGTTAGCGTTGCGCTCGCCTATTGGGCGATGGCTATGGTGAACCGCAGCCTGCCGGCGATGACAACTTCACTTGGCGTGCTCGCTACACCGGTGGTTGGTTTGTTGTGTTCGATGGTAATGCTTGGCGAGGACTTCAGCCTGGCTCTGCTAGTGGGGTTGGCGTTGATTATCGGGGGCATTGTGCTGGGCATCGCTTGGCGTGGGCGTGGCGAAGCGTGAGTGCTTGTAGGGCATGTGCCTACCAGGCCGGAGCCGATTTTATTTGGCGCACCTGTGAACGCAGGTAGAGACCCAGCGGCATTGTTAAAGGCCCTCTGCGATATAGAAAAGTCCGTTTTTTTGACGTTTTTTGGCCGCAGTGGCCATGTGGAAGTTAGTCGCTAAGACGCAAATACGGGGCCCGATAAGGGCGCTGCCTGGCTTGGCGAGTCTGAGAAAACATTTGTAACGGGTCCCCAGGTGGACATATGGCTGTCAATATAGACCCCCATCTTTGCTGTCAAAGTACACAGGGAAAATATGTTTAGGCAAATAAGCATTCGACTTGCGATTGGCTTTGCTGCGCTATTGGCACTGGCTTTAGTGGCTTGGATTATTTTGGAAAGCTATCTTCCGGCACCACCCCAGAGAATTATGGTGACTACGGGTTACAAGGGGGGGGCGAACGAACTATTTGGGAAAAATTACAAAGAAATTCTGGCCCGCTCGAATGTTGAGCTGGATATTCGAAATTCCTCGGGTACCGGAGAAAATATACAGAGATTAAAAGATACTCAGTCAGGATACCAACTGGGGTTTTCACAGGATGGTGCGACTGAAGGGGCGCAGTTGAAGAATCTGGCTTCTCTTGGGCAAATTGGTTATCAGCCGTACTGGATTTTTTATCGATCTCCAAAGGAGTGGTCTGATCTTGACTCCCTTAAAGGAAAGCGCGTATCGATTGGGGCGGACGGTACGGGTAGAAATAAGCTTGCCAGGAGTCTGCATTTAGATGCATCTACCCCCGCAGACTTGTCAAAGTTGACCGGTGACGAGGCCGCAAAGGCCCTAAAGGATGGGCGGGTTGATGCAATACTTACATCGGGGACGCTCGACTCTTCACATGTACAGGAATTGATGCACGATCCGTCTATTCGACTACTGAGTTTGCCCAGGGCTGAAGCCCTATCCAAAATCTATCCGCAATTGGTTCGCCTGGTATTACCTGCGGGCGTGGTCGATTTTGAGAAAAAAATACCGCCCAAAGATGTCGAAATTATTGCGACGACAACCTCAGTATTGGTTCGCAAGGATTTACATCCCCAAATCATTTATCTCCTGGTGCAGGCTCTGGAGGAGGTTCATAACCCGGCCGGTATTTTTCACCGGGTTGGCACTTTCCCGACGCAATTTGATGCGCACTATTCCATGTCAGAGACTGCGCGCGATTATTATAAAAACGGCCCCTCTTTTTTAAATCGGCATTTGCCATTTGTCGCCACCAATTATTTGGCCCGTATGCTTGCCACCTTGGCGGCAATCATGGCAATTTCAATTCCATTGTTTAAATTGTTGCCGAAAATTTATAACTGGTTTATCAAGCGCTATACGGATAGTTTGTTCCAAAGGCTTCGACTGCTCCATTTGAGGTTGCAGCAATCGATCGATGTGGCTTCATTCAAAGCCATCCAGGATGAGCTGAATAGCATCGATCGGTCCACACATCTCCTGCCAATGTGGCATACCGATCTATATTTCGCCTTGATTGGCAGAATTGAAAATGAACGCAAGCTTTTGGAAAAAACAATTTTAATTTAAACCCATCTATCGAAGCTGTCTTGGTTACGGTTTGGGTTGACTGGTTTCAGCTTGGGTCTGGGACGGTTGCACATTTCAGCCTGTGTCATATGGGAATTGATATGGAGCGTTTTGCGGCAAGCGGTCTTGGCATCCAATACTGCGTCAATCCCTGCGCCTTTTGTTTAGCGTGACATCGTTGTTTTTTTCAGCCATTTGGATGGGGGGCTTGGGTGGCGGGTAACTTACGAAGCCAGTATTTCTTTCGTTTGAAGTAATTGCCGGATAGCGGACAAAGCGATTGTCATCGGCGCTCAAGGCGGCAGCTGGATAACTGACGAAGTTATCATTTACGGAGCGCGCCTCCACGGGGCGCGCCTCCTTCTTAGGCGGGTGGCGGGTGACATGGCCACTGGCAGTGGCGTTGGTACTTGGGTCTGCGTTCCCGAAGGGTTTTACGCCTTGTTCCGTGGGATAGGTGACAAAATTCGATTCCCCTGCAGCGTCTGAATCAGGCACTTCGCTGGTAAAAACCAAAAGCGCCAGAACAGATGCCCGAAACGTCGCACCAATAATCTTTGCCATAGCATTGCGCTCCTTCGCGGTAGAAGTAATGCAAAGCCAGCGACTGCTGGCCCCTCTGTCGGAAGAGTTAGCAAAGCTTGTGCCTGAATATAAAAAGCTTTTATATTCAATTTGTTAGCAGTTTTTTGATACTTTTTTGACACTCGGTAACTTGCCTTACCCTGTCATAGGTCCTAGATCCTAGGTCATAGGTCATATGTTCGGTCAGGAAGTGGCGTTGGCATTCGCGCGATGGCGGTGTAACGACGAATTATTCTGGATTGCCAAACACCTGCACGGTTCCGAATTGACGCCTTCTCCTGCTCCGCAGTTGGACAGGAATTGGACAGGCTCAATTTTCTCCGCTTTATTGCGAACTACAAGTTAGCAGCTACTATCGCGCTAACCAATGCCCCGATTTGCCGCCGGATTTTTCGATTAGGCCGATGGCCTCGATATGCATACCCCGGTCGACGGCCTTGCACATGTCATAGACGGTGAGCAAACCGACGCTGACCGCGGTGAGCGCCTCCATTTCGACGCCGGTGCGGCCGAAGGTTTCTACAGTGACTTCGAGACTCACGCCGGCGCCCGGTTCATCGAATGCGAAATCGGCGGCGATGCGGGTGATGGCAATCGGGTGACATAAGGGGATGAGGTCGGCGGTCCGTTTGGCCGCCTGTATCGCGGCAAGGCGCGCGATGCCGATGACATCGCCTTTCTTGCTTGTGCCGGACTGAATCAGCGCGAAGGTCGCGGCAAGCATGCGTATGGTGCCGCCGGCGCGTGCGACGCGGTGGGTTTCCGTTTTGCCCCCGACATCGACCATGTGGGCCTGGCCCCGGTCGTCAAAATGGGTGAGGGATACGGGCTTATTCTTGTTTTCCATCGGATTGATTTACGTTTTGATGCTCGAGGGTTTTCGAGAACTTATCAACCGCTAACGGTATCATATTGGCATGCGTACCGTTTATTTTTGGCGACTGTTGCTGCTGTTGCTACCCTTTGCGTTGTGGCTCCCCCGTGGCATGGGGCAGGAACTGCCTGATCTTGGCGATGTGTCCCAAGCGACGTTCTCGCTGCTCGAGGAGCGTCGTCTGGGCGAAAACATCATGCACGAGATCCGGCGCGACCTCAGCTACAACGACGACCCGGAGTTGGCCGACTACATCAATACCCTGGGCTACCGGCTGGTTGCCGCGAGTAGCGACGCGCGCCAGGATTTTGAATTCTTCATCATGCGCGATGCCACGCTCAACGCCTTTGCCATGCCTGGGGGCTTTATCGGCGTGCATACCGGCCTGATCCTCGCCGCCCAGTCCGAATCCGAGCTGGCAGGTGTGCTCGCGCACGAGGTTTCCCACGTCACGCAGCGGCATATTGCGCGCCAGATCAGCAGGCAGGGGCAGATTTCCGCCTTGTCGCTGGCGGGGCTCGCGCTGGCGCTGCTCGCCTCGCGCGCAAGCAGCGACCTCGCCCAGGCCGCTGCGTTCGGCTCCCAGGCCGGCGTGATCGCGACGCAACTCAATTACACGCGGGAATTCGAACGCGAGGCCGACCGCATCGGCTTTCAGACCTTGCAGCGCGCAAACTTCAACGTGCAGGGCATGGCGGCGTTTTTCGAGCGCCTGCAAAAAAGATCGCGTCTTATCGAGAACAATGCGCCGGCTTATCTGCGCACCCACCCGCTGACCGGCGAACGTATTTCGGATATGCAGAACCGGTCCAAAGACGAGGCATACCGTCAGGTGCCCGATAGTTTGGAGTTTCAACTGGTGCGTGCAAAACTGCGCGCCGAGCAGGGTATGGCGCCCGATGCGGTGACTTATTTTGAGGAAGCCTTGCGTGAAAAGCGCTTCTCCAGCGAGTACGCCGCGCACTATGGCTATGCTGTCGCGCTTGCCCGTGCGAGGAACTTTCGCGGCGCCGAGCGCGAGATTGCTGTCTTGCGCAACCAGGGTACGTTGCCACCGATGGTGCACGCACTGATCGCGATGGTCAAAGGCGACGGCGGCAATCCCGGTGCCGCGCGCGAGACTCTGCGCAACGCACTGCTGCAGTACCCCGATAATCGTCCGCTGAACTATGCTTATATCGAGGCGCAGCAGGGGGGCGGTTTGCACGCCGATGCCCTTGCGGCGATCACCGAGCGGCTGCGCAGCTACCCCCGGGATGCAAAACTTTTTGCCATGCAGGCCAAGTCCTATGCGGCATTGGGCAGGCGCTTGTTACAGCATCAGGCTCAGGCGCAATTGTATGTGCTGCAAGGGAGCCTTCCGGCGGCGATAGAGCAATTGCAATTGGCGCAAAAGAGCGGTGATGGGGATTTTTACCAGATGTCGAGTGTCGATGCCCGACTCCGTGAGTTGCGCACACAGTTGCAGGAAGAAGCGCGAAAAAAACCCTAGGGGTTTGATCGGCGGGCGACGGATTGATGCCGCAGGTCTTGGACTCGTCAGGACACATGTTCCCGGGCTCGCACGCCGCCTTGAGCCCCTGTTTTGGTGTTGGCTGGCGTTAATGCGGTTCAGGGTCACGGAATCCTTGCCTCAGGTTTTCCCTGTGGTTTCCAGGTAGGCGTCGAACAGCAGGTCAAAGGTCTTTTCGCTTTCCGCCAGAAAGTCGTTGTCACTGGCGCTGCGCCGGCGTGCGCCTTGCAGTAATGTTTCAACGCCGGCCGCTTCGGGCACCGGTGCACCGCCGGCATCAAGCGCATGTACCAGTTTGCCGATGCGGGCCAGAGTGGCGTTGTCGCCGAGCCCGAAATGGACTAGCAGCTCTTCGAACGTGACCCGGGTTTTGCTGTTTGAGAACTGCGCGCCCTCAAACGCAAAGCTGATCGCTGTTGCTGGGCATTCCGCGTTTTTTTCCATCCAGAGCAGTGTCGCTTCGGGGTCGATGAAACGGCGTATCAGCCAGGCCGATGCAAGACGGTCTGTCCAGATCGGCTTTTTGGTGGCCCATGTGGCGCGAAAAAACTGGAGAGCCGAATCTGGTGCGCGCCCGTCCTTGGGCGCATCCGGGAACATCAAGGCCCTGACCCGGGCTTCGACTTCGACGAGCACATGCGCCGCGCGGTCCCGTGCCGCAGACGGGAAAAAATCCAGGCCGGAAAGCGCATCGAATTCGCGTCTTTGCTTGTTTAGCACGCGCGCGATGGCGCCCGGCTCGGAAACACCGAAGCCCATCTTCAGACCTTCTATTGTCTTGATCAATTCGTCGTACTGATCCGAACGGTCAAAGTACCCGCGAAAAACCCGGGCCTGTGTCTCCTCGCTATTGACCTGAAGCAGATGGGCGGTGCCCTTGATGCGGGTCACATGCTCGGACAGGCGTGACAATCCGAAGCGGTTGGCGGGAGAGTCGGGGAGCACGAACACCCCCTCGCGCATGGCGGCGCAACCGAGCGAATCAAGGGTGCGGAGAATGCGCATGCGTGCGGACGGGGCATCGATGGGGAGCACGGTGACGAAAACCAGCCAGCGTTCGCCACCCTTAATGGTTTTATCGGCGGCCACGCGGTGCGTTCACAAGAACGAATGGGGGCACGGAGGCGCCGTTTGCTAAATGGGATCCAGGGGACCAATGCATGGTGGGATGAGGTGATTGTCAGTAAGTAGATAGTATGCGGCTAGTTTAATTCACCCCTGTGTTTAGGCAAAGAGCCTGATCGTCCCGTCGGAGGCGCCCTTAAGCCCGGTTGGCGGGCATCCGGAGGGCGCATCCTGCGCAGACATGCGCCGGCAGCTTAGGTTCGTATAGTAAGATGGTAAATTATAGATACCACGCCGCTTCGCGCGGCTCGCCAACGGACAGCCTGATGAATTTCGACAAAGAAGTGGATGCGCGCGGACTCAATTGCCCGTTACCGATTCTGCGCACAAAAAAAGCGCTCACCGACATGCTAAGCGGGCAGGTGTTGCGTATCGTTGCCACCGATCCTGGCGCGGTCAAGGATTTTCAGGCTTTTGCCAAGCAAACGGGCAATGCGCTGGTAGATCAATCGGCCAACGACAAGGAATTCACTTTTTTTATGCAAAAAAAGTGAATCTGCCTCAGGTCGCCGGCCGCTCCAGCAGGCCGGCGCGCTCGTAGAGGGGGCGCATTGCCCGGCGCCAAGTGTTGTAGCCGGCGATAAACCACACCGACACGCTGATCGCGATCAGGCCGTTTAGCAGCAAGGCGTGCTGCGCGCCCAGTGCGTCGGCGAGCGCGCCGGCTGCAAGATTGCCCAGCGGCTGCATGCCCAAAAATATCATCACATAAATACCAACGACGCGGCCGCGCTTGTCCTCGTCGGCGACGCTTTGCAGCAGGGTGTTGGTGGAGGCGGCGGTGATGATGATGCCAAAGCCGACGAGTAGCATGCAGGCCATTCCCAGCGGCGCGGCGCCGGTTTGCGAAATGAGCGCCAGTCCGGTGCCCGCTATCAGCGGGCCGGCGGCGACGAAGCGGCCCAGCCCCGGAACACGCTGACGACCGGCAAGGTAAAGCGAGCCGCACAAGGCGCCAAGCCCCGAGCAGCCGATCAGAAAGCCAAAAGTGCTTGAGCCGCCACCAAACACCTGGTCTGCGATGAGCGGCATCAGCATCTGGTAGGAGGAAAGGAAAATGCTCGCCACGCCGAGCATGATTGTCAGGCGGCGCAATGGCATCGTGCCGAACACAAAGCGAAAGCCAACGCCCAGCTCCGCGACCCAATCGCGCTTTGCCGTTGAGGGTGTCCTGGGCTTGGTTTTCATTCGCGACAGGATCAGCAGAATCCAGGTGTAGGAGAGTGCGTTGATCACGAAGCACCAGGCCTCGCCGAATGCGGCAATGAATATTCCGGCCAGGGCGGGGCCGATGAAGCGGGCCATCTGAAACAGCGACGCGTTGAGCGCGATCGCGTTGGGCAGGTTGTCCCTGTGTTCGACAAGCTCCAGGATGAAGGCGTGCCGGGTCGGTGTTTCAAGCGCGGTGGCCACGCCGATGGCGAGCATGATGATTATGATCTGCCAGGCCGTGACGACTTCCAGAAAGGTGAGGGTCGCCAGCAGGGCGCATAGTGTCGCGCTGACGCTTTGCGCCGCTATCAGCATGCGCCGGCGGTCATAACGGTCGGCAAAGATCGCCGCGAGCGGCGACACCACGAGATAGGCGATATTTGAGGCGAACCCAACCAACCCGAGTAGCAGCGCCGACCCGGTAAGTCTGTACACCAGCCAGCTCACGGCGATTTGTTGCATCCAGGTGCCGATCATCGCGCCGCTTTGGCCGATGAAGAACAGCCGGAAATTGGGATGCCGGAACGCGCGCAGAGCCGCCGGCAGATTCATTCCGCTCAGCCCCGGATTTTTCCGAGCTGCTGGCGCAGCTTGTCGAGTGTCGCGATGAAGGCGGTGAGCCGGTCCTTTTCTAGCCCCACCACTTGGGCCGGCGCGCGTTCGACAAAACTTGCATTGGAGAGTTTTGCGTTGGCTTTGGCGACTTCACCTTCGAGTCTCGCTATTTCCTTGCCCAGGCGTTCGCGTTCAGCCACAACGTCGATCTCTATCTTCAGCATCAGGCGTGTGTCGCCGACCACCGCGACGGGCGCATCCGCTTCGGGCAGCACCGCCTCAACGCTGGTCTCGGACAGTTTTGCCAGTGCCTTGATATAAGGGAAGGCGGCCTCCAGCTTTGACTTGTCCCCGCTAGCGAGCAGCGGGATACGTTCGGCCGGCGATATTTTCATTTCGCCACGAAGGTTGCGGCAGGCGAGCACGAGGTCCTTGACATAGTCCATGCTGGCTTCTGCTGCGGTGTCTATCTTTTCAGGCTGCGATTGCGGATAGGGGGCGAGCATGATGCTGGCGCCGGTTTTTCCGGCCAGCGGGGAGACGGTCTGCCAAAGTTCCTCGGTGATAAACGGGATGATGGGGTGCGCCAGGCGTAGCACCGCTTCGAGCACGCGCACCAGGGTGCGGCGTGTGCCGCGTTGCTGCGCTTCATTGCCGTTTTGCAATTGCACCTTGGCCAGTTCGACATACCAGTCGCAGTATTCGTCCCAGACGAATTTGTAGATGGCGCCGGCGGCGTTGTCGAAGCGGTATTCGGAAAAGCCTTTGGCGACATCCGCTTCGGTTCTTTGCAGCAGGCTGACGATCCATCTGTCCGCGTCCGACAGCTCGAACGGAAGGGACTCGTCGGTGCCGCAGTCCTTGCCCTCTGTATTCATCAGTACAAAACGCGTGGCGTTCCATAGCTTGTTGCAGAAATTGCGGTAGCCCTCGCAGCGTGACAGATCGAAGTTGAGGGTGCGCGCGAAGGTGGCTAGTGAGGCGAAGGTAAAGCGCAACGCGTCTGTACCGAAGGACGGAATCCCCTGCGGGTAGTTCTTGCGTATGTACTTTTCTATTTTTACCTTGTGCTCAACGCGCATCAGCCCGACGGTGGATTTTTCGAGCAATGCGTCGAGGGTGATGCCGTCGATCAGATCTAGCGGGTCGAGTGTGTTGCCCTTGGACTTGGACATTTTCTGTCCTTCGGCATCGCGTACCAGGGCGTTTATGTACACATCGCGAAACGGTACTTTGCCGGTGAAATGCAGGCTCATCATGATCATCCGGGCGACCCAGAAAAATATGATGTCAAATCCCGTGACCAGCACCGAGGAGGGCAAGAAGGCGTCAAGGTCCCTGGTTTTTTCCGGCCAGCCGAGCGAGGTGAAGGGCACTAGCGCCGAGGAGAACCAGGTGTCGAGAACGTCCTCGTCGCGGCGCAGCGGCCCGCCATAGCCCTTGGCGGCGGCCTGTGCGCTTGCCTCGGCCTCGGTGCGCGCAACGTAGACCCTGCCTTCGTTGTCGTACCAGGCCGGAATCTGGTGGCCCCACCAGAGTTGGCGCGAAATGCACCAGTCCTGAATGTTTTCCAGCCAGTGGTTGTAGGTCGTTGTCCAGTGCTCGGGGTAGAACTTGACCGCACCGGTGGCGACGGCGTCAAGACCCTGTTTGGCGAGGCCGTCCATTTTGACGAACCACTGGTCTGTGAGCATGGGTTCGACGATCACGCCGGTGCGCCCGGAGCGCGGAACGCGAAGCTTGTAGGGCTTCTCCGACACGAGCAGTCCTTGCGCCTGCAGATCGGCAAGCATTTGCTTGCGCGCATCGAAGCGGTCGAGACCACGGTAAGCCTGCGGCGCGGTGTCGCTGACCTTGGCATCAAGCGTCAGCATGCCGATGGGCGCAAGCTGGTGTCGTTGTCCGACCTGGTAGTCGTTGAAGTCGTGCGCCGGCGTGATTTTTACGCAACCGGTGCCGAACGCCGGATCGACGTAATCGTCGGCGATAACCGGGATGCTTCGTCCGGTTAGGGGCAAGGTAACCAGCCTGCCGACCATCGCCGCGTAGCGTTCGTCTCTGGGGTTAACCGCCACGGCAACGTCGCCAAGCATGGTTTCTGGCCGCGTGGTGGCGACGACTAGTGCGCCAACGCCGTCGTCGAATGGGTAGCGAATTTCCCAGATCTTGCCGTCTTCCTCTTCGCTGTCCACCTCGAGGTCGGAGACTGCCGTGCCCAGCACCGGATCCCAGTTTACGAGGCGTTTGCCGCGGTAGATAAGGCCGTCTTCGTGCAGGCGGACGAAGACTTCGGCGACGGCCCGCGACATCTTGGCGTCCATGGTGAAATAGCCGGCCGCCTGTCCTTCGGTATCGGCGTAGGTCCAGTTGGCCGAGGCGCCGATACGGCGCATCTGGCGGGTGATTGTGGCGCCCGATTCCTGTTTCCAGCCCCAGACGCGTTCGAGAAAGGCCTCGCGTCCGAGGTCGTGGCGTGTCTTGCCTTCGGCCTGTAATTGGCGCTCAACGACGATTTGCGTGGCAATGCCGGCGTGATCTGTGCCGACTACCCAGTTGGTGTTTTGGCCAAGCATGCGGTGATAGCGAATGAGCGCGTCCATCAAGGTCTGCTGGAAGGCGTGGCCCATGTGCAGGGTGCCGGTCACGTTGGGAGGCGGCAGTTGGATGCAGTACGCCTGCTCCTTCCCGCCCGATTGGGCGAAGTATCTACGCGACTCCCATTCGGGGTACCAGTGCCGCTCAATGGCGTGCGGGTCGAAACTTTTTGATAATTCCATGACGTGCCGGCCTGCTATGCAAAAACCACAATAAACAGAGAACAAAGGGCGCGTTGCGGAGATTGCGAGACAGAGGCAACGCGTTGATAGCCGCCGATTATAGCGGAGCGCAACCGGAAAACACGGTTTCCTGACGCCAGAAGTGTGTGGTGATGGCAGCGTTTCGGGAATACTTATGCACGGCGTGCATTGCTGGAAAGCCGCTTCTGGCGCGGGTTTTCAGCCGGTTTGCCCACAAAAAATGCGCTTTAACGACGGTTGCGACCGGCGTCGACGCCGATCACGGTGGCGTGTTGCTTGTGTCCCGGTCGCGCTGCAGCTTTTCCAGCGATTTGTTGACCGCGTCGGCAACGGCGCTTCGCACCGCGGCGCGGATGCTCAGCCCGAGTTCGAGTTGCACCGTCTGCATCGCCCAGTCGAGCAGTTCGTTGGCGCGCGATTTTAGCGTATCCGAGAGGCGCTGCTCGAGTTCGGGGGCGAGTGTGGCGAGGATTTCCTCGCGCAAACGCGCCACGTCCATGGGTGTTGTTTCGCTGGGCGTGTCGGCGACGGACTCTGGTCCGGCGGGGGGGCTTGGGGCTGCAATGATGTGGCCTGGCGTTTCGGTCAGTTCGACGACCTCTGTCAGCACTGGAAAATCAGCGTCCGTTTCAGGCGGCGCTTCAACCGGCTCCGCGCCCGCTGGGCCGGCGGGGCCCGCACGGTAGCGGCTGAGCAGGGCATCTGCCTTGCCGATAAGCGCATCGGATTTGTCCGGCTCAGTCACGTGATTATCCTTCCAACCGTATCGGTGTCAATCGGCGCCGCCGAGCCGGTGCGCCTGGATTTCGTAGCCGCGGTCACGGTAAAAACGGAAACGCTGGCGTCCGGCGTTGCGGTCATCATCGTCGGCCCCGATGATTTCCACGAGGCGCTGAAAGCGGGCGAAACCCGGCGGGCACTCATTGTCGAGGTTGACCAGCACGTCGTCGTGCGCGAGCGTCGCACAGTCCTGGCTCAGCAGCACCGATGTTTGCGCGGCGAGAGGTGCGTCCGCCATGCAGTGCGGGACAAAGCCCGTTGATTGCCAGGACCAGAGGAGTTTGTCGACGTGCTGGATGATTTTTTCATCACGGGCATAAACCAGTACGCGCAGCTTTTGCTGCACCGCCTTGGCGATGACCTTGCATGCGGTCACATGCTTGTCAGTCGTATCGTGGTAAAAATTAATACGGGTCATCTCAGTCGCAGGCCGTGGCAGCCGCTTCGGCGTGGCTGCGAAAATGTGCGGGTTCACAAGTCAGCGCGTGATGATTCGGCGCGCGCTGAGGCATGCCTTTGCGCCTCCTGTGAAGGTAGTGCGTCACTCCTTGCGCTTCCCGGCCCGTTTCATCAGGAAACTGGTCAGCAGCGGAACCGGCCGGCCGGTTGATCCTTTTTCCTTGCCCGATTTCCAGGCGGTACCGGCTATGTCGAGGTGGGCCCAGTCGTACTTTGCCGTGTAGCGGGACAGGAAGCAGGCTGCGGTGACACTGCCGGCGGGCCTGCCGCCGATGTTGGCCATGTCGGCGAAGTTGGACTTGAGCTGTTCCTGGTAGTCGTCCCAAAGCGGCATGGGCCAGGCGCGGTCCCAGGATTCGTCTCCCGCCGCGACCAGTTCGCGCGAAAGGCCTTCATTGTTGGCGTAAAGCCCGCTGGCCACATGTCCGAGCGCGATCACGCAGGCGCCGGTGAGGGTGGCGATGTCCACGACGGCTGCGGGCTCAAAGCGTTCCGCGTAGGTCAGCGCGTCGCAAAGTATCAGCCTGCCTTCGGCGTCGGTGTTGAGGATCTCGATGGTCTGCCCCGAGAGGCTCGTCACCACATCGCCGGGTTTGGATGCCGCGCCGCCGGGCATATTTTCACAGGTCGGGATCACGCCGATGATGTTGGCGCGAAGTTTCATTTGCGCGACGGCGCGCAGCGTGCCCAGTACGCTGGCGGCGCCGCACATGTCGAACTTCATCTCGTCCATTTCCGGCGCAG
>JANXRV010000037.1:0-46923 GCA_025356665.1 Pseudomonadota bacterium
TGCCACGAAATACCTCACCAACTACCTCGGATGGTTTAGAGTTCTCGATCGGTCGCCCCGCTTCAGCCCCGATCCCGCACGGTTGCTCACTCTCGCGGTCAGAGCATGAGTTCAACAACATCATTCGCTAAATGAGCCTTATTATTTTACCGGGTCAGCACAAGCGATCTTCACCGCGCTTGATCGCGCGTATTGCCCGGCCCCCGCACACTAACCCAAAACGTCCTGCCAACGCGGCTTTTCAGCCGATGCCCGCACCGCACATCGCCCGAGCCACAAAACCCAAGGCGCCGATGCCGATTGGATTTTCGTTCCACGCATTCCCGAAAAGCGAACACCACACGCAACACCGCGTATAGTCGCCTGGCGTCAGCGGACTTTACTCCCGCGCGCCATTACGTCCGCGAGCACTCGTTGGAACTGACGTCTTGCATCCATCCAGCGAAGCAAGGACGTCATGCAGACAATCCAGACAGCCCTCCACCGCCTGGCGCGCGCGGTTTGCGTGCGCGCGACGCCAAGCCATAAGTCCGGTCCATCGGCCAAGGGCGTCAGCGCCGGCCCCAACCTGCTTTACGCTTCCTGAACCAGTCTGGCGGTAAAGAGAGTGCCGGCAGCGGCCTTCTTCTTTTGCCTGTCGCATCCATCCTGAAACGCCCGGATACGGTGTGGCTTTGGCAGGCGCTCTGCGCTGCCATCCTGTCGATTGCCATGACCTGCGCCGCGCACGCCGACTTCACCGGCAAGGTGGTCGCCGTGGCCGATGGCGACACCATCACCGTAATGCGAGATCTGGTGCCGGTCAAGTTGCGCCTGCTCGAGATCGACGCACCTGAAAAAAAACAGGCCTTTGGCGCGCGCTCAAAGCAGTCTCTTTCTGATCTTTGCTTCAACAAGACCGCGACGCTCATCGAAAAGGGCCGGGACCGCTACGGCCGCACGCTCGCGCGCGTGAGCTGCGAAGGCGTGGACGCCAACGCCGAGCAGGTACGACGCGGCATGGCCTGGGTATACGATCGCTATGTCACAGACCGGGCCTTGTATGCGGTGCAGATCGAGGCGCGCGATGCGGGGCGCGGCCTGTGGGCGGACCCCGACGCAGTACCGCCCTGGCAGTGGCGGCGCGGACACTGATCACGCCGGGCGCATCCCACCCGGCAGCTCAAGTACCCCAGGGCTTGGTGATGACCACACTGGCCGATGCATGCAAGCCAAGCACCGCCTTGACGCCGGCAAGCAAGGTCTCACGCTCATAGGGTTTGGTGATGTAACCATCGGCACCGCCACTCAGGCCGCGCAGAACGTCGGTACGGCTGGCCAGCGCGGTGAGCATGATGATGCGCATGGCTTTTAACTGCGGGTGTTGCCGCACTCGGGCCAGCACATCAAAACCGTTAGCGTCGGGCAGGTTAACGTCAAGCAGCGTCACATCCGGCAAGGGCAGTTTGCGCAGCTCGGCGAGGATTTCTTCGCGATTGCGCGCCTGGCGCACCAGAAAACCCTCCATGCGCAGCAGCATTTTGAGGTTGAGCTGCAAGTCGGCGTTGTCTTCGACGATTAGCACGCTATACACCGTTTTGTTGTTCGGCAGCACGGATGCCGCTGCCTTGCGCGCGATGCTGACGTAATAGCCGTCTATCTTGAGCGCCGCCTCGCCTCTGGCCGCTTCGGCGGTGACTTCGGCACCCGGGGCGGCGAAAACCGCATCGGGCGCGGGCCGATCGTTGAAAAAGTAGCTGAAATCTATACTCAGTTCCTGCTCAATCGTCGACTGTGCGATAAAGCCCGCCCGAAGCAAGGCGGCGGCGGCGGCGCGCACCGATTCGGCGGTGCTGCCGCTGACGCGCTGGCCCGCATCGGCTAGACTGGTCTTGCCATCGAGCACCACCAGTAACGCCAACTCCAGCGCCGGCAGCTTGGTCCAGCCGCCGGTGAGTTCCGCGCCGCCTTCTTTGGATACCATAAAGACGTCGGTGTCACGCACAACAGTCTCAGAATTCATGAACTTTGCCTTTGATCGATGCGTTCACTTGAGCGAATACGACCTACGCACAACCGGCGCACCAACGCACTTTAATCTAATTCTCCATTCAGCGCCGTTCATAAGGGGGCAGGTCACGAGGGCAATGCTCCCTACTCTCAGGCTGGCATCGACATCAATCGCCCTCAGGGTTCGCGCGAATCCATCAGGACGAAGGCGATGCGGCACGGGGCGGGCCCGCGGTTAACCCAGGCGTGGTTGGTGGCCTGCTGCACGATCACGTCGCCCGCCTTAAGGATCAGGTGCACTTCGCCCTCGTCCATGAGCATGTCGATCTCGCCTGACATGATGATGGCGTAGTCAAGGCTGCGGGTGCGGTGCATCATGGGGTGGTGTGGCGGCAGGCCTTTTTTTGGAAGCATGGTCGCCGGCGACCTTCATCGCGCTGTTAATGTCAATGTTGGAAACAGCGGCCGGCTTACGCGCGCCTACCCTTAGAAAACCAAGCTCAACAGCGGCCGCTGTCCGAAAACGCCCCTGCGCCAGAGGCAACGGGATTACATGGTCGAGGGTGTTGTTTAAGGCAAAAGCGCTGTTCTATTTAGGGGCGACTGCTAGCGATCTAAGCGTGCGACGTCTAGCGCGCGTATTCGTCTCCCGAGCTGGAGCGACGCACATCTGGAGAAAGCGTAAATATGCACTCGATATAGGGCTTCACGTCAGTCCAAGATGCACGGCGCACAAAGTAATCATAGAGTATCCGACCCACATCGATAACGTGGGGTCTTGACGCAGACCACTGGGCGGAAAATGCCTGCCGGGTGTCGGCATTCCCGTGCTTGGTCGGGTCTTGCTCCCCATAGGCGTGGAACTCAAGAATACGACCAGGCATCAGATACTCAGCCGCAGTACCGCCGCATTTCTCCCTTCCGTCGGGCATCGCCCGGTCGACGTGCCCCCGGGCGAAAGAGTCCTCGACCACGTGAAGCAGGCTACCGAACACCAACTCCGACATGTTTTCCGGTTTGCGCACGAGCGGATTGCCCAAAGCAAATAAATCCTGGATTGACCATCCTTTGTCGTCAAAAACCTCCTTTGTCCTGTCGACAGGGACATCTTTTGCCCTCGTCGTGTACGAAAATTCGCCCATCGCAATGCGCCAGGTAAATTCCGCCCACGCAAGTATGCTGGCACGAACCGAAGCGGCATCAATATCCTTGGCAGGCGCCATCGAATGCAAAAACTGCAGGTCGCCAAAATGCGATCGCAGCAAGATAGGGGCATTTTTACCGTCGAACTTCGCCCCGTCACCCGCGCGCTTTTCGCCGTCCTTGAAGACATTTGCCCAGCATCGCGGAAAGGTCACAAGCCTGACCGTGGCCCCCGCCGTGCATCCACCGAAATTGCCATTCCCTGTCTCAAATCGAAACGGTGGGTCATCATTCCAACGCACGCCGGCGAGGACGTAGGCGTTCTTCGGCTCATAGTCCGGGGCGCCGCAAATATCCCTGTCACCTTCGCAACCGAGAACACGGTTGGTGATTTCCTCATGAACAGGTTCGCCGATCTTGTGAATGCCATTCAGTGCAAAGCCGGCGAAGATCCTCTCCAACTCGCTCTGCGATTTTCCCGCCAGCTTGCGCTCGATAAAAGAACCCTCGGGCACCAGTTTGAATGCCTGCACCGGGTTCGCCACCAGCAACGCGGCAATTCCTGCCACATGTAATACACCCCTGAAGCCCATGCTCTCCCCCCTAAACTTGCACTTCACAATTCGGTTGTTGCGCCCACCGCTAACGCACTACTGTCCCGTTCACCGGTTACTCGGGACAATTTGCGGAATGATCGAGACCGTCCTACCGGGAACTGCAACCTGCAATGACTGCAATCTCCCCTGGGCGGCCAAAAAAGCGCGTGCACTGCTGATATAGCTGCCCAGCGCGGTCTTCACTGTGGTGGTCGTCGCAACATTCGTCGTGAGGCTCGTGCCGAGCGACACCACCTGATCCAAGATGGACGCAAGCGCCGAACCTTCCGCAATCGAAGCCGCCGCAAGCTTGTCAACAATTGCCTTGAACATGCTGGCATCGGCCGCCGCTGCCGTGTCGGCCGTGACGGCCTTCAGACCGTCATCGAGGGTCTTTTTCTTCGTGGCCAAGTCCGACTGCGCCTGCATGAGGTCGGTCTTGGCTTTTTCATTGGCCTCGTTGCGCAGGTCGGTCATCAGGCGTGACTGAAAGTCCTGCAAATCGGCGATTTGCTGGAGCAGATTTTTATTTACTGCGTTGCTTATTGCGCCACTGCTTGCAGCCGCGACGGATTGGACATAGGTGTCGTTGCGGTACTTTTGCACCAAGTCGGTACCACCGGTCGGGACGGCAATCACCGTGACGTAGAGTTTGTATAGCGTGTCGTTGGAAAAAACACCGGCACTACCGAACACCGCCTTATAGAGATCCAGGGCCAGCGAATCCGCCCGCAGCCGTTCAGTCACCACGGACAGGCTCGTGTCAACAGGCTGATAGCGCACCGCCGCAAGCCCGGCCTTGAGCAGGGACTTGATGGCCTCAGAGGAACAGGTGGTGTTGTAATCGAGCAGCCTGCGCCTCGCCTCGCTCAAATTGTCCGGAATATTGGCCATCAGCGTCCGCTCCCCGACGCTGCGTCCCTCCCGCAACTTGCCTTTGATGTCGTCGATGGTTCCCAGGATGATGTCGGAGCGAAACACATCAATCGCGGCGTTGCCCGCGCTCAGCCCCAGCGTCCCGCGAGCGAGGCTAGAGGATCTTGCGCCATTGATGCCGGCCACACCGAGGATGAGGTTGCCGACAACGTTCATGATGTCTTTAATAAACCCGGTGTTTCGATCCGCGAGCCCCAATTCGGTCAACCAGATTTCGCACGCCAAGTTGGACAAGGTGACTCCGGCCTGGACGAAATTGCGCGTACTACCGCCCGGCTGCCTGGCGCTCTCCTCAGTCGCGTTATATTCCTTGAGCGCTTTATCAATGTCGGCAAAATATTCGTTGGGCCCGTATCCCACCGCCTTTGCGGGTCCGGGCGCCAGCAACATGGCGCACATGGCCAGGGCAGATATGGCGGTGACCGCCCTGCTCGATCGGTATTCAGTCTGTGTACTCTGCATGAGGTCTCCTGTTTTGTGCGTTTAAACGGATCGGTGCGGCTTGTTGCGATTGAAGGGGCCCGGCCGGGCGAATCAACTCACAGGGCAGCTCGCCACGCCACCCGTCCGGAACCGCGAGAATTGCCTCTGGATGGCGTCGCTGCGCCGCATGGCGTCGCGCAAGTCCCCGGGCTGCAGCGTTTCGCGAATCGCCTTGTGCCATGCGCCGAGGAAACCGCATTCATCGAGTTGCTGCTTGACCGCCTGGCGTATCCTGGCCACAAGCGTGATAGCAGACCCCTTCCCCCACTTGTTGCTGAAATCCGCAGCCACCACTGTGGACAACAGCCTGGCGTTGTCGGTGAGGTTGATGCGCGCGATGCCGTAGTCGTCACTGACCATTTGCACCAGCCCGCTGACATATAGTTCGATAACTGCCGAACCGTTGTCCTCAAGACGGCTGTTCAGGTAGGGAATGGCATCCTTGTAGAGCGACTTAACCTCGCTAAGCGCAAGGCTTTCTATCGGTCGAAAATATTTTGCCTGCCACTTGTCGGCCTTTTGCGCGGGCTCAAGCAGATACGCGAGCGCAAAATCCGTGGCGTCCTTGCGGCCCTGGCCAAGGTCAAGCTGGCGCGGACCGAAAGCCAGGCCGCTGTTATCCAGGGCGTCGGTGACCGAAAGCGGATGCGCCGCACCGAGCTCGGTTTCCATGAATACCGAATTGAGGATGCAGGCCGGATGATCCTTGTTTGCGCCGCAATCGACACTGCGTTTGGCCAATGCCAAAAACGTGGCTTCAATGAACTTCGGTCGCTCCGCGGCGTGCATGCGCGGCATTTGATAGCGCGACAGCCGCAGGACGTTGAAGATAAATCGATCGAAATATACCGGCGGCGCTTTCACGTCCTTTGCGCCAGCGACATTCTTCTGGAAAACGGCATACCGGTCGCGCCAGAACTTTGTGTTCTTCAGGCGCGTCAGGTTGATGATGTAAAACTGCTCGGAATAGTCGTACACCACCGTCGCGCCAAACGCCTCGCTCGCCTTGATCCGGCGCTGCTTTGCCTTTTCGTAATCGGATATAAAAAATCCGAAACCGGCGTCCTCGAGGTACCCGGGCGCAAACACCCTGAACATCAGCCGTAAGCACGGACTGTCCGTGCCGTCCTTGTTGGTGATGTGCACCGCCATGAACTCGGCGGAATCCCCGCCGAAGGCGAGCCGCCTCACCGGCCATTTGTCCCAATCGGTCAGTTTCTCCTTTGAGAACTGCGTGGACGCATACGCGGTGAGGTCATTCGCAGCGGCCTTGTTCTCCGTGGCAGCCGCACTGCCGCCGGCAACCGGCTGTACCGCCGGGGATAGTGCCCTTGGGTCGGACCTGAGTTCGTAGAGCACCAGCCGCGCCTGCGCTTCGGCGTCGCTATTGAGACAGGACTTGGTGACTTCGGAAAATGCCGCAGGGGAAAACGCCAGCCCAAGGGTACAAGCGACCCACATCCGCGTTGTCATTGGCAACCCTCCCCGGTCAGGTCAGATTCGCATTACCCCGATCGATTCGGCAGCCCGGCTATCCTGCTGCGAACCACGGTCTGGCAACGGGCACCCATCGTCAAACGGCGAGTAAGAAGTATAAACCGAGGTAATGCGTCTATGCCCTATACCTTTGGCGCATAGACATAGACAAAAGTCGTAGTGGGGACATTCTGGGATACACCTGCAGCGGACTCTCAAGGATCTGCCTGACTGCCCGCAAACCCGCGCCAGGCGGGCATTTCCGGGCAATGGGCATTTTTTATGCGCGCTTCCACCCCGATTTCAAGGCGGAAGCGCTAGCTCACTGGCGCGCTTGAACTAGGCCTTGCAGATACCTCAGATTAAGGCTCGCGCGAATCCATCAACATCCAGACCGGTGACCACGCGCCGCACCTCGGGCACAGGCGCATTCTGCGCCACAGCAAATCCGGAACCGGCCAGCATGGCCGCGAGCAATACCGCTAAAAATTGGGAATTCATGTTGCTCCTCCATTGTGGTTTTATGAATTATTTTTCTAATGGACTAGAGCGACAGGCGAGCGCCCCAAACGGGCTGCACCGGCGTTGATGATGTCAGCGCGATCCTCAACCGGCAGCGACAAGAATGTTTCAGGCATACATTTTCTCGTAACGCCGCACGGACTCGGCCATCCAGGCTGGCATCAATGCGCTTGCGTTTTTCAGCGCTTCGTACTCTTCCGCTGGCATTCTCGATTTGATCTGTCCAATCACCTGCGGCGTGACATGTTTTTTCCCCAGGTACCAAAGCGCGGTCAGTGCCTCGCCGGCGGGGCCTGCGCCAAGCGCCATCTTGCGCGGGCTCACATGCTTGAGCGTGACCTCGAGTTGCCCTACGCGAAAGCGACTGCTCTTTCCGGTTGTGTAATAGACAGACTTGGTCGGCACCTGCGTTGACAAGCCCAAACGCTGCGCAGCCTCAGCGCCGTTGATCTTAATCGCTCCGCCTGATGTGCGCGCAACGACCTCGGCAACTTCTCGCGCTGACGGCGGTATTTTTCCAACAAAACGACTTTCCTTCGTCCGGACAAATATCCCTCGCGTCACGCGCTGAACTTGAGGTTTCCCCGATAAAACAGGCTCGTCTTATTATACCTAAAGTCTGAATACTTTAGGTATAATAACCCTGATGATCCGCCAGCCCGCTGAAACACAGACGCTATACGCCGAGCTCGCCGAGCGCCTGCGCGCCCTTGAGGCGGCGCGCTCGTTCGCCAGCCTTGCCGGCAACTTCGCCAAAAAGCAGGTCCGCGACGGCAATTACTGGTACTTCAAAACCAGCGAAGGCGCGGCCGGACAAAAAGAATACTTCATCGGCCCGGACAACCGCGAGACCAAAGCGGTAATCAAGTCCTACGCCGCAGGACGCCCGGAAGCCGAAGCGGCGCTCGTGCAGATCGAGCGTTTGTGCGCCATGTTGCGCCAGGGCGGCGCGATGTTGACCGACACCCCTTCGGCACGCGTGATCGCCGGCCTCGCCAGCGCCGGTGTGTTCCGCGTGGGCGCCGTACTGGTCGGCACCCACGCCTATATCGCGCTGGGTAACCTGCTCGGTATGCGTTGGGAGTCGGCGCTACGCACCCAGGACATCGACCTTGCGGCCGCGAGCGTGCTGCAAGTGGCGGTGCCGCAGACCAAAGCCGACCTGCCAAAAGCCCTCGACGCGCTCAACATGGGTTTTTTGCCGGTGCCGGGGCTTAACCCGAAAGAACCGGAAACGGCGTTCAAGGTGCGCGGCCAGGCGCTGCGCGTGGACTTGCTAACGCCGGCCAAAGGCGCCCGTAACGGCAAACCGATAGCCATACCCCGCCTCAAGGCGGCGGCCCAGCCCCTGGAAATGCTCGACTATCTGCTCGAAGCGCCGGTGCCCGCGCCACTGTTGAACGGCGGTGCGACCCTGGTCAACGTGCCTGACCCGGCACGCTTTGCGCTGCACAAGCTGATCATCAGCGGCCGCCGGCAGGTGTTCGAGCAGGCCAAGGCAGGCAAGGACAGGCAGCAGGCAGGTGAGATCATCGCCGCGCTGTACGACGACCGCCGTGGCGACCTGGGCCTCGCCGTCGAGGCGCTGAACAAACGGGCCGCAGCCTGGCGCACCCGGCTGCGGCGCGAGCTCGCCAAGCTGCCTGATGATTTGAATGCCGCGCGCAAGCTTATCCTGCGTGGCCTCGATGCTTAACCGGGTCGTGAAACAGAAAACAATGCCGTTCCACACCCCGGTCCGAGCCCTAGTACCAGGCTGGCCCGCCATTCCGTTTCTGCAATAGACTGCGGATTCAAAAAATCACAACACCGGACAAGGGGGACACCATGCATGGCATGCCAGCTTCAAACTGCAGCGCCGTGATACGACGCTTGGTGGCGATCATCGGCCTTGTATTCGCCTTTGGGGCTGCCTGCGCGGCGCCGACTGACGTTGCCCCGACCGGGGTATTGCGTGCCACGTTTCTTGGCTCCAACCCGGTGCAGGGCCGCGTCAACGCGCAAACGGGTGAGATCACGGGCGTGGTCGCCGACCTCGTCAAGGAACTGGCGCGGCGCCTGGGCGTGCCCTATGAAATTTATCCCGCGGCCAACGCCGCCGACATTGTTGCCAGGCTCAATGCCGGCAAATCCGATATCGGCTTTATCGCCTTTGACGCCCAGCGCGGGCGCGAAGTGGATTTCTCCGCCTCGTACGCGCTGATGTACAACGCGCTGGTGGTGCGCGCCGATGCCCCGATCACGCTCACCGCCGAGGCCGACCGCCCCGGCCTCACCGTGGCGGCGGTGCGCGGGCAGACCCAGCAAATTGTCTTGAGCGCCAACATCAAGCAGGCGCGCATGCTGGTGCTGGAGAAAAAAACCCAACCAGGCCGAGCTCGAGGGCATGTTTGAATCACGCCAGTTCGACGTCTACGGCGCCAACCGCCACGACGCCGAAACCACCGCCACCGCCTCGGGCGGCAAACTGCGCGCCCTGCCCGACAACCTTCTGGTGGTCGAGCAGGCCATTGTCACCACCAAGGGCGAGACAAAAAAGATTGCCGAGCTCAATCGCTTTGTCGAGGAAGTGCGCGCCAACGGCTTTGTGCAACAGGCGCTAGACCGCACGCGCATCCTGGGGCTTGCGGTGGCTACCGGGACGAATCGGTAGCGGGGACGGCGATAGGCTGGAAACTGGCTCTGGGCGGAGGGTTTCCGGGCGATGGACCAATCACCGCACGGGTCAATTGCACCCGCTGTAGTGAAATGCTAGCCGATGGCCAGAATGAGGTCGAGGTTGTAGAGCCTGGTCCGGTAGCGCTTGCCGTCGGCGGCAGTAGTCAAGGATTCCTTGACTACTGAATCCTCGGCCAACTCCCCGTCCTGAAAGATATTTTTGGTGTGAAGACTGACATTCTGCTTGGTGGTCTGGAAAAGCTCGGCGATTTCAAGCTGGGTCAACCAGGCGGTCCGGCCCTCGATGCGCAGGTCGAGTCGGGTGCGGCCGTCGTCCGAGGTGTAGAGGACAAGATCGCTCATGGGGCCACGCCCAATTGATTGAGGATCTTCCGCAGGGCCGCGTCGGTTTCCCGGGCCTCCGCCTCAATCGCGTTCAGGTCCTCGACTATCTCCGCAATGGGGGGGCATCAACATCAGCTTCCCCTGCAACTTCTGCAGGCACCCCGCCATGTTAGAAATATCCGGCAGAAACGCACACGACTGGCATCGAACCGTCGCGGCTTCCACGGCCCCCATCATCAGGCACGACCCCCATGCCGGATGCGTTTTGAGAAAGCCGGGTCAGCATCTGCCTGCAGTGCCATCACACCGATGTCGGCGGCAGGCTGCAGTTCCGTGAACGGCTGTTCCGTCGCAATCAGCCCATGCTGATAAAGATATTCCGGCAGATACCCCGTCACCAAAAGGCGCCAGTCCAGGGGCACTTCGCGCCCCGTCTCGCGCAAAATACGAACGACATCAGTTGTACAGTTGCGATACAGGGTGTTGTAGAAACGAGGCTGACCCGCCACCTCATTCAGTTCTTCAATATAGCGACCGAGCATGCGCTGGCGCGTGGCCGGTGTGGTCAGCAGGCGATAGCGCCGAACGCACTCACGACGGATATTCGTGCGTACGCGAATAACGTCGCGTTCGTCAGCGACAATCATGATCAGTTCATAGGTTTTCATGAGGCCCGCGAGGATCGACCATTTGTCCCTCGCCTGGCGCCTCGTCTCGATCGAGAAGGCCATCGGCAGCGTGTCGCTGAACACGAAACTCACGATGATGTGTGCAATTCGCGGATCGCCCCAAGTACAGACAAAAATATCGACCGCCTCTAATTTTGAAATATCGTAGCTTCGATCTTCCCAGATCGGCGTGAACTCGCGCCGACTGTGCCACGAGAAATTTCGTACATTCTTCACCCTAATATGCTGGCCGATGACGGTTGCGCTGGCCTGCCGCGCATCCTCTGGCACCCAGTTGCGTTTAGACAAGGCTGAAATGGATTCCCACCACCACGTCCAGGCGGCGACGACTGCGCCGAAGCTCAGCCCTGTTGCCCACGGTTGCACAGGTAGTTGCCAAAGCGCGAGGGCGGTTAGGAACAACCAAGCGGCGGCCCAACGGCCGGCGTGACGTTCCTTGCTGAAATAGATATAGGCTGCCCCCGCATGCGCGAGTCCCAGCAAGGCCAACAGCGCCTGTCCGTAGATCACAATCTATTCACCGCCGCCAGTCCCTCGTCTTTGCTATCCATGCAACAACGCTACCACGGATTGTTTGCGGGCCTGGGAACGAAACAGGCAATAAATAGGCTCAGTGCCACATTTCCCCATCGGCGAGCAGTCGGACGGAATGAAAAATGACTCTGACCCTCTTTATTCACTTCTAGGAACATACGGCGTCCGCGTCAATGCCGACTCACGCCTTCCGAATGTCATTGAGAAGCCTGTCAATCTGCTCCGCAAGTCCAGGCAAGTCTCGCCGGATGGTTTTCCAGACAATCTCCAGATCGACACTGAAATAACCATGCGCCACGCGATTGCGCATGGTGTAAATCAACGTCCATGGGATATCAGCGTGTTGGGCGGCGAAAGCCGGCGAGTCGCGCTCTATGTTGCGCGCGGCCTCGCCGATGATTTCAAAATTCCGGA
Organism: Pseudomonadota bacterium; assembly: GCA_025356665.1. Lineage (GTDB taxonomy): Bacteria > Pseudomonadota > Gammaproteobacteria > Burkholderiales > SG8-39 > CAITSH01. Next base: position 11,786 of record JANXRV010000037.1, read on the forward strand.
TGACTGCATCCTGCACCATCTCGGATTCAATAAACGCGGCTTCGGTGAGATCTTGCGTGTAACGGCCAATACGCTTGATCGCCTCCAGCATGTGCCCAAGGTAGTCCTGGGCGCGGAGCGCATGCTTGTTCAAACCGGTTCGGCTTCTGCCAGCACTGCGCCGCGGAATTTTTCCGGCAACGCTTTTGGGGTGAGTACATCCACCGGAATACCGAGCATCTTTTCCAGATCAAGCTGGATGGCGGCGATATCCATCAGCGTTGCTTGTGGCAGCGGATCGACAAGCAGATCAAGATCACCGCCCTCGACATCATCGCCATGCAACACTGAGCCGAATACGCGCACATTGCAGGCGCGATGACGCTCCACGATCTGGCGGATCGCGGCACGGTGTTCGTGGAATGCCTCGGAAGGTCTCATGGTGCGGAATGCTAGCATGGGCACCGATTTTGGCGAAATCAGGAAATAAGACAGCTTGGCCTGTGCGGCGCTCAGGCCGCCAGCTTTTGCACGCCCTGGTAAAACAAAGGAACTTGGCCCATTTAATTTACGCCTCGAAGTTGCTCCCCGACGACTGACAAATATTCGCGAATAGCGTCGCGGATATTTTCGATCGCCTCCTGCTCGGTGGCGCCTTGGGACCAGCAGCCCGCCAGTCCGGGTACGGAAACGCTGTAGCCCTCTTCTGACTTGTGTAATGCGATCTAGTATTTCATGTTGACCTCCAGTCGAAGATTATAGGCCGACCCGCTTGCAAAACCCAAGCTCAACCGGGGCTGGGACCGGTTTTCTTCGGCCATTCCCGCCACCCGCTCAGCAGCGGAAAGTATAGTCCGAGGCGTGTTTCTGCCGCCTTATGCACTTCGGCATACCGCTCCAGTTGTTCCCGATACCGCGCCTGCTCTCTGTCCAGGAAGCCTTCCCTGTCCGCACCCTCGTGGCCACCCGTTTTGTAGTCCACGATCCACAGCTTGCCTTCGGCATCCTTGAAGGTGCGGTCGATGATGAGGTTGCGGCGTTTGCCGTTGGAAAGTGACGTAAGTCGGTATTCGTTGCGCGCGTCGGTCTGTGGGCCGAGCAGCCAGAGGCCGCGCTCGTCGGTGAGCGCGTTGGTGAGTGCCTTGCTCACGCGCGTGGCGGCGGCGGGGAGCTGGGTTTCTTCGACGCCGTGGGCGGCGAGTTCGTCGCGGATGGCGGCTTGCATGGCTTCCACACGCATCGTGCTCCAAGCGGCGATGCCTTCTTCGGCAATGCGCTGCAGCCAGCGGTGGACCACGCTGCCGACGTGGCGCGCGACTTCGCCTGACCAGGAGAATTCGATTTCGTCTTGGGTGAGGGCGGTGAGTTCGGGTGGGGTCCAGGTGATGGCTTCTGGGGAGGGGGGGAGCGTCCAGCTAGTTGGCAGACGGCGGAGGGTTTGGTCGATGGTGGCTGCGGCAGCGTCGCTCGATTCTGGCGCTGGCGGATTCAATTGCGCCGCTTCTTCGAATTGGTCGCTGACTGCGGGCCAGAGTTTGGATAGGAGGGAGCCGCGTGACGGGGGCTTGACGGTGGTGGTGTCGTCTTTGGAGTCCAGCCTCACGTCGCCCAGGAGGTGCAGGTGGTGCTTGGCGCGGGTGGCGGCGACGTAGAGCAGGCGGCCGGATTCGTGGCTGGCTTTGTCCTGGTCGAGGCGGCGAATGGCTTCGTAGATAGGGTCTTTGTCGGAGCCGGTGGGGTTGACGGGGGCGAGCAGCAGCTGGCCGCCCTCGCCTGCGGTTTCCATCCACATGAAAAGCTGGCGCTCGTCGCGGCCGGTGCCGCGGCCGAGGGCGGGGACGATTACGGTGTCGAACTCCAGGCCCTTGGCTTTGTGGATTGTCATGATCTGCAGGCGCTCGCTCGCGGCAAGGTCGGGCAGCGCGTAGAGCTTGGCGACGGTTTCTTCAAAGGCCACAGTGTCGGCGATGGCGCCCGCCTCTTCGGCGTCTTCGAGGTGGTCGAGGTAGATGCCGGCGTCCTCGAGGTCGGTGGCGTCGCTCACGCATGCGGGGCCGCCAAGGGCGAGCCAGGCGCCTTCAACGGCGTCGCGCAGGCTGGCGCGAAAGCGCTGGGACAGGCAGGCCGCGAGCACGGCGCGCGTGCGCGTCAGGCGCGCAAGGCCGTCGGGGCTGAGCGCGGCGAGGCGCGCGGCGTCGTGCATCAGCTCCCAGACGGTGCGCTCGGAGGGAAACAGGCTGGAAACCCTTGCCTGGCGCGGCTTTTCAGGTGGTTGGTCTTCTGCGTTTAGGGCGCGGAGTTCGGCGTTTAGGGTGTCTTCGTCTTGCTCTGCGGGCAGCACCCTCTCTCCTGTCCTCCCTTGCAGGGCGCGCTCCGGCCGGTAGGCCGGAGCCGCTCCGCGGGCGGACGGCAGGCCGTCCGAATTCCCCGCTTCGCCTCCCGTCGAGGGGGAGAGGGACGTGCTAACTGTGTCGGAGTTGGTGCTGCGGGCTGCTGCTCCCTCCCCCCTCGCGGGGGAGGGTTGGGGAGAGGGGGATGGGGTATAGGCGTCGGTGCCGGCCAGGGCGTGCAGGTCGGCGAGGGTCAGGCCGCACCAGGGGGCGCGCAGGATGGCGAGCCACGCCAGGCGGTCGGCGGTGTGGCCGAGGGCGCGCGTGAGAGCCAGCAGGTCTTGCACCACTTGGCGGTGGCCCAGGGGTTCGATTTCGATGGCCCGGAAGGCGAGGCCTTGTTCCCTGAGCTGCGGCACGATCTCGGCAAGGTGGCTGCGGCCGCGCACCAGCACAGCCACGTTGCCGTCGGGGTGCTCGGACTGGGCGTTGCGCACCAGCGCCGCCACTTGTTCGGCTTCCCCGTCGGCGTTGCCACCAAAAAACGGGTGCACGGTCACGGCGTCGGCTTCGGCCGGGTGCACCGCCTCGGAGGGTGCGTAGGTCACAGCGCCCTCGGCGATGTTCTCGGTGGCGGGCATCACCTGCTCAAAGGCCTCGTTCACCCAGTTCACAATGTCCGCCTGCGACCTGAAATTGGTCGAGAGCGTGAGCGCTTCGAGCGCCACGCTGCCTATGCCCTCGTGCCGCGCGCGCAGGAACAGGCCCACCTCGGCTTCGCGAAAGCGGTAGATCGACTGCATCGGGTCGCCCACCACGAACAGCGTGCGCCCGTCATCCGGCGCCCAGCCCGAGGTGAGGCGTTGCAGCAACTCGTATTGCGAGAACGAGGTGTCCTGAAATTCATCGACCAGAATGTGATGGATGCGGTAATCGAGCGACAGCAGCAGGTCGGTGGGCGCGTCCTCGGTGCCCAGGGCGAGCAGCGCGCCTTGCGAGATCTCGACAAAGTCGGCCTTGCCGCGCAGGGCGAACACCAGCTTCAGCTCGGCCACGGCGCGCGGCAGCAGGCGGGTGATGGCGCCAAGCGCGTCCCATTGCTCGTCGCTGTAGTGCGCCGGTGGCACCTGCTGCACGTTGACTAGGGCGGCGCGCAGGTCTTCGAGTTCGGAGAGGGTCTGCGCGACCTTGCTCTTGACACGCCATGTGCCTTTTTGCGTCAGCAGTTCGCCGGCGATTTCCGCCCAGCCTTCGGCGTCGTCGTCGCCCGCCGGTGCGGTGAGCTCCAGCGCGGTGGCCGCGGGCATCAGCGCGCGCACGCGGCGCACGGCGGCACGGCGGATGTCGGCGAGCGCGGCTTCCAGCGCCTCGCGGCTGCCGGCGCCATGCAGGTTGCGCAGCCAGTGGTCGCGCCGCGCCAGCATGCCGGCGATGAGCTCGGCGGCAATGCCGGCGCTGTTGTCCAGGTGGGTCAAGAGGTGCGCCACGTCATCGGCGGCCGTTTCGCGGGCATCGAGCAGCGCCAGGGTGTTGCGCGCCGCCTCGAGGTAGAGCTCGCGCGCGTCCTCCACGCTCTCGGGCTGGGCGCCAAAGCGCGAGAGCACCGGCATCTGGCGCGTGAGCGAGGCGCACAGCGCGTCTATGGTCTGCACGCGCAGGCGCGAGGCGCTCGCCTCAAGCTGCCAGCCCTTGGCGTCGTTGCGCGCGAGCGCCGCGCGCGCGAGGTCCCAGGTCATGGCCTTGTGCGCGTTGTCTTCGCCCTCCGGCCGCGGCGTGTTGCGCGCAGCCGAGAGCGCGGCGAACACGCGCTTTTTCATTTCGGCGGCGGCTTTTTTGGTAAAGGTGATGGCGGCAATTTCCTCCGGCCGCTCGACAATCGCCAAGAGCACCAGCATGCGCTGGATCAACAACTCGGTCTTCCCCGACCCGGCCGGCGCCTGGACGATGAAGGACGCATCCGGCGCCAGCGCGCGGCGGCGTTCGGCGAGGTCAGGGATGAGTTCGCTCATGCTGCACTTCCAATAGTGCAATCGTCTGGAAACGAGCGCCAGTCGGGCTTTTCCAGCCTATTGCATATCGTAAAAACGGCGCCATCCGGCGCAGCGCAAGCGCGGCGGCGGAGCCTGCGGTAGCATCCGTTCGCCGCAACCGACAACTCACCCGCATTCAAAGGAGCAGCATGGCCATCAAACTTTACGAACTCACCGGCGATGACGACGACCGCCAGTTCTCGCCCTATTGCTGGCGCATTCGCATGGCCCTCGCGCACAAGGGTTTGTCGGCCACCACAGTGCCCTGGCGTTTTACTGAGGGCGAGGCGCTCAAGTTTGCCGGCGCCACCACGGTGCCGGTGCTGGTGGATGGCGACAAGTCGGTGAAAGACAGCTGGGACATCGCGCTCTACCTCGATGCGGCCTACCCCGACCGCCCGAAGCTCTTTGACTCGCCGCAGTCGGTTGCGCTCGCGCTGTTTTTCAAGCAATGGGCGGAGCGCTCGCTGCCGGTGATGCCGGTGGTGGTGATGGATTTGTTCGGGCACCTGCACGCCAAGGACAAGGAGTACTTCCGCACCTCTCGTGAAAAGCGCTTCGGCAAGAGCCTGGAAGAAGTCGGCGCCAACCGCGCCGCCGCCACGACGGCGTTCCGTGCCGCGCTCGAACCGGCGCGCCAGGTGCTTGCGGTCCAGCAATTCATTTGCGGCGCGGCGCCCGGCTTTGCCGACTACATTCTGTTCGGCCCCTTCATGTTCGCCCGCAGCATGTCCCCGGTGCAGTTGCTCGAGACCACCGACCCGGTCCACGCCTGGCGCGAACGCATGCTCGACCTGCACGGCGGCCTCGCGCGCAAGAGCAAGGGCTTTCCGGTCTGAGGGTCTGTTGAGCGGATTCATGCTTCCTCGCCCTCCCCGTCCGCCATCTCGCCACTGCGTTCGTTGATGCGGCACAGGGTCTGCATGCCGCAGTAGGTGCAGGTGAGGCTGCCGCGCTTGGGGTTGACGCTGGCTTCGCCGGCGGCAAAGCTGGTGCCGAGTGCCTCCATCTCGCGCCGCCAGGATTCGAGCAGCGCGTCCCAGGAGCCGTAGGCCTTGGCGAGATTACTGCGCTGCTCGTCTATGGGTTTGACGCCGGGAACGAGGTCGGGGTCGCGCGACACGCCCTTGAATTCGGGTTCGCCCTTTCGCACGGCAGCAAAAGCCACAGCGGCGATGTCCTCGGGCGTCGCGAGCGCGTAGAGAGGCAGTTGCGGCTCGTCGGGGCGCGCGCCCAGCCAGGCCGAGACGTTGGCGGTGCCTGTCTTGTAATCGATGACCACGTGGCCGCCGTCGGCGAGCCTGTCCATGCGATCGAGGCGGGCGTTGACGGACACGCCGCCAAAGCTGACGACGCGCTTTTGCTCGACCGCCACCACGGCAAAATCCGGGCGGGCTTTTTCAAACAGGATCCATTCGCGTGCAAGCTTCGCAAGGCGCGTGGCTTCGAGTTCGGCAAAGCGGCCGGCGAGCGCATCGGGTTTGCGGCGGCGCAGCTGGGCGATGGCCGCCTCGGCGCAGCGCGCGAGAAGCGCGTCAAGCTCGGCAAGCGGCGTCGCGTCGAGTTGCATGTGCGAGCTGAGCGCGGCCCAAGCGGCGGCGAGCACGCTGTGCAGCAGGCTGCCGCGATCCATGGCCGAGAGGCCGGGTTCGGGTGTCTCAAGGCCGCCGGCGCCCAGGCGATGCGCGGCAAAGGCCCGAAAGGCGCAAGCCGCCTGGTCGCGGAACAAGCTGGTGCCGCCGCCATGCAGGCCGGCGTCGTTGAGCGCGGGGGCGATGTTGTCGTCGTGGCGCTCTTCGAGGCGGGCAGCGTGGATGACCTGGCTGAAGTCAGTGCGCTCGGGCAGCGCGAGCTCGGTGATGGCCATGACCGGCACATCCAGGATGAGCGGGCTGGGCGAGAGTTCGCGATCGTCTTCGCGCTCGGCGTGACTGAGCACCACCTCTGCTGCGCTGCCCAGCCAGCCGGCGGTGATGCGCCGGTCGAGTTCGAGCGAGCTGGTAGCGTCGGCCTCGGGCACGCCGGCGGCACGTTGCAGCTTCACCGGCACAAAGGGGTTGGGCCTTGCCGGCAGCGGCCAGGCCTCGTCGGTGAGGCCCATCACCCAAAGGTGATCAAAGGCGAGGCCCGCCGATTCGAGCACGCCCAGCACTTGTATGGGTTCGTCAAAGGCCTCGGGCTGGAACAGCGTGTCGGCGGCCATGCGGCGCAGGCGCGCGAGGGCGTCGGCGTAGCTGATGCCGCCCTGCACCCGGTCGAGCGCGGCAAAACCGGACAGCAACTCGTGCCACTTCTTGAGGGTCTGGTATTCGGTCGAGTCGAGGCTGCGCTCACCCGGGAAGCCCGCCTGCGACAAGGCCTCGGACATCAGCCGCGCCCATTCGGACGCGGGCTTGCGTCCGTTGAACTGCGCCTTGCGCAACTCGGCGAGCTTGACCAGCAAGAGCGCCATGCCCGGTGCCTGCGGTGCGTTGCGCAGGGCCGCAAGGCGCGCCAGCTCGTCGAGGCTCACGCGCGGTGCGACGCGCTCGCGCCAGTGCGCATCCAGGCGTGCTCGCGCCGCGAGCTCGGACTCCGCGCCGCCAAGAAAGGGCGAGCGCAGCAAGCGGCTCGCGTCGGCAAAGGCCAGATCACGACCGCACAACTCCAGGAGGCGCAACGCGTCATGGGCCAGCGGAAAGGTATCGAGGCCGACACCCAGCGAGATGTTGAAGGGCATGGGCGCCGGCGTGGTGCCGGACACAATGTAGTCAGGGCGCATTACCGCGGCAAAGGCGCGCCGCACGCGGGCGCGCTCCTGCGCGAGCTTGGGCACGACAATGGCGATGCGCGCCTTGGGATTGGCCTCGAGGCGCGCCCTCGCCCAGCTTCCCGCGGCGCGCATTTCGTCGCGCGCAGCGTTGAGGGCAATGCGCGCAATCTTGGCCTGGCGCAGCGCCGGCGCACAGCTCAGGACCTCGACGCCCACGGCGGCAAGCGCGTCGAGCAGTGCGCGCTGCTGTGCCGTGACAATGTCAAAGCCGTAGAGCACGAATACCGCCGGCTTGCGTATCGCCGCCTCCTTGAGTAGCGGCATCAGCACATCGGGCAGGCGCGCCGTTTCGGTCTGGCGAAAGCGCGCCGTCGCAGCGGCGTAGCTGGCCGACCATTCGAGATAGGCGCGCGCGTCTTCGTTGGCCGGGTAGCCGGCGATGCTGCCCTGCAGGCGCCAGGCGTGCGCCACCTGCCAGGCCTCGCGGCACTGCGCCGCGGTGGCCGCGGCCGAGAGCAGCGTTTCCGCCGTTTTGGAACTGCGTATCGCCTCCTCCCACAGCGCCTGCTCCTGCACCGCCGAGAGCATGAGGGGCAGCTTGCTGGCAAGCGGCGAATACAGCGCGTCTTCGTGGGCGCGCGTGAGCCAGGAGGAAAGCGGCAAGATGTCGGCCGTCTCCCAGGAGATTTTGCCTGCTGCAGCCTGCGCGTCGTCGAACTCGCGCGAGAGCGCCTGCGCGAGCCGCGTATTGGGCGTGACCACGGTGATGCCGGCCGAAAGTCCGCCCGCCAGCCGGGCGAGCAGTTCTTTTTTTGCGATGGGCGCGGCTGTCATGGCCGGCTACTTTAACAAGCCGGCAGGCTCAACGGGTGAGCCTCTTGGACCCCTTCTCGGCCGGGGCTTGGAAGTGGCTGCCTTATTGTCTTGTCACGCCACAGCGCGACAGCCGCCCGGCTATTGCAATACCGCTGGAAACGCCCGTCTGGCGCGGGTTTCCAGCCGATTGCCCATCGCGGCAGAATGATTGCGTGCGCCGCACCCACACTTAATGCGGGCAGGCGCCGCTGCTCGGTCGCGCATCGCCACTGCAACTATTGGGTGACGGCGGACTGTTGGTGAGGCCGATCGACAGCCCGCTGCAGCCGGCGATAGACAGCAGCACGATGACAAGACAAAGGCGCGCAGACATCAGAACGACGGACGTCCGCCGGGACCACCCGGTCCACCACCTCCACTACCCCATGGCGGCGGCCCCTTTCCCGCACCGCCCGGCGGCGGGCCTTTGCCGGCACCGCCACCCGGTCCGCCTCCACCGGGCGGGCCCCGCCGCTCAAAGCTGGGGTCGGGCGTGCCCGTGTAGCAACGCGGGATAAAAGGGAACGCTTCGGTGATGACGTAGTGATAGCCGCCGCCCGAGAGCTCCGGCGTGACGCCGCTGCGGCCATTGCATTCATCGAGGTCGCCAAGACCGGCGACATATTCGTAGTCCTGCACGAACGATCCGTCATACAGGCCACCAGGTCCGCCGGCGCGTGTGCCCGGCTTGAGACGGTAACTCGCGCGCTGCTTGTAGACGTAAATCGGGTAGCCGTCGGCGGCCCAGCCGACCAGCGCCACTTGCTGGCGGTTGAGCCTGGCGAGCAAACCCGTCGGCAGGCCGTGGTAATGATAAGCGCCGTTTGGCTGGACATGCGCGTTGTTCTCGTCCAGTCCGAGCGGCACCGCCCCCGACATGGCTTCATATTGCCAGTTGCGATCGTTGTTCCAGAATTCAGCCGCGCCCGGATCAAAGGGCACACCGTTGATGGCAATGCCAAAGGACTGCATGCGCAGCGCCGTGACGCGGCCGGCCGGCTGCGGGTTGACCGGCACGCGGTAGTCGTAGCGCTGCGCCGATATACGGTTGGGATTGCCGCGATTGGGGAAGGCCCCGGTTTCGTGGTCGGGCAGGCCGTCGGCACGGATCACGCGATAGGTGCCCTCGATGCCGATGCTGACACTGCCCGCATGCGCGCTCGATAGCGCGAGATCAAGCAAGCGCGCGACGCTAGCCGTGCGGCGCGGCCCATCCGGAAACGGCGCGATGCCGTGCGCCGTGGCACCACCCCACGCCAGCAGTGCCGCAGAGAATACCAGCGTCTTTATCGCAAGCCCCATGCGATCCATTCTCGCACGCAACCAGTATCGGTATCGGCGCACCATCAGATAGGGCGCCTGCGTGACCCAGCGTAAGCACGACACGCCGCGTTACCCGCCCCGCTCGTACGCACCAAGCCTGCCAAGAGTCTCATCGGCGGCTTTGCGCAACAAGGCCAGCATGCGCGACGCATCGGATGTGACATAGCGCTGTCTGGTGAGAATGAGGCCCAGTGCCGCAATGGTTTCGTGTTCCCGACTGACCAGCGGCACGGCGACGCCCACCAGTCCCGGATCCAGTTCGCCGTGACTGACGCAATAGCCGGCGCTGCGAATGGCCTTGAGGTTGGCGAGCAGCGTCTCCCAGTCGGCGGCGAAAGCCTCGGCCTCATCGCGATGCGCGGCGTGGATGCGGCGCAGTTGCGCGCGTGGAATCGAGGCGAGCAGCATTTTTGACAGCATGCCGCGAAACAGCGGCATGCGGCGGCCGCGGCCGTAGGTGGCGCTGATGCCCTCGCCGCCATGCTCCTGGTGCACGGTGATGATGTGATCACCGTACACGTTGCCCAGCACGACATCGCACCCGGTCTCATCGGCGAGCGCGCGCATCGGCGCGGTGCCGGCGAGCAGCAGCGGATCGGTGATGCGGATCTGGAAATCGAGTTCGATGGCGCGCGTGCCCAGCCAGTAGGTGCCGCCCGAGCCGCGGCGCAGCAGGCCGGCGGCCGCGAGTTCGCGCACGTAGCGGTAGGCGGTGGGCAGGGAGCAATCGAGTTTTTGCGCCACCGCCTCGACGGTGCAGGCCGGCGTTTCGGCCGTGATGAGGTCCAACACCGCCAGCATGCGCGACAGGCTGGACATGCTCAGGCCGGGATTGCGCTTGCGGCGGGCGGCGCGACCGGCAATGTCGCGCTCAACGCTGCGAGCGCGGCCGCGTAATTGGCGATGCCGACGATATAACGATCAGGCCGCAGGATCAGCGCACGCGCCTTGTTGCTGCGCAGCCATTCGCCCAGTTCACCGCCGGGATCGGCGAGCAGGCTTGCGCCGATGCGCTGCCAGATCGCGCGCGTTGCCGCATCGACCGAATCGAGCAGCGCGCGCTCGCCTATCACCGCAAAATTGAGGCCGATGGCCGCGTCGAGCAGACGGCCGTCGGCGAGCGCGGGTTGGCCAAACACGCCGCCGGCGGGCGCCACGCCCGAATGCACGCCGGCACCGAGCATCGGCGCCGGATAGACAAAAATCTCCGGCTCGCTTTCGCGGAATTTGCGGTCCCGCTCAGCCGCCACTACAGGGTCGGTGGTCTGGATGATGTCGCCCAGGCGCACCGCAAGGTCGATAAAGGCATGCACATGCGGCTTGCGCTCGGACTCATAAGTGTCGAGCAGGCTGTCTCGGGCGAGGCCGCGCGTCACCAGCACCAGTTTCCAGGCAAGATTGGCGACATCGCGAATGCCGGCGCACATGCCCTGCCCGAGAAAAGGCGGCGTCTGGTGGGCCGAGTCGCCGGCAAGCAGCAGGCGAGCGCGGCGCCAGCCCTCGGCAATGACCGAATGAAAGGTGTAGACAGCGGCACGTTCGAGATCGGCGTCGGCGGGGGTGATCCAGCGGCTCACCAGCGGCCAGACGTTCTCCGGTTGCGAGATGACAGCCGGATCCTCGCCCGGCAAAAGCATGATTTCCCAGCGACGGCGCTGCGCCGTGACGTAACAAGCGGTCATCGGCCGCACCGGGTCGCAATGCTGCACGGTGTATTCGGGCAGATCGACCTTGTGTTTGAGCATGACATCGAACACCAGCCAGGCCTGGCGCAAACCAAGGTCTGTCATGGGCGAGCCCATCAAGCGGCGCACCAGCGAGCGCGCGCCGTCGCAACCGACGACATAGCCGGCCTCGACCTCGCTAGTGCGCCCTGTGGCCGTTTCAATTACACGCAACACCGCGCCGGCGTGGTTCTCTTCGATGGAGGACACTTCATGGCGCAGGCGCACTTCTACATTCGGGAAGCGCCCGGCGGCGCTGCGCAACACCGCCTCGAGCTCGGGCTGGTGAAAATAATAATTGCTGGCGACCCCGTGCATGCCGCGCGCCGCGGTGCCGCCGCGAACGAGCAGCGTTTCACCTTCGGCGTTGACAAAGTGCATGCCGGTCAGGCCCGGTCGCGAGGCCGCGCCCACCTCTTCAGCCAGCCCCATCGAATGGAATACGCGCATCACCTCGCCGTCGAAATGAATGGCGCGCGGCAGCGCGTAGACCTCGGCATCGCGCTCGAACACCATCACCGACAGGCCGGCCTGCCCGAGCAGGTTGGCGAGCGCGGCGCCAACCGGGCCGTAACCGACGATGGCGACGTCGCAGCGATCGCGCTTTGCGGCCACGCTCTCAGCCATGCGTGCGCCCAGCCATGCGTGCCTTCATCTCGGCCACCCACTGCGCGCGCGGCATGAAGCGCGGCAGGCTGCGCGCGACGGCCTCGCAGTGGCGCATGATTTCCTCGTCCGAATGGGTGAAGTCGACGGCCTCACGCACCGGCTGCTCGCAGTACCAGGGCGTGTCAAAAAACAGTTCGATGCGATTGCCCTCGGGATCGCGAAAATAAATCGAGATGGCGTTACCGTGGGTAACCGGCCGCAGTTCGCTGACGCGCCCGCCGCGCTCTTCTTCGAGCAGCATGTCGTTGAAGCGGCGCAGTGCGGCGATGCCCTCGACACGAAAGGAAATCTGGTTGATCAGGTTGAAGCGCAGGTCGTCGGGGCGGCCGCTGGCGAGCACCACCTGGTGATGCTCTTCGGGGTCGCGCGACAAAAACACCAGTTGCACGGTGCCAAGGTCACCGCGATCGGTAACGGTAAAACCGATGACACGGGTGTAGAAATCTTCCATGCGCGCGATATCGCGCACAAAAAACCCGAGATGGCTGAAGGCGACAGCGGGGGCAAGCGGGGCGGTAGTCGTAATAGCCTTAGCAGCCGTAGCAGCCGTAGCAGCCGTAGTAACCGTAGTAGTCGTGTTGGTCATGGGTCTCACTCCTGTGAACGGTGCGATGAATAGTGCGGTGAACGATGAAGCTGAACTGTGCAAGTGGAGCGAGGCCGCGCAACATTGCAAAAGCGTCGCAGAAGCATCGTCGGGCGATGCAGGGCAGCACTGCTGCGTTGATTTCTATTATTTTTCCTATTTTTATCATAATTTGACAATTTAACAAGCCCAACTTAAGCTGAAATTTGATTCTGAAGATTCGCGGGTCTTGGTGTCTTTGCCTGGCCTGAAAAACAACAGCCACCCCAGACGCAACTGGAGGCGGCGACACCGCAGCACCCTCAACCAAGACCCAAGGAGGCTTCATGAAGCATGCACACAGCTTGTTATCCGCACTCGCCGGACTGGCGTTGCTGGTCGCGCTGGTTCCTGGCACGACGCTGGCACAGGATTACCCAAACAAGGCCGTACGCATCATCGTGCCCTTCCCCGCAGGCACCGGCCCCGACGCCAATGCACGCCAGATCGCAGCCAAGATGGGCCCCGCCCTGGGCCAGGCCGTGGTGATAGAAAACCGCCCCGGCGCGGCAGGCCAGATCGGCACCGACTACGCCGCCAAATCAACACCCGACGGCTACACGCTGTACATGGGGTTCACCAGCACCATCTCCATCCAGCCCTATGTCTATTCCAAGCTGCCCTATAACGCCGAGCGCGACTTCGCCCCGGTGAGCCTGGTCGGCGTGCTGCGCACCGGCATGATGGCCCACCCCTCGGTGCCGGCCAAGGACGGGCGTGAACTGATCGCCTTGGCCAAGGCCCAGCCCGACCTGCTCAACGCGGCGACCCAGGGCATCGGCACCTATTCGCATCTATCGGGCGAATGGTTCACCAGCGTGTCGGGCGCGAAAATGAAATTTATCGCTTACAACACCAACAGCCCCTACGCCGACCTGATGGCCGGGCAGGTGCAGCTGATGTTCGACGGCATGCCCGCCGCGGTTGGCAACATCAAGGCCGGAAAACTGAAGGTGCTCGCCATAAGCGGCGCTACGCGCCACGCAAACTTTCCCGACGTACCGACCTTCACTGAACTTGGCATGGCCGAGTTCGAACCGGTGGCCTGGCTGGGGCTGTTCGCGCCAGCGGGCACGCCGCAGGCCATCTTGAACAAGATCGGCGCCGCTGTGGCGCAAGGCGTCAAGGCACCCGACTTCATCGAACAATGGCGCAGTTTTGGCGGCGACCCGGTGGGCAGCACGCCGGCCGAGTTCAGCGCCTTCATCAAGGCCGACCAGGCGCGCTGGAAAGCCGTCATCAGTCGCGCCGGCGTGAAGCTCGATTGATGAAGCATCGCGTCACCGGCCTGATCATAGTCCTGGCGGGCTTGCTCGCCTCCTCGTTCGCGCCGCCGCTGCACGCGCAGGCATATCCGCAAAAGCCGGTGCGCGTGGTGCTGCCCTTTCTGGCCGGCACCGGACCGGATCTTGTCGCACGTTCACTGACCGAAAAGCTGTCGCTGTCCATGAAGCAGCAGTTTATTGTCGAGAACCGTGCCGGAGCCAACGGTCTGATCGCACTCGAATCGGTGGCAAAGTCGCCGCCGGACGGCTACACCATCGCATTCGCCGACATCGGCCAGCTCGCCATCAACCGCAGTCTGTACAAGGCCCTGCCCTACGATCCGGAAACCGATTTCGTCCCGATCACCATCGCATACTCAACGCCGTTTTACGTGCTGACGAGCGCAAAGGGGCCGTTCAGGACGCTCGGTGACTTGCTCACTGCAGCCAAGGCCAAACCGGGCGGCGTCAGCTACGCCTCGACCGGAAATGGCAGCCCGACGCATCTTTTCATGGAGCAGCTCAAAACAGCCGTGGGCGCAGACATCCTCCACGTCCCGTTCAAAGGGAGCACCCAGGTCATGCCCGGCATCCTTTCGGGCGAGATCGCCACCGTCATGCTCGGCATGGGCTCGGTCAAAGGCCTGGTCGAACAAGGACAGCTGCGCGCACTGGCGGTGACCAGCGCGTCCCGCACCGCGGGCTTTCCCGACGTTCCGACCGTGGCTGAGGCCACCGGCCTCAAGGGCTTCAGTGCCGTCACATGGGTCGCATTTGTCGCGCCGGCGAAAACTCCGCGCGACATTATCGACCGGCTCAACAGCGAATTGCGCAAGGCGCTCGCCCTGCCGGACGTAAAATCGCGCATGGCCAGCCAGGGCTTTGATGATTTGGGAAGCACTCCGGAGCAACTGACGCAGCGCATCCGCGATGACACCGCAACTTATTCCGTGATCGTCCGCGCGACAGGCGCACGACTCGATTGAACAGGGAAATTCATGAACCAATCTGAAAGCCGCCAGCATATAAGCGAACTGATGCACAACTGGGGCTTCTGGCGCGACCAGGCGCGCTGGGACGAGTTGCGCACGGCGTTTCACCCCGAGGGCACCATCAATGTCACCTGGTTCCACGGCCTGTTCACGGACTTTGTCGCCGCGTCCATCGAGATGCGCAAACGCCGCACCGGCTCCAAGCACTGGATCGGCGGGTCGCTGATCCGCCTTGAAGGCGACCGCGCGCTGTCGGAAACCAACGTCATGATCATGGGGCGATCGGTGGTGCACGAGATCGAGGTGGACACCGTGGCCTACGGGCGCTTTTACGATTTTGTCGAGCGGCGCGAGGACGTGTGGCGCATTCTGCGGCGCGAGGCAATTTACGAAAAGGACCGCGTCGACCCGGTGGTGGCGGGCACGAAGGTCCCCTTCGATGCAAGCAAACTCGCCGGCTTTCCGCCGCCTTACCGCCATCTCGCCTATTCGCTGTCCAGTCAGGGCTTTACCGTGTCGCCCGACCTACCGACCAACGACAGCGCCTCGCTGCAGAAGGTCTATGCCCAAGGCGAGACATGGATTGCGGGAAAAAGCCCGGCGTGGGCTTAGCCCGGGGGATCTAAAGTCGCATCCGGCGCTGATTATTGCCGTTACGCATTACAATACGCGCCCTTGCGCAAGCCGAATCTGGTGAGGCGCCAGAGCGGCGGCAAGCCCGAAACTAAAAATCGTACGCAAGCCCAAACGCAGCACGCAAACGCAACACTAAAACAGCACATCGTCTATCGAATTATCGTCTGGAGAATTGTCAATGAAACTGCTCAGTTATTCGCTCAAGAACAAAGCCACCTGGGGTGTCGCCACCGACAAAGGCGTGGTCGATTGCAGCTCGCTGTTCCCGACGCTGCGCGCCGCGCTTGAGGCCAACGGCATCGACAAGGTAAAGAGCTTCGCCGCCGGCCGCGCCGCCGATGCGACGCTTGCCGAGATCACCTACCTGCCGGTCGTACCCGATCCGGGCAAGATCATTTGCGTCGGCCTGAATTATCAGGACCACGTCAAGGAAACCAAACGCGACAACACCGAGAATCCGGCGCTGTTTGTGCGCTTCGCGGAATCGCAAGTCGGCCACAACCAGCCCATCATCCTGCCACCCGAGTCCACGCACCTCGATTACGAGTGCGAGATCGCCGTGATCATCGGCAAGGCCGGACGCCGCATCTCGGAAAAGGATTCCTGGTCGCACGTCGCCGGTTACGCGCCTTACAACGATGGCTCGGTGCGCGACTGGCAGCGCCACACCATCCAGTGGACGGCGGGCAAGAACTTCAGCAAGACCGGCGGCTTTGGCCCTTGGATGGTGACGCGCGACGAGATCGCCGATGACGCCGAGCTGTCCATCGAAACACGCCTCAACGGCACGGTGATGCAGCACTCAACCACCAAGCACATGATTTTCAGCATTCCGGTGCTGATCAAGTACATCTCGACCTTCATCAGCCTGCAGCCGGGCGATGTGATCGTCACCGGCACGCCCGGTGGCGTCGGTGCGCGGCGCGAACCGCCGGTGTGGATGAAAGCCGGTGACAAGGTGGAAATCGAATTGAGCCAGGTCGGCGTGCTGGTGAACACCATCGCAAAGGAGTAAGGCCGCTCTAACAGCTGTCATTGCGAGCGCAGCAAAGCAATCTCGCCGCTAGCGTGAAGCCGGTGCAATACGGCAAGATTGCTTCGTCCCCTCCGGGGATTACCTTCGGGGCATCGCCCTTGCTCCTCGCAATGACCGCCTAGTAGTTAGCTTATTGGACTTCCTACTTTTCCAGCAGTTGCACCTTTTCGGTCACCTTGGCCCACGCATCGGCATCAGCCGGCGCGGGTTTGCGCTCGATTATCGGCTTCCAGGCGCGCGAAAGCTCGGCATTGAGGGCGATAAAGGGGCGCTGCGCCGGAGGCACGTCATCCTCGGCAAAAATCGCCTCGACCGGGCATTCAGCCACGCACAAAGTGCAATCAATGCATTCGTCGGGGTCGATGACCAGCATATTGGGCCCCTCGCGAAAGCAATCGACCGGACAGACATCGACGCAATCGGTGTACTTGCATTTGATGCAACTCTCGGTAATGACGTAGGGCATGGGGTGAGCCTGAACGGTGGACGCAAAGTCCAGATGGACACGGTAAGGTACTTGCAGGGTGCAAATTTTACCATGCGTCCCAACGCAAAAGCCGGGACGTCCGGCGGACTACAATGCGCGCAGCGAATTTTTGATAGGATAGCGCCATAGCATTGCAAGGCCCTCCCCCCCCCCCCGCAGCCGTTCGCGCTGCTTTTTCACAAACGAGGCATAGACTTACATGAGCGAGAATATCCAGCACGTTACCGATTCCACATTTGACCCCGAAGTACTCAAGTCAGACCTGCCTGTCCTGGTCGACTACTGGGCCGAATGGTGCGGTCCGTGCAAAGCCATCGCCCCCATGCTCGAAGAGATCGCCAAGGACTACGGCGGCAAGATCAAGATCGCCAAATTGAACGTGGACGAAAACTCGGCCACCGCCACCAAGTACGGCATTCGCGGCATTCCGACCCTGATGCTGTTCAAAGCCGGCGATGTGGCGGCGCAAAAGATCGGCGCCCTCTCAAAATCACAGCTCACGGCGTTTCTTGACAGCAATATCTAAACACCCTATTCTTACCCCTGAATGCGTCGCATAGAATAATACGCAGCCTAAGCAACATGCGACGCGCGCTACCCGCCCCATCCCCCTAATAGCGTTCCAAGGCGTTTCGGCGCCAAGCATTTCGGCGATACTCGGCGCGAGCGTTTTACGCCCCAATTCCAATACCAATTCCAATTCCCGGTGTTACCGGTTTCACCCAAGGTCCTTTCCCGGATCTTTTTTTGGCATAACCCCAACTATTTATGTATTTATCCGAGCTCAAGAGCCTGCACGTCAGTGCGCTTCTCGACATGGCAACCGCCAACGAAATCGAGGGCGCAAACCGTCTGCGCAAGCAGGAACTGATTTTCGCCCTGCTCAAGCACCTTTCCAAAAAAGGTGAGCCCATATTCGGCGACGGCACGCTCGAGGTGCTGCCCGATGGCTTTGGCTTCCTGCGCTCGCCCGACACCTCTTACCTTGCATCTACCGATGACATTTACGTTTCGCCGTCGCAGATCCGCCGCTTCAACCTGCATACGGGCGACACCATAGAGGGTGAAATCCGCACGCCGAAAGACGGCGAACGCTACTTTGCCCTGGTCAAGGTCGACAAGGTCAACGCCGATGCGCCCGAGGCCTCCAAGCACAAGATACTGTTCGAAAACCTGACGCCACTGCATCCGGACAAGATCCTCAAGCTCGAGCGCGACATCAAGAGCGAAGAAAACATCACCGGCCGCATCATCGACATCATCGCCCCCATCGGCAAAGGCCAGCGCGGCCTGATCGTGTCGCCGCCCAAGGCCGGCAAGACGGTGCTGATGCAGCAACTGGCACATGCCATTACCACCAATTACCCCGAGACCGTGCTGATCGTGTTGCTCATCGACGAGCGCCCCGAAGAGGTCACGGAAATGACCCGCTCCGTGAAGGGCGAGGTCGTTGCCTCGACTTTTGACGAACCGGCCACGCGCCACGTGCAGGTCGCCGAAATGGTGATTGAAAAAGCCAAGCGCCTGGTCGAGCACAAAAAAGACGTCATCATCCTGCTCGACTCCATCACCCGCCTCGCGCGCGCCTACAACACCGTGGTGCCCGCATCGGGCAAGGTGCTCACCGGCGGCGTCGATGCCAACGCGCTGCAGCGTCCGAAGCGCTTTTTTGGCGCCGCGCGCAATGTGGAGGAAGGCGGTTCGCTCACCATCATCGCCACCGCCCTCATCGATACCGGCAGCCGCATGGACGACGTGATCTACGAAGAGTTCAAGGGCACCGGCAACATGGAAATTCACCTTGACCGGCGCATGTACGAAAAACGCATTTTCCCGGCAATCAACGTCAACCGCTCCGGCACACGCCGCGAAGAATTGCTGATCGAAAAAGACATCCTGCAAAAGGTCTGGGTGCTGCGCAAACTGCTCTACCCCATGGACGACCTTGAAGCGGCGGAATTCCTCGTCGACAAGGTCAAGGCGACCAAAACGAACTCGGACTTCTTCGATTCAATGCGGCGCGGCTGATCGAGCCCGGTTTCTGGCACGGCGGCACATTAGAGAATAGCCGCTAAGCGCCTGTTTTAATTGCAGTCGTAACCCCGTCTATTCCCGGACTGTTTGCCATAAAGAGGGAAAAGAGGCATACTGCGGGACTTTTTTACCGCCTCGAAACGCTCTGGCACTCTAGGCCATCCCGGCTGGGTGAAACCGAGGCAACCACGTGAAAGGAAGCACCATGCAAGCAGGCATCCACCCCGAATACCACGAAATCAAGGTCACTTGCAGCTGCGGTGCCACCTTCGAGACGCGCTCGACCAACAGCAAGCCGCTGACGATTGAGGTCTGCTCCGCCTGCCATCCGTTCTACACCGGCAAGCAGAAGATCCTCGACACCGCCGGCCGCGTTGAGAAATTCAAGAACAAATACGCCAGCACGGCGACCAAGGCGAAAGCCAAGGCCGACAAAGCTGCGGCTGCCGCGGCAACGGATGCGGCTGCTTGATCTTTCGTCACATCCAGAAAAAGGGCAGCTTCGGCTGCCTTTTTAATTGGTAATCCATGCTGCTTCGCATCCTTGCCGCGCTTGCGCTGTTTGGCCTGGCTTCCAGCTGCGCCATCAACCCGGTGACCGGGGAGCGCAATTTCGTCCTGATGTCCGAGGCGCAGGAACTGGACGTCGGCAGGCAAGCCGACCTGGGCGTCAAGAAACAATACGCCCTGTATGACGAGAACAAACTTGCCGCCTATGTCGACGAAGTGGGCCAGCGCGTCGCCGCGCTTAGCCACCGGCCCGGCCTGCCCTATCACTTCACCCTGCTCGACAGCACCGAGATCAACGCCTTCGCGCTGCCCGGCGGCCACATCTACATCACCCGCGGCATTATCGCGTTCCTCAACTCCGAGGCCGAACTCGCGGCGGTGCTCGGCCATGAGATCGGTCACGTCACGGCGCGACACAGCGTGCGCCAGATGAGCGCGGCGCAAAGCACCGACATTCTGATCACCATCGCCTCCGTCCTCAGCCCGGCAATGCGCAACCAGAACGTCCAGGGCCTCGCCGGCACTTTCGGAAACGCGCTGCTCTCTGGCTATGGCCGCGAACATGAGCTCGAGGCAGACCGCCTTGGAGCCGGGTACCTCGCCCGCACCGGCTACGATCCGCAGGCGATGATCCGCGTCATCGGCGTACTGAAAAATCAGGAACTGTTCGACGCCGAAGCAGCAAAACAAGAAGGCCGCACGCCACGCGCCTACCACGGCGTATTCGAAACACACCCGGACAACGACACGCGGCTGCAGCAGACCATCGGTGCATCGGCCAGCCTGCGTGCCGGTGCGCGCGGCGATGGTCGCGAGGAATTCATGCGTCGCACCGCAGGCATGCTCTTCGGTGACAGCCCGCGCGAGGGTATCGTCCGCGACGGCAGCTTTTATCATCCGGATTTGGGCATGGCGATGACACTGCCTCGCGACTGGCGATTGCAAAACATGCCCGACCGCCTTTTACTACTCGCCCCCGGCGGCGATACGACGCTCGAAATGCGCATGCAAGCCAAGCCCAACCAGGATCCGGCTACCGTGTTGCGCAACAACCGCCTGATCGGCAACGATATCGAAACCACGCCTGTGAACGGTTTGCCCGCAGCCGCCGCGACCGGTAGCGCGGGTGCTGCAGGCGTGGTGTATTTTGGCGACAACATGGTAACTTTCAACGCGACGGCCAAATCGGGCCGCCTGAGCGATGCGCACGGGCGCGAGGTGCGTGACACGATCCGCAGCTTTCACCGCATCACCGAGGCCGAGCGCCTGCTCGCCAGGCCGCTGCGCATGCGCAGCATCACCGCCACCGCGAGCACGCGCTTTGCCGAGCTCGCCGCCAAATCACCGCTGGGCCGCAAGGCTGAGGGCACGCTGCGCTTGATCAACGGTATTTACCCGACCGGCGAGCCGCGCCCCGGCCAGTTGCTGAAAGTGATCGAATAATGCGCACCGTGTCGCTGCCCCTGCCCGGCGTATTGGTCGCGATACTTGCGCTCGCGTACACCCTGCCCGGTCTTGTCGGCCACGCCCCCTGGAAGGTTGACGATGCCGTCGGGATAGGCATCGTTCACCAGTTCATCACCGAAGGCGGCTGGCTGATGCCGCGGCTTGCCGGAGAAGCCTATGTCGATGACGGTCCGCTTTTCTTCTGGCTGGGCGCGCTGCTGGCAAAACTACTCGGCGGCGTGCTGGCCGTCCACGACGCCGCGCGCCTCGCCTGTGCGCTGGCGCTGGCTGCAATATTCGCGTTCACCCGCCTCGCCGGCAAGGCGCTGCAAGGACCGGGGCAGGGCAACGCCGCCGCACTGGCGCTGATGGGCTGCCTTGGACTCTTGGTGCACTCGCACGAGATGGCTGCCGACATCGGCGCGCTGGCGGGACTGGCGGCCGCCTACTGGGGCCTTGCACTGGCGCGAGAGGCGACAAACCCGCGGTCCTTTTGCGCCGCCGTGCTGGCACTTGGCGCGGGGGAGGCCGTCGCCTTGCTTGCCAATGGGCCGGTCGCCGCATTCGCGCCTTTCATCACCGCGATCATGTTGCCGGTGTTTGCGCGCGACTGGCGCAACCGGCGCAGTCTTGCCGCCCTCGCCTGTGGTCTGGCACTTGCGCTGGGCACCGCTGCCGCATGGCTGGTGTCGCTGCACGCGCAGTCACCACAACTGGCCGGCGCGTGGATTGCCGCCTCATTCAGGCTGGAAATAGAAACATGGCATTCGCATCTGGAGGTGCTGGTCTGGGCGGCCTGGCCGGCATGGCCCCTGGCCTTGTGGGAATTGTGGCGCAGGCGTCACGGCTTCGCTGTGCCCTCCGTGCAACTGCCGCTCATCGCACTGATCGCATCCATGGCCGCGCTGATCTTTTTTTCACCGCAAGCACGCGACACCGAGGCGCTGCCTGTGTTGCTACCCCTTGCGCTGCTGGCCGGCAACGCCGTCGATGCGCTGCGCCGCGGCGCAGCGAACGCACTGACCTGGTTTGGCACGATGACCTTTACCCTGACCGGGCTGCTGGTCTGGCTGGGCTGGTTTGCCATGATGACCGGCATGCCACCGACCATCGCCAACAATTTTGCCAAACTCGCGCCCGGCTTCATTGCGCAATTCGCACTCTTCCCATTTCTGATCGCACTCGCCCTCAGCATTGGTTGGGGCTGGCTGGTCGCAGGTGCAGTCCGGTCGTCGCATCGCAGCGTCACCTTCTGGGCCGCCGGCATGACGCTGATCTGGGCACTGGTCATGACACTTTGGCTGCCATGGATAGACTATGGCAAAACCTATGGCGAGGTCGCCGCCTCGCTGCAACGCGCGCTGCCCCCAGAAGCTCGGGCACCGGGAGCTTGCATTCAAAGCATCGGCCTGGGCAAGGCGCAGCGCGCAGCATTCCACTATCATGCGGGCATTGTGACGCGACGCAACGAAGTCTCCCCCAACCCGCACTGCGCGCTGCTGCTGGTGCAGTCGGGGCAAAACGACTCCACGCCGCAAGGCTGGATCCGACTCTGGGAAGGCAGCCGCCCGCGCGACAGCGAACACTTCCGCTTATACGGAAAACCTTCATCGGGCCCGCATGGCCCGGCAAAAAACGGCTGAACGAGGATCATGTCAAAACTCACCGAAAGTGCGGCCTGGACAGCGCTCGAGGCGCATCGCGAGGCGCTCGAAGACATACGGCTTACCGACATGTTCAAGCTCGACCCGGGCCGCGCGGCGCGTCTTTCCCTCGACGCGGGCGGATTATTCCTGGACTACTCAAAACAGCGCGTCACCGACGAAACCATCGCCCGCCTCGGCACGCTTGCACGCCAGGCGCGACTTGGCGACTGGATAGAAAAGCTCTTTACCGCCAAAGCCGTTAACAACACTGAAAACCGCGCCGCCATGCACATGGCCTTGCGTGGTGCCCCCGGTGAGTTCCCCGAAACCCATGCCGGTCCGGCAGCTGCGGCGCTGGCGCAGATGCGTGACTTTGTCACCCAAGCTCGTGACGGATTGCTGCGCACAAACTCAGGCGAAGCCGTTCGCGCCATCGTCAATATCGGCATCGGCGGCTCCGATCTGGGGCCGCGCATGGCGGTGCGCGCCCTTCGCGGCCACGCCGACACGACGCTGGCGCTGCGCTTCGTTTCCAATGGCGATCCTGCCGACCTTGCGACCGCAACAGCCGGCCTCGACCCGGCCTCAACCTTGTTCATCGTTTCGTCCAAGACTTTCGGAACCGCCGAGACGCTGGCCAACGCGCAAGCGGCCAAAGCGTGGCTGGGCAAGGGGGACGCGCATTGCAAAGCCCATTTCGCCGCCGTCACTTCCAACGCCGCCGCCGCAATGGCGTTTGGCGTAGCGCCAGAGCGCATTTTCCCGGTCTGGGACTGGATCGGCGGACGCTATTCGATCTGGTCTGCCATAGGGCTGCCGGTGGCACTTTCCTCGGGCATGGAGGCGTTCGACGCGATGCTCGCCGGCGCGGGCGACATGGACAGGCATTTTCGCAGCGCGCCCCTCGAAAGCAACATGCCGGCGCTGCTCGGTCTGATTGGCATCTGGAACGTGAATTTTCTTGGTGCCGCGACACAAGCCATCCTGCCCTACGCCGAGGACTTGCGCGATCTGCCAGCCTACCTGCAACAACTGGAAATGGAGTCGAACGGCAAGCACGTCGATCGCGCCGGCAAGGACGTCGATTACGACACCGCACCGGTGGTCTGGGGCATGGCCGGCAGCAACGGGCAGCACGCCTTTCACCAGTTGCTGCACCAGGGAACGCAACTGGTGCCTTGCGATTTTGTCGTCGGCGCCTCCGGCGGGGCCCATACCGCTGAACACTACTTGCTGGCAGCCAATGCCCTGGCGCAATCAGCCGCGTTGGCATTTGGCGAAAAAGGCGCAAATGCCTTCCAGAACTGCCCTGGCAATCAGCCCTCGAACACGCTGGTACTCCCCGGCCTGACGCCGCGCGCACTGGGCGCCTTGCTTGCCCTTTATGAGCACAAGGTTTTTGTGCAAAGCGTCATCTGGAACATCAATCCATTCGACCAGTTTGGCGTCGAACTGGGCAAAAAAATCGCCGGCGGCCTGCTCCCAGGCTTCACCGGCGGTGCGCTGCCGGCGCAAACCGACACATCGACGCGCCAATTGCTGGCGAGGCTGACCGCACTGACGCGGCCGAAACACGAGGTTTGAATTAGACTGGCCGGACTGTCGTGCCGGCCAAACAGACCGGTCAAACAATAAGAGGAGCGTCACATGAATGAAGAAACCTTCAACCTGAGTATTCGCAAATTCCTCAAGACTGTCGGCGTCGGTTCACAGCGTGAGATCGAGCGTGCCGTGGACGAGGCCCGCGCCAAAGGCCTGATTACCGGAAACGAATCATTCCCGGTCAATGTCAGGCTGGAAATTCCCGGATTAAAGCTTTCGGTAAAATTCGACGGCAGCATCGACCTGGGCTGAAGCCCCCCAGAAACATTCAGCCGCAAGGAAACCACAAGATGAACCAGCCCCGACAACTCGACGCCAGCCTGCAAGACGAATTGCGCGCACTGCTGGGCGACCGCCTCACCACATCGCGCGGCGTACGCGAGCACCACGGCAAGGATGAGTCCTACTATCCCTATGCCCCCCCAGATGCCGTGGTCTTCGCCCACAGCACGGAAGAAGTGCGCGACATTATCAATATCTGCCGCCGTCACAAGACACCGATGATTCCCTACGGCGTCGGCACATCGCTCGAAGGCCATACCCTGGCCATCAACGGCGGGGTGTGCGTCGATTTGTCGCAGATGAACAAAGTACTTGCCATACACGCCGAGGATCTGGATTGCACGGTGCAGGCCGGGGTCACGCGCAAGCAGCTCAATGAGGAAGTCCGCCACACCGGCCTGTTCTTTCCGGTCGACCCGGGCGCCGATGCGACGCTGGGCGGCATGGCATCAACGCGCGCCTCGGGCACCAACGCCGTGCGCTACGGCACCATGCGCGAGAACGTACTGTCGCTCACCGTCGTCACCGCAGACGGGCGCATCATCAAGACGGCGACGCGATCGCGCAAATCCGCCGCCGGCTACGACCTGACGCGCCTATTTGTCGGCGCCGAGGGTACGCTGGGCATCATCACCGAGGTCACCGTACGGCTCTACGCCGTGCCGCAGGCGATTTCCGCGGCGGTATGCTCGTTCAAAGATATGGCCGAAGCCGTGAGCACGGTGATCGAGACGCTGCAGACCGGCATCCCGATCGCGCGCAGCGAAGCCTTGTGCGGCCTGACCATGAAGGCGATCAACGCCTACAACAAAACCGCATACAAAGAGCAGCCGACGCTATTCCTGGAGTTTCACGGCACCGAGGCCAGCGTCAAGGAACAGGTCGAAATGCTGCAGGCGATCGCCGGCGAACACGGCTGCGAGGGATTCGAGTGGGCGACACGGCCCGAGGATCGCACACGCCTGTGGTCGGCCCGCCACGAAGCTTATTTCGCCGGCCTGCAGCTCAAACATGGCGCGCGTGCGGTATCGACAGATGTGTGCGTGCCGATATCGCGCCTGACCGAATGCATGATCGAAACGGCCAGGGACATCGCAGCCGCCTCCATGCCCATCCCGATGTTCGGCCATGTCGGGGACGGGAACTTCCATTGCATGATTCTGGTCATGCCCGACAGTAAGACCGACCTGGACGAGGCCAAGGCCTTCAACGACCGGCTGGTCAACCGCGCTCTGTCAATGGAGGGGACCTGCACCGGCGAGCATGGCATCGGCTCGGGCAAGATCGCGTCGCTGCAAAAGGAACTGGGCGAGGCCGTGGATCTGATGAGCACGCTCAAGCGCGCCTTCGATCCCGATAACCTGTTCAACCCGGGCAAAGTGGTGCCGCCCGCGGCGTAAGCCGCAGCGTCACAACTTGATGAAGTGCTCTTTGTAGTACTTCAATTCCTCGATTGATTCGTAGATGTCAGCCAGGGCCTCGTGCTTACCGTGCTTGGTAAGCCCCTTGCCCAGTTCCGGGCGCCAGCGCTTGACCAACTCCTTCAGCGTCGACACATCAAGGTTGCGGTAATGGAAATAGCCTTCGAGCGCCGGCATCCAGCGTGCGAGGAAACGACGGTCCTGGCAGATCGAGTTGCCGCACATCGGCGACACCTGCTTGGGCACATACTGCGATAAAAAATCGAGCATCTGCGCCTCGGCCTCTGCCTCGGCCAGCCTCGATGCCTTCACCTTTTCGATGAGCCCGGATCTGCCGTGCGTGCCTTTGTTCCAGGCGTCCATGCCGTCGAGCACACTGTCGAGCTGATGGACCACCAGCACCGGCGCCTCGGCCACCGTGTTCAGTTGTGAGTCGGTGACGACAATGGCGATTTCAATGATCTTGTCGGTGTCCGGCTGGAGACCTGTCATCTCCATGTCGATCCACAAGAGGTTATTCTGGTCTTGGGCCATGTTCAGCGTTGCTTTCCGGTTTCTGGGGTTCTGGTTGCCAGGGTCTAGGGTCTAGGGTCTAGGGTCTAGGGTCTAGGGTCTAGGGTCTAGGGTTCAAATGCACAGGGATACCACGGTGTCAGGCGTTTTTTTAAGCGGTGCTTCGGCATGCCGCGCAACCCAAAGCCGGGTTGCACCGTGTAAGATGCGATTGTCGCATAAGCCTAACGGGTCTGAATGCAGGTTTTCACCCTAGTTTTTCTCACCGCGCTGGTGATTTCAAGCGTGACGCGTCTGTGGCTGTCGTCCCGCCATCTGCGGCACGTGGCGCGTAACCGCGAGTCGGTTCCGCACGAATTCTCCGGACGGATCACGCTCGCCTCCCACCAAAAAGCCGCCGATTACACCGGGGCCAAAACACGTCTTGGCATGCTCGAGACGGTCGTTGGTGCGCTCATCCTTGTCGCGCTCACGCTCGGCGGCGGGCTGCAGTGGCTGTCGCAGGCCTGGTCGCCCGTTTTCGCCGCCGGCGGTTATACCCACGGCATCGCACTGGTGTTGAGCGTAGTCGCGGTCACCAGCCTGATCGACCTGCCCTTCAGCGTTTACCGCACCTTTGTCGTGGAAGCGAAATTCGGCTTCAATCGCATGACACCCGCGCTGTTTCTTGCCGACCTGGCCAAGCAATGCGCCCTTGGCGCGGCCCTTGGCATCCCGCTGCTTGCGGCGGTGCTCTGGCTGATGGACAGGATGGGCGAGTCGTGGTGGCTTTATGTCTGGCTGTTTTGGATGGGCTTCAACCTGCTGGTGTTGACCCTCTACCCGACGCTAATCGCGCCGCTGTTCAACAAATTCTCGCCGCTTGAGGACATTTCGCTCAAATCACGCATCGAAACCCTGCTCAAAAAATGTGGTTTCAAGTCGAACGGACTGTTCGTGATGGACAGCTCCAAACGTTCAAGCCACGGCAACGCCTATTTCACCGGCTTCGGCTCGGCCAAGCGCATCGTTTTGTTCGACACACTCATCACCCGCCTGGCCCCGGCGGAAGTGGAGGCCGTTCTCGCCCACGAGCTGGGGCACTTCAAATACCGCCATGTAGCCAAGCGCATGGCACTGCTGTTCATGTCCAGCCTGGGCTTTCTCTGGTTGCTGGGCTATTTGATGGGCAAGGAGTGGTTTTATCAGGGGCTTGGTGTGCAAAGCCAGGGAACGGCGATGGCGCTGATGCTGTTTTTCATGGTGCTGCCGGCATTCACCTTCCTGCTCCAGCCCATTGCGAGCTTGTATTCGCGCATGCACGAATACGAAGCCGACGCCTACGCGGCCAGGCAGGCCAACCCGGATGACCTGGTGCAGGCGCTGGTAAAGCTCTACCAGGACAATGCCGCGACGCTCACGCCCGACCCACTCCACTCGGCCGTCTACGACTCCCATCCGCCAGCGTCCCTGCGCATCGCCCGGCTGCAGGCGCTGCGGCAGGCGGCGTGAAAACGCTGATCGAGCAAACCTGCCGCGAGCTTCCCGCTGGAACACCGCCGCTCACTGACGCTGAAATAGAAACCTTGCTGCCGATGACGCCGGGCTGGTCTCACGCGGGCGGCGTCATCTCCAAGACTTATCGCTTCGGCAATTTCCACGAAACCATGGCCTTTGCAAATACGGTCGCACTGGTCGCACACCGCGAGAATCATCATCCGGACATGGCCATCAGCTACAACCGCTGCAAGGTTACATTCAACACCCACTCCATAGGCGGCATCTCGATGAACGACTTCATTTGCGCCGCCAAGCTCGAATCCCTGGCTTCTAATTGAACGCCGCACCAGGCGCCGCGTTAATACGCGGCATCATCGTCGCCGCCTTTGGCCGGCAGTATCTGGTGAAATCCGATACAGGCCAAATGCTGCTTTGCGTTCCACGTGGCAAAAAAAGCGAGGTCGCATGCGGCGATCGCGTGCTGCTGGCACTGACATCGCCAAACCAGGGCGTGATCGAAAGCACCGAAGCGCGCAGCACGCTTTTGAAACGTTCCGCCGCTTACCGGCAAAAGCTCATTGCCGCCAACGCGACGCAGGTGGCGATCGTCGTTGCGGCCGAACCGAGCTTCAGCGAAGAGCTGATCTGCCGCCTCATCGTCGGTGCCGAGGAACAGGGAATGAAATCCCTGCTAATCCTCAACAAGGCGGATCTTCCCGCCACGTCATTGGCACGAGAGCGGCTGGTCCCTTTCGCAGCGGCGGGACACCGCCTGGCCGAAATCTCGGCCATCCACGATTGCTCTGCGTTGCTGCCTTTTTTGCAGCACGAGACCACCGTACTGGTCGGGCAGTCCGGCATGGGCAAATCCACCCTCATCAACGGCCTGGTTCCCGACGCCGAGGCGAGCACCCGAGAAATTTCCGCCTTTCTCGATTCGGGGCGTCACACCACCACGCATGCAAGGATTTATACGCTGGACGCCTCGAGCATGCTCATCGACTGTCCCGGCCTGCAAGAATTCGGCCTGCACCACATGAGTCGCGGCCAGATCGAGTACGGTTTCGCCGAGTTCCGCCCATTCCTTGGCAAATGCCGTTTCAATGACTGCCGCCACGAGGTTGAGCCTGGCTGCGCACTCGTCGCGGCCCGTGATGCGGGACAGGTCAGCGCCCGACGCTTCGAATTGCTGCTACGCATACTTGCCGCCGAGCGGGCGTGACCCCGCTATTTACATCGCTGAACCTGCACGAGGTCTATCACCTCAAGAACCTGCTGGCTGCCGAAGGCATCGCAAGCTTTGTAAAAAACGAAATGCTGTCGCGCCTCGCCGGTGAGGTGCCTTTCACGGAATGTGCGCCGCAACTATGCCTGCTGGATGACACTGATATGCCAGCGGCGCAACAGCTAATCGCAGCCTTCCGACGAGCGCCGCCGCAGGAACCGGCCTGGTTGTGCGCGCGATGCGGTGAAAGCAGTGAAGGACAGTTTAGCGCCTGCTGGAAATGCGCAGCCGAGCGAGCGGGCTGACGGCGAACACGGCAACGAAGTGCGTCCGCAGCGACTGACCACGTTTTACAGTATCGCGGCAACCCCGAGCACCAACAATAACACCAGCCACAGCACCAACGCCCGCCAGACAAGCCCGATGGTGCTGTCCAGAAAGCTCACATCCGCCTCATCGCCGGCGCCCATCTCCGGCCGCTCGACAATCTCGCCATCGAGGGCGTATGGCATGCCAAGCTTGACCCCGAGCGCACCCGCACCGGCGGCGATGACAATACCAAGAACCGGATCCATCCACTTCGACGCCTGGCTGCGCCAGCAGAAAATCGCATCCTCGAAATCACCGACAATGGCAAAGGCGCTTGCGGTGAAGCGCGCTGGCAGCCACTCCATCAAAGCAAACGCCCGCCCTGCAAAATATCCGAAACGGCCCAGTTCCCCGCCGGTCGCGCCACCCCAGCGACGGTGGAAGAATGTGGCCAGCCGGTAGAGTATCGCCCCGCTGGGGCCCGGCAGGAGCACGAACCAGAACACCACCGCAAACACATTGCGATGCGACGCCGCAAGCGCCTCTTCAATGGTGAGGCGCGCCACCTCTTCTGCATTCAAGGTCGCGCAGCTGTGCCCTCGCCACGCCGCAAGCTGCGCGCGCGCCGTATCCAGATCATCCTGTTTCAGGGCAACATGGATATCAGTAAAATAATGACTGAACTGGCGAAAACCCATGGTCAGGTAAAGCGCCAGCACATTGAAGGCCAGCGCCAGCATCGCGTTCACGTGCCAGAGCACCGCGTAGATGATCCAGGTACCCAGCACAATAGGCGCAACGCCGATGAGCCATGCGATCAGGCCATGCTGTGACTCGCCGGCGTTGAAGTGCCGCTCCAGCCAGGTGGCAAGGCGGCCAAGCGGCGAGAGAAGGTAGCGACGGCCGGAGAGCGGTCTCCACTGCTCCAGCAACAGCGCGATAATTAATGAAATGAGACTCATAATGCAGACCGAAGATACCACACCCGCCCAGTTTTTTATGCCCCGATGAGGGACACATGCATCGCAGCACCGATGTGATGAAAATCGCAGCTCCGTTCGGGTACGGCGAGATTACACAGCTGCAAAAAACCTCGCGCGTTTTGCTGCCCTCTGCCGGGAGCACCCCGGCGTTTTGCCGCAACATTAACGCCCTCGCGCTGTCGATCGGTGAATTCGTCCCCGCCGGACGCGACTATCCGATCGCATTCAGCTCCGAGGATGGCGGCGCGGCCTACACGCCCATCGCGATCCTCGGCCTTGCCGAGCGGCAGAACCTGTTCGTGGATCAAACCGGCGCATGGAACAAGGGCTGCTATCTTCCCGCGTTTGTGCGGCGCTACCCGTTCTGCATATCCAAGCTGTATGTCGACGGCCAAGCGCGCAAAGAACGCCTGGTGTGCATCATCAAAACCTATCTGGACGACCAGGGACTCGCCCTGTTTGACCAAAGCGACAGGCCAACGGCGCAATGGCAAGCCATCGAGCGGTTGCTCCAAGGCTACGAGGACGACCTTGATGCCACCGCCGAATTCTGCGCCATCCTGACAAGGCTCGAATTGTTGTCGCCATTCAAGTTTGAAGTGATGAACGACCAGAAGGCGACGCTTACGGTGCAGGGAATGCACCGGGTAGACGAGGCCAAACTGAAGGACATCAAACCGGCAAGCCTGAAAGTGCTGGTGACAAAAGGCCTGATGGGCCACATTTACGCCCATATGCACTCTCTCGAGCGCTTTGCCGACCTTTACCTGCGAGCAGGAGAGCGCGCAGGTCAGCACACCACAGCTACGGTGAAGTCCTGATCCGTTCGCGCGACCTATGCCGCCGCAAGGTGCTGGTACAGGTTCATCAGCATCCCGGCGGTGGCGCCCCATATATAGTGCCTGCCGTAGGGCATCGCGTAATAATGCCTTTCCCCGCCATCCCAGACCACCAGGTTCCGCTGATGATTGCCGGGGTCGAGCAAAAAATGCAGCGGCACCTCAAAAACCTCCGCCACCTCGAATGAATCCGGCTTGAGCTCGAACTCGGACCGGATCAATCCGACCACCGGGGTGACGCGATATCCGGTGACCGTCACGTACTCATGCAGCCGGCCGAGCACCTCGACTCGCTCGGGCTGGAGTCCAATTTCCTCCTGCGCCTCGCGCAGCGCAGTGGCTTCAAGACTGGCGTCTTCTGGCTCTGCGCGCCCCCCCGGGAAACTGATCTGGCCGGCGTGATCGTTCAAGTGCGCGGTACGGCGCGTGAACAGGACAGAGAGCCCCTCGTCCCGCCGCACCACCGGCACGAGTACGGCGGCCGAGCGGATTTCATCCGGCCTGCGCCACAGGTGGCCGTCACCGGAGGTAAGCGGATCGGAACTGAGCGGCGCGGCAAACCGCTGCCGCAAATACTGTTCGGAAAAAGCCGCAATGGGAGGACGAGTCGGAGTCACCCGCCTATTTTAACGCTCGGGCATGATCACCACATCGGCAAGTTGGGAAATAGCGGGAAGGCTCCCCCTCCCGCGCCCGAAGCCCGCCTGTCAGTCAACGGCCAGCAGCAGGGTGGCCAAACCGATACCGAGGCCCGCCGGTAACCCGATACGCACCAGCACGCCCGGTTTTCCGCCTGCAATGACCTCAACCGGCACGTTGACACGTTGCAACAGATCATTGGCAAACGATCCTGTGAGCAAACGCGCCAAGGTGGACTTTCGCGTCGTACCGACAACGACACAGGAAATGTCGTGCTCACGCGCATAACGCGCCGCCGCGATTGCGGCATCACCAGAGAGTACCGCCGATTGATAAGGCACGCCGGCATCGCGCAACAGACGCTCCGCTGCGGCGAGGCGCACCCGCCCCGAGGCCTCGCGCGCCCAGGCGAGCGTCCGGCGCGAGACAAAGCGGGCGGCGTGGCGCGGCAGAGCCGGCTGCACGTTCAAAAGGTGCACGCGAAGGTCTGCATGCCGCCTCGCCAGCCCGACTGCGTGGGCGGCGGCGAGAAGGGAATTTTCGGAACCATCAACAGGAACAAGGATATTTGGCACGGGGTATCTCCTTCAGACGACTTGGTTGGAAGCTGGGGTACGGCGGTTGCGCAGATAACCCAGGCCGAGTACGCCACCGATAACAGCGACATACAAGCCCCAGTGCAAACTGCGATGCGTTTCGAAGTACTCCTTAATGAGCGGCTCGCTTGCAACCATCTTGGCGGCGGTCCAGGCGAGCACGGCGGCACCGACGTAGATGATCGCCGGATAACGTTCGACAAAGTGCAGGATCAGTTGGCTGCCCCAGATCACAATCGGTATGCTGATTAGTAACCCCAGCACCACTAACAGAAAGTTACCATGCGCCGCACCTGCAACCGCTAGCACGTTATCAAGGCCCATAACCGCATCGGCGACAACGATCGTTTTCATCGCGCCCCAAAAACTGTCGGCTGGAGAAACCTGGGACTCGACGCTATCGCCCGCTGCGAGCAGTTTGTAGGCGATCCACACCAGCATCAGGCCGCCGACCAGCAGCAGTCCGGGAATTTTCAGCAACCACACCACCACCACGGTCATGCTGGTACGCACGATGATGGCGCCGACGGTGCCCCACATGATGGCTTTGTTGCGCAACTCTTTGGGCACACCGCGCGCCGCCAGTGCAATAACGATGGCGTTATCGCCCGCAAGCACCAGGTCGATGACAATAATGGCCGCAAGGGCGGAAAAAAAATCGGGTGAAAACAATTCCATCACAAACTCCCAGCCGCCCTGTTGGTGTGTCCAACCGGCGAGGAAGGCGGTACCTTTGCCGGGCGGCAAAGGTCTCGCCAGTGGGCATCTCGGCAGGCCGAGGCTTCCATCTGCACAACCGGGGCCACCTTTTTGCGGGCAACCCGTGATGACGGCGGTGCGGCGCGCGTCGCCTGAAACAGCGGCTGCGCGTGGCTACTCCCCTTTGTAGGGTGCGTCGTGTTCGTTGACGCAAGCGGATTATCGGCGCGCGGAACGCGCATGGCCAATGAGAAAAGACAATATCTGTTATTGCGTATAGTTATCGGTGAAGCGGCAGCAATTCGAGAACACAATGACTGGCATTACCATTACCTATGCCAATGCATTGGGCTATTGCAAAAATCAATTACACCATGCTACAGTTCGTCACCCTTCGCAGTAGAGGGGTCCCTCCAAAGGGGAGTAGCTTCTAGCAGCCCGTCGTCAACACGAAGCCTTAAAAACTTCCGGCGCGGCTGGTGGTCGGTTTGCCGGCTGCGAGCGAGACCTTTGCCAGAATACGCAAAGGTCACGTCATGCGCGAGGCCTTTGCGTGTTTGAGGTAAGGGCTTTTTTTATTCTCACTCGCGCAATTTTGGAGGCTTCAAATGAGAAACGCAAACCTTCGCCGTTATTTCCGCCACGGAATATTCACCCAACTGATGGTATTCGAAGCGGTCGCCCGCCTCGGCAGCCTGACGCGGGCTTCCGAGGAACTGCACCTCGCCCAGCCCACCGTTTCGGTGCAGATGAAAAAGCTCGCCGAGTCGCTTGGCGTCAAGCTGCTGCGCACCAGCGGCCGCGGCGTTGAACTGACCGACGCGGGCCGCGAACTGCTCGCCTGCTGCTGGGACATCAGCGGGGCGCTGGGCGCCCTCGAGACACGGCTTGTGCCGCACCGCCCCTCCAAGGACGTTCCGGTGCCGATACTTCTGGTGCCGGACAAGGTCTGAGGTACTGGCAAAAAAATACCCGCGTGAAGCGGGCATTTTGCCAGCCGGCGGTTCACGCCTATTTAATGGCCTGGACCTTGTCGTACACGTCCTTGGGCCAGGGCAAGGCGCTGCCGTCCGGCTGCTTGCCCTCGTTGTAATACCTTTGCACGGCGGCGATGAACGGCTTGCGATCGACCATGACGACGGTTTTCCCGCGTTTGGAGAAATCAGTCATCAATTTTTTCTCGACTGCGACGATCTCGGCCGTGGCGCGCGTCGCGGCTTCGCGGAACACGTCGGTAAAGACTTTTTTATCCGCTTCCGACAGCTTGGCCCACAACGGTGCCCCGACGATGGTCAGCAGCGCGTCGGTGATGTGCGCCGTGATATTGATATGCGACTGCACCTCATAAAACTTTTTCGCATCAATCGTCGGCAGCGGATTCTCCTGCGCCTCGACCGTCTTGTTTTGCAACGCCAGATAGACCTCGGCAAAGGCGATCGGTGCCGGGTTCGCGCCTACGGCACGGGGGAATAAGGTGTAAAGCGGCGCATCAGGAACCCTTATCTTCAATCCCTTCATGTCCTCGGGCTTGTTCAGCGCCTTGTTCGACGTGGTCTGGCGATCACCGTAATAAACGATGGCCACCACCTTGTTGCCGCCGCTGGCTTTCTGGTAGCCGTCGGAAATTTCGCTGAACACGGCGCTGGTGGAGAATTTCTTCCAGTGATCGAAGTCCCGGAAAATGAAAGGCGCGCCACCGATAGAAATCGGCCCGAAGGTGCGGCCGGCAAAAAGCTGGCCTGTATAAATGATATCGACGGTGCCCAGGGTCAGACCCTGGTTTATGTCGGTCTCCTTGCCAAGCGAGGACGCAGGAAAGACCTCCATCGTGTAACGGTTATTAGTGCGCTTCTGGATTTCACCGCTGGCCCACACCGCTGCGGTGTGATACGCCTCGCTGACCTCGTAAACATGCGCAAATTTGAGTTTGGTCTGCGCCTGAAGTGGTGCCGCGGCAACCAAAGTCAGGGCCAGTGCCGCCAGTGCAGCGCGGGTTAAGCACGAAAATACGGCTTTCATGTGTTTCCTCCTGTGGTTTTCGCAACCCTGCCTGTCCCTGTAAAATCAGGATCTCCTAGGGGCTGTTGACATTCAAGCGAGCCAGACGAAGGTGCAGACCAGATGCAAGAAGGCCATATAGTGGGGATCGAGTTTTTCGTATCGCGTGGCAACACGCCGAAAGTGCTTGATGCGCGCGAAGAAGCGTTCGATC
>JANXRV010000006.1:0-5964 GCA_025356665.1 Pseudomonadota bacterium
GATGATCGACGGCCTGGCCCTGGGCGAAACCACGCCCGGCCCGCTGATCATGGTGGTGGCCTTTGTCGGCTTCGTCGGCGGCTGGGCCAAGCAGATCCTGGGGCCGGACTCCTTGTTCCTGGCCGGCGCGCTGGCCGCCACGGTGGTGACGTACTTCACCTTCCTGCCCTCCTTCGTTTTCATCCTGGCGGGTGGCCCCTTCATCGAGACCACCCACGGCAACCTGAAGTTCACCGCGCCCTTGACGGGCATCACCGCTGCCGTGGTCGGCGTGATCGCCAACCTGGCGCTGTTCTTCGCCTACCACGTGTGGTGGCCCCAAGGCTTTGGTGCCGGGCTGCTGGGCGGCATCGATTGGGTGTCCGCGCTGATCACGCTGGCCGCCGCCGTGGCGCTGTTCAAGCTCAAGATGGGCGTGATCAAGCTGATCGGCATTTGCGCCGCCTTTGGCCTGGCCGTCACCCTGCTGGCGCCCTCCTTGCTCCCTGCGGTCCGCTGAAGCGGCCGCCCACGCCACCCCGAAAGGAATCCCATGCCACTCGCCATCCAGCCCCTGCCCTTCCACGCCGCATCGCTCAACGGCATCTCTGAAAAAATCATCCAGAGCCACCACCAGAACAACTACAGCGGCGCTGTCAAGCGGCTCAACGCCATCCGCGCCGAGCTGGGCAAGCTGGGCTTTGCCGCAGCGCCCGGCTTCCAGCTCAATGGCCTGAAGCGCGAAGAACTCATCGCCGCCAATTCCATGCTGCTGCACGAGCTGCACTTCGGCTCCATGGGCGGCGACGGAAAACCGGCCGTGCCCGCGATGGACCTGGCTCTGTCGGCGAGTTTTGGCAGCCCGGCGCGCTGGCGCGAGGAGTTTGTCGCCATGGGCAAGGCGCTGGGCGGCGGCTCGGGCTGGGTGCTGTTGACGTTCTCGCCGCGCGACGGCTCGCTGTGCAACCAGTGGTCTGCCGACCACACGTGCGCGCTGGCAGGCGGTGTGCCCATCCTCGCGCTGGACATGTACGAGCACGCCTACCACATGGACTTTGGCGCCAACGCCGGTGCCTGGGTCGACGCCTTCATGGCCAACATCAACTGGGCGGCGGTCTACGCGCGTTACCAGCACGCGGTGCACGGCGTGGGCGAAGAGCATTCGGTCACCCTGGGCGAACTGCAAGGCCAGGCCGCCAGCGCCACCCTGCTGGACGTGCGTCGCGCCGGCGTGTACGACCAGGCCGCCCAAGTCATCAGCGGCGCAGCATGGCGCGACCCGGCCACCGTGGCCGAGTGGGCCGCCGAGCTGCCCGCCGGCCAAGAAGTGGTGGTGTATTGCGTCTACGGCCACGAGGTGGGCCGCTCCACCGCGCTGCGCCTGCGCGCGCAGGGCATCAACGCACGCTTTTTACAGGGCGGCATTGACGCGTGGCAAAAGGCCAAGCTGCCCCTGGCCGACAAATAAGCAGCCCGCAAATAGTTTCCAACCCGCAAGGAGAAGCGCCATGAAATGGATCACCCGCGAACGCCCAAAGATCGACCGCATCGCCTGCCCCTGGCTGATTGCCCGCTTCATCGACAGCGCGCCCGAATTCCTCTACGTGCCCGCCGCCGACGTGCTGCGCGTGGCCGAGCAGACCGGTGCCACGCCCTACGACGTGCCTGGCGTGGCGTACACGCACGTGGGCGACGACTGCAGTTTTGACACCTTCATCAAGCGGCACCAGCTAGCCCACCAGGGCAAGGTCAACCAAAGCCTGCTGGACATGGCCGCCATCGTGCGCGGTGCCGACACCGACCGGCTGGACCTGGCCCCCCAAGCCGCCGGCCTGCTGGCCATCTCGCTCGGCCTCTCGCACAACTTCCGCAACGACCACGAGATGCTGGCGCACGGCATGGTGATGTACGACGCGCTGTATTCCTGGTGCTGCCACGCGCAGGGCGAGAAGCACAGTTGGACTTACCCGCCCATGCCCAAGCCTGCGCCGGAGTGGCTGATGCAGCAGTAGTTTGCATAGCCATTTTGGCCGTTTGCCCTTATGGAATATGCATAGTTAGCTATTGTTTGCATAGCTTTTTCGCTTTCTCCCGCTACTGCCTTTTGGGCTGCGCCTGATCGACGTCCGCGCGGCGACCGTGCAATGCGCTGCGGTTTTGGCGGTGACGCACGCGAGTCCTAAACATGCCTCATGCTGAAGCATGTTGGCATTTTTTGAGGCGTGCCACAGCTACTTTGCGCGCGGTCCCCACCAAAGCCCGGTCGCATTGCGCGATCACTGCGCTTGTGCTTATGGCGGGGACCGCTTTGCAGCGATTGCGGCCGTTCGGACCAATGCTGCGACTAACCGCATGCAGAAAAAGAGGTCACTCGACAACTTGTCGACGGTCGATGACTTATGAGTCTCTCGCAGCGGCCTTGGATATCTTATGAATCCCCCCTACAAACCAGCCTCGCCAAAGCACAATGCTGGCACAATCCAGACACTGTAATGCTGCCTATTGCACTAGGACGAAACGGCAGCGAGGGAGCCCGACCAAGTCATGCTATCCAAGGAAGAACGCGAAAGGCTCGTATTCGAGCGCTTCGCCACAACTGCGGCCCTGCTACCCGGCGGCACCTTCGATAGTCGGCCGACGCCGGAGCCAGACATCCTCTATGTGCCTGAAAGCGGCGTACCGCGCGCATTCGAATTAGTCGAGATCCTTGATCAGGACTTCTCCGCCACGATCGGCCAGCAGTTGGGAACAAAGGAAATCTGTCAAGCCCATCTCGACGCTCTCCCCGCAGCCGAAGCTGACGACTTCCGAGCGAAGTACGGCGATGCCGACATCTTTATCGGCTTCCGGGGCGACCTAAGCATCCAGCGGCGAAAAAACGCACTGCCGAGCATCTTCGCTGCGTTGCGTGGTCTGCCGGAAGGTTTCACCGGTGATGCCTTCGAAGACGATGGCCCGCTCGATACACTGTTGGACCGCATCACTATCCATCGGGGTCTTTGGGGCCCACTTTTCGATGTGCCAGGAATCACCCGGGTTGGTGATCCAACCGTGGATGCCCTGCGCGGCAAGATGACGAAGCGGTACACGCCAAAGGGCGAGCTTTCCCTGCTCGCGTACATCGACACCAACCCGATGTTCCCTGACGAGATCTGGCTGACCGACCTAGACGCATACCTGGCAACGCTTAACTGTGGCTGCCAGTTTGCTCACATCTACGTATTCGATTTTCGAAGCGATAGCATCCGGTGTGCGTGGCGCAGGCCCATAGCTTCGGGAGGGTGAGATGATCACTGGGTTGGCTACCTTCTACAACTTTGCCTACGGCTCGAACATGAGTTCCACGCGACTTCGTGCACGGGTCCCATCTGCACGGGTTATTGGCCACGGTGTGCTGCGCGACCATCAACTGGTCTGGCAAAAAATCAGCATCGATGGTTCAGGGAAATGCGATGTCATTGCGAGCGATGCGGCTGATGCCGCTGTGCACGGCGTTGTCTACGCTATTGACCAGTCCGAGAAGGCAACGCTCGACAAAACAGAAGGGCTCGGCAATGGATACGACGAACGGCAGGTTGTCGTAGAGGTTGACGGCGCGCCGCTCGTTGCGATGATGTACTATGCGACGCGCACGAATCCTGGGCTGAAGCCCTACAGTTGGTACAAAGCGCATGTTCTGGCCGGCGCGCGCGAGCACAACCTGCCGCCGGCGTATATCTCGGTTCTTGAGGCCGTCGAAGCGCCGCAAGACCCTGATGCCAGACGGCACGAAGTTCAGATGGCATTGGTCCCTGCCCGCTAGCCAAGAATGAGCATCAACAGGACGAATCAGGCGAAACCTGAGACGCTACCAGCGACCGCGAAGCTGATGGCGTTCTATCTGAGCCGCGATCGAGTGCTCTCGCTGATCGACACAGCGAAACTGACCCCGTTGCATCTGCAGGCACTACAAGGTGTCGACGTGCCTATGGCCTCCGCTGTTCTTAGCAACGCCATCGGCGCGCATTTGTTGGAAGCGATCGCCAGCGGAGGTATTCGAACTCTGCAACAGATGGTAGTCGACGGTACCCTGGCTGAAGGAATGCCGTTCATTTACAACGGTCACTTCTACGGCAAGGGGTTTGATGCCCAAAACAAGACGGCTGGTCTGACGCTGACGGAACGGCTCGACGAGCCATTTGAAGGCAAGAAGCTGATCCTGGAGTTTTCCAAGAACGGGCTGGTAAATCAAACCGCCTACACGCGGATGTCCGGATCGACGCGCCTCTTCGCATACGCCTATGTCGCGGAGATCACTGATGACACGGTGCGGGCCATCCCTTATGCAATTGGGGATCTTGTAACGAGCCGTTCCGCCATGCCGCAGCCTTTCGCCTCGACCCTGGAACTGCGAGCGAACGAAATCCAGCAGTTCTCGGGCATCGACCCGATGTGGGCACCGTCAAAGACAGAATTCGCCCGACTGGCACAAGTGACAGAACGAAAGGTCAAAGAGACCATCGCCCAATTGCTTGGCGAACATTACGTGCCGGCGGATTGGGGCGGAGAGGAAAGTGACCTCTTCTCCGCGGAACTTCTTGTCGGTGGGCAACGCCGTACGGGCGCGTTTCTGTTAAAGGGGCCAGCAAAATTCCACCCGATGATGCCGAGAGACCTCGGAAAGAACGGCGACCAGGTGTACCGCCTGTTCAACACTCCGGCTGACCTCTACGTCGTCCAGCACTGCCACACCATCAGCGCCGCAGTGCGTAAGACCGTCGAGGCCTTCGCACTTCAACGCTCGCTCACGGCACGCTGCCACTACGTGATCATTGATGGCTACGAGACAGCGCGCCTTCTTCGCGCGGGCGGCGCGTGGCCGACTTCTTAGACCACACCGCGAATTTTATAAACCAAAGGCCGTCATCACCCACTAGGCGATGCCTTGGGCACAGGTCTGAGTCCTCACAGGTAGTCTGCAATGTGCGTGCAAGCTGTCATGCGAAAAACTGCTTTGAACTATGGAGTCCAGCCTTTAGCTGGTGTTCGCCAATTCACCCAAGCAGCCACCCGCCTGGTGCGGTGATGGCGCGATGTGACCGGGCTTGGGGACGGGACGCGTCGCGGTCGGGATCGTCGTGCACCTCAAAAATTTCCGCGAGCGCCGTCTCGCACGAAATTTTCGTAACCGCGCGGAACTCCCGTCGCCAAACCGCAGCACATTGCGCTGTCGCCGTGCCGGGCGGGTGGCGGACTACCGGGCGCGATGGTCCAACCAAGACAGAATCTAAACGCTACGCTTTAGATAGCTATGAGTGCGCGTCCCATAAGGACAAAAAGCCAATTTTCCGAAGCAAACTAGCCTTCAAACAGCTGAAACGGAGAATCAGACAGCCGGCGCAGGTGCAGGCGGCGCGGGCACGAACACGGCCTTGGTCTCCAGGAATTCCTCGAAGCCCAGCGCGCCCCACTCGCGGCCGTTGCCGGACTGCTTGTAGCCGCCGAAGGGCGCGGCGTTATCGCCAGGGGCGCCGTTGAGGTGGACGTTGCCGGTGCGCAGCCTGGCGGCGATCTGGCCTGCGGCTTCTGGCGTGGCGGCATACACATAGCCCGACAGGCCATAGGCCGTGTCGTTGGCGATGGCCACCGCTTCGTCCACGCCGCCGCTGTAGGGGATCATGCACAGCACCGGGCCAAAAATCTCCTGGCGGGCGATGTCCATCTGGTTGTTCACATTGCTGAACACCGTGGGTTTGGCAAAGTAGCCGGCGCTGATGCCGTCTGGCCGGCCCACGCCGCACTCGATCATCTTCTGCACACGGCCTTCACGACACGGTCCATTCATGAATTTTGAGAAGCACAATAATTTGAGCGGTGGTGCCCGAGACCGGAATCGAACCGGTACGCCCGTTATTCACGAAGCGGCGGATTTTAAGTCCGATGTGTCTACCTATTTCACCACTCGGGCATCATTTCTGGCAGGAATGAAAGGGATGGAGGCGCGAC
>JANXRV010000044.1:0-85496 GCA_025356665.1 Pseudomonadota bacterium
ACCCCCGGGGATTTCACCGGAGGGAAACTACACAAAAATGAGGATTCAAGGTTCAAATCGGCACCAAGCAAAATCGGCTGTAAAGCCGCGCCAGTATTGGCTTTCAAGCAAATTAACACCCATTTAACCGGACACTACTGAATTCACATGCATTCCAAAAACCGCTTGTTTTCGCCAAGAACGCACGGTTTCTTTGCCAAACACATCAGCAACATGCGGGATTCCCGACCAAGGCACTCCAATGGCGACCACGACCGAGAACAGTGTGCAAACGCCAGTGCAGACAAACCGGATTAGACTTCAACGCATGAACCCACTGCATCCGAACAAATTGCTGCTGACCAAGTGGACGGCCGTCAAACCGGTCGCCAAGGAAAAACACTTTCTCGTCGTCAAGCTCATCCTGCCCGAAATGCCGGAGGACAAAATTGAGTGGGTGGACATTGAGGCCGCCTACTCCAAAAATATCCGGCGCATCGCTTGGCGCGAGTTGCGCGACCAATCAATCTGGAGGCAGGGCTGGGTCTGAGTCCGAGTCCGAGTGTGAGTGTGCGTGTGCGTGTGCGTGCGAGTCTGGGTGTGAATCCAGGTGTAAGTCTGGGTGTAAGTCTGGGTATGCGCCTGAATCACCCACTGCGCCCCCGGCTCGATGCCTGCAACCCGAGCGCTGCTGCGTGGCAGGAGATTCCATCCCGGGCTGAGAACACATCGACTGAAAACCCGCACCAGGCGGGCGTTTGCGGACAATCACCGCGCGCGGCGCGGCTCAGGCGGCGGCGAGACTGCGCGTTTCGACCGCGACGATGGCCTTAGCCTGATTGAAATCGGCGGTATAGCCCGCGCCGAAAAGGCAGCAGGCGAGCAGGTTGACAATGGGCAGCGGCAGCGGCGCCGTGCCAGTCATTACCTTGCCGATGTAGTCGGCGGTGGCCTTGGCTTCGGTGTTTTGCTCGAGCTGGGCGAGTTGCTCGGCCGGCGTGTGCTCCTGCTCGAACAACACCTGCCCCGCGCCATCGCGGAAAAATTCTATCTTCGGCCGGCGCCGCGGATTGGCGTAGGGTTCGCCCTCCGTGCCGCGCATTAGTAGCGCGGTATCACCGGTGGCGATAAAAAATTCGTGCAGCTTGAGCAGCACCTCGGGATGCGTCACGCTGACCAGTTTGAGCGCGCCGCCGCTTCCCTCGCCAAACGGGTCAATGAGCTTGGCCACGGTATGGCCGCTGTTCCTTACACCCAGGCGGCTGCGCAGCGACAGCAGCTTGGCAAGGCCGGGCGCGAGCACCGCCGTCGGCACGAAGGCCAGCTTGTCGGTGTCCATCGCCGTTTGCGCCTGCGCCAGCGTGGCGCAGGGCAGGATGCCCAGTTCGCGAAAAATATAGGCGCTGGCCACACGCCCCTGCCCCTCCAGCGTGCCGTGGACCAGCACCGGCAGCCCCATGCGTTGCAGCAACAAGGCGACCAGCGGGGTCAGATTGGGTTGGCGCCGCGCGCCGTTGTAGCTGCCAATGACCACCGGACGAATATCGCCCAAACCCTGCGGCGGCTTCAGGTGATGCACACGCTCGGACATCGCCTGGGTAAAGCCGAGCAGTTCGGGCACCGATTCGGTCTTGACGCGCAGGGCGAGCAGGATCGCGCCGAGTTCCAGATCGGGCACGCCGCCATCGAGTATGGCGCCAAACAACTGGTGCGCCTCGTCAGTGCCCAGATCGTGGCTGCCCTTGGTGCCGCGGCCGATTTCCTTTATGTATTGCGCGAAACTCATTTGCCCACTTTATCAAAGTTGCATGACTTGGCTATTAGCAACGCGTATGCCAAGTCGCCAAAAGGACTGACACACAGGACTGACAGACAGGACTGACAGACGCGATTCACGGGCTGGACTTGGTTCTTGCCCTGAAAATTTCACCCACAGCGGCAACAAAAGCGTCCATCCGGAGGCATGCGCGCCTCGCCATGGTGCGAACCGCTTATTGCAGTGCAAAACCGGCTTGCCGCGCGCGGCGGCAGTGCCGCCAGGACCGCTGATTGGGGGGCCGCGGCCAAGCCAAAGCTGCAAAATCGCACAACAAGAAAAGTGTGAAGTCGGCCGATAAGCCGGGTTCTGTTCAGGGGCTTGCGCCCCCCTGACGATCATTCATCTGGGCCAAGAGTTACCCCTTGGCTCAAGCCACCTACCCGCAGACTCCGTGGGTCACGTCAACGTCTGCCTATTTGGTGTTGCTCCGGGTGGAGGTTACCGCGTTTCACCCGCCACACTTGCTTGCGCAAACATGGCGACTCGTCTCTGTGGCCCTATTCCTCGTCTCACGACGTACGGCCGTTAGCCGTCACCCTACCCGATGGAGCCCGGACTTTCCTCTGCACAGAAAATCTCCGTACAGCGACCGTCTGGCCAACTTCACCCCGGCATTGTACGGCAGTGGCCGCTTCGCCCGGCCACGCACGCCTGCGCCCTAGGCGCGCGGGCCGAAGTCCGCGACAATGGGTGTAATCGGTGAATGGTGGAATGGTGAATGGTGAATGGTGAATGGTGAATGGTGAATGGTGAATGGTCAATATTGAATAGTGAATGGTGAATGGTAAAAAGTGAATTCCCGGCGGCAGGCGAGCTGTCGCCTGTGCGAGCGCAGTCCCAGACCGAGCCATGGTCGGCTTCCCTGGCGCTGCGCTTTGCGCGCGAAGCCGGACGCAGCGTGCTCACCGACAACCGCCACAGCGGCCCCTTGCGCGTGCAAAAAGCCTTGTATCCCGAAGGCGGCGACGTTTGCCACGCCATCATCGTGCACCCGCCGGGGGGCATTGCCGGCGGCGACCGCCTCGCCATCAAGGTCGAGCTTGAGGCCGGCGCCAAGGCCCTCATCACCACACCCGGGGCCAGCAAGTGGTACAAGGCGCGCGGCACCGGCCCGCAGGCGCGATCACGTGCGCGGCAAGACTTGAGTTTCGATCTCGCGGCCGGCGCGTCGCTCGAATGGCTGCCGCAGGAGGGCATCGTTTTCGACGCGGCCGAAGTTGGCATGGAGAGCCGCATCGACCTGGCCGAGGGCGCATGCTATGCCGGATGGGAGATTCTTTGCCTTGGCCGCGCCGCATCGGGC
This sequence comes from Pseudomonadota bacterium, assembly GCA_025356665.1. Classification (GTDB taxonomy): domain Bacteria; phylum Pseudomonadota; class Gammaproteobacteria; order Burkholderiales; family SG8-39; genus CAITSH01. The sequence continues at coordinate 3,102 of JANXRV010000044.1, forward strand.
GAGACTTTTAACCAGGGCAGCATCCGCCAGCGCGTGTCGATCACCCTGGCCGGAAAACTGATCTGGAATGAGGCGGGCACGCTGGAGGCCGCGGGAAACCAGATGGCGAGCGCGGTCGGCTGGCAGGGCGCAACGGTCTGCGCAACATTGCTCATCGCCGGTCACACCCTGCCCAACGCGGCGCTTGAAGAACTGCGCGCCCTGCTCGAATCGCTGCGCCAGACGGGCGAGCATGTCGCCCTGTCGCGCCTGCCCCAGGTGGTGGTGGCGCGCTACCTCGGCGATTCCAGCGAACGGGCACGGACGCTGCTAACCGCGCTTTGGCAGCAGCTGCGGCCGGCGGCGATCGGTGCGCCGCCCATCACCCCGCGCATCTGGCAGACTTGAGCCGCCGCGCCTGCGGCGAAACTGCGGCGAAAAATTCGCACGTGAAATGTAAGGATCGGTGACCGACCGCGACCAACCCGGGAATACGCATTGCAATCAACGGAGGAACGCCTATGCAACACGCCAATGAAACACCGCAGTGGGTAAAAATCCATCCGCTCGCAGTACGCATCACCCATTGGATCAACGCGGTAGCGATTTTTGTCATGGTCGCAAGCGGTTTGCGCATCTATAACGCGCACCCGATTTTTGCGTTCAAATTCCCCTCCGACCTCACCATCGGCGGCTGGCTGGGCGGCGCATTGCAATGGCACTTCGCCGCCATGTGGCTGCTTGCGATTAACGGCCTCGTCTATCTTGTCTACGGCTTTGCCGCCGGCCACTTCAAACGCAAGCTGCTGCCCATCACGCCGGCCGGAATCATTCACGATGTGCGCGAAGCCCTGCACGGCAAACTCGCCCACGATGACCTCACGGTGTACAACACCGCCCAACGCGCGGCTTACGTTGCGATCATCGTTGCCATCGTCGTGCTGGTGTTCTCGGGCCTCGTAATCTGGAAGCCGGTGCAATTTCAAGCCCTCGGCGCCTTGATGGGCGACTTTGAAGGCGCGCGTGTGCTGCACTTTTTTGCCATGGCATTGATGGTGTTCATCGTGTTCGTCCACATTGTCATGGTGGCACTGGTGCCCCGCACCTTCCCGACCATGTTCACCGGAAGGGTGCGCACCGCAGCCAACAAAGGAGACCAGTCATGAAAAAAACCACCCGCATGGGCGAGAGCTTCCTCGCCCACCGCAGCCCGCAAGTCATCAAGCTCGAGCGGCGGCTGTTTTTACGCCAGGGCCTGTCGCTCGGCGCCCTCGCCCTCCTTACCGGCTGTGACATCACGGAGGAGGAGAACGTGCAAAAGACGCTCTCGGCAATGTCGCGCTGGAATGACGGGGTGCAGTCGGCGATTTTCAGCCCCACCCGCCTCGCCCCCGAATTCCCCGAAAGCATGATCACCAAGCCCTTTCCGTTCAACGCCTTTTACGGCGAGGCCGATGCGCCGGTGGTGGACGGCAAGGACTACCGGCTCGAACTCAGCGGACTGATTCGCGACAAGAATTCCTGGGGCCTTCCCGAACTGTACGCGCTGCCCCAGACAACGCAGATCACGCGGCACGTCTGCGTCGAGGGCTGGAGTGCCCTCGGCAAATGGAGCGGCGTGCGTTTTTCCGACTTTCTTGCGCGTATCGGTGCCGACACCACGGCAAAGTACATCGGCTTCAAGTGCGCGGACGACTACTACACCAGTATCGACATGGCCACAGCCCTTCACCCGCAAACCCAGCTCACGCTGCGCTACGGCGATGAAATCCTCCCGGTCAAGTACGGCTTCCCGATGAAGCTGCGCATGCCGACCAAGCTCGGCTACAAGAACCCCAAGCACATCAAGGCAATGTATGTGACCAATATGAACCCGGGCGGGTACTGGGAGGACCAGGGCTATAACTGGTTTGGCGGGTCCTGATATCTAGCTTGTTAGTTTGTTACCTTTTTAACTTCATCCGTTTTACTGATCCCAACCGCATCACGCACGCTAACCGCATCGAAAAAGGAGATTCAAATGAACAGATTGATCACCATCATCGCCGCCGGCTGCATGGCCATGGCAGTGGGCGCCGCCAATGCCCAGGACGCCATGAAAAAGGACGAAATGAAAAAAGACGGCATGACCAAGAGCGATGGCATGAAAAAGGACGGCATGGCCAAGTCGGACGGCATGAAAAAAGATGAAATGAAAAAAGACGGTATGAAAAAAGACGGTATGGCCAAGAGCGATGGTATGGCCAAGTCGGACGGCATGAAGAAAGACGGCATGGGCAAGGCCGACACGATGAAAAAAGATGAAATGAAAAAGTAAGTTCTAGCGCCGCACCAGCCCGCCGCCGATTTGCCCGGTGGCGGGCTTTTCCCGTTCAAGGAGAGACGCCATGCGACACCACAAATCACCGGCCGTTTTCCGGGTCGCAAGCCTGATCGCCGCCATAACCCTTGCCGTTCCGCTTGGATCGACCGCCGCGGAACCGACGGCCAAGCCGCCCATGAAAATGGATGATCCGATGCCCGGCGAGATGAAAAAGCCCGGCATGAAAAAAGGCGACGTCAAAAAAGCCGCTGACGACAAGCAGCAGAAAATGAAACCGATGATGGACAAGGAAGAAAGCGCCATGCCCGCCGCGGCTGCAGCGAAGAAATAGCCCTGGGGGATACGCTGCGCGGACGGGATTTTCCCGCGCGTCGCAACCGCGTCACCCGGTTCGTCCGGGTCGCCCGACACCTGCGGGATACCGCCGGGCTCAGACCGAAACCAGTTCCCTGACCTTGTCGGTCTCCATATCGGCGCCAAGGCCGGCCTTGACCACCTCGCCGCGCGACATGACGACGTAATGATCGGCGAGCGAGCGGGCAAAGTCGTAGTACTGCTCGACCAACAGGATGGCCATGCTGCCCTCGTCAGCGAGCGTACGAATGGCGCGCTCGATGTCCTTGATGATGGAAGGCTGTATGCCCTCGGTCGGCTCGTCGAGGATCAGCACCTTGGGCCGCATCGCCAGGGCACGGCCGATGGCCAGCTGCTGCTGCTGCCCGCCGGACAGGTCGCCGCCGCGACGCCGCATCATGTCTTGGAGTACCGGGAACATTTCAAATATGCGCGGCGGTATTTTTTCCCCGGAAGGCCTGCCGGCGAGTCCCATCAGCAGGTTCTCCTCCACCGTCAGGCGTGGAAATATCTCCCGTCCCTGCGGTACATAGGCGATACCCGTGCGCGCGCGCGCATCCGGCGCAAGCCGGCTGATGTCAGCGCCATCAAAGACAATGCTGCCCGAGCGAATCGGTAACAGTCCGACCAGGCACTTGAGCAGCGTAGTCTTGCCCACGCCGTTACGACCGAGCAGCGTTGTCACCTTGCCCTGCTGCAGTTCGAACCCGACATCGCGCAGGATGTGGCTGCCGCCGTAGTACTGGTTGAGGCCGTCTATCTTGAGCATCTCAACGCCCCAGGTACACTTCAATGACACGTTCGTCGTTCTGCACCTGGTCCATGCTGCCCTCGGCGAGCACGCTGCCTTCATGCAGCACTGTCACGACCTTGGCGATTTTGTTGACAAACTCCATGTCATGCTCGACCACCACCAATGAATAGCGACCGGCGAGCGACAGGAACAACTCGGCGCTTTTCATCGTTTCCTCGTCGGTCATGCCGGCGACCGGCTCATCGAGCAGCAACAAGCTGGGTTCCTGCATCAGCAGCATGCCGATCTCAAGCCATTGTTTCTGGCCGTGCGACAGCAGGCCGGCCGGCGCATCGGCGCGCCGGGCGAGGCCGATCTGCTCCAGCGTGGCGGCGATGCGGTCTCCTTGCTCAGCCGACATTCGCGCGCGCAGGGTCGGGAACACACGCTTGTCCATGGCCATGGCGAGTTCGAGGTTCTCGAATACCGAGTGGTTCTCGAATACTGTCGGCTTCTGGAATTTACGACCGATACCGGCCTGCGCGATCTGCGTTTCCGACAAGCGCGTGAGATCGATAGTCTGGCCGAAAAAAACCGTACCCGAATCGGGCCGTGTCTTGCCGGTGATGACATCCATCATCGTCGTCTTGCCCGCGCCGTTGGGGCCGATGATGCAGCGCAGTTCACCGGCGTCTATGGTGAGGGTCAGTTTGTTGAGCGCCTTGAAACCGTCGAAAAAAACGCTGATGTCATCAAGATAGAGAATGGGTCCGTGCGTGGTGTCAACGCCGGGCCGCAGAACGCGCCCGGTCGCGGCACGCGGTTCATCGCCGCCCTGCCGCTCTGCCGCGGTATCCAGTTCGAAGGTCATACTCCCGCCCCGCCGGTGTCAGTTTTCCTTGCGCCGCCGCCGAAGCGCTCTTGCAGCAGTCCGACAACACCGCGCGGCAAGAACAGCGTGACAATAATGAACAGCGCGCCAAGCGCAAACAGCCAGTATTCGGGAAAAGCCACGGTGAACCAGCTCTTTCCGCCGTTCACCAGGAATGCGCCAATGACCGCGCCAATGAGCGTGCCGCGTCCACCCACCGCCACCCAGATGGCAATTTCAATCGAGTTGGCCGGAGACATTTCAGACGGATTGATGATGCCCACCTGCGGCACATAGAGCGCGCCGGCGATACCGCATATCACCGCCGACAGCGTCCAGATAAAGAGCTTGAAGTGCACCGGGTTGTAACCGGAGAACATGACACGGCCCTCGGCGTCGCGAATTGCAGTCAGCACGCGGCCGAGCTTGGAGGTGACGACAGCCCTCGCCAGCAGCAAGGTGCCTATCAGCACCAGCGCGGTCAGTGCGAACAAGGCGACGCGCGTTTGCGGCGTGGCGATGACAAAACCAAGAATGCGCTTGAAATCGGTAAAACCGTTGTTGCCGCCAAAGCCGGTGTCATTCCTGAAAAATAGCAGCATCGCGGCATAGGTGAGCGCCTGCGTGATGATGGAAAAATAGACGCCCTTGATGCGCGAGCGAAAAGCGAAATAGCCAAATATGAAAGCGATCAATCCGGGCACCAGCACCACCAGCAGCGCGCAGTACCAAAAATTGTCGGTAAAGCTCCAGTACCATGGCAGCGTCTTCCAGTCGAGGAACACCATGAAGTCGGGCAGCTCGCTCTGGTACTGGCCCTCACGGCCTATCATGCGCATCAGGTACATGCCCAAGGCGTAACCGCCGAGTGCAAAAAACAGGCCGTGCCCGAGCGACAGGATGCCGGTGTAGCCCCAGATCAGGTCCATCGCCAGCGCGACGATGGCGTAGCACATGATCTTGCCGACCAGCGCGACAGTGTAGTCGGACACATGAAACAGGCTGTCCTTGGGGATCGCCAGGTTGCACAGCGGCACCACCACCAGCGCGATGGCGGCAAAGGCCGCCAGGGCCGCCCAGGCCTTGGGGCCGTACAAGCGCCCGAAAATGGACGGATGTTTTCGCTCAAGCATCGGCAAAACGCCCCTTCACCGCAAACAGGCCCTGCGGCCGCTTCTGGATGAAAACGATGATGAACACCAGGATGGCGATCTTCGCCAGCACCGCACCGGCCCAGCCTTCGAGAATCTTGTTGAGTATCCCCAAGCCCATCGCGGCATAGACAGTGCCGGCCAACTGGCCGACACCACCGAGCACCACCACCATGAAGGAATCGACGATGTAAGTCTGGCCGAGGTCGGGACCGACGTTGCCGATCTGCGACAAGGCGCAACCGGCAAGCCCGGCAATCCCGGAGCCCAGCCCGAAGCACCAGGTATCGACGCGGCGCGTCGGCACGCCGACGCAGCTGGCCATGCTGCGGTTTTGCGTCACCGCACGCACGAACAAGCCGAGCCGCGTCTTCGCCAGCAGCAGCCACATCAGCAAGAGCACGAAAAACGCAAAACCGATGATGACAATGCGGTTCCACGGCAGCACGACGTTGGTGAGCAGTTCGATGCCGCCGGACATCCACACCGGGTTTTCGACCTGCACGTTTTGTGCGCCGAAAATCGTGCGGCAAGCCTGGATCAGCACCAGGCTGATGCCCCAGGTCGCGAGCAGCGTTTCCAGCGGCCGGCCGTAGAGAAAGCGGATCACGCCGCGCTCGAGCGCCATGCCCACCAGCGCCGCCACGCCAAACGCCACCGGCAGCGCCGCAAGCAAATACCAGTCGAACGCGCCGGGCAGGTGGGCGCGAAACAAATTCTGCACGATATAGGTGCTGTAGGCGCCGATCATGATCATTTCGCCGTGCGCCATGTTGATGACACCCATGAGGCCGTAGGTGATGGCCAGCCCCAGCGCGGCCAGCAACAGGATGGAACCGAGGCTGAGGCCGCTGAAAACCTGGCTGACACGCTCGCCGGTGGACAGCCGTCCCTGCAGGCTCTGCAGCGAACGCTGCGCCTCGGCGCGCACATCGGCGTCGGGTTCGGCAAAGTCGGCGCCGTTTTTTTCCAGCAATGCGAGCAACACCATCTTGGTGCCAGGATTATTGCTGCTCGCAAGCGCCTTCACGCCCGCCAGCCGCACCGCGGCATCGGCGCTCCTGAGCTTGAGCGTGGACTGGGCGAGAATGAGGCGCGCCTTGATTTCCGCGTCCTGCTCGCTCGCCAGCGCCCGGTCGATGAGCGGCAGCATGCCCTCGTCGGCGTCGCTCTCGAGCGTCTTGATGGCCGCGAGGCGAACCGCCCGGTCGGGCGAGGAAAGCTTGAACGCACCGAGGGCCGCCTCAAGCTCGCCGCGCAGCTTGTTGTTGACAACGACCTCTTCGAGTTCGTCGGGAAGCTTGGCGACTTTCTCGCCGGTAACGACGTCGGTACCCGCGCCGCCCTTGATGATCAGCACGCGTTTGCCGCCGGCGACCTGCACATCGCCGTCAATCAGCGCCTGGAAAAAATTCTGGACCGCACTATCACCGGAGGTCACCAGCTTGCCTATGGCTTCGGCACGCTGGTCGCCGTCGCCGGTGGCAACCGCCAGCACGAGCCCGGCAGGCAGGGCAAAGGCGGCGCGCGCGCAGCACAGTGCCAGCGCCGCAAACAGCATCAGCGCAATTCGGATCGGTGACATTGAGATTGAGATTGCCCGGTTGGTGAACCGCGACGTCACGCCCATGCAGGACGGTACGCCGCGGCCCGGTTTGCTTGCAGCCTGCAATCACGGCGCGGGGGTGATTCCCGCGCCGCAATCCTTACTTCTTCTCGGGCTCGTCCTTCTTGCCCTTGTTCTCGGCGATATAGGGGCTCCAGGGCTTGGCCTTGACCGGGCCCGGCGTCTTCCATACCACGTTGAACTGGCCATCGGCCTTGACTTCGCCGATGAACACAGACTTATGCAGATGGTGGTTCTTCTCGTCCATCTTTGAGGTGATGCCCGAGGGCGCCTTGAAGGTCTGGCCCGCCATCGCCGCGATCACCTTGTCGGTGTCCGTGCTCTTGGCTTTTTCCACCGCCTGCTTCCACATGTTGATGCCGATGTACGCGGCTTCCATGGGGTCGTTGGTCAGCGGCTTGTCGGCGTTGGGCAGTTTCTTCGCCTTGGCGTAATCAGCCCATTTTTTCCTGAACTCGTCATTGGCCGGGTTCTTTTGCGACATGAAGTAGTTCCATGCGGCGAGATGGCCGACGAGCGGCTTGGTGTCAACGCCGCGCAACTCCTCTTCACCCACGGAGAAAGCCACCACCGGAACGTCTTTCGCCTTGAGGCCGGCGTTGCCCAGCTCCTTGTAGAAAGGCACGTTGGAGTCGCCATTGATGGTCGACACCACCGCGGTCTTGCCACCGGCCGCAAACTTCTTGATGTCGGCAACAATGGTCTGGTAGTCGGAGTGACCGAAGGGGGTGTACTTCTCGTCGATATCCGAATCCTTCACGCCCTTGGACTTCAGGAATGCGCGCAAAATCTTGTTGGTCGTGCGCGGATAGACGTAGTCGGTGCCCAGAAGAACCCAGCGCTTGGCGCCGCCGCCATCCTTGCTCATCAGGTACTCCACCGCTGGAATGGCCTGCTGGTTTGGCGCAGCACCGGTGTAGAACACGTTCTTGGACAGCTCTTCACCCTCGTACTGCACCGGGTAGAACAGCAGGTTGTTGAGTTCTTCGAACACCGGCAGCACCGATTTGCGCGATACCGAGGTCCAGCAACCGAACACCACCGACACCTTGTCCTGGGAAATCAGCTGGCGCGCCTTTTCGGCGAACAGCGGCCAGTTGGAGGCCGGATCAACCACCACCGCCTCGAGTTTCTTGCCCAGCACACCGCCCTTGGCATTGATCTCGTCGATCGCCATCAGTGTGACGTCCTTCAGCACGGTTTCCGAAATGGCCATGGTCCCTGAAAGCGAGTGCAGGACGCCGACCTTGATGGTGTCCGCAGCCAAGACCTGCCCGGACAAGCCGAATCCGAGCATGGCGAGCGCCACACTGGCCGCCACTTTTTTTACAAATACTCTTCGTTGCATGAGGAAAGCTCCCTGAAAGATGATCGGAAAAAATTCGATACAGGTAATCGCGTCCAACTGCGAGCCGCGTTAAAAGCCGGTTCATGGCTTGTTTAGCAATTCGCAGGCCACCTCTTGCGCCCACCACCTCGCTGATGATTTATTGGTGATTTCCACCAAGACAGTCACATTGCGAGGACAAATGAAACAGCGGACGCACCATGCCAAGGCGGCATTTCCCCCGGGCGCACACTATCGGTGCGAGACTGATGTGGATTGGTGCCTGCATGCACGTTTTGGATCTGTAGCAGCTAAGCCTGGCCGTCACACGACGGCCAACAAGCGGCACTTGCAGCACCATGCGCATACTTCTTGCTGCTTAAGAAGAACGCACTAAAAATGACTGTTGTAAGCTGCAGGCACGCCCGAACCACCTCTCACAGAAACATCTCTCAGAATAAAACCATGGAACTCACACCACGCGAGCGCGACAAGCTGCTCATCTTCACCGCCTCACTGCTCGCCGAACGCCGCAAGGCGCGCGGGCTCAAGCTCAACTACCCGGAAGCCGTGGCGCTGATCAGCGCCGCCATCATGGAAGGTGCGCGCGACGGCCGCAGCGTTGCCGAGCTGATGAACGAAGGCACCAAGATACTGAAACGCGCCGATGTGATGGAGGGCGTGCCGGAAATGATCCCGGACATACAGGTCGAGGCGACCTTTCCCGACGGCACCAAGCTCGTCACCGTGCATCACCCCATTCCCTGAGCGGAGCACCATATGATTCCAGGTGAATTCGACATCCGCGACGGCGACATCGAACTCAATGTCGGCCGTCCCACCACCACCATGAAAGTAGCCAATAGCGGCGACCGTCCGGTGCAGGTGGGCTCGCACTATCACTTTGCCGAGGCCAACCCGGCGCTAAAATTCGACCGCGAGGCGGCTTACGGCATGCGCCTCAACATCGCCGCCGGGACCGCCGTGCGCTTCGAGCCGGGCCAGGAACGCAGCATAGAACTCGTTACGCTGGCCGGTGAGCGCAAGGTCTACGGCTTTAACGCCCAGGTGATGGGGAAATTGGAAAAATGAAAATTTCCAGAAAAGCATACGCGGAGATGTATGGCCCCACCACCGGCGACCGCATTCGTCTGGCCGATTCCGATCTGTGGATAGAGATCGAAAAAGACTTCACCATTTATGGCGAGGAAGTGAAGTTCGGCGGCGGCAAGGTCATACGCGACGGCATGGGCCAATCGCAGCGCGAACACAAGGATGTCATGGACACGGTCATCACCAACGCCGTGATCCTCGACCACTGGGGCATCGTCAAGGCCGACATCGGCCTGAAGGACGGGCGCATCGCCGCCATAGGCAAGGCCGGCAACCCGGACATCCAGCCCGGCGTGACCATGGCCATAGGCGGCGCCACCGAAATCATCGCCGGCGAAGGCCTGATCGTCACCGCCGGCGGCATAGACACCCACATCCATTTCATCTGCCCGCAGCAAATCGAGGAGGCGCTGATGTCCGGCGTCACCACCATGCTGGGCGGCGGCACCGGGCCTGCCGTGGGCACGGCGGCGACCACCTGCACGCCGGGCCCCTGGCACATCCGCTCCATGCTGTCGGCGGCCGAGGCTTTTCCGATGAACCTCGGCTTCATGGGCAAGGGCAACGTCAGCCTGCCCAAGCCCCTAGATGAACAAATAGAAGCGGGCGCCATAGGCCTGAAGTTGCACGAGGACTGGGGCAGCACGCCGGCGGCCATAGACAACTGCCTGTCGGTGGCGGACAAATACGACGTGCAGGTGGCGATCCACACCGACACGCTCAACGAGGCGGGTTTTCTCGAGCACACCCTCGCCGCGTTCAAGGGTCGCGCCATCCATACCTTCCATACCGAGGGCGCGGGCGGCGGCCACGCACCCGATATCATCGCGGCGGTGGGCCAGGCCAATGTGCTGCCCTCCTCGACCAACCCGACGCGGCCCTACACCGTCAACACACTCGACGAACACCTCGACATGCTGATGGTCTGCCACCACCTCGACCCGGCCATCGCCGAGGACATCGCCTTCGCCGAATCGCGCATACGCCGCGAGACCATCGCCGCCGAGGACATCTTGCACGACCTTGGCGCCATATCGATGATGAGCTCGGACAGCCAGGCCATGGGTCGCGTGGGCGAAGTCATTCTGCGCACCTGGCAGACCGCGCACAAGATGAAGACCCAACGCGGCGCCCTCAAGGGCGATCCGGCGAAAGCGGACAACTTCCGGGCCAAACGTTACATCGCCAAATACACCATCAACCCGGCCATCACCCATGGCATCTCCCATGTTGTGGGCTCACTCGAAGTGGGCAAGATCGCCGACATCGTGTTGTGGAAGCCGGCTTTTTTCGGTGCCAAGCCGGCGATGATTCTAAAGGGCGGCATGATCGCCGCCGCGCCCATGGGCGACCCAAACGCCTCCATCCCGACGCCGCAGCCGGTGCACTATCGTTATATGTTCGGCGCCTACGGCGGCGGCCTGAAGACCTCGATGACCTTTGTGTCGCAGGCGGCGCTCGATGCCGGTGTCGGCGCCCTGCTGGATCTTAAAAAGCCGCTGGTTGCGGTGCAGAACACGCGCAACATTCGCAAGAAGGACATGATCCACAACAACGCCACGCCGAGAATGCAGGTCGATTCCGAAACCTACGAGGTGCGCGCCGACGGCGAGCTGCTGGTGTGCGAGCCGGCCAAGGTGCTGCCGATGGCGCAACGCTATTTTTTATTTTGAGAATTTCCCATTAGCACGCCCCCTCCCTCTTGACGCGGGAGGGTCGGGGAGAGGGTGAATGTCCGCCAATGCGACAAGCCCCCTCTCCCTGTCCCTCCCCCGCGAGGGGGGAGGGAACCTACTAAGAACATTAAAAACATGCTGACACTGACCAAACGTATTGATAGCGCCCCGAGCAGCGACGCCGAGCTCGTCCTCCCCTACGAACTGCGCGAAAAAAGCCGGCTGCGTGCAACCATGAGCAACGGCGAAGAAGCGGCGCTGCTGCTGCCACGCGGCACCGTCTTGCGCGGCGGCGATCTGCTGTCCGGGGACGATGGCCGCGTGGTGAAAATTGTCGCCGCCCCGGAGGCCATTTATCGCGTCGAATGCCACGACGCCGACGAATTCGCGCGCTGCGCCTACCACCTCGGCAACCGCCACACGCCGGTACACATAATCGGTGACCTCGACGGCCATTACACGCTGCGCATGCGCGAGGACAAGGTGCTGGCTGACATGCTCAAGGGCCTCGGCGCGCACGTCACATTGGAACAGGCGCCGTTCGAACCCGAGTCCGGCGCATATGGTCACGGCGGGGGCGGCGGCCATCACCATCACGGCGACGATATGCACGACCATGCGCACGCACCGCGCATTCACAGCGCAGTCAGTCACAAATGAAAATTGATCAGCATGCCCCCACCCTCTCCCCAGCCCTCTCCCTGAGGGAGAGGTTGAAAATGGTGCTGTTTCGCTATCGCGAAACAGCAACAGGCTCGTGAGCGCCAGCCTGCTCGAGCTGCTGCGCCTCACCAGCACCACGCTGCCGGTCGGGGCCTACAGTTATTCGCAGGGGCTCGAATCGGCCATAGACGCGTGCATCGTGCGCGACCAGGCATCGGCTGCGGCCTGGATCGCCGACTGCCTGGCCTATTCGCTCGCCAAACTCGAAGCGCCGGTGATGTTGCGCCTGCATCGCGCCTGGAGCGCAAGCGACGCCGGCGCCCTTGCGCACTGGAGCGAATACTTTCTTGCCTCACGCGACAGCGCCGAGTTTCGTGCCGAGACTATACAGATGGGCTACTCCTTGCGCCGCCTGCTGCTCGACATGCAGAGTGGCAGCGAAGCGCAGCGCGCCCTGCTGTCGTCACTGCCGGACATCCCCTTCCCTGCGGCCTGGAGTTATGCCGCCGTTCAGGGCGGTGTCGATGCGCACAGCGCCGTACTGGGCTACCTTTGTTCCTGGGCCGAGAACCAGGTGCTCGCGGCCTTGAAGGCGGTGCCGCTGGGCCAGGTCGCAGGCCAGCGCCTGATGCAAGCCCTGTCACCGCAAATCGAGCGTGCGGCAGCCATCGCACTGCAACTCGAAGATGACGGCATTTCCAACTGGACGCCGGGCCTGTCCATGCTCAGCATGCGGCACGAGGTCCAATACAGCCGCATTTTCCGTTCATAAGCCGAATAATCCGGAGTGAGTAGAACATGAACCATCCTTCCCCCCGCGCTCTTGCGCCGCAAGCCGAACAACACAACCCCTTGCGCGTTGGCATCGGCGGCCCTGTCGGTTCGGGCAAGACGGCCCTGTGCGAAGCGCTGTGCAAACGCATGCGCGATCACTATGACATGGCGGTCGTGACCAACGACATCTACACCAAGGAGGACATGGAAATCCTGCTGCGCGCCAAGGCGCTGCCGGCCGAGCGAATCCTTGGCGTGGAAACGGGCGGCTGTCCGCACACCGCCATACGCGAGGACGCGTCCATCAACCTCGAGGCCATTGCGCGCCTCGTCGCGGCGTTTCCGAAACTCGACCTGATCCTTGTCGAGTCAGGGGGCGACAACCTCGCCGCCACCTTCAGCCCGGAATTATCAGACCTCACGCTCTACGTTATCGACGTCGCCGGTGGCGAAAAAATTCCCAGGAAGGGCGGCCCCGGCATTACCCGCTCGGACTTGCTGATCATCAACAAGACCGACCTCGCGCCGCACGTGGGCGCATCGCTCGACGTCATGGCGCGCGACGCCAAGGCCCAGCGCGGCGAGCGCCCCTTCGTCTTCACCAACCTCAGGGCCGGCGAAGGTGTCGAGGAAATTGTCAAATTCATTCGCGAGCGCGGCCTGCTCGATGAAGTGAAAAAGACCGCCGCATGATCGACGCATGATCGACGCACAATCAGGTTTGCAATCAGGTTTGCAATCGGGCCTGCTGTCCCTGTTCGGCCTCACCTTCCTGCTCGGCCTGCGCCACGGCCTCGATCCGGATCACCTCGCCGCCATCGACAACCTGACGCGCTACAACGCCGAGCGCGCGCCGACGCTGGCGCGCTGGTGCGGCGCGCTGTTTTCCCTTGGCCACGGTGCGGCTGTAACCGCGGTCGCGGTGACGCTGTCGGCGCTGTCGGCGTCTGAGGCACTGCCGTCCTGGCTGGACAACGCCGGGCAGAGTATTGCGATCGTGTTCCTGCTGGCCATCGGCATCGTCAACCTGCGCGCCAGCCTGGGTGCCACGCCGGCACCGGTGGGCACGCTGGGCTGGTTGGCGCCGCGACTGCTGCGCCGCGCCACCTCCATCTCGCACCCGATGCTGATCTTGCTCATCGGCATGGCCTTCGCCGTATCGATGGGCACGATGAGCCAGGCGGCGCTGTTCTCGGTCGCGGCGCAGGGCAAGTTCGCGTGGACTATCGCCGGCCTGTTAGGCCTCACCTTCACCAGTGGCATGCTCGCCACGGACACCGCCAGTGGATGGTGGGTCGCCAGAATGCTGGGCAGCGGCCAGGCGCGCAACATGTCGCGGGCGCTGACCCTGTCGATTGCGCTGCTCAGCCTCGCCGTGGCTGCCGCGGGAATTGCGAGGATGTTCTCGCAGAAACTGGATCATTGGTATGACGCCCACACGCTTGAAATTGGCGTGGCAACGCTGGTGCTGCTTGCAGGCGTGTACTGGCTTGGCGCGCGGGCACAGCGGGCCTGATTGCTGCCCAGTCCTTCGTTGCGCATGCTTAGTCGTTCTTTTTGAGTTGGGTGGTTTCACTCCCCTGCGGGGAGCGAGTTACCTTTCTTGCTTCGCCAAGAAAGGTAACCCAAAGAAGGCGACCCGGAGGTGACGGCCCCCGGCTTGCATTGGAACGATAGCTGCCAAGTTCACGCGGGGGCTGCCCTGCGATGCTCGCATCCTCGGGCCGGTCCCTAAACTCGCCCCACGATAAAACTGTGGGGCTCAAACAGTAGGGACCGGACACCTCCCGAGGACGCTGCGCTTCTCGGCGTCCCCTACGGGACTTGAAGTTCAAAAGCAAAGTCAAAAACGACATGAAAGCCGATGCTCGGCACATGCGGTTGTTTTTGACTTCGGGGCCTCTGCGACGGCGCCGAGCAACGCAGATGCAGCGGGAGCTCTCCGGCCCTGATGTCTGAGGCCCGCAGGGCCGCGTTTCAGGGCCGGCCCGCTGCGTCGAGTAGCGCAGGGCACCCCGAAGGGGCGGCGTCGGGGGTGTGCTTTCTTTGCTTACTCTTCTTTGCACAAGCAAAGAAAGTAAGTCGCGCCCCGCAGGGGGCGAAACTACCCATGTAACAAAGAGCGACCACGCTAGCGCCGCGAAGAAAAAATCATTAGGCGCTTCGCCTATGGCCGGAAGTGCATAGGCTGAAAACCCGCTCCAGACGTGGCTTTCCAGCCATCACCGCAATGAGCAGGTGGCTCAGCGAGCCTTGGGCAAGGGCATCTCCGGCACCCGCGGATAGGCGCGGGCGCCAAATCCGCCATCAATCGACACCACCGTGCCGCAGACCGAGCTCGCCCGGTCAGACGCTAGAAAGCACACGACATCGGCAATCTCCTCAGGCCGGATCAATCGCCCCGCCGGCCAGCCCACGAGGAAATCACGCCAGCGCTCCGCGTCACCGCACGCTTCCTCGCTGCGCCGCCTGAGCGAAGCAATGGCCTTGTCAGTCTCGACCCAACCGGGATTGACGCCCAGCACGCGCACGCCGTGGTCAAGACTCATGCTGCCGACGCTGCGCGTGAACGCCACCAGCGCGGCATTGCCGGTGGAGCCGGCGGCGTAGGCGTATTCGAGTTTTTCCGCACCAAGGCCGATGATATTGATAATGACGCCGCTGCCGCGCGCAAGCATCTGCCGATAGCACGCACGCGTGGCGTTGATATAGCCAAACAGCTTGAGCTCCCAGCCGGCGCGCCAGGCGTCTTCCTCAAGTTGCAGCAAGTCGCCGCGCGGCGTGGCGCCGGCGTTGTTGATCAGCACGTCGGCATCGGCAAAATGTTCAATCAGACGCCCGGGTGCGCCCGCTTCGGCCAGGTCGATGGCGAGTGTTTCAACATCGGCGGCAAAGCGCGCGGTCAGATCGGATTTGAGCGTCGCCAGTCCGTCGGCGCTGCGTGCCGCCAGCCGCAGACGGCAGCCCTCGGCGGCAAATGATGTGGCGATCGCACGCCCGATGCCGCGCGATGCGCCGGTAATGAGCACGGTGCGGCCCTTGAGTCCGAGATCCATTGTCAGGTTTCGTCGCTACGTTCCGCCGCGTCCGTTCAAGCCGGCGTCGGCCGCAACTCGATCAGATCGGGACAGCAATTGTCGCCGGTGCAGGCGGCGTAGACCACCGACTCGGCCACATCCTGCGCGCTCAACCCCCGGTAGGTGCGCGACTTGAGCGAGGCCAGCACCTCGGCGTGCGTGCTGGTGCTGCGGATGTCCGTCTCGACCATGCCAGGCGCGATTTCAGTGACCTTGATGCCAAAGGGCTTGAGTTCAATGCGCAGCCCCTTGGCCACCGCCGACATGGCGTGCTTGGTCGCGGCATAAACGACCGCCAGCCGGTTGACGTTGCGTGCCGACAGCGAGGTCATGACCATGATGTGGCCGCGCTTTCGCGCCGTCATCGCAGCACCCATGACCTGGCTCACCTGTATGCTCGCGAGCACGTTGACGCGGAACATCTCCTCGATCTGCGCGGACGTGAGTTCGAGCAGCGGCGCATAGGTCAGCACGCCGGCGTTGTTGACGAGAATGTCAGCCTCGGCGCAAAACGCGCCCAGTTCGGTCACGAAGCCCGCATCGCCCAGGTCGCCGGCGAGCACACGCACACTGCCGCCGAATGCCGCGCACTCGGCGGCAAGCGCCTGTAGCTCGGTCTCGCGCCGCGAGGTGGCGATGATCTGCGCGCCCTCGCGCGCCAGCGCGATGGCCGTGGCGCGACCGATGCCGGCGCTGGCGCCGGTGACAAGAGCCAGTCTTCCGGCCAGCCGTCCTTGACGCATGCCCGCACTCATGTCTTGGGCATTCCACCGGGGGGCTCATTCGCAGCGACCGTCTCGTAACCACCGGGAATGATGATCTCCAGCACCTCGAGATCGTCCGAATACTCGAGCACGGTGTGCTTGATGCCGGCCGGCTGCACCCAGCAACTGCCCGCCTTCATCAGGTGCTCACCGTGCCCGTCGAACTCGGCGCGCGTCCAGCCCTTGAGCACGTAGACCATCTGAAATTTGACTTCATGGGAATGGCGCTTGCTGACCGCGCCGGCATCGAAGGGCCGGCCGCGCGCATTGATGTGCGCCTCCACCAGTCCGCCCGTCGCATCGAGCGTGCCCAGGTCCCGATACACCACATAAGGGCGCAGACCGTTGCCCTCGAACTTGGCGTCTGCCAGATGCGAAACATGAAATTTCTGCACCGGCCATTCACCCAGCGCTTGCATCGCGTTTTCTGCCGTCACCTTGTTGACAGCGGCCTTATTAAGGTCGCCCGGCTTGCCATTGTTATCTTGCATTGCGTTCTCCTTTGCTGCGGTTTATTCAGCCTTGATGTTCGCGCTCTTGGCCACGGCCACCCAACGCTCGCGGTCTTCCTTGGCCAGCACGGCGAACTTGTCCGGGTTGCTCGCGCCGTCTATCTCCAGCGCATGGGGCGCCATCGCAGCGATGACATCGGGCATCGCCAGCACCTTGTTCACCGCGGCGGTGATCTTGTCGAGCACAGGGCGCGGCGTGCCGCGTGGCGCAAAAAAGGCCTCGAACTGGCTGGCCTGGACACCGGGAAAGCCAGCCTCGGCGTTGGTCGGGATATTTGGCGCCACGGCCAGGCGTTTGCTGGCGGTGACAAACAAGGCGGTAACGCGGTCGGCCTTTATTTGCGGCAGCGCCGTCGCCGAATTGACGAAGTGAAAGTCAAAGCGCCCGGCGATCTGGTCGGTCAGCGCCTGCGGTGATCCCTTGTAAGGTATGTGGGTGCCGCGAATGCCGGCTTTTTCGCGGAACAATTCCACCGTCAGGTGCGAGGGCGAGCCCGATCCGGATGAACCATAGGTGGTCTTGCCGCCGCTGGCGATTGCGCGCGCCACCAGGTCTTTTGCATCCTTGTAATTGGCCGATGGCGTGGTGACCAGGATCATCGGCGCCCAGGCGACGTTCATCAGCGGCACCAGATCGCGATCCAGGTCGTAAGGCATGACGCGGCCGATGGCGATGTTCATGTTCACCGCCGGCGAGGTAAATAACAGGGTGTAGCCGTCGGCCGCCGACTTGGCAACAATGTCATCACCGATGACGCCACCGGCGCCGGGGCGGTTGTCGATGATGATGGTCTGGCCCAGTTCAGCACGCAGGCGCGGCTCGATCACACGCAACACGATGTCAGCGACCCCGCCAACCGGCCAGGGCACGACCACGCGTATCGGTTTGTTCGGATATTCAGACTGCGCCGCCGCAGTAGCGGCAGCGCCGATAGTGGTGGCGAGCAGTACGAGCGCGCGCAGCAGGGCGAAACGAAAGCGTGACATTGAAAATTCCTCCGGGCGGGTGGCTTCAATTATTATTTTTGTCGTCGAATTTTACACGTTTAACGCGCCGTTCCAGCCAATCCGTCCACGCCAACCACGCCGGCCGGCACGGCGAAGGCTATCCTCACGAGTCGTGCGAAAATACCTCACTCATGATCCCGCCCGAAATCCTCCATCACGTGCCTGAAATCGCGCTTGCCGCCGCGCTCGCGTGGGGCAGCGGCCTGCGCCTATACCTGGTGCTTTTCATGGCTGGACTTGCCGGCTATGCCGGCTGGATTGTGCTGCCTGAGCAACTCGCCCTGCTCACGCACCCGGTGGTGCTGGGCGCAAGCGCGCTGATGGCGCTGCTCGAATTTGGCGCTGACAAGCTGCCCTGGCTGGACAGCCTGTGGGACGCGGCGCACACCTTCATCCGCATACCGGCCGGCGCGGCCCTCGCCGCCGCAGTATTCGGGGCGAGCGATGCGCACATTGGTGCGGCCGCGGCCGTTCTTGGCGGCGGCATTGCGGCCGGTGCGCACTTCACCAAAGCCGGCGGCCGGGCACTCATCAACACCTCGCCCGAACCGCTCAGCAACTGGCTCGCCTCACTCACCGAAGACCTTCTGGTGCCCACCGGACTATGGCTGGCCTTGGCGCATCCCGCGCTATTCCTCGTACTGCTCGCGATCTTTGCACTTGCTGTCGTGTTGTTGCTGCGCGCCATCCTGCGCGGACTTGCCCTGGTCACGGGCCTGGTGCTGGCACGAATGCGTCCGCGCACAAGATAAAGCCGGCTACTTGCGCCAGCCTATATCGAGCACGGTAATGGATTCAATTTCAGTCATGACCGTGCTCCCGGTTGTTATCAAGGCAGCAGTTGCGTGGGCCGCTTACGCCGCCTGAGACCTGCGCGGTACGGCGCCGCCGATTTTCCGCATCGAGCCCTCCTGGCAACCCTCCCCCCGGGGGGAAGGCTGAAAAGCCGCGCCAGACGGGCATTCTCAGGCAGCTATGCCATGACGGCGCGCTGCGCGGATCGCGGCGATGAAGCGCTTATTTCATCCCGGTGATGGAGTCGACCATGGCGCGCGGGTCCCGTTGCGGCCAGCGGCCGCTTGCCGCGTGGGCCAGAAAATTATCGAGAATGCGGTTGAATTCGGCCGCCGCCTCAATGTTCATGGTGTGACCGCAATTGGGAATAACCGCCAGCGCCGCCGCGGGAATGACCTGCTTGAGCATCAGACCGGGCGCGAGACAAGGCCAGTCCTCGTCGCCATTGACGATGATGGTCGGCACCGTCAGCCTGCCAAGCACGTCTTTCAACGCATAGAGCGATGGCCGCTCGCGCTGCACGCCAAGCTGGGTGTTGGCGGCGCCCAGTGCCGAGTGGGCGATGAACTGCGCCTTGAATTCGGCAAAGCCGCGTGGATCGGCGTTGCGAAAAGGAATGCGTGTCGGGCCCTCGGCGTATTTTTCAACAAAAGCTGCCATGCCCTGCTCCAGCAGGATGCCCGCGGCGTACGCGGCCTCGTCGCGGAAACGCTCGCGCTGCGCGGGCTCCGAACCATAGCCGCAACCGGCGACACACAGCGACAGCGCGCGTGCCGGGTGTTGCAAGCCAAAATGCAGCGTGGCAAACCCGCCCATGGACAGGCCGGTGATATGCGCGCGTTCAATCCCGGCATGGTCCATCACCGCAATGATGTCGGCGACAGCGCGGTTTTGCGAGTAGGAAGACGCCTTCGGTGGCACCGCCGAAGGCGGATAACCGCGCGCGTTAAAGGTGATGCAGCGGTAGCGCCGGCTGAAATGGCGCACCTGCGGCTCCCAGCTTTGCATGTCGCCGGCGAATTCGTGCACGAACACCAGGGGCGCGCCCGATCCGGTCGATTCGTAAAAAAGGTCTACACCGTCATCGCTACGGGCAATAGGCATTGGGTGGTTCCTGAAGTCGAAAAAAAGGGCGGCGTTGGCGGCGGCGGACGCCCGCAAGCGCACATCAGAACGAAAGATAACCTGAAAATGAAAAGGCACGGCGGCATGAATTGATTTGCAAAGTGAGCGCTGCACTTTCATACTCTTGGCCCATGCACGATGACCCGATCAAAGCACGCCTGCTGCCCCATCTGTCGCGAGACCGCGTACGCACGGTTTTCCAGGAGCTCGTTCGCGTCCCCAGCCCGCAGACCGATGCACTCGAAGACGAGCCGCTGCTACGCGAGTTCATGCGTCTCGCCCTGCTGCCACGGATGCAGGCGCTGGGCATCAACGACGCCCGGCTCGATGCCATGGGAAACCTCATCGCCGAAACCGGCGCCGACCGCTCTGGCCGCTCCCTGATGCTGGTGAGCCATGCGATGAACCAGCCGCCCTCGACGATGAGCGATCCCTATGGCGGAAAAATCATCGATGCCACGGTTCACGGTCTGCCCGGGGAAGCCGTGTTGGGCAAAGGCGCCAGCGAGCAAAAAGGCAGCATGGCGGCGATGCTGCACGCCATTGAAGCGGTGCGTGCGGCCGGTATTGCGATTGAGGGACGCCTCGCGTTCATTTGCTGCGTGTCGGGCGAAACCGGAAAGCACGATGCAATCCGTCACGTCGTGGAAACCGAAAAGGTGCGCGCCGATTTCGCCTTCGTCTATGGCAACAGCCTCAAACTGCAACTGGGCAATCGCGGCCGCGTCGACGTAAAGGTCATCGTGCACGGCACGCCGGCGCACTCGAGCCGGCCCGACACCGGCGCCAACGCCGTCACCGGCGCCATGGAGGTGCTGCGTCGTCTCGCCGCAGCCATCCCCAACGACCGCAAGCATCCGGACCTTGGTACGGCGTGGCTGACCTGCAACCGGCTGGAGAGTTTCCCCAAATCCACCCATACCATCCAGGACAGGTGCGAAATCGGCCTCGACCGGCGCCTGCTGCCCGACGAGGATCCGGAGGCGGCGGCCGGCGAGATCGCACGCGTTGCACTGACCCTCGACGGTTGGCCCGATCCGGTTTCGGGCAAGCCCTTCCGGGTTGAAGTGCAAAACGGGCCGGTGATGTACGCCAGCCTGGTCAGCGAAACCGCGCCGGTGGTGCAATTGCTCAAGAACGGCTGCGAGGCGATGCTGGGCAAGGCGCCCGAGACCTTCTACGGGCAGTCGGCGCACGATCAGGGTTATCTCAACGCGGCGGGCATCCCCGCCGCCAATTTCGGCTCCGGTGAGCAGGACTTCGCGCATACCGACCTTGACATGGCATCGGTCGACAAGACCTTTGCCGCGGCCAAGGTCTACGCCTGGATGATCGCCTCTCACCTGGGCGCTTAGGAGACGCGCAATTGGACCATCGCAGCACCAACCTTGGGTATTTTTTTGCCGACTCGGTCGCGCGCTTTCCCGACCGGGTCGCCGTAATAGACCTCTATGGCGGCACCGAGCGCCTCATCACCTATGGGCAACTGGATGAACGCGCCGACCGCGTCGCCGGCCTGATCGAAAAACTCGGTGTGAAGCCCGGTGAGCGCGTCGGCATGATCGTGGGCAACCGGGTCGAGTTCCTGGAAATATTTTTTGGCGCCATGCGCGCCGGTGCCATACCGGTGGCCATCAACACGCGGCTCGCCCGTGACACCCTCAAGTTCATTCTTGAAGACGCAGAGTGCCGCGCCGTTTTTGTCGAACCCGCGGCGCAATCGCATGCCATCGCCGTGGCGCAGGCCGCACCGCTCGCGCATCGCATCGCCCTCGAGGACGCACCGCCCGGTTGGCTCGATTATGCGAGCGCGCGCGACGCCAGCCCGCGGCTTGCCCAAGCGCCGGCGCTCAAGCCCGACGCCCAGGCCTTCCAACCCTACACCTCCGGCTCAACCGGCCTGCCCAAGGGCGCGATCATGACCCACTCGGGCATGCTCTGGTACATACACTACAACCAGCGTTACTGGCCGACCCAGCCCGAATACCGCGGCCTCATCGCACTGCCGCTATTCCACAAGAACGCGATGCGCGGCACGGTGAAGCCCATGCTCTACGCCGGGGCGTCCTTTGTGCTGATGCCCGCCTACGAACCGCTCGCCTATCTCGACGCGCTGGCCAAATACCGCTGCACCTACTCGCGCGGCGTTGCCGCCGTCTTCACCATGTTCCTGCAGCACCGCGACAAACTGGCCAAGCTCGACCTGTCCAGCCTCAAGGGGCTGACCATAGGATCGGCGGTGGTGACGCACGAACTGATGGATGAGGTCGAGCGCGCGATTCCCGGCGTGAAAGTGAGCGAGAGTTACGGCCTCACCGAAGGCGGCAGCCCCTTCCGCGAGCCGCTTGACGGGCGGCCGGTGCCGCGCGGATCTCCGGGCGTGCAGGCGCCAGAGTTCGAAGTCAGGCTGGTCGGTGGCGACGGCAAGGACCATCCCAATGAGGGTGAGCTGTGGCTCAAGTCACCCTACAACTGCCTTGGCTATCACAAGCGCCCCGAAGTCACGCGCGAAAAGCTCGTTGACGGCTGGTTGCGCACCGGCGATGTTCTGCGTCGTGATGCCGCGGGCTTTTACTACTTCAAGGCGCGCGTCGACGACATGTTTTCCTGCGGCGGGGAAAACATTTACCCCAAGGAAGTCGAGGACCTGCTGTTTCGCCACGCCGCGGTTGCGAACGCAGTCGTCGCACCGGTCCCCCACGCGATCAAGGGCTACGTTCCGGCGGCCCTGGTGGTCCTCAAGCGCGGCAGCGAGGCGACGGCGGCGAACATCCGCGACTACTGCCTCGAAAACGGCCCCAAATACGCCCATCCGCGTTTGGTGGAGATCATCGCGGAAAAAGACATGCCGCTCAACGGCGCGGGCAAGATAGACCGCAACCTCGCCCGTGAACGGCTCACGGCGATTGCCGGCGCGCGCACCGTCGCGGGCTAAGCGCGCGGCCCGGAGGCGGGCTTGGCCCGCCTCTATTCGGACTTGATGTTGGCCGCCTTGATGGTCCTGGCCATCTTGTCGACGTCGGCACGCACAAGGTCGCTGATCTGCTGCGGTGTGCCGGCATAGGGCTCCGCGCCCAGCGTGACGAAACGCTCGCGCAGGTCTGCAGTGGTGAGGGCTTTGTTCAGCGTTTCGTTCAACTTCGCCACTACCGCGGCCGGCATGCCCGCCGGACCGTGCAGCGCAAACCAGAAGCGCAGCGTGGCTTCAGGAAAGCCCGCCTCGGCGAAGGTCGGCACATCCGGCAGCAGGGCCGAGCGCTTGTCCGACAGCACCGCGAGCGCCCTGGTCTTGCCGGCGCGAATGTGCTGGATGGCCGAGGGCAGCGTGTCAAAAACCATGGTCAGCGTGCCGGCGAACAAGTCCGGGTAGGCCACACCGGCGCTCTTATAGGGCACATGCAGCATCTCCGCGCCCGTGAATGTGCGCAGCACTTCACCCGAAAGATGGCCGATGCTGCCAACCCCGGAGGAACCGAACGTAAGCTTGCCCGGGTTGGCCTTGGCGAAATTGACCATGTCGCGCAGCGTGTTGAACTCGGAACCGGCATTGACAGACAGGATGTTCGGCGTAATGGCAACCGGCCCGATGGCGCTAAAGTCCTTCACCGGGTCGTACTGCACGCTCTTGAGCATGTTGGGGGCAATGGCCAGCGTGGTGAGGCTGGACAGCACCAGCGTGTAACCGTCAGGGGGCGACTTGGCCACGACATCCGAGCCGAGCGCTCCGCCCGCTCCGGCGCGATTCTCGACCAGCATCGTCTGGCCCAGCAGATCGGTCATCTTTTGCGCCACCACACGCCCCATGATGTCTGAAACACCGCCGGCGGCGTAGGGCACCACAAGTTTGATCGGCTTGTTTGGAAACGCAGCCTGCGCGCTCACATGCAGCGGCGCGATCGCGGCAATCGCCACAAATATGGCAGCGGCAAAATTCGGAATTTTTAGGGTCATTCAGTTCTCCACTATTTTTCAATATGTCGCAAACGAGACCGCCCGGAACAAGCCGGCAGTCGGTTGGCCATCGCACCAGGGGTAAGCCAATAGGGGGCAAACAACAGGGTTCAAACCTTAGCCCTCAAACAAGCGGCATCAAACCGTATCGACCTGCCTATCCTATCTTAGTCTTGCGCCGGAAAGAGAAACGGCACGGACCAAAACACAGCTGCAAGCAAAGAAAAAGATTTCACCACGGGCGGGAAACTTGCCCGCGAAGAGGACACGCCGCAAACGAGCCCGGAGAAAACTAGGCGCCACCTTCCGCCACGCGCTGCTTCGCCTGCGCAATCAGTACGCCACGGTCTATCTTGTTGGTGGTGGCCAGCGGCAGTGCATCCACGAACCAGATCCAGCGCGGGTGCTGATAGGCGGGACCATTCGCCAGCGCATGCGCTTTAATATCCTCGGCGCTCACGTCCGTACCCGGGCGCCTGATCACAAATGCCGCCGGTTTCTGCCCCTTGATTTCATCCTCGACCGGCACCACGGCAGCCTGCCTGACCGCCGGATGGCTCTCGAGAAGTTTTTCAACCTCGCCCGGGTAAATGTTTTCGCCGCCGGAGACAAACATATCGTCGACACGACCGACAAAAAAATGAAAGCCGTTTTCATCGCGACGAAAGACATCACCGGTGATGTAGTAGCCATCCGCGGTGAATGGGCGCTGCAGCGGCGGCTGGCGCAATCCGCCCTTGTGGTAGCCGAGCATCACCGCGGGGGACTTCATTTGCAGCACGCCCTGTTCCGCGTCAAGCTTGTCGCCGTCGACCAGACGCAATGACACGGCCGGATGCGGGTACCCGACCGACAATTCCGGTTGCACCAGGCCGCGCGGATGGGGGCCAAAGACCACCGGCCCGCCTTCTGTCGTACCAAAGGCGTTGGTGACCTGCGTCTTGGGCAGGGTCGCGTGAATGGCCGTCATCAGGCTGGAGGAAACCGGAGCCGAGCCCATGCGCAGGAACTCCACCGAACCGAGATCGGTGCTGGCAAGCAAATCTTTCTCCTGCAGCATCATCGCCACCATCGGCGGCACTGCCGTCAGCCAGGTGCAGCGGTAACGCTCTATCGCCTCGATATAGGCGCGCGCCGTAAACTGCGGCAGCAGCACAATGGTTGCGTGCGCCACACAGGCGAGTTTAGCCAGGGCCAGCGCATTCATGTGGTACAGCGGCGCGGCAATCAGGAAGCGGTGGCGCGACCAGTCGTTCGCACCCAGGCGGATTTCCGCCACCCAGATATGGCTCTGGTGTGACAGCATCACGCCCTTGGGTTTGCCGGTCGAACCCGAGGTGTAGAGAAACATCGCCACTTCGTCCTGCTCCGGAACGCAGGCGTCAAAAGGGCCGTGATCGAGAAACACATCGAAGCCCTGCGACCCCGGCTCGTTGAAGATGATGGCCGGCACGCCGGCCGGGACCTCGCCCTTGCGACCGGCATCGCAAAACACCAGGCGCGCATCGGCGTCACCCAGCACAAACTCGATCATCGCTCGCGGAAACTTGAAGTTGACCGGGACCGCCACCAGACCGGCACGCATGATGCCGTAGTAAGCCACCAGGTTTTCGGCGCGGTTGGCCGAGAGGATCGCCACGCGCTCGCCGCGACGAATGCCGCGCTTCAACAGCCCGCGAGCCACGGCGTTCGCCATGGCATCGATCTGGGCGTAGGTGTACTCACGCGGCGCGATCTCACCACCGAGGTCGATGAGCGCGATCTGGTCGAGATTCCGGTCGCGGCGGATCAGGTCACCCAGATTGCGAAATTCAGGAAGCGTCATTGCCATGCCTTGGAGATCAACACAAAGCGCGGCGAGCGCCGCGCCGGAACGCCCCCGCTCACACGACTGTGCGAGGGGGGCGTTTCAAGCTTTGTTTAAAACCCGACGTCAAACCTTGCTTCAAACCTTGCTTCAAACCCTGCTTCAGACCCTGCTTCAGACCTTAGGTGGCGGTGGCGGCGCGGTCAAATAAACGCCGCGTCCGCTGGCGCAAAGCGCACCATCCTTGTCGAATATCTGCGCCTCGGCCACGCTGAACTGCTTGCCGAACTTGATCACCTTGCCCTTTGCCCTAAGGTCGCCAGGCATCGCCGCACGATGGTAGTCGACGCGCAGGTCTATGGTCGGCACAGCGTTGCCAATTTTGGACACCAGCGCCCAGTCAGCGGTAAGGTCGACCAGCGCCGCCAGAATGCCGCCGTGGGTGTATCTGCGATCGGGGTTCACCACCCACTCTTCGCGCCAGGTGGCCTGAATCTCGATTTCACCTTCGCCGACGGATAGCACTTTCAGGCCGAGCCACTGGTGATACGGTCCGCGCTTGAGTTTCTCCTCGACCTGGGCCGCGGTGAGTTTTTCTTCGCTCATATTCTGTCCTGTCGGTGGGGTTAGGGTGTGATGACGACTTTGCCGATGACTTCGCGGTCCTGGATCAGGCGCAGGCCTTCGCGACCTTCCGACAGCGGCAGCACCTTGTCTACCAGCGGCTTGATTTCACCCTTGGCGATCATGTCCATCAGCGCGGTCAGGTCATCGATATAAAAACTGTTCGAACCGATGATTTGCAGCTCGAAGCTCCAGACGTAACGCAGGTCTTCCTTCGGGTCGTGGCCGGCGGTCGCGCCGCAGACCAGCAGCTTGCCGCCGCGCTTGAGGCACTTCAGCGAGGGCACCCAAGTGTCGCCACCGGTGAAATTGACCACAACATCGACGCCGCCCTCATGGTTGCGCCGTTGCGGTTTGCCGTATTTCTCAATCGCCCACTTGGAAAAATCCACGTCCTTGTAATTGATCACTTCGTCGGCGCCGATTTCCTTCAGGCGCGCCAGCTTGTCCGCGCTGCTGGCGCAGGCGATCACTTCCGCACCGAGTTTTTTGGCGAGGATGACGCACCCCGTGCCGACGCCGCCGGATGCGCCAAGGACCAGCACGCGGTCGCCCTTCTTCACCGTGTTGTGCGTCACCAGCATGCGGTGCGCCGTGCCGTAGGCAACCGGCAGCGAGGCCGCTTCGACGAAACTCACGCCCTCGGGCATCTTGATCAGCTGGTCGGCCGAAACAAGGCAGTACTCGGCCATGCCGCCGTCGAGCATCTCACCCATCAGCCCCTTGAGCTTGTTGAGCGGGTTGACGAGGACGCGATCGCCCTTTTTCCAGCCCGTGACACCATCGCCGAGCTCAACGATCTCGCCGGCCATGTCCAGCCCGACAACCACAGGGAAAGGCACTTTGATGCCTGGCATGCCCTTGACAGTGAACACATCGTGATAATTGAACGAGGAGGCGCCGACCTTGATGAGCACATGCGCGTCCTTGATGACAGGCATGGGATGGTCGGTGACATATTCGAGATTTTCTAGGCCGCCGTGCTGGCGCAGAATCAGGGCTTTCATGGGACTTCCTTCCAGATGAGTCACTGTTGCAAAAAAATCGGCTTGAAGTGGAAACTCAGACCGGCACCGCTGACTCCGGCGCGACAGAAACAACACGGTTGACGTGTGTTCCGATACGGGCTGCGTCAAGTCCGTAAATATGGATCGAACGGCCGACATTATCGCAGCCATTGCCCAATTTGTGGATTTCGTCGAGACCGGCGTAGGCAAAGCTGATCGAAGCTTGCGCGCGATTGACACCGCCAGATGGCACTGCCGTACGGGTGTCCGTGTCGTAGCGGAAGGCGGTTTCGGTGAGCAAGCCATCCAGAACGGCAAAGGCGCACCAAGTGTGATGGCCGTGCACCGGGGTGAACTGCCGCGGCCCCCACACCAAGGATACGATGGTGAAGCGCCCAAGCGGGTCGGCGTGAAGCACATAGCGGGTGTAAGCGTGTGCGCCGGGCTGGCAGGCCGCCGCGGGAACCAGAGCGGCATCGCCGGCAACGGCGGCGAGGCCCGCGCGCATGCGTTCGGGCATCTCGTCCATCGGCGCCTGACAGGCCGCGTCGGCAAATTCGGCGAGGCGGCGCACCCCCGCTGTTGCAGCGAATGACGGGATCATATGGATGGCGAAGCCCTTTGCGGAAGAAGGAAACTGGACGAAGCCGCGGCAAAAACCACGTGTGCTATCGTAGCGCGCCGATCCGGGAAAAGGCTTGTTAATTTACTATTATTTACCCACTTTATTAGAATTTTTTACTTAAATAATGACTATTGATAAAATAGATTTGCAAATACTCGGCTTGCTGCAGCAAGATGTATCACATCCGGTCGCTGCCATCGCCGAGAAGGTGCGTCTTTCACCAACGCCTTGCTGGCGCCGCATCCAGCGCCTCGAAAGCGAAGGCTATATCCGCAAGCGCGTCGCATTGCTCGATGCGGGCAAACTCAATGTCGGGGTCACCGTGTTCGTGGCCGTCAAGACCAGCCGCCACAATCAGGAATGGTTCGAGAAGTTCCACGCCGCCGTCATGAAACTGCCCGAAGTGGTCGAGTTCTACCGTATGAGCGGCGACATGGACTACCTGCTACGCGTTGTGGTGCCCGATATTGCAGGCTACGATGCGGTGTACAAAAAACTTACCAAGACCGCCGACCTGTTTGACGTCAACTCCAGTTTCGCCATGGAGCAGATCAAGTACACCACCGCGCTGCCGCTTAACTTTGCCTGAGCGCATCACGCCCATTGGCATGCATAATGCCTTTGGCTCCTATACCGCGGCGCGAAGCCCTGCCGTTTTTTTTGGGCAGCCCACGACTGTTCGCAGTCACGCGAAATGCCATGTTGCCATTCATACCGACCATTCCCGCCGAACCCGCCCTTAGGATCAGGATCAATATGCGATTGCCGCAAAGTTTTCTCCGCTTGCTGCTGGCCGGGTGCGCGCTGCTTGTTCCGGTTTTGGCGCTGGCGCAAGGCTATCCCTCGCGTCCGCTCAGGATGGTCATCCCGTTTCCGCCGGCCGGCCCCGCCGACACCGTCGGCCGGCTTGTCGCCAACAAACTCGGAACGGCACTGCACCAGCCGGTGGTGGTCGACAACAAAGGCGGCGGCAATGGCAACATCGGCGCGGAATTTGTCGCCCGCTCGCCAGCCGACGGTTACACACTCATGCTCTTACCCTCCGCCCTCGCCGCCAACACCAGCCTCTACGCAAAGCTGCCCTACAGCCTGAGCGGCGACCTCACCGGCGTGGCGGGCCTCGCGACCTTTCCGCTGGTGCTGGTTGCCCACCCTTCGGTCGGCGTAAAGACCACGCAACAGCTGATCGCACTGGCCAAGTCCAAGCCGGGCGTACTCAACTTCGCCTCCGCCGGTTCGGGCGGCGGCGCCCACCTTGCAGCGGAGGCGTTCAAGGTCGCCACCGCCACCAACATCATCCACGTTCCCTACAAGGGCACCGGCCCGGCCGTGACCGACACCCTCGGCGGGCAGGTTTCCATCATGTTCGCTTCAGTGCCCTCGGTCATCCAGCACATTCGCGCCGGCAAACTCATCGCGCTGGGCGTCACCAGCGCCAAGCGCTCGGCCGCCATGCCGGAGGTGCCGACCATCGCCGAAGCGGGCGTGCCCGGCTACGCACTGGTCTCCTGGTTCGGCCTGGTCGCACCAGCCGGCACCCCAGCGGCGATGCTGAACAGGTTAAGCGAAGAGGCTGCGCTCATCCTCAAATCAGCCGACTATCTTGAACGCGTAAAGGCCGAGGGAGGGGAAGCCCTGCCTTTAAACGCGGTAGAATTTAACGACTTCATCAAACAAGAAACCGTGCGCTGGGCCAAGGTGGTCAAAGACGCAGGCGCAAAACTCGAATAACCCTCCACTAAGAAATCATCCCCATGACCTCCGGCAACAAACCCTTTACTGAAGATATGCGCGGCTTCGTCGAGCGCCTGCGCTCCGCAGGCGAGCTCATAGACCTGCATCAGCCCGTCGACATCCGCTACATAGCGACGCTCGTCGACCAATCCGACAAGGCGCTTATGTTCCACAATGTCATCGGTTACGACATGCCCGTCCTGTCCGGCATCGTGCGGACGCAAAAACGCGCCATCATGGCCGTGGGCTGCGAGACCTTTCGCGAAATCGAGGACAAACTGCAGATCGGCATCGACAACCCGATCAACCCCAAACGCGTCGCCACCTCGAGCACCGAGGAAATCATCCTCACCGGCGATGATGTGGACTTGTTCAAACTGCCGGTGCCGATGAGCTCCATCTATGACGGCGGCCCGATGATCACCGCCGGCGTCGTCATGGCGCACGACCCCGAGTACGGCATCAACTCGGGCGTCTACCGTTTCATGGTCAAGGAAAAAAACCTGACCGGCATCGACATCGTCACGCCCAACAACATGCGCATGTACGCGCAACGCGCCTATGAGGCGGGCCGTCCCTGCCCGATCTCCATTTCCATCGGCACGCACCCGATGGAAGTGCTCGGCGCGGGCTTTCGCGCGCCGATCGGCGTCGATGAAATGGGCATCACCGGCGGCATCCGCGGCGCCGCCGTACCGCTGGGCCAGTGCAAGACCGTCGACCTGCCCTACATCGCCGACAGCGAAATCGTACTCGAAGGCGAAATCCTGCCCATCGGCTGGACCCAGCCGGAGGGCCGCTTCGGCGAGTTCACCGGATTGATGGGCGGATTGCACTGGAACCCGATTGTGCGCATCAAGGCCATCATGATGCGCAAGAACCCGATTTACTACTCGCTGCATATGCCCTGGGAGAATACCTGGCTGGCCGCCCCGACCCGTTACCAGGCGATCCGCCGGTCGCTGCGCACCGCCGGCGTGCAGGTCAAGGATATCAACGTCACGCTGGGCGGAAGGGCGTTCTGGCATGCCGTCATTTCCATAAAGAAGCAGGCCGGCGAGGGCAAGAACGCGCTGCTCGCAGCGCTCTCGGTGATGGACCTCAAGCACGTGGTCGTGGTCGATGACGACATCGACGTCAACAACGCCACCGAGGTCGAATGGGCGATCGCCACGCGCGTGCAGGGTGACCGCGATGTCATCATCATCCCCGGCGCGCGCGCCAAGCCGCTAGACCCCAGCCTCTACATCACGCCGGGCCAGGTGCCCACCGGTGCCAAGGTCGGCATCGATGCGACCATAGGCGAGGGCATTCCGAAGGAACGCTTCGAGCGTATCTCCTACGCCTACTTCGACCGCGCGAAAATCGCCGACTATGTGGCCGGGAAAAGCGACGCCGCCGCGTCAACAGCGACCGGCGCAGAAAGCGAACTGGCGCAAAAAATACTCGCCGCAATCGAATCGGCGCCGCTGTACTACACCGAGTTGGCCGAACAGTTGCGCGACTATAAATTTGCCGCAGTGGCGCGCACCTTCGGCCAGCTCCATGCCGAAGGCAAGCTCTGGCAGGATCCGCGCGGCCGTATTTGCCTCAAAGGCTCGAAGTTCGCAGCCAAACTCTGAACGACCGCACGTGGCACCGCCTGCAATAAGCGGCGGTGCCGCGACTGCGCATTCATCGTAGCGGTCTTGCGCAACAACGTCATTACGCGGCAGCCTGCTTCGTTGCAGGGAACTGGCGAACAGTCGGGGCGCAAGTGCACCGGCACGGCGCACGAAGAACGGAGCACGAAACACGCGGCAAGCGCGCATCGGCGCTTCGCCACCTCGCCACGTCGCCACCTCGCCACGTCGCCACCTCACCACCTCACCACACAGGGGGGCGACTGACGGCAAAGTACGTGGCGCAGGGCTTGCTTATAGAATGCGGGAGAACCCCACAGATCAGGACAGGTCCGCCATGCGCCATTACCTTATTGTCCGCACCATCATCGCGTTGCTTGGACAAACGCTTGCTCGCACATCTGTTCGCATAAGGGCATCGGGCCATTGCACACTGCGCGCGCTGCTGCTGGCGACCGCCCTCGCCCCGGCAAGCCTGCTGGCGCAGGCTTACCCCGCGCAACGTATCACCCTCGTCGTTCCATTTGCCCCCGGCGGAACCAGCGACGTACTAGGCCGGGTCATCGCCGACAAGATGAAGGACACCCTCGGCCAAAACGTCATGGTTGAACTGAAGCCCGGCGCCGGCGGCAACATCGGCGCCGAATACGTTGCGCGTTCGCGACCCGATGGCTACACCGTGCTCTATGCCGGCATCAGCCTGTCCACCAACGTATCGCTGATGAAGCTTGGCTTCGATCCGCGCCATGACCTGGTACCGGTTGGCGGCGTCGCGGGCATTCCCCACATTGTCGGCACCAGTGCCGACGGCCCGTTCAAGACGCTAAAAGACCTGGTGGGGCAGGCGCGCCAGCAACCGGGCAGCGTCACCTACGGCTCTTCCGGGCCGGGCACCGGCAGCCATCTTGCCGGCGAGTTACTAAGCGCCGACTTCGGCCTGGGCATGACGCACATCCCCTACAAGGGCGCCGGTGCCGCCTATCCCGATCTGATCGCCGGGCGCATATCGATACTGATAGACCTGTTCGATTCGGCCGCGGCAAACGTCAGGAACGGCCGCGTGCGCGCGCTCGCAGTGACCTCGGTGCAGCGCTCGCCTTCGCTACCCGATGTTCCGACACTCGCCGAGTCCGGCTTTCCCGGCTATGAATTCCTCACCTGGCAGGGTCTGTTCGTGCCCGCGGGGACGCCTCCGGAGGCGATACAAAAGCTTGGCGCGGCGCTAGACGCGGCACTGAAAAGCCCCGAGGTGCGCGCCCGCCTGCAGCAAGCTGGATCGGTGGAACTGCCGCGCGGCGCGCAGGCGTTCGGCCGCTACTTTGAAGCCGACGTGGAGCGCTGGGCAAGGCTCGTCAAGAACGGAACACTCGCGCCCCTGCCTTGATGCGGTGGCGCCAGATGGCACGCCGTCCGCCGCCCGATCCAGCTCAATCGATGGGCTGGATACGCCCTTCTCGCACCAGCCGAGCCCAGCGCTCGACATCGGCGAGATACCACTTGCCAAAGGCCGCGCCAGGACCGGGTAACGATTGCGCGCCCACGGCATCGAGGCGTTCTTTCACCGCATCGCTTTGCAAAGCCTGCAAGATTGCGGCCTCGAGTTTTTTCACGACTTCAGGCGGCGTCGCGGCGGGGGCGAAAAAGCCGAACCAGGTGCCGAATTCGAATCCAGGATAACCCTGCTCGGCGATGGTCGGCACATCGGGCAGTGCTTTCGATCGCTGCAATGAAGTGATGCCCAGCGCCCTGACCTTGCCGCCCTTGACTTGGCCCAGCGCCGAACCCATGACATCGGTCAGCGTCGTGATGCGCCCGGCCATCAGGTCTGGGTAGACCGCGCCGCTGCCCTTGTAGGGAACATGCAGCATGTCTATGCCCGCCGCGGCCTTGAAGAGCTCGCCGACAAGATGGCTTCCAGTTGCGTTGCCCGAGGAACCAAAACTCGGCTGCAATTTTTTCTCCTTGGTCGCGGCAACCAGCTCCTTCAGTGTCTTGTACGGCGAATCGGCCGCGATCACCATCAGGCTGGGAATGGTCGCCACACCGGCCACCGGCAGCAGATCCTTGCGCGGATCAAAATTGAGCTTGGACAGGCTCACGCTGGTAGCAAGGCTCACCGATGCAAACAAGAACGTGTATCCGTCGGGGCGGGCATTTTTTGCCACCTGCTCGGCGCCCAGGTTGCCGCCGGCGCCCGGCTTGAGTTCGACCACGATGTTCTGACCAAGCGACTTGGCCATCTCCTGCGCGATGACGCGGCCCAGCACGTCAGCGGAACCGCCAGCGGCGTAAGGCACGATCATCTGCACCGCACGGTTCGGAAACTCTTGCGCGCCTGCCGGCAGCGTTACGACGAAGGCAGCCATGGCGGCAAGCAGCACGGAGAAGGAAAGACGGTTCATGCAAATACTCCTGATTTTTTAATGGAACACTTTGCGGACAACATGAAAACAAAGAAATCGGGACAGCGGAAAAAATGCTCAGCGGTGTGGCAAGCGCCCGGGCGGCCATGGTGACTGGGTACTGGTGACCGGCGACAATGGTGACATCAAAGCCAGGGTATTAAGAAATAATCAATAAGTCTAAGCCTAAGTCTAAGTAGAGCAACACGGCTGCAGCAATACTGAACGCCACGCATTATTCGCGGGCATTCATGATGCATCCATGGGCATCCATGGGCATCCATGAAAAATTCAGCAAAGAGTGTGCCATTAGGCCGTGTCATGGGTCGCGCAACCCGCCAGACCGCGGCTCAAGCCCCGATTTCCAGCGTCGCGCCATGCGACAGCGCGGGCGCGAAGTGCGGCGGCATGACGCCGGCAGCCGCGCGCAAGGTAAGCGCGCACGGTCCCTCGCCACGACTCGCGAGCCGCGCGCGCAACACCGCAGCGACCGCGGGTTCGCCGGCAAGCGCCGCAGCATTGGCCGGCGTCATCAGCACCACGCTCGCAGCCCGAACAGGAACGACCGCCAGGCGCAAGCCCAGGCCGGGCAGCAAGAAGGAGCAGGCGTTTTCGGCCGGGCCAGGACCGAGCAGCTGCTTGTAGCGCTTGAGCGAAGCCTCGATGTCCTGCACCGCCACGGCCAGGCTGGCGACGCCGGTCGCACCGTTGGCGTGACGGCGCACCTCGCCCTCGGGCACGCGCAACGCGCGCGGCGTCACGTCACCGCACAAAAATGGCACGTCGGGTGTGGCGTGCCGCGCCGATTGCCACTGCAGTCGCGCACCGTCGGGGCGATTGCGTCCGCCTTCGATGGGTCCGTTGAGCGAGCCAAGCCCGCGCGCGCGCGCCGCGGCCAGCACTTGCGCCGTGTCGTGTGGCAGCAAGGCAAAGTCGACAAAGCCTTCGCCATGCGCCGTTTGCGTGCGATACCAGCGCTCCTCGGGCGCCGGCGCCTGCCATGCGATCAACTCGAGATAGACGCCATCCTCGAACACCACCAGCGCATTGTGGGATGTGCGTCCGGGGTGCTTGCCCCCCTCCACCACGGTGAAGCCAAGCGCGCGGTAGTCGATGATCGTCCGGGCCAGATCGGCGACGGCGATGACGATGTGATCCAGGGGAAGTTCTTGTGGCGATGTCATTGCGAATTACTTTCAAAGAATTTCAAAGAATAGGGGGCGGCGGTCGGGTGACATAGAGATGGTAATGCCAAGGGTGCATCACACCAGCGGTATCGCGGTGCCGCGCGGCGGGCAAGAGCCCATTCTCCTACAGCCGATGTGCTAGCTCAACCGGCAAACCGGCAACGCGGGAATTATTGTATGGCAGCATGCACGGTGCGGCGCAGCGCCGCACTTCGAACTTAAATTCGCAGGCCGCCTGAAAACCCGCATCAGCAGGCCCTCTCCAGTCTATCGCCTGCGGCGGCCGGGGACCGGTCGGCGGCGCCTGTAGGCTACAGGTGGGCACACACTAGGCCCGCCTTCCCGGACGAAAGTGGCTCGTATCATCGTAGTAACGCGGGTCGTCGTTATCCGCCACCCAGCCTGGAATACCCAGCACCGGCAGCGGCGCAAGTGCGCGCGTCGAATGGAGCGAAGCCAGGGCCAGTGCGACGCGTTCATCGAGCAGGGCCCGCGGCAGGTCGGCATCAGCAGCAATAATCAGCGCATGCGCGGTGATGCCCTTGTAAGGTGCGAGCAGCTTTTCAGCCAGCGCATGACCCAGCACGTGAAAGCGCATCGCCAGCCGCGCCTCGACGCGGTGCTCCCAGAACAGCGGCTTCCATTTGAAGTCGCGCAACAAGGCCGCAAGCGCGGGGTCGGCACACGTGACGACAAGGCCGCTTTCATCGAACAGGGTCAGGGCGTCGCGCACCGGGCTGCGCAGGCTGCCCTGCTGCGCCGCCAGTTGTTCGCAATGCAGGCGGTTGAGCGCGGCCTTGCTCAGGGGAAAGTCCAGCCAGGCCCTGGCGTTGAGCAGGTCATGCACATTATCCGCCCGGGTGGCCACCGCCCCCGTGTCGCGGATGCGCTGTTCGTAGTTGAGGCCGTCTTCGTGAGGCGCAACAAAATGCAGCGGCGCACTGCCGCCGGAAACAAGGCCGCGCGCTGCAGCCTGTTGGTTGAGTTCGTCTAGGGAGAGAAACTTCAGACCAGGCGCCAGGATATGGGCTCCCCCGCGCGCAAGGGCACCAACTCCCCCTCTTCACCAAAAGGCAGTGTTGCAGCCACCTGCCATGGATCTTTTTTCAGCGTAATGCTGCCCTCGTTGCGCGGCAGGCGGTAAAAATCCGGGCCGTTGAAACTGGCAAAGGCCTCGAGCTTGTGCAACATGCCGACCTCGTCGAAGGCCTCGGCGTAAAGCTCAATGGCAGCGTGCGCCGTGTAGCAGCCGGCGTGCCCGCACGTGGACTCCTTGTTACCGCGCGAATGCGGCGCGCTGTCGGTACCTAGAAAGAATTTCGCGCCGCCCCCCGTGGCCGCCTTGAGCAGCGCCTGGCGGTGCTCTTCGCGCTTGAGTATGGGCAGGCAGAAGTAATGCGGACGTATGCCGCCGGAAAACAGCGCGTTGCGGTTGAACAGCAGGTGGTGGGCGGTGATGGTGGCGCCGACCTTGGCCGGCGCCTTTGCCACATAGTCGGCGGCGTCACGCGTGGTGATGTGCTCGAGCACCACACGCAGGTCGGGAAAGCGCTCGACGATTTGCGGTGCGAGCACCGTCTCTATGAACACCTTTTCACGGTCAAATATGTCCACGGACGGATCGGTGACTTCACCGTGGATCAGCAGCGGCAAGTCGTAGTCCTGCATCGCCTCGAGCACCGGGAAGACACGCGACAGGCGCGTCACGCCCGAATCCGAGTTGGTGGTGGCGCCGGCCGGGTAATATTTCACCGCGTGCACGATGCCCGACTGCTTGGCGCGGGCGATCTCCTCGGGCGTGGTCTGGTCGGTGAAATACAGCGTCATCAGCGGTTCGAATTTGCTCCCTGCCGGGAGGGCGTCGAGAATGCGCATGCGGTAACTCATGGCATCATCGGTGCTCACCACCGGCGGCTTTAGGTTGGGCATGACAATGGCGCGGGCGAACTGGCGCGCAGTGTCGGGCAGCACGGCGGCGAGCACTTCGCCGTCACGCAGGTGCAGGTGCCAATCGTCGGGTCGGGTCAGGGTCAGGGTTTGCATGCGGTATTTTCTTGACGTGAATAGAGGTAAATGAAGACGGGGCAGGCGTGCTGCTGAGCGTCAATTTTAACCGCTAGCAGCCAGCGCAGCCCGCGCTTCGGCGCGACCGGAAAATGACCGGTATGCCGGCTGAAAACCCGCGCCAGGAAAGGCTTTCCAGCCATTCCCCCCTCAGGCCGGCTCAAACCCCATCATCATCATTGCGGCGACCGGCGCGCGCCAGCGCATGTGCGTAGAGCACGTCCCGCGGCACGCCGGTGATCGCGGCGGCAAGCTTGGCGGCCTTGGCCGGCGGCAGTTCGGCGGCAACGAGGGCCAGCACGCGCTCGGCCTCGACATCGAGCGCGCGCTCGGCCTCGGCCCCAGGGGCGCCGGACACGATCAGCACAAATTCACCACGGCGGTTGTTGTCGTCGGCGGCAAGCCAGGCCTGCGCCTGGTCTAGCCGGCAACGGTGAATCGACTCGAACATCTTGGTCAGTTCGCGCGCCAGCACCACGGTGCGTCCGGGCTCGAAGCTCTCGGCGAGGTCGTCAATGCACTCGGCGATGCGATGCGGTGCCTCGTAAAAAACCAGCGCGTGTGGCAGGTCGCACAAGGACTCGAGCACCTTGCGCCGCGCCCCCGCCTTGGCCGGCAAAAAACCGTAAAACAAAAATGCCGTTTCAACCATGCCGGCCGCAGATAGCGCGGTGATCGCGGCGTTGGGGCCGGGAATGGGGGTGACGCGATAACCTGCATCGAGCACGCGCGCAACGGCCAGCGCCCCCGGATCGGAGATGGCCGGGGTGCCCGCATCGCTGACCAGGGCCACCGATTGTCCAGCGGCGAGCGCAGCGATCAGTTTGTCGGCGACGCGCGCCTCATTGTGTTCGTGCAAGGCCAGCAACCTGCCCTTGATACCGTGATGGGCCAGCAGGTTGGCCGTGGTGCGCGTATCTTCGGCGGCGACCAGGTCGGCGCCGCGCAGCGTTTCCAGCGCACGCAGCGTGATATCGCCCAGATTACCAAGCGGCGTGGCGACCACATATAATTGGCCTCCCTCAATGCGGCCCCCAATCACAGGTGTGTGCTCATGCGGCTTGGTCATGGCGTTGCGCGGCTTCGGTTGATGTTGTCATTGCTGCCCTTATTGCTGCTGGCGCCGGCATTGTGCGCGGCCCAGGGCAAAGCGGCAAGCACCGGAAACGCGCCCGCCGCGGCTGCGGCCGCAGCGGCAGCGCCACAGTCAGGGGTGACAGGCGCGACCGGCGCAGCGGCGGCTACGCTGCCGCTGCAGCCCGCCGGCGAGATCGCGCTGCTACTGCCGCTCAAGTCGGCTGATTTCCAGGCCGCCGCCGATGCACTGCGCCTGGGCTTTATGACTGCCCGCGAGCGCGACGGCGACAAGATCTCGGTCACCATTCGCGCCACCGACGCCTCGGGCGAGAACATCATGCTCGAGTACGATGCCGCCGTGCGCGCCGGCGCAAAGGTGGTGGTAGGCCCGCTGACGCGATCGGGCGTCGCCGCCCTTGCCGCCAGCGGCCGCGTCAATGTGCCGACCCTTGCGCTCAATTACCCCGAGCCGCAAGCCAACATGCCGGAAAAGCTCTACGGCTTCGGCCTGTCGATCGAACTGGAGGCGCGCCAGGTCGCGCTACAGGCCTGGATCGATGGCATCAAGGACGTGCTGGCCGTCACCGCATCATCCCCGCTGGCACGCCGCGCCAGCCTCGCGTTTAGCGAAAGTTTTCGCGCGCTTGGCGGCGTCATCAGCGAGTCCCTTGAGTTCACCCCGGCCTCCGATCTTGCGCAACTCAAGCTCATTGTCACCAACAGCGGGGCGGACGGGATCTTCCTTGCCGCCGATGTCGAGCAGGCGCGCCAGGTGAGGCCCTTCCTCTCAGCCGCGCTGCCCACCTATGCCACCTCGCTGCTCTACTCAGGACGCAACGATGCGCTCGCCAATGTCGACCTTAACGGCATCCGCTTTGTCGAAATGCCCTGGCTGGTGCAGCCCGATCACCCGGCGGTGATGAGCTATCCGCGCTTTGACAGCATCGCCCCGGAGTTGCAACGCTTTTACGCGCTCGGGGTGGACGCGTTTCGCCTCGCCTCGGAGTTGGTGCGCAAGCGCAGCGGCATCACCCTGGACGGGGTCACCGGCAAGCTGACCTTGCTGCGCGGAACGGTTGAACGCGAAGCGGTCGCAGCGCAGTTTCGAGACGGTGCCGCGATAGCGCTGAGCCCTTCGCGCTGACACGCCCAGCCGGGGCAGCGGCAGGGTCGGGAAAAGGCAAAAAAACAGCAGGGGAAAATAAACGTGTTGAAACCGGGCGCGGGCCAAACCGCCGAGGACATCGCCGCAAACTGGTTGCAAAAACAGGGTCTGCGCCTGGTGACGCGCAATTTTCGCTGCCGCGCCGGCGAAATCGACCTGATCCTGCGCGATGGCCCAAGCCTGGTCTTCGCCGAGGTGCGTTATCGCGCCAGCCAGGCCTTCGGCGGCGCGGCGGCGAGCATTGATGCAAAAAAGCGTCATCGCATCCTCACCGCCGCGCGTTACTACCTCATGGACAAACCCGATCAGGCCTGCCGTTTCGATGTGATCGTACTCGACCGGCTCGACGCGGCGGCGGTTGAATGGCTGCGCGACGCCTTCGGCGAATAGCGCCGGATAGCCCGTCTCAGGCCCGGACCCGCAGGCTCGCGGCGGCCGCGCTGCTGGCGGCCTTATGGTGGGGCGCCGCGGCGCCCGCGGCGGCGCAGCAGGTGCGCATGCTGGTGCAAAGCTCCCCCCTGGCCGGCTTCAGCCACCACGAGGGGCGCGCGCTGTGGCCCGGTTTGTCTCGCGGCGATACCCTGGCGCTGGTGCGCGAGGTCGACAATCCGCACGATGCCAACGCGGTGGCGGTGCTGTGGCGCGGCCACAAGCTGGGCTATGTGCCGCGCACGCAAAACACCGCCCTCGCCTGGGCCATGGATCGCGGCGAAACGATCAGCGCGCGCATCAGCGCATTGCGCAAGGCACGCAATCCGCGCAAACGGATTGAATTTGAAGTGTTTGTGGAATAAGCACGCCGGGAGGCGGGGCGAAGCCTGACGGTGGTGTAAACTGGCCCCCTACGCCTTAGTGGTCATACGCTCCAGACGCGAGCACAAAAAAGCACGCGCCGGCAGCCCCGACGGCAGCAGACAAGAAAGAAGGAATGGATCTAACAGCCCGCATCATCCGGCACTTTCAGGACAGCGCCCAAACAAAACTGGACGCAGTAGCGGCACTCGCCGGGCCGGTCGCCCGCGCCGCCGAACTCATGGCTGACGCCCTCAAAGCCGGCGCCAAGGTCATGGCCTGCGGCAACGGCGGCTCGGCCGCCGATGCGCAGCACTTTGCCGCCGAGTTGCTCGGCCGTTTCGAGCGCGAGCGCGGCGAACTGGCCGCACTGGCCCTGACCACCGACACCTCGGCCATCACCGCCATCGCCAACGACTACGATTACAACCAGGTGTTCGCCAAGCAGTTGCGCGGCCTCGGCCGCAAGGGCGATGTACTGCTGGCCATTTCCACCAGCGGCAACTCGGCCAACGTCGTCGAAGCCATCGCCGCCGCACACGAGCGCGGCATCCGCGTGGTGGCGCTGACCGGCAAGGACGGCGGCAAGATCGGCGCCATGCTCAAGGCGGATGACGTAAATCTTTGCGTTCCCAATAGCCGCACCGCACGCATACAGGAGGTGCATCTTTTGATGCTCCACTGCCTGTGCGACGGCATCGACCAACTTTTGTTCGGAGAAACCACATGAACAAGCTGCGCCTCGTCACACTCGCCCTCACCATCGCACTGCCGCCGCTGTTGCAGGGCTGCCTCCCCGTGGTCGCAGCGGGCGCCGGCGCCGGGGTGCTGGTCGCAACCGACCGGCGCACCTCCGGCACCTACCTCGAGGACGAGGGCATAGAGATCAAGACGGGCGGTCGCATCAGTGACAAGTACAAGGACCGCGTGCACATCAACATCACCAGCTACAACCGCACGGTGCTGCTGACCGGCGAGGTGCCCACGGCGGAAATAAAAGCCGACATCGAAAAAATCGCCGGCGAAGTGACCAACGTCAAGAGCGTGGCCAACGAAGTGCAGGTCGCCGCCATCACCTCGCTTAGCGCGCGCGGCAACGACGGCTATATCACCTCCAAGGTAAAGGCGCGCTTTGTCGACGCCAACAAATTCTCGGCCAACCACGTCAAAGTCGTTACCGAGGCCGGCGCCGTCTACCTGCTCGGCATGGTCACGCGCCAGGAAGCCGACGATGCCGTCGAGGTGGCGCGCACCACCGGCGGCGTGATCAAGGTTGTCAAGCTGTTCGAATACCTCGCCACCGCACCCAAGTAAATCAATGTAGTGGCTGGAAACGCCCGCCTGGCGCGGGTTTCCAGCCATACCCTATGGTGGAAAACCGGCCGCAACCCTTTGCGACGGGCTAGCGTGAGCTCATCTGCGCCGTGGCAATGGCGATTTTTGTCCACAGCGCATCAATGGCCTCGAGCACCGCATCTGCGCTGGCGAAACGCTCGGACAGCTTTTTCGCCATCATGCGATTGAGCAACTCCTGGTAACCGGAAAGCTCATCGGGCAGGCTCGGCACCGGCGAGTTTATGTGCTGGTTGAGGATGTCGATCATGTTGTCGTCGTTGTAGGGGCGCTTTTGCGTCAGCATTTCATAAAAGATGATGCCAAGACTGTAGATATCAGAGCCCTCGACCGCAGGCACGCCGCTCGCCTGCTCGGGCGAGAGGTAGTAGGGCGTACCGAACACAAGGCCGTGCTGCGTCATCTCCAGATTTGTCGCATCGGTCTTGCGCGCCACGCCAAAATCCACCAGCCCGATGGTGCCATCGGCCCGGACCATCATATTGGCCGGCTTGATGTCGCGGTGGATGATGCCGCGGCGGTGGATCTCACCCAACGCGCCGGCCGCCTGCGCCAGCAGCGACATCGTCTCGCGCGGTGTCAGGCCGCCCCTGATCAGGTCTGACAAAGTGCCGCCGTTGAAGTATTCCATGGCGATGTAGGCGTATTCCTTGCCAAAGCCCTGGTCGAAAATTTTCACCACGTTGGGGTGGTCGATCGAGGCCAATATCTGGGCTTCGCGCATGAAGCGATCTATCATGTCCTTGTTGCCCGCGGCGCTGACAATCTTGAGGACCACCTCGGCGTTGTCGCTTTCGCGCTTTGCCAGGTAGACGCTGGACATACCCCCTTCACCGATTTTGCCGCCGATGCGGTAGCCGGCAATACTCAAGGGTTTGGCCAAGTCGCCGCTGATCTGCGAGGTGATAAGGCGCAGCGCCTCGTTGAGCGCCCCCTTGGCCGCCTCGGCGGTGTTGGCGGCGTTGGCGCGAAGCGCGTCGCGCACACTTTTCGGCAGTTCGAAATTGCCCGCCGTCGTCTGCCCGTCCTGGCCAACGCCGATCACCTCAAACACCTCGACCGGCTCGGAACGCCCGCGCAGGAAAATTCTTGCATCGGCCCCGCGCGACACACCGGAACCGGCCGCCTCGACGGTGGCACGGCTTGCCACAACCACCCAGCCCAATTCCTTGGTCTTGCCCTCGAGCCGCGAGGCGACGTTGACCGAGTCCCCGATCACCGTCCACTCCTGATTGCCTTGCGCGCCGACCCGGCACATCATGATCTCCCCGGTGTGCAGGCCCGAGCCGACACTGAACTCGGGCAAGGTGCTGGAGCCGTGTTTTTCATGCACCCAGTCGCGAAAACGATGCGCAACAACGGCCAAACCCAGCGCCGCGCGTAAAGCGCGCCTGGCGTGGTTGGGGTCGGCGTCGGTCGGCTCGAACAGCACCATCACGCCGTCGCCAAGCAGCTTGGTGATGCGCCCGCCTTGCGCGAGGATGGGCTGGCAGGCGCGCTCGAAATAAGTGTTGAGCAGCAGGGCCGTGTCGGCAGCCGTAAGGCGCTCCGAATAGGTGGTGAAATTGCGGATATCGGAGAACAGCACCGTGGCATTGAGCATGCGTCCGGTCCTGCCTCGCGGATCCACCTTTTCGACGATCTCCAGCGCGCCATCGCCTGCGAGCCGGCCGGCATATTGTGCCTGCAGTTCGTCCACCTTGAGCGTCAAGCGGCCCTCGAACACATTCTCAATCTCGGCATGGCGCTTTAGCCGGCTGGTGACCGCCTCGATGAGGTCGTCGCGCGTGAATGGTTTGGTCAGGTAGTCATCGGCGCCAAGGTTCATGCCGCGGCGCATGCTGGCACGATCGTCCAGCGCGGTCAGGAAAATGAACGGTATGTCTGCGAATCGCACCTCGGAACGCAGCGCATCGAGCACACCAAAGCCGTCCATCTCCGGCATCATTACATCGCACAGCACCAGGTCGGGCAGGAAGTCCAGCGCCACCTCCACCCCGCGCCGGCCGTTCTCGGCATTGCGCACATCATAGCCCTCGCCCCTGAGCATCAGGCTGATGTTGGTGCGGATGGAGGCCTCGTCCTCGATCACCAGTATTTTCTGTTTCATGTCCGCTCCCGCGTCACTGGCTGGCCTCGGCCTCGCCGGAGGCCCCCCGTAGCGGCAGACGCACTTCGAAGCGTGTGCCCTTGCCCTGCTCACTGACGAAACTGATCTTGCCACCATGCGACTCCACGGCTTTTTTGACGATGGCAAGACCAAGCCCTGTACCCAGCCTTTTCTCGACGTTGGATGCGCGGAAAAACCCCTCGAACAGGCGCGGTTGGTCTTTTTCCGGAATACCGATGCCCTGGTCGGCCACAGTAACCAGCAATTCCGTGCCCTGACGATGAACACCAAAGAGGATGGGCTTGCCCGGCGGCGAATACTTGGCCGCATTGGTCAGCAGGTTGTCCATGATATGGTGCAGTAGACGCTCGTCCGTTTCGACCGGCTCGTCGTCCGTCAGGTTGTGCTTGAACTGGAGCGTGTGCTGCTTGCCCGCGTTCTGCCCGAATGTCGCCGCAAGGCTCTCGCAAAAAGAACGCAAGTACACCGATTCGCCGTGGTATTTGAGCACGCCGGCCTCGGCCTTGCCTATCGTCAGCACATCATCGAGCAAAGCCGACATGCGCTTCACCGCATCCTTCATGCCGCCGATCACGCCGGCGCGATCCTCCGCGCTCAGCGTCTCCGAATAATGCTCGATCAGCTCGGACGATGACAAAATGGTCGCCAGCGGGGTACGAAACTCATGCGATGCCATGGACACGAACTTGGACTTCATGTCGGACAATTCTTTTTCACGCTGCAACGAGGCCATCAATTCGTCCTCGGCCAGTTTGCGCTGGCTGATATCGATATTGGTGCCAATTATGCGCAGCGCCTGTCCATTGGCGTCACGCTCGACCACCTGGCCGCGGCCGAACACCCACATCCAGTCGCCGTCAGCCTTGCGCACGCGGGCCTCGACATGGAACCTGGGCGCTTCTCCCTTGAGGCAGCCACGCACCAGCTTGACAATCATCTGCCTGTCGTCCGGATGGGTCAGATCAAGCGCTTCTTCAAACTGCAAGTAGCGCTCACCGGAGGCAAGACCGCGCGTTGTGGCGTGCGCCTCGTCGACATAAATATTGCCGCGCACAGCGCTCCACTCCCAGATGCTCACCTGGGAGGAGCGAATGGCGAGGGATAAACGCTCCTTGGCGATTTTCACCTCATTGGTGAGTTCATCGTTCTTCGCATCAAGCTCTAGTTTGTCGAGCAACGCGCGGTTGGCCGAAAGGTAAAGCCACAACACCATGGCCAAATAAAGCAGCAGCATCATCGCCACGGAGATGTTCACCGCACCGCCCCGCGCCAGCAACAGG
Organism: Pseudomonadota bacterium; assembly: GCA_025356665.1. Lineage (GTDB taxonomy): Bacteria > Pseudomonadota > Gammaproteobacteria > Burkholderiales > SG8-39 > CAITSH01. The sequence continues at coordinate 47,795 of JANXRV010000044.1, forward strand.
CCGACGAGCGGCGTCACCAGCGGCGCCATGAAACCGACAAAGGTCTTGGGACTGGCGGCGAGCGAGGCCGGTAATCCGAACGCGACCAGGCTGATGAGAAAAGTGACGGCCAGTTCCTGGAACAAGTCCCGGCTTGCGTAAAAATACACCGATACAAGGCCCCAGGCGGCGCCAAAGAGCACGGCCATGATGCAATAAAAATCTTCCCAGCGCGCCGTCGCCTCGGCGGGCGGATTCGCGCGGCGATAAATGACTGAAATGCCGGCACGGGCGATGCGCATCAGCACAAACCAAGCCAGGAGAGATGCGAGGAGGGGCGGATGAATAAGGCCCCAGAGCGTGAAGCCGCCAATCCCCGCAATCAGCACCTGCGGCAGCACATCACGATCATCAAACTGATAGAGCAGCGCAACGCGCTCGGGCAGGAAACGCGCCGCGAAGCTTCCCTCGCGAAAGCCTGCAAATAGCGGCGAACCGGCGGCCTTACTCACCCCGCCCCCGGCCTCGCCGCTGGAGGACAAATCGCTCTTGACGATGATTAATCTCCCCTGTGATTCCGCAAACACCCGAAAACCGCGCGAGCCATCGCCCTGCGCGCCCGTCGCCGTTGCATGAACCGGCTTTCCTTGTTACCGCCGCTCCACCCGCATCTTTGCTTGAGACACAAACGCGCTGACACGCAATCCACGTAAAACCGACCTGCCCACAACCAGTTTGCAGGTGATTTTTCCGCCGCACCCATTCTAGCATTGCCTTTGGCGGCATTTCGAGATGTGGAAATCGCGGCCACCGGGCGCAATATTACCCCCGGCGCTGGCAGCGCCGCTACAATGGAGGGACACCAGCTCCATGGATCAGCCAAGGTCTGTACCGCGCTCGCTTCCCTCATACCCCATGCCCCGTACTCCATGCCTCGGCAAACGACCACGCGCCCGCGTACGCGCGAACCAAGCGAACCAAGTAGGGGATTGCTCATGAAACCGTTTCGTTTGTTCGCCACCGCAAGCGCCGCCCTGGCACTGCTGGTGGCTTTATTCGCCACGCCCCTTGCGCTCGCCCAGGACTTCCCGTCAAGGCCACTGAAGATGATCGTGCCCCAACCGCCGGGCGGCGGTTTCGACCTCACCGGCCGCGTCGTCGCGCAACGCCTGGCCGAGGTGCTGGGCCAGGCAGTGGTGGTCGAAAACCGCACCGGGGCCGGCACTCTCGTCGGCACCGACGCCGCCGCCAAGGCCCCGGCCGACGGCTACACCCTGCTGGTCGGCGGCTTCAGCAACATCGCCGCCAACGTCGGCCTGTACAAGAAACTGCCCTACGACCCGCTGGTCGATTTCGTGCCTATCGGTATGGTGTCCAGCGTCGGCTACGTGCTCATTTCACGCAAAGACCTGCCGCAAACCTCGCTCAAGGAAATCATCGACTATGCACGCGCCAATCCGGGCAAGCTGACCTATGCCTCGGGTGGCGTGGGCACTGGGCAGCACATTGCCGGCGCGGTACTGGGCGGGCTCACCGGCACCAACCTGCTGCACATCCCCTACCGCGGCGCACAGCCAGCCTACCAGGATCTGCTATCGGGGCGCGTCGACCTGTTTTTCGACAATGCCTCCACGGCCAAGGGCTATGTCGATTCGGGCCAGGTCAAGGCCTACGCCATCTCAACGGCAGCGCGCTGGTCCGGCCTGCCGCAATTGCCGACCGTCAGCGAGACCGGCATTGCCAAAATGGAACTTGAAGCGTGGTTCGGCATATTCACCCGCGCAGCAACACCGCAACCCGTCCTCGATCGCCTGCGCAGCGCGATGACGCAGGTGATGAATACCCCCGAGGTGGCCAACGCCTTGGGGCGCACCGGCAACCGCATCCTAAAAATGCCGTCGGCCGAAGCCGAGGCTTTCGTCAAACGAGAGGTGTTGACCTGGTCGGCGGAAATTCGCAAGGCCGGCATTTCAGCCGAGTAGCGCGACGGGTTTAACTGTTGGCCTGTCGCTTCAACCAGCGCATTAACGCGCCAAGCAAGGGCAGCTTTTCATACAATTCCTCGGCCGCGTCCCAGTAGTCGCGATGCAGGCTGATCCGGCCGTCTGCGGCCAACTCGAGTTGGCTTAAGCCCCGGATGCGCTGCATCCGCACGCTGTCAAACGACTTCATCCTGAATAAAAAATCCCAGGCGACAATGACCCCGCCGGGTCGCTCCCAGCGGCCCGTGATGACAAAACACGGTTCATGCAGCTTGTCGAACATGTGCAGGAAGATGCGCGCTATTTGCGCGTGGCCGCAGACGTCGTTGAACGGGTCCTTGAATCGTGCGTCCTCGCTGTAGTAGCGCGCAATCTCGCCCACCGACCCGCGCGTCAGCCCCTGGAACCAGGTTTCGATTTCCCCGATCGTGACACTCATCGCACCGCCCCTTACGCCACGTTTCCCATGGCCACGTTTCCCATGACCGAGTTCGACATGGCCGCGCTGCTCACAGCCGCGTCCCCTTGTGCACCAGCCAGAAATACCAGCGATACGGCAGCAGGCGCAATAATTTCACCAAGCGTGTGAAGCGCTTGGGAAAATGTATTTCAAACTCGCCGCGCTCCAGGCCGGCGACTATTTCATACGCCGCCTCCGCCGCCGGAATAAGCGCCGGCATGGCGAATTCGTTTTTTGCCGTCAGCGGCGTTGCGACAAATCCCGGGCAGATCAGGTGCACACCCAGCCCCTTGGGCGCGAGGTCCAGATAAAGGGTTTCGGCAAGGTTGATCAGCGCCGCCTTGGTCGCGCCGTAAACGAGACTGGTGGGCAGGCCGGCATAGCCGGCGACACTGGCCACCACCGCCAGCGCACCGCTTTTTTGGACCAGCATGTCGGGCAGCGCCGCGGCAAGGCCGTTGAGCACACCGGTGAGGTTGGTGTCTATCAGGGTTTGGGCGCGCCCCAGATCCAGCTCCCATGCCCGCATAGACTGATGCGTGCCGGCGTTAAAGATCGCAAGATCAACGCCACCCCATGCGGCGAAGATCTTCGCGTGCGCGGCGGCAAGCGCACCGGCATCGGTGACATCGGCGGTCAGCACCAGCGCGTTGGCGCGGCCCGCGGCCAGCGCATCCAGCACGTCGCGACTGCGCGAAGTAAGCGCCACGCGCGCGCCGCGCTCGAGCAGCAGCGCGGCGAGGGCCGCGCCGATGCCGCTCGAAGCGCCCACCAACCAGACGCGGCGGCCCTTCCAGTCCTCAATGCGCCGATTCAACGCCACGGCTTTTCCTTTTTACCATTTACCATTTACCATTCACCATTCACCACCTTAGGCCTTGCGTTTGCGAAAGCTGATTGTGATATCACCAAAACGAATGCCAAACTTGTTGATGGTCGAGCGATTGAGCAGTGTTTCATCATCAAGCAGAAACATCCAGTCATCCACATCGACCTCGTAGCCGCCCTGCTCAGGCGGGAGTTTCAGCACATAGGCCCAGCGCAGGGTGTTGCCGGCCGCCTCACCGGCAGCCCTGCCGACAACGTCCCCGGCACTGCCGCTGTAACGATCGCCGGTCTTGACGATATTCCAGACGCGCCTCTCCTTTTTTCCGTCGGACCAGTCGAAGCTCTCGTCAAGCACGCCCTTGCTGTCGTCCCCCTTGATGTCATCCCCCTTATTGTCATCCCAACTGGAGACGATGACCACATGAAAGCGCCGCAACACCCTGCCCGAACGATCCTGCACCATGCCCCAGCCATCGACCGTGCCGTTGAAATAGCGCTTAAGGTCGAGTTGCGGCTTTTCATTGCGATACACCTCGACGCCAGGCGTGGCGCACCCTGACAACAGCAACAAGGCGGCAAGGCCGGCCAACATAGTTCGCATATCAGGCTCCGGGTTTTGACATTGACAGGACAGACCAGCGCCACAGCGCCGCCATGGCGAGCAGTTTGAGCGCGCAGGGAATGAGGCAATAGGCAATCGACAAGGCCGCCGCACCGCCGGGCATCCCCGGCACATAGCCCAGTGCGGCCAGCAAGGGCAGGGAAATGCCCGCCGCCAGCGCCAGATTCAGTTTGGTGACGAGATTCCACAGACCAAAATAGGCGCCCCCGCCAGGCGCACCATCATCACCGCCAGGGACATGCTCATCCATCGCATCGGCAAGCAACGAGGGCGGCAACGCCAGATCGGCGCCCAGGGCCACACCGGACATGACGCATACGATGGCAAAAGCAGGCACATCACCCGCACCCAGGCCGTAAGCCCAGACAAAGGCGGCGACCGACAAGCCCATGCCGGCGAGCCAGGCGCGCTGTTTGCCGAAACGACGCGACACAAAAACCCACAGCGGCATGCCCAGCATGCCGCTGATGAAATAGAGCGCAAGAAACCAGCCGCCTTGCTCGCCCAGTTGCAACACGTCAGCCATGAAAAACATCACCAGCGTGGCCGGAATGGCCGAGGCGATACCGTTGAGCACAAACACCACCAGCAGTTTGCGAAACACCTTGTTCGACAACGGTCGCAGCAAAGCGCGGAACACGCCCTCTTGCGATGACTGTTGCGACGACCTTTGGCTGGGAAGCAACAAGGGCTCTCTCGGTGAAAACAACAAGGTAAGCAGCGCACATAGCAGCAGCAGAAAAACAAACACCAGTGCAAAGCGCGAAAGTTGCTCGGCTCCGCCCGCACCAAGCAGCGCAGGCAAGGCCGCTGCGGTGACGACGCCAAGCAGCGTGAAAGTCTCCCGGCTGGCGGTGATACGCGTGCGCTCATTGCGCTCAGCCGAGAGCTGCGCACCCCAGGCCTGGTAACTGATGGAAGCCATGGAAAAACCCAGATAGACGACCACCAGACAGCCCAGCAGCCACCATCCCAGGGAGTGGGCAGAGAGCGCGGGCGGATTGAACAAGCCGAGCATACCGAGCGTCAGTAGCGGCAATGACATTGCAACAAAACGCTTGCGCCCCGGGGCGCGGTCGGACCAGTAACCCAGCAGTGGATCCTGCAAGGCATCGACCAGCCGGGCGAGCAGCAGGATCAAGCCGACGAGCGCAAGATTCAATCCGAGCTCATCGCCGTAAAATTTCGGCAGGTGTACATACAAGGGCAAGGCCGCCATGGCGAGGGGAAGGCCGAACAAGCCATAGGCAAACAAGCGGCCTGTTGAAAGTGGCTTCATTAAACGCGCGGCGGGGACGGTCACGCTTAATTTTCCCCGATCAATGCGCGGCGTAAAGCCGGCTCGGTCGTGCGCGCATCCAGCCAGATGGCGAAAAAAGCGCGCGCGAACGCCGGGTCGCCGACCTCGCCGCTTGGTGCGCCGTTGAAATAAAAACGCGCGCCCCTGTCGGGGACATGCACCGCCACAAGTTCGTCTCCGGGCTTGACATCGGGCAACACCCGGCGCATCTGCTCGCCCCATTCAAGGTATTTTTCCTCCGAGCCATAGCCGATGCGCCGCCACTGGTTGATGCTCTCTTCGGCCAGCTTGGCCCCTTTGATGGTGCGCGCATAGCGCAGTCCCAGTGCAAATGGCGCCGCGGCATCAAAGCGCGCCCCGACTATCCATAATTTCGCCTCGTAAATGAGCAAGCCGAAATAACGAAAATTGCCGCCACCCGCCTCGCGCGCACCCGGCAACAGCGTCTGCGCCACAGCAGGCAGGGTCACAGCAAACGCGCCCTGTGCGAACAACAGGGCGCAGGTCAACAGGAGCAGGCGCGGGTGGCGTCGCATCCGCGTCGCTAAGTTGAGGCGGTCTTCGCCATTGCGGACTTCACCAGTTCAAATTGGTAAACATCCGTGGAGCCGCTGTCAAAGCCGGCTTCGCAATAGCAATAGTAGAACTCCCACATACGGATAAAGCGCGCATCAAAGCCCTGCTCGCGCACCGCCGGTAGAACCGCCATGAACGCTGCGCGCCAGCGGCGCAGCGTTTCGGCGTAATCGCGGCCAAAGGCGTGGGCGCTTTCAACTTGCAGTCCCGCCGCCGCGGCCTCGGTGCGAAAGCGCGCCGGGGAGGGCAGCATGCCGCCGGGAAAAATATATTGCTGGATGAAATCAGTCCCTTTACTGTACCGCTCGAACAGCGAAGCCGAAATGGTGATGGTCTGGACGAGGGCGCGGCCACCCGGGCGCAGCGACCTAGCGAGGGCACGAAAATAATCCGGCCAGTAGCGTTCGCCCACGGCCTCAAACATTTCAATCGACACCACATGGTCGAATTGCCCGTCCAGGTCGCGATAATCCTGAAGGCGCAGATCAGCCTTGTCGGCAAGGCCGGCGCGCGCCAGCCGGTCGGTGGCGTAGGCCAGTTGTTCGTGCGACAGCGTAAGGCCGGTGACATGGCAGCCAAAGTCTCGCGCCGCCATTTCAGCAAAGCCGCCCCAACCGCAACCGATTTCAAGAATGCGCGCCCCGGCTTTCGGTGCCAGGCGCTCGAGGATCCGACGATACTTGGCCAGCTGCGCCTGTTGCAGTGTCAGCGCTGCGCCGCCGGCATTGGCGCCATTACCGGCTGCGTGATCGGCGGCAAACAGTGCACTCGAATAAGTCATCGAAGGGTCAAGCCACAGCTTGTAGAACGCATTGCCAAGGTCGTAGTGCGCGGCAATGTTGCGCCGGCTGCCGCTGCGGGTGTTGCTGTTGAACAGATGCTTGAGGCGGTAAAGCAGACCGCCCCAAAAACCACCGTAGAGCGCCGCTTCGATGGCGTCGCGATTGCGCGTCAACAGCGTGAGCAGGACAGCCGGATCGGCGCTGCTCCAACTGCCGCGCAAATAAGCCTCGGCGAAGGCCGTGTCGCCGCCGGACATGGCATCGCCAAAAACGCGCCATTCATGCACCGCAAGCGTTGCGTGCGGCGCTCCGGCGCCGAACTCGAGGCTGCGCCCATCGGGCAGGGTCAGCGCAAGCGTTCCGTGGGCGATGCGCCTGAACAGGCCGAGCACGGTGCGCGCGGCGAAAGGCAGCAGGCCAAACTCGAAATCCTGCATGGAAACCGCAGCCGACTGTGCGCCCGGGGAGCGTCCCACCCCGCCGCGGGTGGGGTCGGAAATCGTGGCGACGGTACGGTTCATCGGCTTACATCCTCGGCAGGGGGAACAGGCTTGGAGAAAAACGGCACGCGCTTGGCCCAAAGGCGCAGCGCCTGCCAATAGATGCGCAGGATCATCAGCAGCGTCATCCACGGATAGGTAACAAATGCACGCACGAGCGTGGCGGTGCCAAGCGCCACGCCACGGCCGCAAATGCTGGTGTGCAGCAGGTCGCCGTCCTCGTCCGCGTAGTCGATGCGCGCAAGCACCGCGCCCGCGGCGACATCCTTGGCAACATCATGAAAGTGGAAGCGGTAATCACCCTTGACGGCGCAAAACGGCGAGACATGAAAAACCTTGCGTGTGACGAGCCCCGCACCGGGCGGGATCACCCCGCCACCGGCCGCCGAAAGCAGGTAGTGATGGCGTTCGCCAAAGGTATTATTGACCTCGCACAATATGGCGCGCAATGCGCCAGCGCGGTCGTGGCAGAACCAGAAACTCACCGGATTGAAAACGTAACCGAGCACACGCGGAAAGGTCTGCAGCCAGACCTCGCCGTCTGCGTCCCCAAGGCCCTCACGCGCCAGCAGCGCGCGTATCCAGGCGAGCGGCGACGAGCCGTCGCGCGCGCCATGATCGCGGAACATGAAACTGAACAGGTTCCAACGGTTGAGTCCGAACAAGAGGCCACGCAGGGACTCCGGGTTGGATAGGGGCACGCGCAGGAAAAACACCGGGTAAACGAAACGGTTTTCCGCCGGCCGAAGCCGCCTGTGCATCACTTGACCGAAAAAAAATTGCGCCCGCATGCTAGGCGGCACGGCCCAACGCGACACTGGGCAGGTTGCGTTGCGGGCGGGATGCCGCCGACTCAGCGCGAGACTGCCAAGGCGCGCGAACGCCCATGGCGTTGGCGACGGCAAGCGCGGACTTCAATCCGTCCTCATGAAAACCATAACCCGTCCATGCGCCGCAAAACCACAGGCCGTCGCGTCCCTGCAGCGCGGGGAGGGCGTGTTGTGATTCAATCGCCGCGGCATCGAACACCGGATGCTCGTAGTCGAAGACGGCGATGACACTCGCCGGGTCCGGCTCTCGCGGCGGGTTCAAGCTAAGGATCACCGGCCGACTGAAGGGCAAAGGCTGCAGTCGGTTAAGCCAGTAGGAGACGCCAACCGGGTTCTGGTCGGTGGCCGCCCGCGCAGCGAGGTAATTCCATGCCGCCCAGGCCGTGCGCGCGCGAGGCATCAAGGCGGTATCGGTGTGCAAAACGGCGCGATTGCGCTGGTAGCGCACCGCGGCCAGCACGTCGCGCACCTGCGGCAGCGGCTGCACCAGCATGCGCAATGCCTCACAGCTGTGACAGGCCATGATCACCTCGTCAAATTGGCTGGTCCCCTTTTGGGTGACAACCTGCACGCCATGGCTTGAGGCGGTGACCGAAAGCACCGCCTCGCCGGTGCGCACGACGCCTATGCCGGCCGCGAGTTTTTTGACATATTCGCGGCCACCGCCCCTGACGGTGTGCCACTGCGGCCGGTTGGTGATTTGCAGCAGGCCATGGTTTTCGCAAAAGCGCGCCAGCGTCGCCACCGGGTAAGACAGCATCGTTTGGGTCGGGCATGACCAGATCGCGCCGACCATGGGCAGCAGGTAGGCGTCGCGAAACAGCCGCCCATAAGCGCCCTGCCTCAGAAAATGCTGCACCGACTGTGCGCCACTGCCGCCTGCTCCACGGGCCATTGCGCTTGCAGCGCGGTTAAATCGCAGGATGTCGAGCAACATGCCCCAGAACGCCGGGCGCAACAAGTTGCGCTTTTGCGCAAACAGCGCACCCACGCTGGTGCCAGCCCATTCGAGTCCGGGGTTGGCGCTGTCACCCAGGCTCACGGCGAAGGACATCTCAGATGGCGCAGTCTCTACGCCAAGAAATTTGAACAACGCCACCAGATTCGGATAGGTTCTGTGGTTGAACACCAAAAAGCCGGTATCAACCGGGTAGGTCAAACCGTCGATGGTGACATCGACGGTGTTGGTATGTCCGCCAAGGTAGTCATTGGCCTCCAGCAGCACGACCTCGTGACGGCGCGACAGCAGCCAAGCCGTGGCAAGACCGGCGATACCGGCGCCGATAACGGCGATACGCTTGCGGGGTTTTGCGGTGATAGTCATTGAATTAATACGCTGAGCATGCTGTGCCCGGCGCGGCGCGCATCGCGCCGAAGCGAGACACGCGGCGCGAGGCGGACGCTCAGCGCAGGCCGCGCTTGTCCTGGCGAATCATCGCGTAGGCCGAGTGGTTGTGAATGGACTCGAAGTTCTCCGACTCGATGCTGTATGCGGCTATGCGCACATCGCCGTTTAGTGCGATTGCAATGTCGCGCACCAGATCCTCGACAAATTTTGGATTGTCGTAGGCGCGTTCGGTGACGTATTTTTCATCCGGCCGCTTGAGCAGGCCGTAGACCTCGCATGAGGCCTCTTTTTCGGCGACGGCGACCAGCTCCTCGATGGTCATGGGCTGTTCCAGCAAGGCCTCAATGGTGATGTGCGATCGCTGGTTGTGCGCGCCGTAGGCGGAAATTTCCTTCGAGCAGGGACAAAGACTGGTGACCGGCGCCTGCACCGTGAGTGTGGCCTCGTAATGCCCGGTCTGGTCGACCTCCGCGCGCATTTTCACCTCGTAATCGAGCAGGCTGGGCACGCCTGATACCGGCGCGAGTTTCTCGATGAAATAGGTGTAGCGCATCTCAATATAGCCGGCCCTGGCTTCGAGCCGTACCAGCATGGTTTGCATCAGCGCCTGCAAACCCGCCATGTCGAGCGCGGCGGCGTTGGCATGCAAGACCTCAAGAAAGCGGGACATGTGCGTGCCCTTGACGTGGTGCGGCAGCCCGACATACATGTCGATCATGGCGACCGTGGCCTGTTCGCCGCCGTCGGCGCATTTGATGCGCAGCGGGAACTTCACAGACTTCACACCGACGCGGTTGATAGGCACGGCGCGACCGTCGGGTTTGGCCTGGACATCTGGAAGGGGTAATCTTTCTGGGGCATTCATGAAAATTTGGGTCCTTGGTAAAAAAATCGGATGCGCCAGCCGTCCCGGTTCAGCGGGCGGCGAGCAGTCGTTCGATGCCCGCGACAAAGCGCGGGTCCTCGGGCTGGACGTCGTTCTCGTAGGACAGCACGTTCTCGCCGCGCCGGTCGATGAGGTATTTATGAAAATTCCACTGCGGGCGCCGGCCGGTTTTCTCGGCCAGTTGCGCGTAGAGGGGATTGGCATTTTTTGCGCTGACCCCTGTTTTGGAGAACATCGGAAAGCTCACGCCGTAATTGAGTTGGCAGAAATCGGCAATTTCCTTGTTGCTGCCCGGCTCCTGCCCGGCGAAGTCATTGGCAGGAAAGCCGAGCACCACCAGGCCCTTGTCCTTGTACCGCCGGTAGAGTTTTTCCAAGCCCTCGTATTGCGGTGTATTGCCGCAGCGGCTGGCGGTGTTCACCACCAGCACAACCTTGCCCTCGTACTTGCAAAGCGGCGTCGGCACATCCTGCAGATCGGGCAGCGTGACATTAAGCAGCTTGGAGCAGGCCGCATTGGCCCCTCCGGCCAGCAGCAGCAGCAGCGCAGCAAGCAATAGTCTAGGCAATTTCATGGAAGCCCCCACAATCATTATGGATTTGTACTAGTCAAATAAGATACTATTTGCTAATCTAAGCCTTGATCTCCACCAAGTCAACCATTTTGTCCTAGACAAAAATGATAAATCGCGATGTCTAAACCAAGTCAGTCCTTACTCCCGTCCTTTTCCATCAGCGCCGTGGAGCACGATACCGGCCTGTCCAAAGACACCTTGCGGATGTGGGAGAGGCGTTACCAGTTCCCGCAACCGGACCGCGACAAGCATGGGGAGCGCGTCTATCCCGCCGCGCAGGTGGAAAAACTGCGCACAATCAAGCGCCTCATGGACAACGGCCACCGTCCGGGCAAGCTGGTCAGCCGGTCAATCGAAGAATTGCAGCAATTCTATAGCGGCCTTGCCGGCGGCCAGCCCCAGGATGGCCCCGCGCCAAGCCACCTGCAGGCGCTGCTCGATCTGATCAAAAATCATCGCGTGCACGACTTGCGCCAGCAACTGTCGCAATGCCTGATGCGCCAGGGGCTGCATCATTTCCTCACCAACACCGTGACGCCACTCAATGTGCTGGTCGGGGAAGCCTGGATGTCCGGCCAGTTTGAGATTTTTGAAGAGCATTTGTACACCGAAACACTGCAAGGCCTTTTGCGCACCGCCATCAGCACCATGCCCGATTCGGGCCATGCGCCGCTGATGATGCTGACCACGCTACCGACCGAGCAGCACAATCTGGGCCTGCTGATGGCCGAGGCGATGTTCGTCATGGAAGGCGCAACCTGCATTTCCCTCGGAACACAAACGCCGGTACGCGACATCGCGCTTGCTGCGGCCGCGCACAATGCCGACATCGTCGCCGTCTCGTTCAGCGCGGCTTTTGCCCCGGTGCAAGTGTGCGACGGTCTTGAAGCGCTGCGCGACCGTTTGCCTCGCGAAATTGCAGTATGGGCCGGCGGCGGCAATGCCGGGCTCGGCCGCCGCGACATCCCCGGCGTGACCCTGTTACAAGGTCTCGACAGTGTGGTACTGGCGATTACCCAATGGCGTGAAAGCCATGTCACCGCCTGAGCGCCGCATGAGTCATACAAAATCCACGCTGCCGGCAAAAATAGGCACGGCGTGCGCACGACCCATGGCCTGGCGCAAGGCCTGGGCGAAAAACTGGGCTGAGGCGAAGCATTGCTCCGCGCGCTGCCGCGCCAATGCGAAACGCCCCCCCTTTGTCGGGCAAGGCGGGAAGCGCCCGCCATGAGCAACTGTAACCAAGCCGTAACCTCACTGACGCAGTCCCGACCCAATCATTTCGTACATTCATTCCCATGATGATCTATCCGGAAATCTTCAAATCCATGGAACGTGTTCGCTGGCACACGGCCGAGGATGTGCCCTGGTCCAGCTTCGATGCCGCACTGCTCTCCGACGAGCAGGCACAGACGATCAAGATGAACGCCATCACCGAATGGGCGGCCCTGCCGGCGACGGAAATGTTCCTGCGAGATAACCAGCACGACAGCGATTTTTCGGCCTTCATGTCGGTATGGTTCTACGAAGAACAAAAGCATTCGCTGGTGTTGATCGAATACCTGCGCCGCTTCCGGCCCGAACTTGCGCCGACTGAAGCCGAGTTACATGCGGTGCGCTTCCAGTTCGACCCCGCTCCGCCCCTGGAAACACTGATGCTGCATTTTTGCGGCGAAATCCGCCTCAACCACTGGTACCGCCGCGCGACCCAATGGCACACCGAGCCTGTCATACGCAAGATCTACGACCTGATCGCGCGTGATGAGGCGCGTCACGGCGGCGCCTATTTGCAATACATGCGCCGCGCTATTGAACAGCATGGCGATGAAGCACGCTTGGCGTTCGCCAAGGTCGGCATCCTGATGGCGAGCTCGGCGCGCTCAAACAGGCCTCTGCACCCGACCAACCTGCACGTCAACAAATCGCTATTTCCCAACGACACGGTGCAATCACGGCTGCCCGATCCGGCCTGGCTCGAGTCCTGGCTCGACCGGCAGATCCGCTTCGACGCTAGCTGGGAGACGCGGGTCGTCGATGGCATCCTGCGCAGTCTGGGCGTGCTGTTCGGTCAAAAATTCGCATCGGTGCGCGAACTCAACCGCTTTCGCAAAGAATTGACACAGAGAAAAACACCAGAACCCGCGCCCCCGGCGGCGCGCGGCATGGCCGAAACAGCCTGAGACCGCGCAGCCGCAAGCCGCAAGTCGCCGGCGGCACTATAATCAGATCGGTCCGGTTTTCAGCGCACTGCCCTTAGCGCACCGCCGTTTTATCCCGCATTCGTTCGTTCCCGCATTGTGATCCTTTTCCCGGAGGCCTCTTGGCACTTGGCTTTTACTACGGCGCCGGTTCGCCCTACACATGGCGCGTCTGGCTCGCGCTTGAACACAAACAGATTCCCCATGAGCTGAAGCTGATGTCCTTCAGCGACGGCGACTTGAAAAAACCGGAATTTCGCGCCATTAACCCGCGCGGCAAAGTGCCCTCAATCATCGACGACGGTTTCGTGCTCTATGAGTCGGCTGCCATCGTCGAATACCTGGAGCAGCAATACCCGGCTTCGGGCAAGCCCCTCTTTCCGGGCAATACACGCGATCAGGCCCTTGTCCGGCGTATGGTGTGCGAGGCCGACAACTACTACGCGCCGGCGATGAACAAGCTGGTTACGGGCGTGCTGTTCACGCCGGAGCACGATTGGGATGAGGGACGCATCAGCGCAGCCCGCGACCTGTGCCTCGCCGAACTGGCGCGCAGCGCCGCCGACATGCGCGGCGACTTTCTCGCCGGTGCACTATCGGCGGCCGATTTCACGCTCTACCCGATGCTCGCCCTCTGCCTGCGCTGCGAGGTGAAAAAACCCGCTCTGGCGATGACCTCGGCCTTGCCGGAAAAAATAGACGCGTGGATGGCGCGCATGCAAGCCCTGCCCTACCATGCCAAAACGCGACCCGCGCACTGGCACTGACACTGATACAAACACGGAAACTGACGGCAAAAAACCAGCACGGTAACTAAAACAGGACAGCCCCTTCCATGAGTGATCTTGATATTTACAAAAAACAGAACTTCGGCAACCTCGCCGGTTTCGGCGAGCGCACCGGCCTGCTGGTCGTGGACTTCACCGTCGGCTTCAACGACCCGGCGCATTTTGGCGGCGGCAATATTGATGCCGCGGTCAAGCGCACCGTCGGACTGCTGGCGCATTTTCGCAACACCGGCCGCCCCGTCGCCCACAGCCGCGTCGTCTATGCCGATGACGGCTCGGACTGGGGCGTGTTCGCAATCAAGGCGCCGGCCCTCAAGACGCTGACCGAGACCGCCGCAATAGGGCAATTCGTCCCCGAGCTCACGCCCATCGCCGGCGAACTCATCGTGCGCAAGACCCAGGCCTCGGCGTTTTTCAACACCGGACTCAGCGCCTGGTTGCTGCAACGGCGCGTCGACACCCTTGTCGTCGCCGGTTGCACCACCTCGGGCTGCGTGCGCGCCAGCGTGGTCGACGCGCTCAGCAACAACCTGCGCACCATTGTCGCCACAGACTGCGTCGGCGACCGCGCGCAGGGGCCGCATGAGGCCAACCTCTTCGACATGGGCCAAAAATACGCCGACTTGCTCATGCGTGATGAGATCATCGCCGCGCTTGCCTGAAACCCGCGACGCCCCCGGCGCGGTGCGATACGATGCGAAACCATCCTCGCGCCGCGCTTGCCGCTACAATCGTGAATATCCCAAACATCACCCCCCTCCCGCAGACCTGAACGAAGGAGTTACCCATGCCAGCCGGCGCCGCAGCAAAAGCCAAAACCCGCGATTCACTCGGATTGCGCCACACCTTCGGCGTAATCGCCCCATCGACCAATACTTCGGTGCAGCCGGAGTACGAGATGATGAAGCCGTATGGCGTGACCAACCATTTTTCGCGCATTGTCATCCCCGACACCAAGGTGAGCGACGACAAATCATTCATGGTGCTGATGAACAATATCCGCGCCACACTGATGGACTCGGTCGATTCGGTGATGTCCTGCAACCCCGACTCCATCATCATGGGCATGTCGGCCGAGACATTCTGGGACGGCCGTGACGGCGCCACCAAACTGCAACGCAAAGTCGAAAAACACGCCGGCGTCAACGTGGCGATGGGTTCGGACGCCTGCCAGGCGGCGCTGCGCAAATACGGCAAGGTCAAGCGCCTTGGCATCATCACCCCTTACATGCCGGTTGGCGACAAACAGGTGCACCGTTTTTTCACCGACTGCGGCTTTGACGTGGTCAACCTCAAAGGCCTCAAATGCGCCAGCCCGGTGCTGATCGCACACGCGAGCAAGACGCAGTTGCGAGACGCCATCATTGAAGTGAACAAGGGCAAGGTCGACGCCATCGTCCAGGTGGGCACCAACCTCGCCATGGCCGAGGTGGCCGCCATGGCCGAGTTCTGGCTGGGCAAACCGGTGATCGCCATCAACACCGCCACCTATTGGTGGGCGCTGCGCCAAAAAGGCATCAAGGACAAAATCTACGGCCTCGGTTCACTGCTGGCAGAGCACTGAAATGACTGCAGACAAACGCGTGCTCATCGCCGGCGCGGGTCCGGTCGGCATGATTTCGGCGCTGGTGCTTGCCAAGGCCGGCATGAAAGTAAGCCTGTTCGAACGGCGCGGCGAACTGGCCGAGGACCTGCGCGCGTCAACTTTTCATCCGCCGACGCTAGACATGATCGCGCGCATCGACCCGACGCTGACGGCAGACCTGCACAGCCAGGGCCTGGTGGCGCGCCACACCCAGTTTCGCGACCGCAAAAGCGGCCTCATCGCCGAATTTGATGCCGAGGTGCTGCGCGGCGACACCGACCACCCCTACCGTCTGCAGTGCGAGCAGTGGAAAATGACGCGCCTGATTCGCGACCGCCTCAAGGCCTTTCCGGATGTCGACTTGAACCTTGAGGCCAAAGTGCTGGACGTCGAGCAAAACACCGACGGCATCACACTAAAAATAGAGCGCGCCGGCCATGTCGAAACCCACCGCGGCGACTGGCTGATCGGCGCGGACGGCGCCTGGAGCGCCGTGCGCACTGCGCTTGGCATCGCGTTCGAGGGCATGACCTACCCGGAACGCTTTTACGTCGCCAGCACGACGTTTGATTTCGCCGCCGTCCTGGACGGTTTGTCGCTGGTCAACTACGTGTCCGATCCAGACGAATGGTGCGTGCTGCTGCGCGTGCCGGGCATGTGGCGTGTGCTCTTTCCCACACGCAACGATGAGGCCGACGAGGACGTCGTTTCGGACGCCTCGACCGAGGCGCGCCTGCAAGGCGTTTGGCAAAAACCGGAGCGCTACGAAACCATCCATCGCACGCTCTACCCGGTGCACCAGCGCGTGGCCACGACCTATCGCGCCGGTCGCGCCTTTCTTGCCGGCGATTCCGCCCATATCAACAACCCGATTGGCGGCATGGGCATGAACGGCGGGGTGCACGATGCACTGAACCTTTGCGACAAACTCATTCGCGTTGCACGCGGCGAAGATGCCGGCTTGCTGGACCTGTACGAGCGCCAACGACGCCAGATCGCCATAGACTTCATCAATGCCAACACGGCGCGCAACAAGAAAACCATGGAAGAGCGCAACCCCGAGGCGCGGCGCCGCAACCAGGACGAAATGCGCCGCACCGCGGAAGACCCCGCACTCGCGCGCGCCTTCATGCGCAAGACCGCGATGATTGACGCCTTGCGCGCCTCCGCAGCCATCCACTAGCCGGCGTCGCACCCGGCGGTCCCGAAAAGTCGCGCCAGAAATATTGCGGCCAGAACCAGAACCCAATCCAAGGAGAGACCATGTCAGCAAGCAAACGCCGCGCTTTCGCCGAGCGGCTCAAACAGAAAAAACTCATCGTCGCTCCGGGTGTGTTCGACGGCATCTCGGCAAAGATCGCCGACCGCATGGGGTTTGAATGCCTGTACATGACCGGCTACGGCGTGGTCGCCTCTCACCTCGGGCTGCCCGATGCGGGCATCGCCACCTACACCGAAATGTCCAACCGGGTCGCGCAATTGAGTTCGATCACGCAGACACCCCTGGTGGCCGACGGCGACACCGGCTACGGCGGCCTGCTCAATGTGCGTCACACTGTGCGCGGCTACGAGGCGGCCGGGGCCTGCGCCATTCAGCTCGAAGACCAGGAGTTTCCGAAAAAATGCGGCCACATGCTCGGCCGGCGCGTGATTGCGCGCGAGGACATGGCCGCCAAGATCAAAGTTGCCGCCGAGAGCCGCGACAGCAAGGACTTCCTCATCATCGCCCGCACCGATGCGCGCACCACCCTCGGCCTGGACGAGGCGTTGCGCCGTGCCGAAACCTACTTGCGCGCCGGGGCCGATCTGCTGTTCGTCGAATCACCGGAGAGCGTGGAGGAAATGCAGCGAATCGGCAAGGCCTTTGACGTGCCGCTGGTCGCCAACATGGTCGAGGGCGGGCGCACGCCGGTGCTCACCGCGGCCGAATTACAGGAAATCGGCTACCGTTTCGCGATTTTCCCGGCAGTCGGTTTTCTTGCCATGGGCGCAGCACTTGAGCGCGCCTACAGCGGACTCAAGCGCGACGGCTCCAGCACCGCGCTTGACGTGCCGCTCTATCCGTTCAAGGATTTTTCCGCCTTGATGGGCTTTGATGATGTCAGCGAGTTTGACAAAAACTATGCCGATGCAGCCACGTCCTTCAAATGATCGACGCCTCGTGTCTATATTACTGGTGCCTGTGTCACTGGCCTGCGCATCATGATTGACGCGCATTACCGGCCCTACGGCCGGCGCGCCAAAATCGGGCTGATCGTGCCCACGACCAACACCGTCAACGAGGCCGAGTGGGCGCGCATGGCCCCGGAGGGCGTCAGCATCCATGTCACGCGCATGGTCCTGCACGTGGGCGCGGACGCCGCGACGCTCGACCGCGACATCAGCGCCGCCATCGCTACGCTCACCCCCGCCTCGGTCGATGTCATTGCCTACGGCTGCACCGCCGGCTCCATGGTTTCGCCGCTGGACAAACTCACCAATCGCATGCGCGAGATCGGCGGCGTGCCGGCCGTCGCGACGGCGCCCGCCCTCGTGCACGCGCTGCGCGCCCTCGGCGCGCGCAAGGTGGCGCTCGCCACGCCTTATCACGAGGCCCTCAACCGCCACGAGATCGCCTTTTTTGCCGAACACGGCATCGAAACCATCCGTGCCGCCGGCCTTGGCATTGGCGCCGGCGGCGCACACGAGTACGTCAACATTTCCCGCGTGCCGCAGGAGGCGGTGCTCGATCACGTGCGCGCGTGCGACCATCCGGACGCCGAAGCCATGGTCGTCAGCTGCACCGACTTCGCCACCCTCGCCATCCTGCCGCAACTGGAACACCAACTGGGCAAGCCGGTAGTGAGCAGCAACCTCGCCACCTGGTGGCAGGCGCTGCGCGCCGCAGGCATTGCCGATCACTACGCCGATTACGGCCGCCTGCTGCAGGCGCACTGACACCGACACTTACACTGACGCCGCCGCCTGCCACGGGACGGTCGACGCACATAAAGTACAATCGTCCCGATCTGCGGCAATGCCACACTCCTTCACCCCGTCACCACTTCACGCCTTCAACCCGTTCCAATGAACATCTACCCGCGCCCTGAATTCGAAGCCAAGCGCTGCCACACCGCCGATGTCGCCGCGCGCGTGGCGCTACTGCCGCGGCCGCTGGTGTTCACCAACGGCGTGTTCGACATCCTGCACCGCGGCCACGTCACTTACCTCGCGCAGGCGCGCGAGCTCGGGGCGAGCCTCATCGTCGCGGTCAACAGCGACGCCTCGGTCAGGCGCCTCGGCAAGGGTGACGATCGTCCGGTCAATACGCAGCAGGATCGCATCGCCGTGCTTGCGGCGCTCGCCTCAACCGATCTGGTCACCTGGTTCGACGAGGACACGCCCTTGTCGCTGATCCTCACCTGCCGGCCGGA
This sequence comes from Pseudomonadota bacterium, assembly GCA_025356665.1. Taxonomy (GTDB): domain Bacteria; phylum Pseudomonadota; class Gammaproteobacteria; order Burkholderiales; family SG8-39; genus CAITSH01. The sequence goes on from JANXRV010000044.1 coordinate 66,446, forward strand.
CGTGCTGGCCAAGGGCGGCGACTGGAAGCCCGAGGACATCGTCGGTTCGAAAGAAGTACTCGGCTGGGGCGGCAGCGTGCACTCCATCCCCTTCCAGCACGAGCGTTCGACCACCGCGCTGTTGGCCAAAATCCGTAATTAATCCGCCAACGCAATAGTCTGCAAAGCCTTGCCAGACGCGGCTTTCCAGCCGGTTCCTGCCCATAAAATGGGTTGCCACCCTAGCCCCGCCGACCCCGGGTTCGCCGTTTCAGCTCCTTACTTCGCGCAACGAAAGCCGATGTTGTGGTGGCCGGCGCGCGGGGCGCGAGACAAATTGCGGCCGCGCTGCGTGGTGGTAATTTCCTCCGCCGGCGAATCGTGACCGCCGCCGCGCGTCGCACGCACCGGGCCAGTCTGCAAGTCCTCCCGTCCGTCACCGCGCTCATAGGGATACGGCCGGTAAGCGCTGCTGACCCATTCCCAGGCGTTTCCGGCCATGCCGAGCACGCCATAGGGGCTTGCGCCGGCGGGAAACGCGTCGGCGGGCGCCGTTTCGTTAAAGCGCGCGGCGTATTGCGCGCGCGTGCGCGCAGGCGGCGCGTTGCCCCAGGGATATTTTCTTTGGTCGGTGCCGCGTGCAACCTTTTCCCATTCGGCCTCGCTTGGCAGGCGCTGGCCGCGCCAGGCGCAGTAGTCGCGCGCACCGGCCCACGAGACCTCGACTGCCGGGTGGTTTTCAAACCCCTTGTCCGCGACCCAGCGTGCGCCCTGCCGGTGTATGCGCGCGTCGGCATCGTCATCATCGAACAGCCGCTCGCCCTTGCCGTTGGCCGGACCGGCGACATTCAGGAACTCGGCAAAACGCGCATTGGTAACCGGGAGGCGGTCGATCTGGAATGGCGCCACGTACACCTGATGCGCCGGTCTCTCGTCATCCGGCCCGTCGTTGCTGCCCATGACAAACGAACCGCCTGGAACCACCACCATGTTGCCTGTTCCGGGGGAATCGGCCGCAAGCGCCGCGAAACAGGCGCAGAGCAGGCCAGCAAGGGCTGCGACGATTTTCATGAATGGAAAAATGGTCCCGGCGAACCGGCTCAATCGACAATAAACAGCTTCGCCCCCACCGCCGTCGATGAACGATGCTCGCCGTCATCATCGGCGACCTGGTAACTCATGCCCGGCGTGAGGGTGAAACGGCGGCCGTCCTTCAACTCGGTATCGAGCTGGCCCTGCAGGCACAGGATGATGTGGCCCTTGGCGCACCAGTGGTCGGCAAGATAACCGGGGGAATATTCGACCATACGCACGCGAATGTCGCCGAATTGTTGCGTGTGCCATAGCGCCTTGCCACGCTCGCCCGGGTGTTCGGTGGGCGCGATGGCCGACCAGTCGGTGGTGGAGAACGGAATGGCGGAGAGTTTCATGGCCGCGCTTTCGCCTCCTCGGCGGCGCAGGCCTTGACCTCGCTGCCGGGGAACATGGTCTTCATCTCACCCAGCTTTGCGGCGAAGGGCTCGGGCACATCGCGCAGCTGGAAAAAAACCTTGGCTATCTGCGCGTCGCGCATACCGGCCTGGGCCGAGCGCACGCGACTGTCGCGCAATTTCGCCAGACGCACATTCGCGGCATCCTGGGACTTGAACAAGCCAAACTGGATGGCGTTGCGCCATTTCGGCTCTTCACTGACGATGAAAAAATCCTCCACACCCAGGTTTTTAAGCTCGGCCGCCTTCTGATTCGCCGCCTGGCGGTTGGGTAGAGGCGGAATAAAAACCCACCAACCAACATTATCCTCGACCTTTCGCTGCGACAACTTGGGCCCCATGCCCAAGGGCGCGAGCAACTCCTCGACACGCGTCGCGTCCGCCGGCACGAACCCGCCCCACTCGACACAGACGAGCAATTCCGGCGGTTCCGGCGGCTTGGCCGCCGGCGCCGCAACTGGCGCAACTGGCGCAGCAGCTGGCTTGTCGCGCGCCAGGATAACCTTGATTTTCTCCGGGTTGATCTGTTGCGCCATCAGGTGCGCGTCGCGCGCTTCGTCGCGCAACAGCAGCGCCCAGGCGGCGAAGGCGAGGTTGGCGACCAGCAAGATGATGAACATATTCTTCAAGCGACCATCCTCAAGAAAAAACTGCGCTACTCATGCACTGCGCGGCGCCGCCGCCTGTGCCAGACGCAACAAACCCTCAAGTACCAGATTATCCACCACACTCACCGGCGCAGCGAGATTGAGCCGCGCAGCGACGACGGTGGCGGCCCCGCCGGTGATGTAGCAGGGCGAGCCGGCCGGCAGCCGTGCGTGGCAGCGCTCTATGGCCCCGGCCTGCGCTTCAAGACAACCCGATTCAATCGCATCGGCGGTGTTGCACGGGTCGACGGCATAACGCCCCTGCCGCAAGGGCAGGTCCGCGGTATTGGTGGCCAGCGCTTTTTTCATCAACGCCACGCCTGCGAGGATGCGCCCGCCGGGAAACTCCCCCGTTGCGCTCAGCGAATCAATGGTGGTCGCCGTTCCTGCGCTCACCACAAGACAGGCGCCGCGGCAGCGCGCCCAGGCGGCGATGAGCGCCGCCCAACGGTCCACCCCGAGTTGCACCGGATCATCGTAGCGGCTGACAACACCGCAGGCGCTGGCGCCGGCGCGCACCCACAGCGGTTCCACCGGCCAGCGCGCCAGCAAGGGCAGCAGCGCGGCACGCGCCATCTCGCCGGCGACGTTGCCGATGGCGATGGCCTGCGGTTGCGGCAACCCGTTCCACGGCGCGGCCAGATCGCTAATCGCGCCGACCGCGACCGACCCTTGTTGCAGCACCAGCGGCTGCGCGCCCTGCTCGAGCGCCTTGACGCCGTACAACGCCCACTTGAGGCGGGTGTTGCCGCAATCGACGGTCAGCATCATCGCATCAGGCCCGGCGCAGGCTGACATCGCCGCTGACAATGCGTTGCAGACCGCGCGCCGAGCGCAATAGCAGCGCGCCATCCACATCAATGCCGGCGGCGTCCCCGACAAGATCGTCCCCGCCCGCGCCGCGCCGCGCGCCCGTGCTGACACTCACACGCTGGTTCTGGTGCGCATGCCGTTGCTGCCATTCTTCGCGAAAAGGCGCAAAACCCTCGCACGCAAACACCTCGAGCACCTTCACCAGTTCGCCCAGCAACAGGCCCAGCAGCAAGCTGCGCGAGGGCGCCGGGTCGGCGAGGCTCGCGATATCGATGGCAGCTTGGTCAATGGCCGCGCGCAGAGCTGCATCGAGCCGGGTGTTGACGCCGATGCCGATGACCGCGGCGCTCGGTCCGTTGGCCTCGCCGCTGATTTCAATCAGGATGCCGGCGAGTTTTTTATCGTCTTGCAGGATGTCGTTGGGCCACTTCAGTTGCGCGCCGACAACGCCGGATTTCTCCAGGGCACGCGCAACCGCAACGCCCACAGCAAGCGAAAGTCCGGCGAGCGCGGCAGCACCGCTCTGAAAACGCCAAAGCAACGAAAAGGTCAGGCTCCCGGCAATGCCAGACTGCCAGCTGCGGCCAAGGCGCCCGCGTCCGGCCGATTGCAACTCACAGGCGAGGACGCTGCCGTGCGCTGCGCCCGAGCGGGCACGCTCCATCAGCAGCGTGTTGCTCGAAGGGCAACTGTCGAGCAGTTCGAGGTGCAGCAACTGCGACGCATCGCCTGCCGCGCGCAAAACGTCAGTTGCGACAAGCAGGTCAGCGGGACGCGCAAGGCGGTAACCACGCCCGCGCAGCTTGTTCAGGGCGAGACCCTGGGTCTCCAGCGCATGCACGGCATGCCACACGGCAGACCGGGTCAGGCCGAGTCCGGCGCCAAGCTGCTCGCCGGAATGAAACCGGCCGTCGGCCAGAAGACGCAGTAATGGGAAGAGGTGTTTGTTCATGTGCGGAGCGGAACCGAAGGAGCGATGTTAGCACCCGCTTCGGTCGTGTGGTCGCAGAGCCGGTCGCTGCCTCTAGTCTCTGGCGCGTGGCGCTCGGCACCGCCCGCCCGAACGCCCTGCAGGCGAAGCTTTGCCACAACTCGCGTAGCAGCAGCCGCCCTTGACAAAACAAATGAGAATCATTATCATTATCTTATGCCCTCCGTCAAAAATCCCTTTGCCCTTGCGCAAATGCCGCGCCATGTCGGCACCGTCCCCCCCGCCCGCGTCAGCAGCGGTGAGCTTCTGGGCGCGCGCGGCGAACTGATCATCGCCCACGACGGCCGCGAATATCGGCTCAGGGTGACGCAAAACGGCAAGCTGATTCTCACCGCATGAGTGCCGTGTTCCCATTCCCGAATCCGCGGGCGACCGGAATGACAAACGCGCGCGCGGCCGGGCGGCTTCGGCTGGTTCCGGATCAAAGCACAAAGGCACGCGGTGTTGACCGGCAACACATTTATTCGCGCAATCATTTTGATAACCCGGCGCCCGGCCCCTGGCTTGGCGTGGCGATCAGCCTCGGCTTGCACGCCGCAGTCCTGGGTGCCGTTATCGCGTACACCCCGCCCAAAATGCTGCACATTCCGGTGCCACTAAGTTTGAGTGTGCGCCTGAGCGCAGCACCACCCACCGCAATATCAACATCGCCAACGACAGCGCACTCCAGCGCACACGCCGCGTCCGCAAAAGCCGTGACCCGCCCCGCCGACGTACCGGTCGCCCTGCTACCGTCACCCGTTTCACTCGTTTCACCCATGTCACCCATGTCACCCGTGTCACCCATGTCACCCGTGTCACCCGTGTCTTTCACGTCGGCAGGCAAGGCCGCCTCATCCGCCTCATCTGGATTGCGCGACGCGCAGGATATGGCGCATCCGGGCGCAAGCGCCGCAGCTTCGGCACAGCCCGCCATGCCGACACAGACTGCGCCAGGGCCGACACGCACGCCGGCCGAAGCGGTTCGCGCGCCACGCCTTGACGCCGCCTATCTTAATAACCCGGCGCCTGTGTACCCGGCGCTCGCCCGTCGCATGGGTGAGCAGGGCAAGGTCATCCTGCGCGTGCTGGTCAACAGCGCAGGCATAGCCGGTCAGGTCGAACTGCGCACTAGCAGCGGCTCAGCGCGGCTGGATGGCGCGGCACTGGAAACCGTGCGGCGCTGGCGTTTCCTGCCCGCACGGCAGGGCGACGACAACATCGATGCGTGGGTACTCGTACCCGTGTCATTTTCGTTGCAAGGATAAAGGAACAAACATGCTGCAAATGCTGATCTCCACCTTGCGTGAGGGCATAGAGGCCTTCCTGATTGTCGCCATCGCCGTCGCCTACCTTAGAAAAACCGGGCGCGACGCCTTGCTGCCGGGTGTGTGGTCGGGGACAGCCGCGGCCCTCGTGTTGTCGACCCTGCTCGGCGTATTCCTCGCCGAAACCGCGGTAAGCCCGTACTGGGAGGGCATGCTCGCCACGGCGGCGGCCATCATGGTCACTTCCATGGCCTTGTTCATGTCCCGCGCAGCCCGGCACATGCGTTCGGACATCGGCGCGCGGCTCGAAACGGCGGCAGGCCGGACCGGACCGGCGGCGGTCCTCGGCGTATTCGTATTTACCGTGCTGATGATCACCCGCGAAGGCATGGAAATGGCCCTGATCACCGTCACACTTTCGCGCAACGCCGGATCGGGCGCGCTGCTTGCAGGCTCGCTCATCGGCACCGTCCTCGCCACCCTGCTCGCGCTGGCTTGGATCCACTACGGACGGCGTGTCAACCTCGGCCTGTTTTTCCAGGTAACCGCCATATTCCTGGCAATTTTCGCCCTGCAGCTGGTCCTGCGTTCCATTTTTGAGTTCACCGAGGTGGACGCAATCCCCGGCATCGACAACGCCCGCTTGCACGACGTCACCGAAGAATGGGCGGAGGGCCGCTATGGCGACATCATCAGTGCGCTCCTGGTGATCGCCCCGCTCGCCTGGCTTGGATGGGCCGCGCACAAAGCACGGGGCAGCCTGTCCCTCTCGAAGCCCTGATTTTTTAACCTGCAGTATCAGCACCGACTTTTGCACACGGCAAAGGGCGGTGCCGCCAGCCCGCAAGGCCCGCATTTTTCGTGGCCAGCCAGCCAGCTCCGGAACACCACCGACCAAGGAGACTGACTGTGACTGTGAACACGAATGCGAAGCACACATGCAACACCACCGCCCTCAACACTGCGCTTGCCATCGCTGCGGTGGCGACAGGCCTAACCATGACGTCCTCGCCGGCCCGGGCGCAAACGCCAGTCACCCTGCCCGAGGTGAGCGTGCAGGGTCAGGCCGAGCGCGCCGATGGTCCAGTCGAGGGCTACCGCGCCGAGCGCTCGTCCACCTTCACCAAAACCGACACACCGCTCAAGGAGGTTCCCGCCTCCGTTAGCGTCGTCCCGGCCACGGTGATGAAGGACACCGCCATGCAAAGCATGGGCGACGTGTTCCGTTATGTGCCGGGCGTGCTGATGCACCAGGGTGAGGGCAACCGCGACCAGTTGGTCATCCGCGGCAACAGCACCACCGCTGATTTTTTTGTCAACGGCATCCGCGATGACGCGCAGGTCTTCCGCGACCTTTACAACCTTGAGCGCGTCGAGGTGCTGAAAGGCCCCGGCGGCATGGCCTTTGGCCGCGGCGGCGCCGGCGGCGTGGTAAACCGCGTCACCAAACGCCCGGAATTCGCCCCGGTCGGCGAGGTCAATCTCACCCTCGGCAGCTACAACCAGAAACGCGCCACCTTCGACGTCGGCGACAAGCTCAAGGACTCGGCGGCCTGGCGCCTCAACGCCATGATTGAGGACTCAGGCGGCTTCCGCAACGGCGCCTTCCTGCAACGCTATGCCTTCAATCCGACGGCAACATTCGTGCTTGATTCCCAGACCGCGCTCACCCTTGACTTTGAACATCTGCAGGACGTGCGCACGGCAGACCGCGGCTTTCCATCGCGCAACGGCGCACCGTTCAACGCCGATCCGGCGACCTTTTTCGGCAACGCCGCCGACAGCAACGCCCGCTCCAAGGTGGATGCCTTGTCCGCCGTGCTGGACCACGACTTCGGCGGCGGCCTGCAGGTGAAAAATAATTTCCGTGTCACGCAGTACGACAAGTTCTATCAGAACACCTATCCGGGCAGCGCCGTCGACGCCGCCGGCAACATGAGCCTGTCGGCCTATAACAACGCCAATCTGCGCACCAACGTGTTCAACCAGACCGATTTCACCCAAAAACTCAGCGCCGGCGGTTTCGAACATACGCTGCTGGCCGGCGTTGAACTGGGTCAGCAGAACAGCGCCAACAAGCGCAACACCGGCTTTTTCGGCGCCGCAACCGCCATCACCGTTGCGGCCGCCAACCCCTACGCCGTGGTAACGCGTTTTGTGCCGAACGGCACCGACGCCGACAACAAAGTCATCTCCGACACCGCCGCCGCCTATGTGCAGGACCAGATCGCGCTGACCAAGCAATGGAAGCTGCTCGCCGGCCTGCGCTACGACGTCTTCAAGGTCGATTTCGACGACAGGCGCACGCTGACGCCCCCGGTCGATCTCAAGCGAACCGACAAGGCCTTCAGCCCGCGCGCTGGCCTGATCTGGTCGCCGACCGCGGACTCCACCTACTACGCAAGCTACAGCTACGCCTTCCTGCCTTCTGGAGAGCAACTGGGCCTGGCAACGACAACGTCCGACCTGGCACCGGAAAAAGCCAAGAACTACGAACTGGGAGGGCGCTGGGACCTCAATCCCAAGCTGACACTCTCCGCGGCGCTGTTTCGCACCGACCGCACCGACGTGCGGGTGACCGATCCGGCCAATCCGGGCAGCTTCGTAAAAAGCGGCCAGCAGCGCACCGACGGCATCGAGATCGGGCTGCAGGGCGACATCACCCGTCGCTGGCAGGTCTACGCCGGCTACGCCCACCTCAACGGGCGCGTGCTGTCACCCCTCACCTCGGGCACCGCTGCGACCATCGCGGCGATCACGCCGGCGGGCAACAAAATCGGCTTGGTGCCGCAAAACACGCTGTCGGTGTGGAACAAGTTCGATCTGGGCGATGGCTGGGGAACCGGGCTGGGCCTGATCAGCCAATCCTCCTCGTTCACGTCGTTCAACAACAGTGTGACGCTGCCGGCGTTCGCGCGCGCCGACGGCGCGGTGTATTACGCCTTTGCGGGCGGCAAGACACGGCTTGCGCTCAACGTCGAGAACCTCTTTGACAGGAAGTATTTCCCGACCGTGGATGGCGACAACAACATCAGCCCCGGGGCGCCGCGCACCGCCCGCATCTCGCTGTCGGCGAAGTTCTGAATTTCCGGCACAAGTGCACACGGCATCGCCCAATAGATTGCGCGCAACATGGCGGGCGAATATGCTTTTGTCATAAGTTGATACCCTGCCCGGAAACCTTCCCGTAGCCGAACGGGCCCAATCAAGACCTAAAAGCGGTACGGTGGCTGCCGACGGGTAGCCGCGCTACTGTGGCGGACGAATCCTCCCTTCGTCCACTTTTTTGCCTTGTCCGTTGGTATGTTCATCCCGGGGACCGTCATCCTCGCAGTTATAATCTCTGCGCTCGGCAAGCGGGTACAGCCCGCGCGGGCTGCCGGTTGATGCGGACCGTTACCAGCGCGAATCAGACCGGGCGACTCTCCTTAAAAATAGAGGATTTCAGATTGAACTCCAAATTGATCAAGGCTGTGGTTTTTTGCTCCGCACTTTTTGCCGCCGTCGTAACCGTGCCTGCCGGCGCGACCACTGAAATCCAGCTCTGGCATGCCATGGAAGGGGTGCCGGCCGAGGTCCTGGTACAACTGGTCGAGCGCTTCAACGCCAGCCAGAAAAACTGGCAGGTAGCGCCCACTTACAAGGGCGGCTACCAGGAGACTCTGGAAGCGGGCGTGCTCGCCTCACGCGGCGGCAAGGCTCCGCACCTGTTGCAGGTTTATGAAGTGGGAACCGCCGGCATGATGGCCTCACCCAAAATGTTCAAACCGCTGCACCAACTCGCCGCCGAAAACCGCATGAAGCTCGAAACCTACGCGCCTTCGGTTGCCGCATTTTTCTCCGATGCAAAAGGCCACCTGCAAGCCCTGCCATTCAACAACTCGACGCCGGTGCTTTACTACAACCGCGACAAATTCATCAAGGCCGGCCTCAACCCGGATATCCCCCCCAAGACCTGGACAGAGCTGCAGGTGAGCCTGCTGGCGCTACACGATGCGGGCGAGACCTGCCCCTACACCACCTCATGGCAATCCTGGGTACACCTGGAGAACCAGAGCGCCTGGCACAATCATCCGTTCGCCAGCGAAAACAACGGGCTTGGCGGCACACGCGCCCTACTCGAATTCAACAGCTACCTGATGATCAAGCACATCTCCTTGATGTCCTCGTGGGTGAAATCCAAGCTGTTTCATTACTCGGGCCGCACCAACCAGGCCGACGTGCGCTTTGCCGCAGGCGAGTGCGCGGTGCTCACCGGCTCTTCGGCCGCCTACTCGAGCTTTAAGCGCGGCGCCGGTTTCAAACTCGGTGTCGGACAATTACCGTATTACGACGACTACAACAAAGCGCCCTACAACACACTAATCGGCGGCGCAGCGCTATGGGCCATGGCCGGCAAGGCCGGCGGGGATTATGCCGGTGTCGCGCGCTTTCTCGAATTTCTCGCCTCCCCGGTGATCATGGCCGAGTGGAGCGAGAAGACCGGCTATGTTCCGGTGACGCGCGGCTCCTTTCTGGCCATGAAAAACACCGGGCACTTCAAGGAGAACCCGGATCTGGAAATCGCCGTCCACCAGCTTGCCGGCGTCAAACCGGGCAATTTTGCCAAAGGCGTGCGCCTCGGTAACTTCCCGCGCATCCGCGACATCATCGACGAGGAACTCGAACTGGTCTGGGACGGCAGCAAGGCGCCCAAGACAGCACTGGATGACGCCGTGACGCGTGGCAACGTCCTGCTGCGCCAGTTTGAGAAATCCGCCGGCCATAAGTAGGTGGTCATCGGTAATTGGTTACGGGTCAGCATTTACCCGCCCGCTGGAGGCGGCTGGCTAAGGACAGACGATAAACCGGACAAGTAATAAGGAAAGCGATGAAAGCGTGGCCCTACCCGAGGATGATCGCCCACCGCGGCGGCGGCACGCTTGCCCCGGAGAACACGCTTGCGGCCATCCGCACCGCCCCCGTCCACGGCTATGGCGGCGTCGAATTCGACGTCATGCTGAGCGCCGATAATCAAGCCGTACTCATCCACGATGAAACGCTTGAGCGCACCACCAGCGGCAAAGGCAAGGTCGCCGACACGACGCTTGCCGTGCTGGCCAGCCTCGATGCCGGCAGCTGGAAGGACCCGCGTTTTGGCGGCGAGCCGGTGCCCTCCTTCGAAGCCGCAGCAAGGCTTTGCATTGAGCTGGGCCTGTGGGCGAACATCGAAATAAAACCGGCGCACGGTCACGCGGCAAAAACCGGGGAGATCGCCGGACGCATCGTAGCGCGACTGTGGCGGGGTGAAAAGACCTTGCCGCTTATCTCCTCGTTCCGCCGCGCCGCCTTGGTGACCGCACACAAGGCGGCGCCGCACATTCCGCTTGGCTGGCTGGTAGACCGCATCGAGCCGGGCTGGCAGGAACAACTGTTCGACCTGGATTGTGTGTCGCTCAATTGCAACCAGGCCCATCTGACCGAGGCGCAGGCGCGCGAAGTCAAGGATGCTGGATACTGGCTGTTTTGCTGGACGGTGAACGATCCGGTGACCGCACGGCGCCTGTTTGACTGGGGCGTGGACGCCATGGTTACCGACCGCCTCGACCTTCTGCCCCCGCACGCGGGCTGACACGCTGACAATTGCTTACAATCTATTACGATTCATTAGCGACCCGCCGGCGTACACGGGCGTTATTGGAAGAGTGGGAAACATATTCCCCGACAGGGCTCTAAACCAGCACAAACAACCAAACTCAGGAGATCGATCATGAACATGACCAAAACCACCTTAGCGGCGTTGCTCATCGGCGCATTCACTCTCACCGCCTTTGCCCAGGCGCCGGCCAGAGACCCGGCCGCCACGCCCGGCATAGACAAACGCCAGGCGAACCAGGAAAAGCGTATCGAGCAAGGTGTGCAGTCGGGCCAACTCAACCAGAAGGAGGCCGCGCGTCTTGAAAAACGCGAAGCCAAACTTGAGGCCGACAAGAAGGCGGCACAGGCTGATGGCAAGGTGACCGCGGCAGAGCGGCGCAAACTGAACCGCGAAGCGGATCGCGACAGCCGCGCCATTTACCGTGAAAAGCACGACGCGCAGCGCGCGCACAAGTAAGCCGGCGCATTGAGCAAGCGCAAGCTTCATCAGCCTGCAAAGGCAAAAAAAGCCCGGTGATACCGGGCTTTTTTATTGCGGCAAGCGTCTGCAAACCCGCGCCCAGTGGGCGTTTCCAGCCATTCCCTACTATTCAGAACGGTAGCGTCAGACCGGGTTTGACGGCGTTGAGCGCGGCGCGAAAATCGGCCTGGATGCGCCCGAGCGCCGTCTCGCTGTCCGCCTCGAAGCGCAGCACGATCACCGGCGTGGTGTTGGAGGCGCGCGCAAGACCAAAGCCGTCGGCGTACTCGACACGCAAGCCGTCCATGGTGATGACCTCAAGCGCGCCGGAAAATTTCACGCTCTGCTGCATTTGCGCGATCAGACGATGCGGTTCGCCCTCGGCCAGCTTGATGTTGAGCTCGGGCGTGGACAAGGCATCAGGCAGGGCGTTGAGGACAGCGCTCGGGTCGGCATCGCGCGACAAAATTTCGAGCAGGCGCGCGCCGGCGTACTGTCCGTCATCAAAACCGAACCAGCGCTCGCCAAAAAACGTGTGGCCGCTCATTTCACCGGCGAGCGGCGCACCGGAGAGTTTCATCTTCGCTTTGATCAACGAGTGGCCGGTCTTCCACATCACCGGCCTGCCGCCATGCTCACGGATCCAGGGCGCGAGCTTGCGCGTGCACTTGACGTCAAAAATTATTTCCGCGCCGGGGTTGCGTGACAGCACGTCCGCGGCGTAGAGCATCAGTTGCCGGTCCGGGTAAATGATGTCACCCCCGCGCGTCACCACACCCAGTCTGTCGCCGTCGCCGTCAAAAGCGAGGCCCAGCTCGGCGCCCTGCGCCTTTACCGCCTTGATCAGGTCCTGCAGGTTCTCGGGTTTGGATGGATCGGGATGGTGATTGGGAAAATTGCCGTCCACCTCGCAGAATAGTTCCGTGACCTCACAACCGAGGCGGCGGTACAACTCACCCGCCGTGGCGCCCGCCACACCGTTGCCGCAATCGAGCACGACCTTCATCGGCCGCGCGAGCTTCACATCACCGACAATGCGCGACAGGTAGGCTTCGCGCACGTCGGCGGTCGAAAAGGCGCCCGCCCCGTCGACGGACTCGGTGAAATCGCCGGCTTCGATGCGCATGCGCAGCGCCTGGATGTCGTCGCCAGACAAGGTCGTGCCACCGAGCACCATTTTCAGGCCGTTGTAATCGGGCGGATTATGACTGCCTGTCACGGCCACCGCGCTGCCGCAGCCAAGGTGATGCGCAGCGAAATACACCATGGGTGTGGCGACTATGCCGACATCGATAACATTCACACCGGCGGCACGAATACCCTCAGACAAGGCGGCGGCGAGGGCGGGCCCCGAATGCCGGCCGTCACGCCCCACGGCGATCGTCGTTTGCCCGCGCGCGCGCGCCTCACTGCCAAGGGCGCGGCCAATAAGTCGCACGCCCTCCTCGGTAAGCGTTTTGCCGACGATGCCCCGAATGTCGTAGGCCTTGAAAATTTCGGGCGGGGGAAGCGCAATCATCAGGGCCTCAGCTATGTGCGGAAAAGAAGGACAGTATACGTTGCGGCAGCCAGTCGAGCTGCCCGGGCCAGGCACCACGCACGAATCCGACATGGCCGCCCTCCCGCGGATAATCCAGCCGGACCAGCGCCGAGACTTCGCTCGCGTCCGGCAGGTAACGCGCCGGCATGAAAGGGTCGTTCAAGGCGTTGAGAACGAGGGTCGGTACGGCAACGTCCCGCAAACCCGCCTTGGAACTCGCGCGCGTCCAGTAATCATCCGTATCACGATAGCCGTGCAGGGGCGCGGTGACGACATTGTCAAAATCGCGCAGCGTGGCCGCAGCGAGCATCGCCGCGCGATCGACCACGCCGGGAAACTGCTCCAGCTTGGCCAGCGTCTTTTTTTTCATGGTCGACAAAAACATGCGCGAATAAACCAGGTTGAAGCCGCGCCCGAGCGCGTCCCCGGCCCCCATCAGATCGAGTGGCGCCGACACTGCGGCAGCAACATCGGCGAGTGTCGCGGCGGCAACGCCGCGCTCACCGAGGCACTTGAGCAGCGCGTTGCCGCCCAGCGACACACCCATGGCATAGAGCGGTGCACTGCCCGCGGCCTTGCGCATGCGCGCAAGAATCCAGGCGACCTCAGCGGCATCGCCCGAATGATAGGCGCGCGGCATGCGGTTAATCTCGCCCGAGCAACCGCGAAAATGTGGAAACGCGCCGCGCCAGCCGCGCGCCGCCAAGGCCGCCAACAGCGCCTGCGCGTAATGGCTGCGCGAACTGCCTTCCAGGCCGTGGAACAGCACCACCAGCGGACGCGACGCGTCGCCCTTAAACCAGTCTACATCGATGAAATCCCCATCGGGCGCATCCCAGCGCTCACGCTGCAGGGGCGGCAGCGCACGCTGGCGCAAGAGCGCGGCATAAATAGTCTGCAGGTTGCCACCTGGCAGCCAGGCCGGCGGCACATAGGGCGGTCCGCCATCATCGGCGCGAAAACCGTCTGATCCGGGCCGCATGCTCAGCCGGGCAATCGCGCGATCAATGCAGAATTTTTGGCGCTTCCCCGGGGCGGGGCGCCTGCGTTTGCAGGTCCTGCGGTGCCGGCGAGGCGTGGTGCAAGATCATGCGCCAGCCGCTCGCATTACGCATATAGACATTGGTGGCGATGACCGGATGACGCACACCCTTTTCCCCGCTGACGAGAAGGCTCTCGTGCACACTATGCACCGCCAGCATCATCCCGCTCACCTGCGTCTGGTTGGTGATATGCACCTGCAGGCGCTGGCCGGAACGGCAGATGGCCGCCCATCCTGCGCGCACCTGCTCAAAGCCGGCTAGGCGCTCGCCCCCCGGGTGCACACAGACAACCTCCTCGTCATCCGCCCACACTTCCATCATCGCTTCGAGGTCGCCGCGCTCAAGCGCTTCGTAAAACGCCGCTTCCGCATCTTGCGCCGTCGGGAAAGAGGTCTTTTTCATTTGCCGCCGATGGTCGCCGAAAGCCTTGGCACCTGACTGGCGCTGCGACCCGCGTCAGCCATGACTCTCACCCAGCGCCCAAGCGGCGATGACATCGAGAATGGCCTCGACCTCGCCTATGGGCGGGCTGACGAGGATATCAATTTCAGGATGGCGTTCCCGCAGGGCCGCTATTTTTTTCGGCAAGTCCTGCTTGAGGTGCCCGCCCTGCGCCATGAACAGCGGAATCAGGCGGATGCTACCCACCGCCTTTGCCGCGCACGCCGCCACCACATCCTCGAGGGACGGCTGCATAAGCTCAAGGTAGGCAAGGTGCACATCCAACCCGGGCCGCGCCGCCAGCATGTGCTCACGTATGCGCTCGAAGGGCCCGGCCCATTGCGGGTCGCGCGCGCCATGAGCGAAGAGAATCGTAGCGAAGGTCATGGAACGAAGTGAATCGTAGCGAAGGTCATGGAACGAAGAGAATCGTAGCGAAGTTCACGGAACGAAGAGAATCGTAGCGAAGGTCATGGAACGAAGAGAATGCCTAGTCGAACTTCAAAATTAAAACTTTTTACCTTGTCATTGCGAGGAGCAAAGCGACGAAGCAATCTTGTCGTATTGCTTAAGCCATCACAATCTCGACCAAATTGCTTCGCTGCGCTCGCAATACCATTACAATGCGCAAGAAAACTCATGCTGCGAGTACCTGTTCACACCAAAGCGCCGTCGACAGCAGGCCGTTCTCCGCGCCCGGGGGCGCGGCCAACTGCAAGCCATAGGGCAGACCCGCCGTCGACCTGCCGGCCGGCAGCGAAATAGCCGGAAATCCGGTCAGCGACCACAGCGTGCACCAGCTTGGATCACCCGTCGTGTCCAGGCCCGCGGGCGCGACCCCGGATGCAGACGGCGATACGATGACATCGCAATCACCGAACCAATCGAGCGCGCGCTCGCTGATGACCGCACGGCGCAGCAGCGCCTCTGCGTATTCGGCAGGCGCGATCCGTCGTCCCTCGTCCAGTCCCGCGTTGAGTGTCGCGGACAATTGCGCGCGGTGCTTTTGCTGGCGCAGGGCGTTGTCGCGTGCACCCTCGAAAAACATGATGCTACGGTGCCGCGCCTGCGCATCGTGGCAGTCGGCGGGCAACTCGAAGGACTTGACCGTCGCGCCGGCCGCTTCCAGCCTGCCGAGCGCGGCCTCGAATTGCACCGCCGCATCCGCGTCGGCCCGGTTCCAAGGGTAATAGCCTAGCGCCAGGATGCGCGGTGGCGCCGCGCGCACATGCACGTCGGCAGACAGCGCATCGCCCTCGACGAGCACCGATGCGAGCAGCGCGGCATCGGCGACGTTGCGCGTAAAGGTGCCCAACTGGTCCAGCGTGGCGCTGAACTGCAGCGTTCCAGAAAAGGGAATAAGCCCGAATCCGGGCTTGAATCCGACGACACCGCAAAACGCCGCCGGCCGGATGACCGATCCGTTGGTCTGGGTGCCTATGGCGCAAGGCACCATACCCGCCGCCACGGCCGCAGCCGACCCCGAGGACGAGCCGCCGGGCGTGCGCTGCGCGTCCCAGGGATTGCGCGTCTTGCCCGGGTGCATATAGGCAAACTCAGTGGTGACAGTTTTACCAAACACGTAGGCCCCGGCAGCCTTGAGCCGCTGCACCACCGCGGCATCACCTTCGGGCCTGCGCCCGGCGTAGGCGGCCGAGCCGCGCGCGGTCGGCCAGTCGATGGTGTCGATGATGTCCTTCACGCCCACCGGCACCCCGAACAGCGGCGCTGCGGCGCCCTCACAGGCGGCGGCCAGCGCCAGCGCCTGGGCCGGATCAAACGCCGCCCATGCCTCGATATCGCCATCACGCTCGCGCACCCGATCAGCCAGCGCCGCGGCGTAGTCGCAAGGTTTCAGGCTCGCCTCGTGCAGGCGTGCAACGGCTTGGCGCAGGTTGAGAAGGTGAAGCTTGTCCGATGGAATGGAATTCATCAACGAAGTGTAGTGAATTTCAGCGGCAATGGCCAAATGAAAACATACAAATGAAAAAGGCGGCAACGCCGCCTTTTTCCCCGGAGCACCAATCGTATCAGCTGCCACCGCCATAAAGATAATTGGGCAACCACAGCGTCATACCCGGCCAGACATACATAAACACCATGCACAGGATTACGATCAGCATGTAAGGCATCATGCCGGCGAAAATCTGGTTGAGCGTGACGTGCTTCGGCGCAACCCCCTTCAGATAGAAGGCCGACATCGCCACCGGTGGCGACAAGAACGCCGCCTGCAGATTGACGAATACCAGCGTACCCCAGAGGATCGGGTCGATCTCGAAGTGCTTCAGCAACGGGAGGAAAATCGGTACGAAAATAACGATTATCTCCGTCCACTCCAGCGGCCACCCGAGCACAAAAATGATTGCCTGCGACAAGATCATGAACTGTATAGGCGTCAGGTTAAACGAGAGCACCCACTGCTCGACCAGATGCTGTCCGCCCAGCAGCGCAAATACGGCCGAAAACAGCGCCGAGCCGACAAACAACCAGCACACCATCGCCGTGGTCTTGGCGGTGAGGAACACCGACTGCTTGAGGCGTTCAAAATCGAAGGTCCGTGCGTGAAGCGCCAGCAGAAATGCCCCGGCCGCGCCGATTGCGGCAGACTCGGTCGCCGTGGTAATGCCAAACAGGATAACCGCCAGCACCACCATGGTGAGCAAGCCCAGCGGCATCACCGACGAGATCAGCAGCTTCAGCAACTCGAACGACTCGGCCTCCATGTTCCCGTAGTACCAAAGGAGCATGAGGGCGGTCGCCGCGACGATACCCCAGAACCAGTAATAAAACTCCGGCGCCGGACCGGCTTCCGCAGGCGCGGTTCCCGCCTGCTTGAGCAGATCCGGATCGCCCATCGGTTCGGCGACATCCGATTCCGCCGCGGGCTTTTCCTGGTCGCTTGCCTCCGCGTTACTGCCCAGCTCCTGCGGCTTATCCGCATCCGCCGCCGGCTCCTGCAAACCGGTAGCAGATGGCAGGACCTGCTTTTGCATAATGCTTGCCACCGGCTGCGCATCCGGTTGCTGGTGAATCACCACATACCACCAGACACCCCAGAGGGTCACCGCCGCGAGAATGAGCGGAAACAGCGCATTGAGAAAATTCTTGCAGACCGCGCCGTAGGACAAGCGGCGTCCGTCGTGCTCTATCATCAGCGCCTTGCCCGGTTTGAACAGCGCAATAACAAGGCCGACCATCATGTTTTTCGAATAAGCCTGCTGGAAATTCCGCACCCAATCGGACACCGGCACCTGCTGCTCGGACTCGGGCAGGGGCGGCGCGATCTTGGGACTAATCATGGCCCAGCCGATGACGTAGATTAGATAAAGGAAGGACAGGAAAAATCCTGGAAACATCGCCGCAGCGTATAGCTTGACCACCGATTGCCCGGCAACCGCAGCATAAACAATGATCATTACCGAAGGCGGAATAAGAATGCCCAGGGTGCCGCCCGCGGTGATGACGCCCGAAGCCAGACGCACGTCATAACCGGCCTTGAGCATGGGATTGAAAGCGATCACCCCCATCAACACCACCACCGCACCAACCAGGCCGCTCGCGATGCCCCAGAAGGTGCACACGATCAGGGTGGCCACCGCGAGTGAGGCCGGCACCCGCCGGAATGCGAGCTGGATGCTGTAGAACATCTTGTCCACCAGCGCGCCGCGCTCCATCACATAGCCCATCAACACGAATAACGGGATCGAGATCAGCACATCGTTATTCATTGCGCCATAGGTACGTTGAACCATTAATTCGAAAATCTTGTTCTGCGTCCAGGAATGCGCCGGGTCATAAAAGGCGATGAAGCCGAAGAACATGCCCAGGCCCATCAGCGTGAATGCGGTGGGGAAACCCATCATGATCACGACCACGATGAGCCCGAGCATGGTCAAACCAAGGGCGGGATCACTCACGTTGTGCTCCCCTCGATCCCACGCGTTGGTGCGCAGCTTCGTCGATTTCGTGGGCGCTTTCAATCGCGCGTTTGCGCGATTCATCATCCACGTGCGTACTGCTGGCAAGTTGTTGTTCGATCACGTCGATTTCCTCTGCGTCCTTCAGGCGTTCCGGCCACGCACCGGTCTTCAGACATACGATGCAGCGAACAATCTCTGCAATTCCCTGGAGCAGCACCAATGCCCCGGCAATCGGGATGATGGTCTTGAAAGGGTACACGGGCGGCCCGTCCGAAGTCACATTCGAGTGTTCATTGATGCGCCACGAATCTCCAGCGTAGTCGACTCCCGCGTACACCAGGGCGACGATTCCGGGGAGAAAGAAAACGATGTACAAAACCAGATCAAACGAAGCCTGGGTACGCGGTTTCATCGACCCGTAGAGAAAGTCACCCCTGACGTGGGCGTCCTGCGCCAGGGTATAGGCGCCGCACATCATGAAAATCGTGCCATAGAGCATGTTGGTGGCGTCGAAAATCCACGCCGTCGGCGCGTTCAGGATGTAGCGCTTGAACACTTCGATGCAGACCGTGGCCATCAACACCATGATCAGCCAGGCGGCAGCTTTCCCTGCCCAGGTACTGACATGGTCAGCCGCAAATAAAAACTTCTGCACATTCATCGGGAAGCCGTCAATCTGTGTATAAAAATAGATTCAAAAACAAAGGCTCATATAGCGAATAATGTTGGTGGCTCATCTGGTGAGCCTGTGGGGGCGGAAACTGGCCTTGTGGCGCAGAGGCGCTGGACCAGGAGACGCGAAATGAGGACGAGGGAATTGGCAAGGTTGATAAGCACTCTGGG
>JANXRV010000050.1:0-46003 GCA_025356665.1 Pseudomonadota bacterium
CGAACTCCGCGAACGCCGCTTCGCCGAACGAACCCACACACCGACCGACTGGGACTACGAATCACACTGCGTCTATCCCGGATGCCACCTACCGGCCACGCACCGGATACTGGTCGGCATGGTCGGCAACACACCGCCATACGACGATAACGCGCCGCTGTACGACATGGTGTGCTGTATGCACTCGGCCACCGAGCAGGAGGGGCCATGAACCCAAGACTGACTCCATTCCTCAATAAGATCATCCACGGCGATGCCGTCAAGACCATGCAGAAACTGCCCGACGAAAGTATCGGGCTAATCGTTACGTCGCCCCCATATAACCTCAAGAACTCGACTGGGAACGGGATGAAAGACGGGCGCGGAGGCAAGTGGTCAACCGCTGCGCTCCTCAACGGATACGCCGACCATGATGACAACATGCCCCACGATGAGTACGTCGGATGGCAAAGGGCCTGTCTGTCCGAGATGTACCGACTGCTGGCTCCAGATGGTGCAATCTTCTACAACCACAAGTGGCGCGTGCAGAACGGTCTATTGCAAGACAGACGCGACATCGTGGCGAACATGCCCGTCAGACAAATCATCATCTGGCGACGAAAAGGCGGATTCAACTTCAACCCCGGCTACTTTCTCCCCACTTACGAAGTCATCTACCTGATTGCGAAACCCAAGTTCAGGCTTGCCTCCAAGTCCAATGGTGTCGGGGACGTGTGGGAGTTCACCCAAGAATCCAACAACGACCACCCAGCCCCGTTCCCTACGCCGCTGATTGACCGCATCGTCCGGTCAACTACAGCCGAAACCGTGCTTGATCCATTCATGGGGAGCGGCACAACCGCGATAGCGGCGCTCAACAATGGGAGGCAGTTCATAGGAATCGAACTCTCCGAGACGTACTGCAAAGCTGCTCAACATCGCATTGACATCCACTCGGCCACAGTGCAGGAGGGGCCATGAAAGCATCGTTACGCACCGTCAATGACCACGGCGTCACGTATCAAGCGTTGGTGTTTGTATGCCCCGGCTGCGCCGAGATAAGCGGCTCAGGGTTCCACATGCTCCCAGTGAACTCAGAAACCAAGACGCCATCATGGGACTGGGACGGGAACTTGGAAGCCCCAACACTCAGCCCCTCAATCCTGACAAATCTGCACAACGGGACATGCCATTCGTTTCTTCGTGCTGGAGTGTTCGAGTTCCTGAGCGACTGCACACATTCACTCGCCGGGACACAAGCGCCGATGAGCGACCTCGAAGGATGGATGAAATGACAGACATTGACTTTTGGGCCGAGTCCCATCGGGCCGACCCGCGTGGAGCGCGAATAGCCGACCGGCACTACAGCCGTCAAACAATCGGAGCACCACAATTCGTCCCGCCCGGTCGCTGCTACGTGCTCAGACACGACGACGACGCGCTGTGGGTCACATCGTGGCCGTTCGCCCAATACGTCAAGCACGCATGGGCGGGCTGCTGGGTGAACTCACTGTTCCGTAACGAGTCACAACATCTCTCATCTGACCTCATAACAAGTGCCGTCAGTCTCACCCGATCCAAATGGGAGCCACCAGCGGGAGGCATCGTGTCGTTTGTCGATGCAAGCAAGATTCGACACAAACGCGATCCCGGCAGATGCTACAGGCGCGCCGGATGGACACACGCAGGGTTCACGAAAGGCGGACTATACGCCTTCCAGCTCCTGCCGCAAGACATGCCACCCCCATCCCATTTGGGGCTATTTCTGTTTCCAGAAAACGCACTCGCCGGTACACAAGCGCCGATGAGCGACCTCGAAGGATGGATGGAAACATGACAGCGCCGCTCATCATCGGCGTCAAACGAAAATCTGTTCCGAAGATCAAAGATGAAGTTGAATACTATCAGCATCAAGCTGATGGAATCAGACAAATGCTCACGATGACATCGTGCTTGCTGGCGGACGACATGGGGCTCGGCAAGTGTGTTCAGGCGTTGACTGTTGCTGCCTGCGCCTTGATTCAGAATGACAGCCGTATTCTTATAGTCACGCCCGCATCTCTCAAAGGAAACTGGGAAGAAGAAATCCAGAACTTTGGGCGACAGTTCTCGTGCGAAATCCTCGATGGCGCACCCACCAAGCGAAGCAAACAACTTGCTGCATTCAGCAAAGACGTACTTATCGTCAATTACGAGCAAGTTGTTTCTCATGTTGCCACGCTGAACGCCATGAGATTCGACATGACAATCTACGACGAGGCCCACTACCTCAAGGGGAGAAAAAGCGAGCGAACGAAAGCGTGTATGCGCTTGACGCAACCTCGTCACTTTCTGCTCACTGGATCACCATTACTGAATCAGGTTGATGATCTGTGGACGCTACTTCACCGCATCGCTCCCGGCGACTTTCCAAGTTACTGGACTTTCATCAATCGGTACGCTGTCTATGGGGGCTACCAAGACAAGCAGATTGTTGGCGTAAAGAACGAGAAAGAATTGCGTGAACGTGTCGCCAAGTACATGATCCGTCGAGAAAAGAAAGACTGCCTCGACCTCCCCGGCAAACAGATTATTCAAGTCAAACTCGATATGCACGCGGAGCAGAAGAAACTGTACGATCAGGCAGCTGACGAGATGGTGATTGCGAATCCGAACGATCTAGCCAATCCCTACGAGATCGAAAATGGACTCGTGAAACTGTTGAAATTGAAGCAGATTTGCGGCACAACGGCCACCATCCCCGGCCACGCGGACTATTCCAGCAAACTGGATCGCGCCGTGGAGATGTGTCAAGAGTTCATCGGCAACGGTCACGCTGTTGTCGTATTCACGCAGTTTCGAGAAGTTCTCGCCTGCATGGAGCGTCGCTTGGATGCAGTCAATATTCCGCACGCCAGCCTGCATGGTGGCGTAAAGATTTCCGACAGACAAGCTGTCGTCAAATCTTGGGAGCAAGCCAAGCTCGCCAACAAGCCACAAGTTATGTTGGGAATGTGGCAGGTTATGGGCGTCGGCATGAACTTGACCGCCGCGAGCACCATTATCGCCATTGACAAACTCTTTGTGCCAAAGCTGAACGAGCAAGGCTATGACCGCTGCGACCGAATCGGCCAAACAAACGTCGTTCAGATTTACGAACTCATTATGCGTAAAAGCATTGAGGCGCGCATCGAACAAATCCTAAAGCGCAAGGAAGGAATCTTCGGAGCAATCGTCGCCGTGGATGATTCCAACTGGAAGCGCAAACTAATCGAAGCAGTAAAATATGACACCGAATCGGAGGATTCATGAATGACGAACAGAGCAATCAAGACGTTGACGCAATCAAAAGCCGCATGGAGCATGGTTCGCGGAAAGTGACGCAGTTCCAGCGAACCATTCCGCCCGAAGCAGCACTCCGAAGCGAAACGATCAAGCAAGCAATAGAACTGAGTGCCGCCATCGAAACGGCGGGGACGTATCTTGCGGCCTTTTGCGCCAAGGTGTCGGCTCCGGTTACGATCTTTGTGCAGGATGGAACTCCGCGCTTCACGGTGCAAATCTCGATTGCCCCAGTCGTGGAGGCCAATTCAGATTCCCTCCCCTTGGCTCTCGTGGAAATAATTAGAAAGTTGGCAAAAAAGTGACACATATTCTGTGGGTTGACATCGAAACAACTGGACTTGATCCCAGTGATGGTCGGATTCTTGAAGTCTGTGCCGTATTGACGACGGGCGATCTCGAAGTAATTGATATGCGCTCCCACGTCATCAGTTTCAATGACGAACTGGTCCGTCTTTCCGTTGACCCCTTCGTTGAAAAAATGCACACTGAAAATGGTCTTTGGCGAGAGTGTGCATTGTCAACATGCACCATCAAGCAGTCAGACGAACTGATTTGTGAAATGACGAAAGAGTTTAGCCCCGACCGCGGAGCGACACTTCTCGGTGGCTCAACAATCAACTTCGATCGCTCGTGGATGGGCATTTACATGCCCGCAACCTTCGCGCATCTTTCGTACCGCAATCTTGATGTTTCGAGTATTACCCGCGCCGTGGAACTATGGTGCCCGAAAATGATGAATCCCATCGCATCCAACGGCACTCATCGCGCTCATGCTGATATCATGGATTCGATCGCGCTCATGCGATTCTACCGAAACACAATCTTTACACCAAGGAGCAATCATGGATGACACAACGGCTACTTCCGGCGACCTGCCAAAGCTGTACACAACGAACGACGTAGCGGAGATGTTCGCCGTTACGCCCGAGACGGTTCGCAACTGGATCATCAAAGGCAAACTCAAGGCCGTGCAAACGCCAAGTCAGCAATACCGAGTCACTCGGCCCAATCTGTTGGACTTCGCGAAGAGCCACTATGGAGTCGAGGCGTGACCGCCCTCTGCCCGCGGGGACCGAGATGCATTCTCGCGTCCACTCCTGATACTTTGGAGGAATCCGGTGAATGAAATTGAAAAGAAGCAAAACGAACTGGCGCGACTTGAAGCAAACTTCCGTATCGCTGAAATCGAAAGCCAACTCGCAGACATCAAAAAGCGGCATCGCGATTTGGGTGTCGGCGTAAAGCGTTCTTCGAGACTTTTTGGCGCCTTGGGGTTTCTGATTGCATCGCTGGCGGTAGCGGCGGTAGCAATGATCTTTGTTGCCGTCATCGTACTGACGTGGAGGGCAATCCGATGACCAAAAAAGCGGTATTTGAAGTTGCAACGCTTGCGGACGCCGTGGCAAAGGCGGCCCGCATCGCTCCGAATAAGGGCGCAGCATTTGATAGAGCAGCTGGGATTGTTGTCGAGGTGAGGCCCAACTCGCTCGAATCCGTCGTCATCAAGAGCACTGATCTTGATGTGACGTTCCGTCAAGTTGTTTCAGTACTTGAACTCGGTGACGAGGATGCTGATTGGCGCGTGCCGTCTTCGCTGTTCAATGGAATTATGAGCACACTTCCGATGGGCAGCGGATCACAGGTTCGGCTGGCGGACAACGGGGACAGCAATCTTTACTTCCTCTGCAATAAGACAAAAGCAAAGTTGCGCCAGATCAGTACCGACTTTCCACTGATCATTCCATTCGACGCCACAAGCCTTGCGTCCGTCCCCGGCCTAGCGAAGCGATTGACACAAGTTTCGTGGGCCGCGGATTCAAAGGGTTCTGGCATTCTTTCCGGTATCCACATTTCTGGAGACTTCTTGTTCGGGTGCAACCGTCAGGTTCTAGCTATGGTGCCGTGCGTGGTGCCCGTAGATCGTCCGGTGACTGCCCCGCTGACCGACATCGCTTCTTTGCTCAAGAACACGAGCGAGGTTGCAATGCGGGCTGGTCGGACCCACCTTGAACTGATGCCCGACGCGTGGACGCAGACCACCTGCATACTTTATGCAGGTGATTATCCCGACGTGCGGGCACTGATAAAGAACAATCAGACCGGACAGATAACGCTGAAAGCTGAAGCTCTCGTTGCGGCATTGGACAAGATGCTCGTACTTGTGAAGTCGGAGCGTTACCCGACGACCACCATCAAGATCGGAGATGGATCGCTGTATCTTGAAATGGAAGTCGATCAGGTTGGCAAGATAGCCGACGAGCTTGAGGTGCAAGGCGGCGAAACAGGCGACCCATTCGTTATTACCTTTTCGCCCGATTATCTCAAGCAGGCGCTTATGGCGTCGGGTCGCGAAACGGTGACAATAAAGTATGGACCGACTTCACTTAGCCCGCTACTCGTCGTGGACGACAACCAGTTCACCGCGCTGATGATGCCGCACCGCAAATGACGGCGCACCCCGCCAAGTTCAGTAAGGGCTTTGTGGAGATATTCCGCAATCTGCTGAACGCCCACCTCGCGCAGCCGCGTAGATGGGAAACTCCTCTTGTGCTTGATCCATTTGCGGGCATTGGCACAATTCACCAACTGCGACCCGAGTTTGCGACATTCGGCGTCGAGATCGAACACGAGTGGGCGGCGACAAACGAGCATACATACTGTGGGGACAGTCGCGAGTTGCCGGATCACTGGACAGACTTCTTTGACGCTATTGTCACGAGTCCAACTTACGGCAATCGCATGGCTGATCACCATATTGCAACCGACGCCAGCAAGCGCAACACCTACACCCATACGCTTGGAAGGCAGTTGACGGATGGAAACTCGGGAAAAATGCAGTGGGGCGAAGATTACCGCAACCTCCACGTAGCCGTTTACGAAGAGTGCAAGCGCGTGCTGGTTCCCGGCGGGATCGTGATTGTCAACGTAAGCGACCACATTCGGAAGGGCGAAGTTATCCCTGTCTCACAGTGGCATAGCGATCAGTTGCATAAATTGGGACTACAAAGTATTATCCAAGTTTCCGTAGAAACGCCGCGCCAGCGTCATGGCGCTAACGGTGACCTCAGAGTTGACCGCGAATTGATCCTCGTATTCCAAAAGCCAGAAGGAGAAATTAGTGCCGAATAATCCATTTCCGATGACAACCATGCAGTGGGTCGCTTGGGAGCGACTGGCCCTGCTTCGACTGCTTGACGACATTCCAGAGAAGAGTATTGAACAAATTGTTGACGCCTGCGTCGAGGCGTCAATGGAAAAATTCGAGACGCTTCTCGCGGTGGCGGTTCAACAGGTTGCAGATGAATGCGCCGAAAAGAGTAATGACGACTGGGACGTTATTGAGATCAACGCGTCAAAGCTTGAAAAGATGCTTGAAGAGCGAAATGAATCCATGAACCAGTACAATAACGACATCAAGGTAATTCTTGGCGAAATCATCGAAATGAGCAAATTGTGGAGGGCATAATTCTTCACATCACCGGCATAAATCCCGAACCGTGGACGGTTGGCACGCTTTCGCTTGGCTACAACAAGGGGAAAGCGTTTCCAAAGATGTCGAAGGATGGACGCCTGCGCGACTACCAAACCGGCATCGCAGAGTCGATCAAGACGGCGTACCCCGAACTGAAAATGTTTGATCCACTTGTTCCACTAGAACTTCATTGCAAGTTCTGGCGCGGACTGGATCGGTACACCACCGAAACGGGCCGCTCGCATACTCGGCACGTAGCTGACGCAACGAACATGACCAAATCCCTAGAGGACGCGCTGCAGGGAATCTTGTTCAAGAACGACAATCAGGTAAAGTGGTCAAGCGGCCAGATCATAGACGAGGGGCTTGACGTGGAGCCACGAATCATGATTATCTGTCATCCGTTAGCCGTTGCATCTGCTGATGCTTGGCAGACCATAGCCAACTACGATGACGCAAGGTTTGCATCGGGCGAGGAACCGCGCCCGTTCCCCGGCAACGTTTACATGGTGGCAACGAAATGAGCCTCGTGGGAGAAGGGGGCGGAACGATTATTACCGAGTCTGCAATCTGGCACGGCGATTCACGCGTGCTTGGTGCAACAATTACCCAGCCAATCCACATGATTCTTACGGACCCGCCATACGGAGTGGCGCACCTATCCGGCTTCGCCCAAACGGCTGATGGCAAGCGTTTTGTGCGCGAGATTGAGGGCGATGCCGACGTGGATAGGGCGCTCGCGCTGTTCAGCGAGGTGATGGCACCACTCGTTGCGGCATCCGCTGAACAATGCGAAATGTATGTGTTCTGTCGTTGGAGCATGATTGGCGCTTGGAGCGACGCGATCTCCAAACTGGTGCCATTCGAGGTAAAGAATGTTCTCATTTGGGACAAGGGTTGGCCCGGCCTAGGTGATCTTGAGGCCAACTGGGCATACACTTGGGAGGCGATCATCTACGCAAAAAAAGGTCGTCGTCCGATCAAGAACCGGCGATCCTCGATTATCTCCGTAGACCGGACGCTACATGCTCAAATGATCCATCCGACACAAAAGCCAGTCGCGCTGCTTGAAACGCTCATCGAAATGAGTACAAACAGGGGCGATTTGATCGTAGACCCATTCAGCGGTTCAGGATCGACCGTGGTCGCCGCAAGCAACTTGGGGCGAATTGGTCTCGGGATCGAGTTGGACGAGTTCTACATCGCGCGGTCGCGCCAGCGGCTTCAACAAGGAATATTCGACATATGAGCCGCACCATCAACATCGTCTTTGATCCAGAGAACGGAAAATTAGTCTTTGTGGATACCGAGGATTCAGTCTCCGGGCAATCTGTTTCCGTTGGAAAGTGGATCGAGATGTCTGATGGGCTTTTCGCTCTTCAGGTTCGCATTATGGATGCCAGTCACAGCGATGGATTGTTTCGTCCGGACCACAATCCCGAGGTGTACGATCAGGCTGCCGAGTTGGAAGTGCACGCCGAATTATTCCACGCGACGAAACCCCTTGTCAGCGAACCGCACGCAACTTTGCCGCTGGCGGCAACCGACTCGCCTCCACTAATGGTGGACCCGAAGGGTCCACCATTAGTGGATAGAAGGAGTAAGCCGTGAACGGCAAATACAAGCAGCCACTAACGAAGTGGGACGAAATCGTATTGATCGCAATGCTTGCGGCGGCGCTGCTTCTGGCATTTAGGTACGGTGCGCCATGAGTCTAGAAGTGACAGTCAGCGTCAACGGCAATCCCATCATTCAGTTGCAAGCAGTCAACCGTGGAACCAGTGAGGCATCCGAGGCCGCTGACCCAGAAGGCTGGAGAAACTACGAATGGCGCATAGACGGCACCCCGCTCCCGTACACCATTCGGCACAAGCGGTCTGCGGGGGCAGCATTTCTAGCTGGAACGCTTCTGTGCTTTTACTTAAACGAAACCCAAAAGGAACAACTGTGAACGATAACGGAAAGTTTTTGCTCGATCTTTCGACCGCCGTACAGGGGCAAGTGGGTGCAACAAATGGGAGCATCCACCTGCAAGTAACGGTCGAAGATTTCGATGCAGCTCTCGCATGGATCGCGATTCAGTATTCCAAACTGGACACTGCATTCACGCAAATCTCATTCGCATCGCAGTCAATCTTTTATTCCGAAAAAGAAGGCGACGAACCCTTGCCCGGAATCTGCGTCACTATGTCGGCGCAGATTCGAGTTCCACAGTCAACCGACGAATGACCTACGGTATCGCACCTGATTTCGTGGGAATCTGATACAGTCATAATCAACAAAAGGAGAAAACACAATGGAAGATAAAAGGAATCCCAAAGTGGTAACGCCGATGTCGCTGGAGCGCCCGATGGACGATGGAACACCTATGGTGCTCAGCCGCCCGTCGTGGGTCGAAGAACGCGGTCCTGTCGGCAGCTACACGGTGGCGCAGAACCCAACACCAGAGGTCGTACCAGAGGTCGTACCGGAGCCAGCCAAGCCGTGAGCGACTCTGCTCTTGCGTCGGCGCTGCTGGCGACATTGGCGGTTCGTGATAAAGCTGAACCGTGGATGGCCTCAGCAGCGTGCAAGGGCATGGGGCCAGATAAGTTTTTTCTGGACAGAGGACAGTCTCCGAAGCCCGGACAAGATGTCTGTGCTAAATGCTCCGTCACGACACAGTGCAAAACTTACTCTCGCGCCACGAATAACGAGCACGGAATTTGGGGCGGCGAAGTTATCTCGCGTGGTTCTGAATCAGATTCGCCAGAAACATTTACAACAGTTCAGGGGACAAAAGTGATACCAGTTTCATTCAGCGCCAGCGCTTTCCAAAAGTTTGTGGATTGCCCAGCTGCTTACAAAGTCGAGAGTTTCGAGAAAACGCCAATGCTTTCGGGCAGCGCAGCTAGTCTCGGAACGTCATGCCACACCGCGGCCGAAGTGTGGATTGCGGATGGTCATTATCTCAAGAACCACACCGACGAGTGGGCCGTGATGCAGTCCATCTACCAAGAGGCATACTTTCGCGAGTTCGCGGATGCTGGTAGACTTGCGGAAGGAAGCAACCTCATGAAGAACTGGCTCGCCCGTCAGAACTGGGCGGGCCGCACGGTTCTTTCTGCCGAAGTCAAAGAGAACTTTATCCTGCAAACCAGCGCAGGAAAAATCCCAGTCAACTACATCATGGATCGCGTCGACCGCTTGGACGACGGCTCCATTGAAGTCATCGACTACAAGAGCCTGTCGCGACCAGTGCAGCCTGTTGACCTGAAGCGCAAGATTCAGTCACGACTGTACGCACTGGCGGCACAGATGAAGTATCCCGACGCCACGCGCATTTGGGTTACATTTGACATGCTGCGTTACGATCCAGTAGGAATCGTGTTCACGATTGAAGAAAATCGTGAAACTTATCGTTTCCTCAAGAAACTCGCAGAAGAAATAATCGCAAGTGATGGTTCCGTCGAGAATCTCAATGATGGATGCCGGTGGTGTATTCGCAAATCCATCTGCAGTACCATCCAGCGACACGCCGCGGCCGGTGGAAGTGTCGGAATATCCGACGCCGCCGCCGCCGCCGAGCGCAGCTACCGGCTTCGGTGCGCTCTTGATGCCATGAAGGTCGATGCGGATGAAATGGACAAGATTGTTCTTGCTCACATGGAGCGAGAAAATCTCGAAGGCTTCGCGACTGGAGACCTCGACGTATCGGTATCTGTTTCTGGTCGCCGCCAGATTGACCCCGAGCGCCTGCTGCAGGTTGTCGGACCCGAAATCATGTCGCGCTACGCCACCATCAATGTGACGGCCGTAGATGCGATCCTCAAGAATGAAGGACTGACGAACGACCAAAAGTCAACCGTCCGTCAACTGTTCCGCACAAACTACAGCGAACCTTCTATCAAGATCAAGCGCACATCGCCCTTCTAGCTGGCGGCAAATACTGCATACTTGATTGTCGTGTTTGTCGCTTTGACCGTCATCGTATTCGTGGTGGTACGAAGTTTGCAGCGCAACTTAAAAGTGTAGTTCGCTGTGCTCGGAACAGTGTAGGTCCACGTTTGACTTACGGTTGCTTCATTTGTTGTCGAGGTCGAGACGAACACTGCCGTTCCCGCTTGCTCAGTTCCTCCAATATCAAGAGTCCCGAGCGCACCAATTCCGGCCGTGCACGCTGCCATGTGGAATGTGCCGGTGATTTCAACGACATCACCGGCCTTGAGCGATAGCGCTCCAGTAGTGGCTCCAGTGATATCGGCGGCGGTTGATGTCGTGTTCGTGACATCAGCAGTAGATGCGATGCGCCCACGAAGTATCTCCACCCACGCGGCGCGAGTATTTATAGTGAAGCCAATGGCGTTGATAACATCAAGGCAATTCACGGTGCTATCAAGTTGCACTGTCCCCGCAAACTCCCACCCCGTAGAGGTGTTGAGTCGCATGAAAACAACACCACCAAGAACTGGATGATACACAAACAGTTCCTGAGCGCCAGACTGGCCGACATCGTTGCCGACAGTCCAAGGGCCGACGACGACGCCAACGTACTCGCTGGTGGCGTGCGTCGATGCCGGAAGCGTCAGAATGGCGGAAGCAGCTGCGCTTGATGGTGCAAGTATTACGCCGAGGTTTGTGATCTCGTCAACATACCGAGCACCCTCCAGTCCAGCGATACGGACGACCGATCCGACCGGAGGAAGTATCTCGGTGCCAGTGACGACGAATGTTCCCGCCTCGTCTGGATACTGACAAGTCACCTTGCGTGTTGCGGTATTGACGGCGGTGACTGTGGCGTACCGCGGACGCGGATACATCTGTTCTACGATATCGCGGCAAATCTTTGCTACGGCTTCGCGAAGCCTAGCGGCAGAGTTCACGTCGTTGAGGTCGGTACTCATCTTAGCCCACAATCGTTATTCTCTTGACATTGCACGACATGGTGCCGAGCGTCATCGGGATACTGAAGTTTGACAGCAGGAACCGGGTCGGGTCGGTAATGGCTGCGTCGGGAGCGACAAACTCAACGGCCGTGCCCGATTCCAGCCACGGAGCGATAATGGCATCAAGATTTACGTCATACGATTCAAGACTGGAAACAGCGAGAATCTTCTGCGCCAGAACAAGAGCGTCGGCGTTCGTCGTCAGAAACTGGTTCTTGATTGGAGTCATCGTGCGAGTGCCTATCATCGCGATGCGCGTTGGACTCGTCGTATTCGTGTTCGTTGCTTCCGCGAAGATTAGGGGAAAGTCGGGGCCGTCGCCAAAAACAATCACGTCATTGAACAAGAATGTGTCTTGCGTCGTGCGCTCATAGTTTGCAAGGTTGCCGACAGCAGGTCCAGTTCTGAATGTATGGATGACTGGTGCGGTCAGGGGATCGACAAATGGGCGAAGCGTCAAGTAACCAAAAGCGTCGAAGAATAGTTCGTGCCCGATAGACTCGGCCAGCTTTTTGCAGACAGTCCAGCGGTCATCGCCGCGTTGACATATCACGACGGCCCCAATAGTCTTGGTCGTGGCGGCGAAGTTGAACTTGGCGATACCGCCGTTAGTCGCAATCGTTTTTATCGTCGTCGCAATATTGTCTCCAACGGGAAAGCTAGTCGTTGACGCGAAGAGTGCCAACTTCAACTTCTTCACGAAGTCCCGACCCGTTACCTTGATGTCGTGCGGGAACCGTGGACGATTGATCTTGTCGATCATGAACTCACCGAGTGGTGACGCCCACGTATCGCCGGGTGTCGTCACCGCGGCAATGACTTGAGCGATAGTCCCGCCGCTCGACGCCACTGTTACTGTCTGACTGGTGAGCGCGGCGAACGTCGATGCGCCCGCCGCCACGGCCCCCGGATTGATTTCTATTGTCTTTGCGTTGTTGACGTATTCGGATGCGGCATGAAGCTTTCCAGCGAAGCCCGCGTTGGCGACAGCATTTGTTCCAAAGATGGCGGCAGTCGAGTTGGTGAGCCGAACGGCGGCGGCGGCATTCGTGCCGGTAACTGTCGTTCCGATGGTGGTCCAAACAGCAGAATCGTAGTCATTCGTATCCGTCAAGCTGAAAGCATAGTCGCACGCAGCACTCGAAACCGTCACCTTTCCTTTTAGCCAAATCTTTGTATTCACGGCAAGCAATGGGACGGCAACTGACGCCAGTCCACCGCCAATGACGGTAGGCGTAGTGCTGGTGACTTTGACGGAAAGTTTGTTCGCGGCGTCAAGTGTCAGTTCGGCGTCACCGAGTGCCCAGCCTGCAAGTTTCTGCGCCACGCCAATGCTGACCAGACTCACCCGAACCGCAAACTCCAAAGTCGTCAATGATCCCAGTGCGCTTCGGGTGATGGAAATGTGATTGCCAGCGATGCCGGGAAGCGACACGTAGCCGGGCTCGGTTGTGGATGGAAGAACTACGCCACTGTACGGCTTGATGATTTTATCGTACCAGAGTCCACCAGCGCCAAAGTTGAGATCGCCGTCAGCGTCAAACAAACTGATATCCAGATTCCGGCGCTCGTCTCGCGTTGCGTCCACGGACACGGAGCCCGATGTCATTCCGACATTTGACTTCCACAAAGTCACGTTGTCGGCAAGATAGATGTCGGCCCACCGTTTGACCGTAGCCGTGCCCGCCGTGAATGACGCGAGAACACTTGCGGAGGGCGTGTTACTTATGATGACGGCCATGATCTATGCCGTTATCTCCGAATAGCCCATACTTACGGTGGCGACTTCGTGAAGGCCAGTCCCAGCCTCGCGCGTGATGGCGGCGCTAGTTATAGCGATCTGGAAAACATCACCAAATGGATTGCACAGATACACTTTCTGGCCGGACGCTCGCAGTGTTTCTAGCGCGATTCGCTGCGCTCGCGCCGTCATGGTGACATCGTTCTTGAATGCGGCCGTGATTGTCCCCGTCGCTCCGAAGTTTGTTCCGTACTCAACGCGGCGACCGCGGCCGATCAGGTTGATACTTGCCATCT
Source organism: Pseudomonadota bacterium (assembly GCA_025356665.1). Lineage (GTDB taxonomy): Bacteria > Pseudomonadota > Gammaproteobacteria > Burkholderiales > SG8-39 > CAITSH01. Next base: position 13,738 of record JANXRV010000050.1, read on the forward strand.
CCTGCTCGTCGCCGAAGTTTTCTGCCGTTACGGCAAACAGCGTAAGGTTAAGTGAATCATTTGACGGGCAAACAAGCTGATAGCTTAGTGCTGTAGCGACGACAGCAACGGGACTATAGGTGCCTTCGGTTGGCACGCCGAAACTCATATCAACCTGAACCACTGCGTAATCCTGAGATTGCTGCGATGGGCAAAGATAGTCTTTGTATGTTCGCGTAGTCGGAGATGCAAACTCCCCAAGAAGCGCCCAAGCTGCGGTGCCGGTAGGCCGCCGGTAAAGACGCCACGCGTAAAAACTGCCGTCCAGTGTAGCACCCGACCAGTCCACCGTCACGAGGCCCTTTGTGGGGTACAGTGTTGCGTCGGCAGAGAAAGCGGCAGTTGTGGGTGAAACGTAGGTCGCCGTAAAAGCATTCGTGCTTGACGAAGAAAGACCAAGCGAGTCAACAACTGTCACCGTTACCGAATAGTTTGTGCCAATCAGAATTGTCGGAGCAGGAGTTTGCCACTGCAGCGTGGTTCCATTCTGCCATCCCGATGACGAAACAATGGTGCCCAGCGTGACATTATTGATATCAGCCTTCCACTGGGCTTGCGTGCGCGAACGCGTGCCAGTCGTCGTCCAAGTAAACAATGGAGCAGAGGTTGTTATTACCTGTGCCGCCGTTGGCGACGTAATGGTGACCGTGGCGCGATCACTGAGATAGAATGACTTTTCTACCGAGTATCCAGACGAGACCCCATCCGAGTCTTGGACGAGAACTTTCCAACGAAGTTCCGTATCTTTCCACGTCGAATCCAGTCCAGAAGTAAACTGGTAGAACATGCTCGTTGAGGTGATAAGACCAGAGTCCAGAACGGTCCCGGGAGCGGACGCTTTCCATAATTGGACCTGAAACTTTGACTGCGAATCTTGACTCCACGGATCGCTGAACGACCACGACAGGGTGGGCGTAAGTGTGTACGCAGCTGTCCCGCCACCAGCGGGGGTATGAGCGTAAGTCGTCGGAACGTGAGCGACAGTGACAGTACTTACGGCGCTGTATGACCCGTAAACTCCAGATTGATCTATCGCTCTTACTCTGTAGTACCACGTCCCCTGCGGCTGCAGCCAAGGGCCGGTCGGATTGGGCCAGCCGTAAGCAGTTGTGGGGTTCGTTGACAACATTGAATCAGGTTCAAGATATGTCTGGACTCCGGTAGAAAAACCTGCGTTCGTAGCCCACTGATGCTCGCGCTTCATCTTGAAGTTGCTCGGCATTGTGGTCAGTGAACAATTCATCGTCGGCGCAGGATTGCTCAACGTGTCGCCGTTGGCTGGCGAAACGGAAGTCGGCGTCGGCACAGCGAGCGAAATCGTAAAGGCGGGACCAGCGGTCCACGCACTCCATTGCACCTGCGCTGGGCTGCCAAGTGTTACGACCGTGCCAGTGGTCTGCGCCGTCTGAACGTAAGCTTTGTAGCTGACGCCATTCAGTAGTCCATACGTCGCTGGGGTCATTGAAGCGGCGCTGCCGACCAATGCGCCGGAATCGTAGGTGCATGGCGACGTGTCCGCACTAAACCCACCGACGCCGTACTGTGCTGCGCTAAACATCTTCACGCGGTAGTACGTCTGGCCCGATTGTGCATCCGTGCCGGGAACGTGCGTCCAAGATGTCGTTGGGGCCGCGGTGGTAGTGATCGTGCCCGTAGGGGCCGCTACGGTCGGAGCCGAGGGCACTAAAGCATAGTAAACATCAACATATGCTTCATAAACGAGTGCAGGGGTTGCGCTCGCGTTGATCCATTGCATCGCGATGCCGTCAACGTCGCTCTGCAGCAATGAACAGAGTCCATCGGCCCCGGTGAATGTCGTGATCGTTCCGGTAGGCGTACCCACGGTGGCCTGCGGAAAGAATGAAGTAAATCCTTTGTAAACCGAGATGAGTGGAGTGCCGCCGCCCGACATGCGAGCACGAGGAACAACTTTGTATCCAACTGCACCCGCCGCCAAGGTGAAAGTTGCAAAGTCAACTTGGGTGTAACCTCCAGATGCTACGGTGTTGTAGCTGAGGTCACTGTTGTCGGAAGTGTTGCCATCGCGCGTTCCAACTCCGCCCGTCAGGGTGTTTGTCGTGCCCCCCGAACCATTAGTGGAGTTTGGCCTGATTGTTGTAAATGGCATTTCAGGCTCCCGCCATAGCTTCAAGATTAGAAAGGAAACCCTCTGCGTCGTGTTCGTTCGTGATGTTCGGGAAGCTTAGGTCGCCGTAGAAATTGAGCTGATGATTCATTGTCGTTGAGCCTGTTTGCTGCGTTGCTGTCTGATTCCCAATTCCAAGTCTAGCAAGAGCGATGGTTTGCGCTGGCGTAAACACAAACTCGTTGGCAGCCAACTTGAAAATCTGCTCGCTTCCCTTGGTCGGATCGACCCAGCCGCCAGAGTGAAGTTTGCCCATTGTCGGAATCGGGTTATCGGGAAGATCAATAGAGAATAATCCCCATCCGAGACTGTTGGGAATGAAATCGTTGATCTTGGTGGCGACGAAGTTCCAAGCATCAATGAGCGCATTCGCTATTCCTCGGCCAAGGTCCGCAACAAATCCACCCGCCGAGTTGAGGCCACCTGTGATTCCATCCCAAAGACCCTGCAAGATATCTCCACCCACGCCGGTCAGCCATGTGCTTGCGCCGCTCATCCAGTTCACAATATTGCCGGGGAGATTGAGGAAGAATTGAGCGACGCCGATAGCAGCGTCACCCAGACCGGAAACGATGCCCCCAACGATGTCCGTGCCCTTGGTGTAAAGCCATGACGCCGCGTCACCAATCCAGCCAAGAATCTTGCCGGGCAATTCGAGAAGCCAAGTCGCAATCGCAATCTCGGTATCAATGTACCCAGTGACCATTCCGACGATTACATTCTTGCCTGTATCGTACAGCCATGTGGGCGCATCCTTGACCCAATCCCAAATCTTGCCGGGGAGGTCTGCGAACCACGTTGCGACCAAAGTCGTCGTGTCAACTATACCGTTAGCGAAGCCCGTAAGAAGATTTACGCCCGTCTGGTATAGCCACGTAGCGGCATCCTTGACCCAATCCCAAATCTTGCCGGGGAGGTCTGCGAACCACGTTGCAATGTCTGTAGTCTTGTCGTCGATGGCCTGACCGAGACCGCCCATCAAGTCGATGCCCGTCTGGTACAGCCACGTACTCGCGTCCTTCACCCACCCCCAAATGGTGCCGGGGAGGTCAGCAAAAAATCTACCAATGGCGTCAAGACCCTTCATAAAGAGGTCGCCAAGTTTACTCCAATCCACCATGCCGGAAACAACTACCCAAATTGCTCCGATTGCCGCAGCGATCAAAAGTGGCACACCCGCGAACAAAAGAGCAATGGCTATGCCAATGCCCGAAAGAATCTCTGGAATATGGTCTACGAGCCACTTCTTGATCTTGTCGCCCCATCCCTTGAATGGGTTGAGGTCAACTCCATCCATCATTTTCTGCATGTTTGTCAGCCAATCGGCCATGCTCGTCGTGGTTCCATCGGGAATCGCCAACTGCGCGGCCGTATCGGCCGACGAATTGCCCAACTGATCGAGGGTGCTGGCGGCGCTTTTTGCAGCTTGTGTCAGCTTGCTTGCGCTCCCCGAAGCGTCGCTTAGTGCTTGATCTATGGACTTTATTTGGTCATCGTACTGAGCATACTGCTCTTTTATTGCCGCAAGCGATGCACTCTCGTTATCGTAAGTGACTTTGAGGGCGTCGCGCGTTAGTGTCAGTTTATCCAGCGTAGCTTGCTGCGCGTCGAGCGCAGCAAGCTGCGGCGTGTACGCGGCGGTCAAGGCGATGAGATTTGTCTTTTGATCCTTGATCCCCTTTACGATGGCATCAAACGACAGTTCTTTTGTTGTTGATGACAAATCTTGGATTTGCTTCGTTAGCGGGTCAAACTGGAGCGACTGCTCCAAATTGAGTTTTTCGCCCTGACGTTGCAGGAGCGCCAACTGATCAGTAAGTTTCGTGGTTGATTGTGCGGTTTGACCAAGTTGATCGGCCTGATTCTGCAAGGCGTTGATTTGCTGATCGTAAGCCTGCAAAACATCGGAGCCAGCACCCGCAGCGCGCAGGTTCGCGGCGGTCCCGCGAAGCGATTCCATTTGACCGTTCACTGCAGCGATCTTTGTCTGGATCTTGTCAAACCCATTTCCCGCATCTTCAATCTTCATGATTTCAAGACGCAACTTCTTTTGCGCGATCTCGTTGTCGAAGATCGCATCTCCCATCTTCTTCATGCCCTCGATTGGCGTCGATGCGAAATCAGAAATAGCAGATGACGCTTTGTCCATAGCTTTCTTGAGCGCATCAACGCGGGCCGCAAGTGGCTTCATGCTGTTACTGAAATCAGAAACCTTGTGATCGGCTTCGTTATAAGCGTCTGACGCCGCCTTGACAACAATCTCCTGCGCCTTCATCGCCGCTTCAATCGGCTCCAAATTTGCACGAAGCGTTACGAGGTCTGCATTGAGCGCATCCACGAGCGCGCCGGATTGAGGCGAAATCGCAGTTATTTTTGCTTTCTGATCGGCGGCGTCCGCTGCCGCCAACATCGTCTTGGCAGGCTTCACCGATGCGTCGAATGCGGCGAGGTTATTTTTTACTCCACCCGGAACGCCGTCCATCGGGCCGGTATACGGCGCGGCGGCAGCAGTTGCCGTTGAAGCACCTTGACCATTGGCAGATTGAGTATCCGCTGCAGATGTCTGTGCTGTGCTGGCAATTTTTGCCGCATTTGTAGGCGTAAGTCCAGTAGCTCGCTCCCACCAGTTGGTTCCGGTAGGTTGAATGTCCGCAGCTGCCGCCTGTGCCGTATTTGCAGCCTTTATCGCGTTCGCAGCCTTAATGCGCTCCGCAGCAAGTCCAGTGAGCGCCTGTGTCGTTTGATGCGCTGTCGTTATGTTGCCGGAGCCCATCGGCGTAAAAAGTTCCGGCCCCAGCTCGCCAATGATGTAAGGGTTTCTGCTACTGACATGACCGCCCACAGCGCGATGCGTTGGCGCGGAGGCGTGAGTTGGTGTTCCACCAGTAGTGATACTCGGAACGGCAATAGATTTCTTGCCGCCGCCAAACAAACTTGAGAACCAGTTTTCGATAGCATCCAGAGCGGATCGAATGATTGTGAGAATGTTTGTAAAGACGCTCTTCACGGCGTCGGGGAGCATCCCGAAAACCCCAACAACAAAGCGTCCGATTGCCTCGAACATATCCCAAATCTGCTTACGGAAGATGACAATAACGGCGATAACGGCCGCCACTGCAGCGACGATAGCAATAACAGGCGAAGCCGCGATGAGCGCCCAAGCCGCCGATGCCACGCCGACGATGAATCCAGCAAACGCTGCGAATATACCGCCCGATGCGGCGGCCGTGGCGGCGACGACGGCTTCCTCCGCCAGAGCGCCTTCGGCAACGATTCCCACGCCAGCAGCTGCGGAACCAGCGAGAATTGTCTCAAGTTCTACAGCCGCAACGCCCGCAGCCCCAACGATGGCGGCCCATGATCCTGCAAGAATCGCTTCCTGCTCGGAAGTAAGTACCGCAAGTGCGCTCACCGATTCCGCAGCAACCGCAGCAGCGCCGGTAGCTACTTCGCCTGTAGCGACGGCCCATGCCGTCGCAATGACTGCTTGCTGCTCGGCCGTAAGCGTCGTCATCACGGCCGATGCTGCCGCAGCGGATTCTGCAAGCGAAACATCGGCTGCAACTGCCGATTCCGCCACCGCAGTTTGAGCCACTGCACTGAGACTGACTAATTCCGCTTTGAGACTTTCAATCGAGGCAACAAGTTCTGACGTTGCGGCCTCATTGCTGGCAATAATCTCTGCCGCTCCAGTTTCAACATCAACTGTCATGATTCCGAAGATCCTCAGGAATCCAAGAATACCCTTGATAGCGGCACCATACAAAAGTTGAAGCGAGCCAACTGCCTGCGAAATGATGCCAACGGCCATGACGAGACCAAGCGCAATGAATATCATCCGCTGCGTTCCGTCACCCAGCCCCGCGAACCACCCAACAATCGAGCGGACGACTTTGAGCATGAACATGAACGCTGGGAGAAGTGGAAGAATTGTCTCGGTGAGCATGTTCTTGATCTGCGTAATGAGAATCTGGAACTGCTTTGGATCGGATTTCAGAAGCAGGCCGATTTCGCGCGTAACGCGTGCCGTGTTGTTTGCATCCTGCGATGGATTCGTGGCGGCGAGAACCTTGTAATAATCACTGGTACTCCTAGACATGGCGTCAAACAAAACAGCCAACTTGTTGATCTGCCACCGCGAGCCGATAGTCGAGTCAACATATGCTTTCTGCGTTCCCGTAAGATCTTTGTACTTGGACGCTATGAGTTCCAATTTCTGCGTGCCTGTAAGATCTTTGAATGCGCCCGACCACTCGATGCCGAGAGACTTGAGTACCTCTATGGTCCCTTTTGTTGGGGCCATCAATCTTGAAAGAATCGTCTTTAGCGAGTTGCCCGCATTCTCGGCGCTGCCAGTGGCGGGAACAAGAACTGCCATCATCGCGCTGAGGTGCGAAATATCAACGCCCGCCAAGTTCGCAACACCGCCGACCTTCGTAATTCCGGTAACCAGTTGCGGCAGGGTGGCGGCGGTGATGTTTGCTGTTGTGTTGAGCGACGCAATAGCTTGATCCAGCTGCTTTGTACTTAGATGATAAGCATTCTGAATGGTAACGAGGTCATTGAATGTGTCGGCGGGACTGGCATACTGACCGATCATGGAAAGCTTGATGCTTGTCTCGACCAACTTCATGAGGTCACTGCCGGTTGCGCCAGCAGCGGCCCACTGTGCGCCTAGATCAATAACCTTCGCCTGAGCGATTCCATAATAGTCTGAAAGCATCCTGAGTCCTTTTTGGACCTGCATGAGTTCAGCCGTCATCTCGGATGACCCGTTGCCGTAGACCTTGCGTAGACTTATGAAAGCATTTTCGTTTGCGAGCGCCATTTTCGTCATCACGCCTGCGGCAAACAGCAGCGGCAACGTGAAGTTGAAGTTGATCTGACGACCGATCCACTGAAGATCTTTGCCCATCGCAAGCAGGCCGCGTCGCGTGCGATCCATCGCGCCATTGATCTTTATATCTTGGTTGGCGAGAAAGGCATTGGAGAATGTTGAGTGCGTGAGGCTGGCGGCCGTCATGGCTTTTTGTGCACCAGCCGTTTCCGTTGCCATCACCTTCATTGCTGCCGACTGCTCTGCAATCTGTGAAGTGATGACCGCTTTCGCTGCCGCTGATGCCTCTTTTTGCGCGGCCAACTCTTCGGCCAACTCGACTTTCCTGTTGGCAACATTCGATGCGAATACAGCCTTATTGAACGCGAGTTCCTCGCGCCGCGCCGCCTCTGCCTCCTTGGTGGCGGCAACTACCACCGCAGCTTCCTCCGCCGCCGCCGCGCGCGCCTCGGCCACGTTCGCAGTGAATACTGCTTTGTTGAAAGCTAGTGTTTCTTTGCGTGCCGCTTCGGCTTCTTTTGATGCGGCAGCAACGGCAGCAGCTTCTTCGGTTGCGGCTGCTTTCGCGTCGGCAACCGTCTGCGCCCATACGGCTTTTTGATAAGCCATCTGTTCTTTTGATGCTGTCATTTCTTCTTTGCTTGCCGCTTTGGCGGCAGCGGCCGTCTCCGCCATCGAAACCTTTGCGGCCTCGGCTGCGGCGCGACGCGCTGCCACTTCGTCAGCCTGAGCGGCCTTGACTGCCGCAGCTTCCTCTTTGGCAAGAGCGGCGGCAGCAGCGGCAGCTTCTTTTTGCGCGATGGCGGGACTGTACTTCGATGAAGCGACACCAAGTGTTCCGGCCCCAATAGCTCCAAGATTCACATTGATTGACGCCATTGCGAGTTTGAGCTTTTCGGCTTCCGCGGTAGATGCCGCCAGACGCGAAGCGGTGACGCCGAGTTGGGAGTTCATCTCCGTCAATCCAGCGCCACCGACATTCGTTGCCTGAAGTTGACGAACGGCTGCCTCGACGGTCTGTAAACCCTTGACGGCTTCTGCCGCCTGAATCTTGATCTGCAGTCTCAGTATCGAGTCAACCATTTGTCACCTCCCACTCTTTGATTGTGCCCGTCGAATCGCCTCTTGGCGTTTCTGCTCATCAGCTTGCTCTTCGAACAATACCATCCACTCGTCAAGAAGTTTAGGACTCTGATCGTAGATTCCGCCAGCTACAGGGAGGTGCGCCCAGCTCATTGCGGTGCAAATAGCAAAAAGTCGAATTGACTCTGGCGCACGCTCGACGGGCAAGCCGCGTGCGAAATCCCGCGCTTGGATCAGGAACCTGCTTTTCCCTCCAGCTCCAGAATCTTGGCGGCGCGAGCCTCCTGTAGCTCAGCGATCTCTTTGTCGATGTCCTCGATCGTGACTTCCGAAGTCAGCCACGGATTCGCCTTGACGATGGCCTTGTGGATTTCATCCACGACGGTCGGCGGAGCCTTCATCAGGAACTCCGTGAGGTTGGTCGTGTTGAATTGGACGGGCTGGCCCGAACGCGTCAGGTTCCAGCCGACGACGGCCGCCTTCAGGAGGCTTGCCTTTTCGTCGCCGGTGGCGATTCGCATGACGGCATCGCCCGACGACTTCTTGATCGTCACGTCTCGATTGACGGCGTTCAGGTATTGACGACGAGCGCCTTCATTGAGGGTCTTGTGGTCGATCCACGAAAGACCATCATCAAGCATGAGTCGGTGACTCTCGTCGAAGCCGAAGTAATCGGCAGCGTGTTTCTCGGTGAGAGAAACACCTGCAGCAGTCATTCCGGCGTCCATTGCTGCATGGCGCTGGGCGTCCATTTGATCGGACAGTGCGATATCTGTATCTGACATTGCGAGCCTCCTGTGCTCTTGTGGTGGGTTGCATTATTGTGAGGGCACCGTCTGGAGCCGGTGCCCTCAACATTTGTTTGATCTTGGTGGATCAGTTCACGGCCGCGAGGTCGTTGACGACAGTTACGGTCATGATGGGCACCAGTGGGTCTGGACGCAGCGGGATGAAGTCGATGCTGGTCGAGATCACGTCATCGGCGTTGGGTGCCGTCTTGAATGGCGTCACGGCGCACGAAGGAATGTCGATGGTCAGACGGTACGGTGTACCGGCGACGATGCCGCCGATTGTCTCGTATGACTGAACATTGATCTGAACCGCGCCCTGATAGGCCGGACCCGCCTGTGGTGCCGTGAGACCTGTGGTGCCGAACATGGCAGCCTTCCAGAGCGTGCTGTCTTGCGGACGGTACTCGGCGGTCACCTTGAAATCTCGCTTCTTCTCGGTAATGTCACCGACAACAATCGAGCCGAGACGAAAGTCATTCGTCTCAAGGTTGTTGTTCAACTCGAAACTGAAGCTCTTGGCGGCGAGGCTGACGCCGTTGAACTTCACGTCCACGGAGCCGCCGACCATCATTGGCGTCAAGTCCCAAGCGGGAGCGGCTTGCGCCGTGAAACCCGAAATCTGACTGATTGCAACGAGTCCGGCAGAACCCATGAAGTATCCGTCCGCCGCACACTCCAATTTCAGAGTGTTCACCTTGCCATCGGTATACCGATAGGACTCGAAGGTACTTCCGACGCGCTCTTCGATGGTTACCCACGGAATCGTGTCGGCAGGCAGGATCGTGTGGGTGCCCACGGCGGGAGTGCCCGGCGTTGTCGTCGCGACCGTCATTGTCGGCGTCGTGCCGCCCGTCAAGCCGCTGTAGTTGATCGTGAATGCCGGAGGATTGGACCCGATCAACGTGCCCGCAAATGTGCAAACGATTGCCGTGGGGAGTGTGGTTGCCCCACAGGTGACGTTGCCCGTACCGATGAGGGACAACGCCTGCAGCGCCGCCTGAACCGTTGCGCCAGACGCGTTGTACGCAATGGGGGTCGTGGTCTGGCCGCGAAACGTGATGGTGAATGTTCCACCTGTCGGCGTGCCGGTCTGTGAAATGGTCTGCACTTCGTTGATCGCAGCCGCTCCCGCAACGTCGGTTGACGCTCCACCAAGACCCGCACGCATCAGAAGCGCGATCATTTCCGAGCGCGGGTAGAAGGCGTAATCGCCTGCGTAGGCCACCGGCCCGAGATAGGCCAAGGCCACGTCGCGGTTGCCGCCGATCTCGGGATCGGGAATCAAGAGGGCGCGGTCACCGCCGAGGCCGCCGCTACGAAGGCGGGCGAATCGGGTGGCGGCTACGGGCGTGCCCTTGACGGACTGGACGCCGAATCCGACTTGACCTGTCTGACTGCCGAAGCTCATGAGTTCTCCTTATGTGAGTGATACTACTTCTGTTTCGATTACGAGTTCCGTCGATGACAGAAACACGTAAGCGCCTTTGATGTCGTTCGATGCGTAGCGTTGATCCACAACGTGAAAGCGAATAACGCGCTCTTTCCGTGTGTCATCTTGCGCCACCAACGACCGCAACGATACCTGAAAAGTGGGGTCGCGGTACAGCATCAAACGAACAGCTTTTGCAACTTCTCGATGCAATTTTTCGCCAGCCTCATGCTCGCCCCACTTCACCATGTGTTGAACGGTGAAGGTATATTCGCAAATGGATGGCTCAAGTGAGCCATTACCAGACATCTCATATTCAAGAGGTTTCCAGTAATCAAGTGCAATGGCAAGAGTTCCGTTCACGTCGATCGAGTTCATGGATCGCTTCACCACAACTTCCACGCCATCGGTAACTCCGAGTCCAGACGCAAGAACATTCATTAGGGATTCCTGCATGTCGATCACGGTCATCAGAATGAACCTGCCCGAATCCACGCAAGAAGATTGTCGTTGAGTGTTACCGCATCGCGCTCCGACACCGCAAGAATTGGACGAGCGGGAACGGGTCGGTTTGGCCCAGCTTTGTTTCCCGATTGCTTCGTGTATCCACCCTGTTGCGCTGTGCGAAGTTTATTAGCCATGAGGCGATTACCAGATGTACCCGGTATATTCAACTGGGCTCCCTTGGAGCCAAAAGTGCCGACACGGAAACTCGACATAACGTGACGCCGCATTGAACCAGTGCGGACGTTGATCGGATGATGAGACCCGAAGCCGAGATGGGCGCGAATTCGTCCCGTAGCGAAGGCCAATGACGGCCACTTTCCCGATGCGTCGTCGCCTTCCTGTCCAAAGCGAGCCTCCATGCGGTGTCGCATTTCCGGCAGCGCCTTGACCACCAAGAACGAAAGAAGTCCGGGTTGACTCACCCGCTCGTTTACTCGCGCAAGCAGTGCATCAACCTCCTGCGCGTCAACCTCTACAACGAAGCCGGTCATGGATCAGCCGTTTCCGGGCTTCCAGATCGGCTGGAATGGAACGAGTGGAATGCGAAGGGGATGATTGAACCAATCGTAATAGGCGTCAACGCCAGATACAGCATCACCCTGAATAATGGTCGGCGCATTGCCGGTCGTCTGTTTCTGCGTCACCTTCACGGCACCGAGTTCAATTTGCCCGTTCCGAATAGACCAAAGTTCCCGCACCGCCTCATCTAGAAGACTTTTTCCATACTGGTGTACGCTGTTATCCTCGGAGGCTGCGGCCTGCGCCATGAGGAGTCGCCCTGATGCAAGTTTCTTGCAGATGCCCTTCAGGAGAAGCGTAATGTGACTGGACTGACCAGACAGAGGGATTTCGTAAATGAAGCCAATCTGCGCGTCAATGTCTTCCGATGCAGAGTCAATGGCGCGCTGTTTTGCATCTTCCAGTCCGCCGATGTCTCCAATCAGCAGATCATTCGGTTCACAGTACGCTGTCATGGTGCCCTCACCCTACAACGCAAACGGCGGCGACCGCAAGCAGTCACCGCCGTTGAGCGTCAAATTGGCCACTTGTTACGGAGCGAGTGCCGTCATCAGGTAGCTCATGTCCATGTGCGGAATGACCGGGAATGCCTTGATGCCGGTTCCGATGTCGTAGCCCCACGGATCAACCGTGCTGCGCTCCCACTCGTAGAAGCCGCTTCCCCAGTTGCCTTCGGGGTGGGGGCTCGTGAGTGTCTTGCCGAAGCCGATGGCATCGTCCAGACTCGCAACATCTGCATCCGAGGGGATGAACAGAACGCCGTTATCACGCATGAAGCGCGTGTTGACAACGGTGTTGCTTCCGAGCGAACGAGTGCGGTACACCGAATCGTAGACGATGATTTCCATTTCGACCTGATTGGCGATGAAGTCGGCCGCCGCCTTGTCGCCCCACCCTGTGACCTTGTACAGGGGGTTGCTGCCGGTGAGGGCATCAACGAACTTTTGCGACTTTCGCAGCGTCCGGTAGACCCTCGTTGACATGACAGCGCGGTTGAGGTTCACGCCCTTGTTGATTCTTGCATCCGCCTTGATCGTCAGCATGTCCTCGATTGGGTCCGCCGTGGTCTGATCCCAGTAGTGGTTGCCAGTGGAGGGGGGGAGGAAGTCCTGCTGCGCCGATGGTCGTCCGAAGTCGCAGGTGAACAAGATGCGTCCGTCGTTGTAGGAAATGACGCCGGTGTCCATCGCGGACATGATCAGCCATTCCATTCGGTTGTCCAACTGGCGCTTGCGGCGAGCAGTATCGCGTGCGAGTTTGTTGGACCAATCCTCGGTGATGGACTTTGTGACCAGTGACAGGTTTTCTGCACCAGCGAGGCCGCCGAGAATCATCGCTTCGCGGAAGCGAGTGATGTCACTTGCGTCGTAGTGATCCTTGATCGCCCAGTCGATCAGGCTCGCGCGCCCGAAGCCGACAGAATCATCCTTGCCCGCCATCTCCGACTCGGCATCCTCGGCGCGTGCAGGGGCCATGCCGACCGTGAGGCCGCGGGTGTAGTTGAAGATCACGTCGTCTGATTGCACGTCCTGAAACGGCGCAAACAGCGTGAGTCCAATATGTTCCTGTGGAAGCTCGAACTCGTGCAGTACGCCGAGTGCGACTTCCTTCCGAACCAGACGGTCCTGTGGGATTGGAGTGGTTACCATGTCTTTTTCTCCTTTTGAATCAGATGACGAACGTGATGTCGAGGTTCTTCTTGGCGACCAACTGCGCGGCAGTTGTGTCGGTCAAGGCGATTGCGATGCCTGCGGCGTTGAGCTCGATGCACGACGCCTGAACGGCGACGCAATCGTAGATGACCGCAACTTCGACATCGCGGTCCATCGTCTGATAGGGCAGGAAAGTATTGCAGATGCCGACGATGTTGGCGAGAACGCCGCGACCATCGGTCGCACCTGCGACACCAACCGTTGAAGTGGTGACCGCCGCGGTCGGCGTCGTGCCGGTGACACTGCCGACGTTGATGGTCGCCGTGGCAACATCGACGCCAACCTCACCATCATACGTGATGGTGAGTGCGCCCGCACTCAACGCGGAACCAGTGACGAGCAGGCTGTCACCGATTGTCTTGTTGAGTAAGGTGGCGGCATCGGTCGCCGTGAGTGCAGCAACCGCTGCGCGAACAGCGGTTTGGACTGCTGCAGGCGTTGCGTTGTACGCAATCGCCGCAGTTGTCGCATTGAGCAACGTGAGAGTGTAGGTGCCGCCCGACCACGTACCCGAGGGCGTGATGACCTGAATCTCGTCGGTGCCTGCCGCTTGGAACGGTCCGACCTTGCCAGCGTCGGGACCACTCGTGATGGTCGCCAGCACGGTGCCGGGCTGAACGATCTTCTGGTTCGCCCAGCCGTCGATCACCTGTGCAGGTACAGTGCTTGCAGCAAGTGTGCGGGAGATGACTCCGATGCCTTGCGTCGAACGCAGGAATACGTTGCGCCCGAACGGGGTAGCGTACCCAATCTTCTGGAATGTTGCCATGTCCTAGCTCCTTCAGCTCTTGTTGGCGATCATTTGTGCGAGTTCGGTGAAGGCCGACGACTTCTCGACCTTATCCTTCGGCATGGTGCGATGCAACATAGCGACGGTCTCCTTGAGAACTGCGATGCGGTCGCTCCGAGGATCGAGCGAATCGGAACCAGCATCCGGCGAATCGGTGCTTTGACCGTGCTTGGCGAGCAGGGGAATGACTGGTGCGCCAACGAGCGTTGCGGACCATGCCTTGAACTGGTCGTCACTGAGTCCGAGTGCGAACTGCGCGGTCGGCTCTTCCTGTGCCGCAAGCATCTTGCCCGCCTTGACGAGGCCGGAAACAAAATCCTTGCGGTGGTTCTCGTTGGTCGCCTTGGCGAACAACTCCAGAGTGTCGATGTGGCCCTGCACGGCGGCAGTATCGGTCACGACGGTGCCGTTGATGCGAAAGGTTGCGGTTGGCGTCGGCGCTGTCGCCGCGGGCGCACCACCAGTCGCACTGGCGTGATCGACCTTAGGCGGCGCAACGTCGCTGGCGACGCTTTGAACCTGAATTGTCAGGGTTCCAGCGGACGGGGTGCCGGTGGCGGCGGTTCCACTCATGTTGCTCTCCTCTTGGTTCACCATGCTAAAAAAGCTGGCATTGATCGACTTGTTGTGCAGTCCCTCGACTGCTGGAATGTCTACCCACGCCACACCGAAGATGACCGGCCAGTAAGCCGCTTCGCTGTTGTCGATATACATTCCGACTTCCAACGAGCGGGAACGATATGTCCCTCGCGCAAGTTTGTCAACGTCTGAGGGCTCGGTAATGTGAATATCCGCAAAGAGTTTTACACCATCGGTATAAACCTTGTCGAAGTAACCCATCACCTTGTCGATGCTGGATGAATGGTCGCGACGCGAGGGCACATTCGGAAAAATGTCGTTGGACAGCAAGATATTGAAGTTGGATACCATCTGTTTCAGGTGGTCTGGCGTCCAAGTGTGCTGATCCCCCCACGAGTCGCGGAAAGTTCCAGATTTGAAGATTTCTACACCACGAACTATTGAAGTTCCGTCCGGCAATGGCTCAACCGCATGTCCACCAAAGGTGGACGCGGGAGCGTTGTCGCTCGCAAAAAACGCACGAGGCTTTGTTGCGGTTGTTGTCACTAATAGAAGATCATGCTTCATCACGCGCGCGTGACGCAAGCACTACTTCAAAGAAGTTTCCGCTCCATTGGGCCGACGCGGAGCGCCAGTTACGATCTTGATTGTCTGCCATCGCAGGCAATCGCGGCACCGAATTCTTACGGACCCAGCCGTTGCGACGATCTCGGTGTAAAGACGCTTGCCTTTCCAGACCTTAACGTGAACCCACGGCTCGCCGGTTACAGCATTCACTCCACACTTCGCAAGAAGTGGACGCGTTGAACACTCGCATCGAACCTGCAGGCCATCGCCTAAATCGTGCATCGTCAGACTTTGATCTCGGTATCAATCGCTTTGTCCAAAAGTGACTTCATTTCCGCACCATCGTCCACAAGTGGTGCAGCATTCAGGATCAGATCATTGAACTTGGCGTATGTTTCGCTGGCGATTCGCCGTGCATCTGCATCTTCGAAGCCATCCTGACGTAATGCTTCGATAAAGCGGTTACGGTAGCCAAGCGTAGTCTGCATGTTGCCTTTGCCGACTTCTGCAGCAGCGCGAGCAGAGGCTTCAGTCAAGATCGCCTTTGAAGCCTTTACGGTCGGCGTCGGCGTCGGCGTTCCTTCGGGTGGAGGAGTGGGTGGAGGAGGCGCAGGAGGAGCAACAATTTGTGCAACTTCATCAAACTTCAATCCAACAACGCGACCCAGCTCTTCCAGATCGGGGGTGGCGCGACCAGCGCGCACGACCTCTGCCATAAGGAGCTTGTAAAGCTCGATATCGCTTTGACCCTGCGGGCGGAAAGTCCAGTAAGCCTTTGGCGAGGCGTCCCCAAAGTTCAGAACGCGAAGTCGATCAACCACGTAGTTCTGAATGTAGTACTGAATGTCTCCGGCGATAGCGTTCAGCATCTGCTGGAAAATCTTTAAGTGCGCTTGGCCGAGATTATACGACCCAACGTCAGCCGTGCGGAACAACAGAATAGGAGTGAAAACAGACAAAGACATTTCTTCATCTAGGCGGCTGAGGTATCGCTCGAAGTCGGCACCACGCATCTGGCTTTCAAGGTACTCAATATTGAAGTCGTATTCTTTTGTCACCGGATCACGGTCGGACGGCAGCACCACCACCGCGCGGTTCCTGATACTGGTGACGATTTGCTCCATTGCGGTCTTGCCGTTGATGATGTTGCCGTCGCCCATGTCCACGTCATCGCTAAAGCGAGCGCGACCGATAGGCAGTGGCTCGCCAAATCGTTCGAAGTACCTGTTGGAAAACAGGTGAATCAAGTTGGAGAAAAACCATGCAGGAAAAGCTGGTCGAAGCAACTTGCGCCCGTAGTGGTCGCCGTTCTCCATGAGCAATGGATACCACAACGTATTCTCGGGCGGAATCCAGTTGCCGTTCTGCGTGAATCCGTTGTACTTCCAGAGCTTCGGCTGGACGTGGTTCGGCGGAGCCCAGCCGAGTTCGGACTCCCATTTGACGCGTGATTCTTCTGGCGTCAAGTCCTTGAAGCGGTCAATTCGGGTATATCCATCTTCATTCTTGTAGTTCACGGCTATGGGCGAATATCCAGCCCAAAATGCCTGCGAGATGGCGCGAATAAACGGCGTCCAGTTGCGACGAAGTTCCCCCTCGATCAGATCACCGATCTCGGCATCATCGCATTGGATATCCCAGTCAATCTGGTGCATCACAAAAGAAAGCACGTTGAGGCTGGAGCCGAGTTGATAGTGGGATCGCATGGCGCGGAAGTCGGCTAAAGTCAACCGACTCAAGTCAAACTGCATGACGCCGCCGCCCGGCAGCCGCATGAATACTTCATCACGCCCCGCCCACTGCCCAAACATATCACCGACTTTTGGCAAAGTCGTTCTTACGTTCTTTGATGGAGAAGCTTTGAACTCCATCGGTGCGCCTTTGTGATCCAGCAACATCTCAACTCCACGAGGTAGGGGGGAGAGGGGCATGTCCGCCCAAATCCCCTGCAAAAGCGGGGTGCGTCGCCCCGGCAAATGAAGGCTGCTGCCCTAATTGCCGATTTGACGATACTTGCCCCAAACCGATAACACTTCGATGATAATTGCGATCACCCATCAGGGTAAAGACAACACCAGCTACAGCATCGGCAACGTCCTTGGAGCCATGCACAGGATGGTCTATCTTTCTGCCGGTGTCCATCAACTCAGACAACTCTTTGACCAAGATTTCAACCTGTTCGGTTCCGTTCTCGGTATGAATATCGCAGATATACGGCGGAAAGTCGATCCTATCCTCGTACAAAGCTTCACGAAGATCGTGGTACGGAAGAACCTGCTTGTCAACTGACACGTATTCCGCGCCAAAGCGTTTGCGCTGGAGTTGCTGCATCGTATCGGTGGACTCGAATCCGTCCATTGTCACCATGTTCAACTTGAACTTCAAATCGTCGCGAAGCATGTAAACGACGCGACGAACGTCCGCAAGGAATATTTCCTGACCCGGGAGCGCCTTGATTCGCAAAAGCATGTCGATCACGATATGCGGCTTGCGTTCGTTGTCGCGCTCCACCATCTCTTTGACGTGTCCCATCGCGAATCCGAGTGCATCGCCATCGCCCGAATATGCAAGGTCAATGTGCGCGACGCGCTTGATGGTATCGGGAGCGGTAAACCACGACTCAAGCCTCCCATTGGGCATGACGGGCGAACCAATGCCACCAAAGCGTTGTATCCAGCGGTCACGCGCGCCGTCGATCTTATGAACAAGACTTATGAATGGATCGTTTACCGCGGGAGGAAGCCCGGCGAGGTCCTTGAGAGCTTTTTCGGGGTTATTCTCAAAGGGCCGTCGATACACCTCTGGTATCCAAAGAATCTGATCTGAGTTTCCAATCAGATTTACAACACCATTCGGAATTATTTGCTTGCGTTTTGTGTCGTAAGCAAACTTTGGACACTCACCAGTCACCTTGTCCGCATAGAACTGGTCGCCCATCGAGTCCCAAATTGCCAACCGCACGGCATACGCATCCCGCTTGTGTAGCATTTCGTCATATTTCTTGGCCGCAAACCCACCTGACTTCTTCATCTGGCCAATCACTAGCAAGAAGCCGCGATCCTGAAACCGCGACGAGATGCGATTCTCGATAGTATCGTAACCCTGCTCGGCGTAATCCTTTGTTGCGGTTACCTTGTGGGAGTCAGCTTCATCAAGGATTCCTCCAAGGATGTTGTATCCCTCGAAAGTGGTTTCACTACTGTCGCCGGGGATAATCCAGATGTCTTTCTCGAATCTAATTTGATTCTTGAATGTTGGATCGTATGGATACTTTGCCTGAAACCAAGGGCTATGCTGGATTCGAGCCTTGATATCACCAAACACGACTTCCAGTGCCTGCTTTTCGCTTGTAGACATCTGCATGAAGGCGATACGCGATCCGGGCAGCAAGTTATAAAACCCTTGTGGATCTTTCAGACATAAAACCCAATGACAAAGGTATGGAAGCACCACGGATGCGGCTGTAGTCTTGCCAATGCCAATTCCGCCAGTAATCATTGCGAGTGGGAATGCCGTTGGTTTCTTGCCGGATACTTTCTCGCCCATGATGACCTTCAACTCCAGAAGAAGTCGATGACGGATCTTGCCAGCAATATTGAGGTAATCCGGTCCAAGAAACTCTTCAAGAGAGGCCGGACGTTCCTCAAAGTCGGGATTGTCCTTGAGCCACTGAAGCTCCTCCGCCATCAGTGCAAGGCTACTCATGACTTGTTGTCCCTATCGCTGGCGTCTGGCGACGCACGACCTGTTCATTGACCATTTCGGTCGTGATGTCGTCGCGGGAAACGCCTTTTGACTCCAACTCCCGAACGATCTCGGCCATGAGTGCGTTGGGGGTGGCGTGCACATGCTGTCCGCCAACGTATACGCCAATCTTTGCTGCACCAGCTGCCGCCAGAGTGGGGTCAACAAGTTTTGCCAACTTGATGCCATCCGTCATAACAATATGACCAAGTTTCGTGACATCGTTGTCAACCGCATCGCCGTACTCTTCGTCGGCGGCGGCGCGCTCGAATCGACGCGCCTGTGTGGCGAGCACTTTTCCGAGACCTTCAATGATTATGTCTGAACTGCGGGTATTGAAGTACCCCGCCAACTTTGATCCATCGGTTCCGGGCAAAGAACACACCGCCTCTTCTCGGTAGTACTTGCAGGCTGCGAACAAACTGCAGGTATCGCATGTTATCTTATCTCCATCGCTCGCCGTAATCTGCCGTGACATGATGCTTGGGGTGGTTGCTGGAAGGTGGTGATGCGTATTCGGGTCAACGGGATCATGGCCCGACGACTTGAATCGAAGATTTGATTCAAAGTGCTCCGCGGCCCACATTGCTGACTTCATATTGAAGCGCACTCGATTGCTCGGCTTGCCGAGGTCGCCCTGCGTAAACCCTAACATGCGAACCCACTGAGCGAATTGAATACCTCGATCATACGGAATCCGTTTCCCATTACCCAAGACTATCTCTTTCAGGGAGGCGGGCTGATACGGGTCCGTGTCCGATGCCGCAAACCCCATTCCGAAGCACGCGCGATAGCTGCGCGATCCCCAAAGATGGATGATGGCTTCGGGGTAATCTTCCTGCAGGGCTGCCAGCGAACGAAGAAAAGCTTTGCCCTGCGTTGTGGACACATCGGGCCACCTCGTAATCATCACTCTATGCTCTTGTCCATATACGGGACGGAATGATGATGGAATCGTTGCGTTCTGGCATCTTTGTAAATCGTCACCCGCGGGCTGATCGAGCATTTCTTCAAGCTCGTCTATTGTGTTTGCGTCATAAGCCCATGTCGGATAACAGGCATATGGAATATCGCGAGAGTACCCACGACGAAGTTCGCATGTTCCGTCAGGATCAACAATCAAGATTCGATAATCCATACTGGAAGGATGATGGAGTTCCAGATGCTTTTGTGGGTCAATGGTTTTCTTGTCAAGAATGTAACTGTCCCAAACAACCTGAGATGCTAACAGTTCAGCGCATTCCTTCATGTATCCAATGGGGTCACGAAACCATACTTCCGTCACAACGCCTCCCGAGGGTATTCGCGGCAACGAAGGTGGATACCCTCGGCCAGATGAGCGCGATGGGGGGTGCGCGTCGTGCCATCGACGCGCCCCGCGCCCCAGCGCGTTGTATCATCTTCGTTGCCGCGATTGTGGTCCGCCAAACCATTTGCTCCAGCGGACTCGATCATTTGATACTCGTAACGGTAGCAAGGTGCACCGGCTCGTCAAGTACCAAGCGCCATTTTATTGACCGCGCGTCCCGCGCTCGCGGCGTTTCCGTAATCGTGTTATTCTTGATAAGTAGCTCGATGGCCTTTGCGCGAGTATAGTTGTCAAACTTCCTTGCGGCGCTCTGCTTTGCCAGAACCCTCATCGTAACGTCAGCATCGGGGTGCGCCTCGAAGTATCCCTGCATTGCCTCAATGCAGTGCTCCAAGTGCGTCTTGCCGACGCCATCCTCGATGAGTCCGTAGCATTGCTTGAGATATGGAAACATCAGAATCAGCGAAACCATGTGCTGTTCATTGATTGCCGTCGAGTGGTCATTGATCGCCATGAGCAAAAGAAGTTTCTTGCATTGAAGTTCGATGCGCGAAACAAGTACGTCATCACTCTTCTCTATGAGTCGTATTTGCGTCTGTACCAGTTCGTCCCACAAGTTTAACGCCACTGGATCATAAACAAGACTAACGGATTGACCCGGGGAAGCCCATGCTCGAATATTCTGAAGCAAATCTGCACTGGCCCTAACGTCAATCCGAACATCGGAAACCGATGGACGAAACTTCTCCGTCCCAAACACAAACATAAAGCGATTCAGAAATCCACTTGTAGCATCACCAGTTGTCATGAGTGAACCAAGTCGCTTCGGCTGCGTCGTCGTAAGAGCTTGCATGAAGTGATTGCGAGCAATCGCTGCGCCATGCGTCTGGCTGCTCTTGGAGACGGCTCGATCAGAGTCGAAAAACTTCATCAAGTTCGCTCGAAGGGTGGAGTTGGGCTTGTTCACTTTTGCCATCAAACCCTCGAACTCGTCCTCGTAAATCAAGCCGCGAACGGGGTGGGTTGCAACTTCCTTGGTGGCTGGGTCAACCGTGGAGTAAATAAACTGATTTACCAAATCCTCGCCCGAACCGGGCGAGTGAATCATTTTCACGCCCGCAGCGGTAGTTTCGTGAAACGGCAAAGCTGCTCCAAGCAGTGTCATTAGCTTGCTTACGCTTCTACTCTTTCCGGTTCCTGTTCCGCCGACGAGACAAATCATAGTATTCGGGCGCACAAGATCTTCGTCGTCCATTGTCGCGTTATTGCCGACCGCCAATGCCATCGCGGCGAACCCCGCAAAGAGATAAAACTCCTCGGGCTGGTGCAGTCGAGACGTTTCCGTCATCCATTCGTACATAAAGGTGTTCGGCGCGATGAATGGAAGGCATCGCCAATCGAGCGATGGATACTCGATTTCCTCGTCTGGATACAAGAATGGAATAACATTCGGTTCGTCGCCACTGACCTCATTCTTTGATTGCAGGATCGAAACTGGAATCGTAGGCTGGATTCTTTCCAGCCACTCGTCTTTTCCCGACACCACGACGGTGTATCCGAGTCCTTCTGCCATCCGAATACGCAAAGCCGGAAAGTTGCTCCCCATCTTGTAGCCCGGCACGTCAAAGCCGTAATGCCATGCGGCCAGATCGTACTTGTCGAACCCGCCACAAAGAGGGCAGTTGCCTACGCCATCTCCAAACTTTGTCGTAAGCCACGCGCTAGATTCCTCGTCGAGATGGCCCGGAAATGGGCATCGAACCATGATGCTTTCGGTTTTACCCTTTGGATCGCAGTGCATCTTGTTGGTGTATTTGTTGTACGCCGCCACGACGTTGATGCGACCAAGAATCTCATCAAGTTCAGCACGCTCTTCGGCAAACTTCGACTCGTATGCCTCGTCCGGCACGAGGTCGGGATCAAAAGTCGGAACCTCGGGCGGCGACTCGACTAAGGTTTCAACCTTGAAACCTAGATTGGCGGCGCGCCGTCGCGCCGCGGCAAGAATTGACTCGCCATGAAGTTGATCGCCGTCATCCACGAAGCGACCCCAACTCCAGTACGGTCTTTGGGTCATCTATCTTGAACTGATCAATGGGGGTGTCGAGGCGAACAAAGAACCCGGGCTTGCCCGACTTGCGATTGATCCCGAGCGGCAAGCGGACGAGGTTTCCGTACCCGTCCGCCTTCACCTCGTCCTGCTTGGGAAATACTTCAATTTCAAGTGACGGAAATCCTGTGTCGTGTCTCCAAAAGTTCTTGCCTTTGAGCGGAATGAACGACTGAAATGATTCCAGTACGAGCAAGGCGCACTCGCGCACCTCGACCGCGGGGCTGCCGGGCGGCATACAGCCGATCACATGAAAGCCCTTGTTTCCAGAATATGCAACTATAACCTTACATTCAATGAGTTTCTTTGCGCGAATAGCAAGCCCCTCGGCCAGCACGCGAATCTGGAGTGCCAGATCTTTCTTTACCTGCGTCGTCGGCCCCGCCCACACCTCGCGTGGGTTTATTTGTATACTTGGTTCGTCGGGACCATTTGGAAAGTAGACCGAATCCTTATTGAAGTCGATGTCAAAGCAGAACATTCTGCATGTATCGGTCTCCGGCTTCACAAGGTAATGTCCGAATGTAAACTTTCCCTCAACGTGCTTCACTAGCGCGTCAAGATCGAATGGTTGCAGCGTCCTGTTCTCGTACTTTGCGTCGGGGCCTTTTCGGTGCGGCATGTATGCCCCCGTTTGACTTTGTATGGCTCGCACGTCGCGTCGTTCAATGAAGTTGGCGGCAAGAAGCTTGGCAATCTCTGATGATTCAGTCACAGTTTGGCTTTCTGTGTGTAGGGATGGCGAATCGACCCCCATTTCATCTTCGTTCTGGCACTTCGCCGAAGTGGAATTGGGGAATATCATCATACCATGCGTGTCAATCCATCTTAATCGAAGTCCGAAGTCATTGTTCCGATTCGGATGCCGCCACGAGGTATTGGGCAATCGGGCCTTTGCGCGCAGCGAGCACTTCGGAACGCTGCTTTTCGGTCACGCCCAGCGCGTCAAGACAGATTGTCGCGATGTCGGTTTGCCACTCGGTGTTACCGAGGGCGACGCCAGTCCACTCCCACTCGATCAAGTTCTGGACCAACTCATCGTAAGTATAAGTAGACAAGAATGGATGGCTGGCAATGAGTTCATCCGAGAGTTTTTTTATCTCGTCATCGACGTAGGTGTACGTCAAGAGTAGCTTTCCGGCAATACAGACAAGCTTTCGGTGTCGCAGCACTCCTTGATAGTTCTGATTTGATACTTGCGGAAATACTTTCACAAGCTTCTGACCGTCATCGAAGGTCGGAACAGGCATGAACTCTTCATCCGCCGAACACGCCCTGTAGAGCGCGCCGTATATCTGGATTGGCTCGTGTAACCAAAGTGCATACATTCGATGCGACTCTGGCGCCACAATCCAAGTCTGATCTGCCTCGCTCCAGTGACATACTTCCGGCCGATCCGGGAGCGGAACTGGAGCCTCCCATCCGGGGAGTGCGGAACTGAAGCGCCACGACGGATAAGGCGATGGCGGAAAAAACTGTTCATTCCAGTAACGCGACCCGATGCGCGCATCATCGGTCGCTTTGACCCACGCGCCACCAAGTTCCTGCTCGCACCATTCAGCCGCATCCGCAACGCAGAGTTCGGCTACAAAGTTGCTTTCGATTCGCGCAAACGTGCTCATACTGCCAGATACCTCACAATTATGATGCCAGATACGCCGGGTCGCCCTGTGTGTCCGTCGCCGTAATACCCATTGCCGCCACACCCACCCGACCCGTAAGCTGGATTTGACCTCGTGGAATTACTCATGTTGGCTAACGATAGTGAGCCTGTGCCGCCACCATACCCGGTTTCAATTCCGAGCCAACGCGTAACTCCGGCAGTAGCTGCCATCGGGATATTGGCCGACGAGCTTGTGACGACAGCATCCGTGCCTTGACCGGCGTGACTAGCTCCCGCTCCGGCCGCCACGAAGGAGCCGGAAGCATAACAAGCAGCATTTCCGCCCCTGTAGCCGGAGCCAGTTGTCGACCCACCGCTGTTTGGAGTTGCTGTTTGTCCACTGTGACCCGCTCCAGAACCAAACTGACCGGACACGCCAGCGTATCCCCCGATAGTCCCACCGCCCGTCTTCCCGCCTTCGGCAGAAGTCAAACCCTGAAAGGTGGATGGGCTGCCCGATCCGCCTACAGTTATCGTTTTCGAGCCGGAAACCGTCTGTCCAGTAAATGTTTGCCAACCGCCAGCGCCACCTCCGCCGCAAATCTCAGTTTTTGTAACTGCGTCGCTACTTCCGCCAGAGCCGCCGCCACCACACACCTGCACTTCGAGTCCCGTTACGGCCACTCCGCCGATCCACCCAAGAGTACCGGAACTGGTAAAGGCGTGATAAACATAAGAGCCGACAATCGAGATAGTCCCGCCCGTAAACCGAACACTGTCTGGACTGATGCCGGGATTCGCGCCAAAAACGCCCCAATATCCGATTGAAGTGTCAACAGTTGCCGCTACGGCCGCGCATGGCGAACCTGTGCCATAAATTGACACCGCCGAGACACGAAACTGATAATCTGTGCCGTTCGTGAGACCAGTTATGGTTATGGTTGTCGCAGTGCTTGCTGCGTGAGTGAATGTCGTCCAAGTTCCAGACCCGTAGATACTGTATTCCACCACATAGTCCGTCAAGCGGCGATTGGAATACCCCTCTACCCAGCCGAGAACGACTTGTCCCGACGAGGGCACAACCGCAAGCCCCGATGGCGAACTTGGAACCGAAGGTGGTATTAGGCCGGGCGGTGGCTTGTAGTAAGGTGGAACGCGGAAAGTCGGACGGAACACGCCCTTCGTTGTGAACCGCCCCGGGAAGCTGCGTCGCTGCGACGCAGCCAAAACTCAGCCTACTTCTTCGAAGTAGATTGTCGCGTTGGCGTTGACGGCATCAGCTGGGCCGGTGCCGAGTTCGAGTGTGAAGCGGTCGCCGTTCGCGATCCAGAATCGCATTTCAGGAGTTGGAATCCAAATGAAGTTGGCGCGCACGTTCCACGAATCCGCGTGAAGCGTTGTGATTGTTCCGCCCGTCATCTTCGTGGTGTTATTTGCGAGCACTACCGACCCAGCCGCAGGGGCACCCGCCTCGATACCAACCAGCGCAGGAGTGGTTCCGCCTGATCCGGTCGTAGCGCCAACGCCACGCTTCATGAGGATCGTCAGGAACTCTTCCTGCGCGTCACCAACATCGTTGCCGCCGCCGCCTTGACTGATATTGATGGCATGTACGCAGACCAGCTTGCCTGACGGCGAGGTGAGTTGGAATAGATCGTATTGCGTTGCGCCCGCGAGTGTGGCTCCGTTGAACTGGGCGGTGTAAAGGCGTCCCATGATTTATCTCCCTATTAAGTGTCTGAATGGACGAAAACGATTGAGTGTTGTTTGAGCAAGGAACTGGTAAACAAAAAGGTTACCTGCCGCATTGGGCGAAGTTCCAAGCGGCGTTGTGACAGCGACGTTGACGCTGCTAAAGTTGCCCGCTGGGGAAACACAAGTAATCGTCTGATTGTCAACAATAACAACGCTTGTCGCCGCAACTGTGCCGAAATTGACGCCAGTAGCGCCCTTGAAGTCGGTGCCCGTCAACGTCACGGAGGTTCCGCCACCCGGTGCCCCTGTTGCTACCGAAAGACTTGTAACTGTCGGCGTCGTGTACGCGTACGTGAGCGAGATGGTGTCTGGAATCTGTATGTATGTCGCCGTGCTGGAAGTGGGACCGTTGTCGGTTGGTTCGGCGGTATCGTTGTAGTAAATACTCCAAGTGTGAACGGTCGTTGCGCCCTTTGTCGAGGTCGCAACGGGCTCAAACACAATGACGTCGCCGGGTTTCACGGCGACGCCCGTACCTGCCTGCGACCAAACGCGCGCCGCGGTCGCGGTAGAAGCTGACGTGATCGCCGTGCCGTAAGTAAACAGCGAGCTTGAATCAAAGAAACGACCAACGACCTGACCAGTGGCGGGCCGCCACACGTATACGTTCATCGCAAGGATTCCCATTACGGTTTCACTTGTTACGCTACTGGGACGAATACAGAGTCCAAACGTCCAAGTCCCCGAGCCGATCGTGGCCGTAGCGGTCATCGGCTCTGAAATCCAGCGGCCGAGCACAACGTCATGCACACCAGTTGAAGATGATTGCGAAACACTCTTTGAAGTTGCTGCCGTTCCAATGGTCGTGTTCATCGCGAGTTCGGCCAAACTGGAGCCACCGTCCAAGACGTGACCAGAAATCGGCAAAATAGCAGACTGCTCGCCTGCTGCTATTAGTCCGGCCGCGAACGAAGGTGACGACGACTTGAGGTACAGCTTTGTTGCCATCAGGCAGGCTCGATCTGGATAGTGATATTGGAACCGGCGATAGTGCTGCCGACTTGATCGCAGTCAACCGTGAAGTAGTCGCCAGCATTTACTGCAGTCACGTCCGGCACGCTCGTCGCGTCATAATTGGCTCCATCGGCAATCGTTGGACGATTCGCCTGAGTGGTAAAGATCGTGGTGCCGTTGAGATTCGTGTCAAAAATCAGTGCTGCGCCTGTGGGACCAGTGGTCGCGTACGCTCGAACATTGCCAATCGTGAAAGCGACCAGAGCGTAAATCCTGATCTTGCCAGTGCCGACCGCTACGATGCCGGGAATCACGAAACAGAGTGGCATGGCGGGTCCAGCGCCAAGGGCGGACCGCGCCGCGGGTGCTGTGGTGCCGCCAGTACCGCCACTGCTGACCGGAAGTGCTGCGCCGAGCGTTATCCCGCCCGAAACCGCAAGAGTGTTTACGCCCGAACGGCTGATGTTTGTATCTACGGCAGTAGAGCCGCCCGGACCCCAGCGGAGCGTGCCGCCAGCGTCCACCTGTAAACGGGGCTGTGTGTCGATAGAAATACTCGTCTGGATCGCAGCGTCAGAAACTGCCGTAAACTTGCGACCCTTGAGTAAGTTGAGAAATGATGGCATCTGGCCTCGGCTGTTCTGCGTCGAACTGCGTCCCGCGGGAGTAGCAGCGAATGAATTATTTTATGCCTGAACGAGAACTCGGTACTGGTTGGTGGTCGGAGCGACCGCAAACGTCAAAGTGACATTTGCCGTGTCCGTTCGCACGACATCTGTGTCGACCGACTCGTAGGTTGTCGTGTCATAGCACTGCACAATGCAGTCACGAGTTCCGAGAGCGTGATTCACGGCGATGACGGTGCTTGAGCCATTGCCGATGGTGGCAGCATACTTGCGAACCACGACGGCGGAGTCAATACTAACGGTATCTGCTTGAACCGTGATGCCAGTTCCAGCGCCAACATTGAAGTCGTTGGCCGACAGGACGAGGCCGTTACCAGCAGTGTAGCTGGCACCGCCGCCGAAGTTGGCAAAGGTGATGCCGGTGGAGCCAATCGTGATGACGCCTGTGACGCTGCTCACCCAACGAGAGCCACTGTTTGCCGTTCCCTGTGAAACAAACACCGCAGCGCCTGTGATCTTTGCGCCTGAATCCGAATCCGACGCACGCGTTGGGCTTCCCGAGGCATTGACGGTGTAAATACCATTCTCGGCGTTTGTCGCCTGATCCTTGAGAAGGATTCTGTCACCAGTGACGAGCGTAACCCCGTCAACCGTCTGGCCGTTAGCGTAAGCTGTTGCCAAGGTTCCGGTTGCAGTTGTAGCAACCTTCACTTCGTCTTTCCATGAAAGTCCAGCGATCGAATCATCAACGTACTGCTTGTTGGCGGCGTCAGTTCCAGTCGTCGGAGCAAGAACGCCAGTGATCTTCTGGCTGTTCATTGACACGGATGCCGTGGGGGCTGCCAACTGGTCGAGTCGGCTCAGTCGAACCTGCGTATCAAAGTCGGAAACGGTAGCCGCAAGCTGGGTGCCGGTGTGGTTCGCCCGAGCCAGTGGGTTCGTGGTGAGCGCCGTATTGGCAACGGACCCCGCGGCGAGGTCAGCGCCCGACGCGATGGCGGAGAGTGTTGTGGTGTTGGTGCGGAAGGCGATACGTTTTGCAGTCGTATCGTACCAAACCTGACCCTCAACGGGCGAAGATGCCGAACCCGCAATGAGGTGAAGCAGGAGATTCCTGATCTCCAGTTTGTTCATGTCGATTGGTGTGAGGAACTTGCGTGCCATTTGCGATCTCCTAGCTGAGTTCCGCCGTGCCGCTGGTCGTGTAGGCGAAGGTTACGGTGCAGATGTAAATAGAGACATGCACAATGTCACCTTCGATCACGTCGAGGCTGCTGTCGAAGCACGTTACCGCGGGACGCATCCCCAGTCCATGATTGATCGTCCAAACCGTTGAAGGGGAACCCTGTACGTGGTGATATCCAGCGGTGCCGCCCGGAGGTCCGGTGTTCCCCGGATCACCTTTCGCTCCGGGCATACCCTCCGTGACGCGAGTGACCTGTGTCGGCCCTGCAACGCGAACAAGCGTCGAGGTGCTTTCGTCAAGAACGGTTGTCACGTAGCTGCTCATGGTGTCACGTCAATCTTCCACTCCATGCGAGTCACCTGTAGGGTGTCATCGCGCAGCCGAATTGTCGGCATGTACCCAATACCAAGTAGTTCGAGGGTCTCGGCGGCTGCGATCTCGACTCTCACGAGTCCCGCCGTGGTATCGAGCGCAGCCGCCGAGATTGTTAGTCCCACTATGGGGACGAAGTGTGCGTTCAGGATCGTTGCCGACCAAGAACTGCCGATTGGCGCGCCGAAGTTGAAGTCATGGCTGTACTTATCGCCAGCAATTACGGGAACAACGGGGTGCTGCACGGCTTTTCCTTACGCGAATTCGGGCGGCCCCACCGGGGGGACCGGAGTTGCGAGCGCCGTCTGGACCATTGAATCGACAGTTACGTTCGGAGTCACCGAGTTGTGTAGGGTCGTGGAAGCGACGAGCGCCATGAAGGCGGCCCACAAACTGGTGAGAATGGCGACCGCGTTGGCCTCGATGTGCTGCATTGCGGCAACTGCCACGATCAGGGCCTGCCCGAAAGTGCCGACTGCGGCCAGTGACCGAACGGGAAAGGCTTTGATGAGTTTCTTCATGTTTTGCTCCTTAGATTTGCGATCTCGGTTTTGAGATTCGCTATTTCAATCAGGGCATCAACGTACTTCTGCATGATTGCAGAGTTTGATGCTTGCATTAAGGCAAACTCGGCACGAGTGTTCTTGTGTTCAATCGTTACCGAGTCCTGAATCTCTTTTTCACGCTTGTCTCCTCGCTTGAGCATGAAATACGCAATCGCGAGCGCAGCGCCGAAGACGCCCATAGACTTGAAGAGACCCGCCAAGTCGGTTTCGGACGTAGTGGAAATCCCCTCGACCAAAAAGGTTATTGCCGCTGGAATCGCAGTGATGACTGCAGCTCCACCTGCGGCACGAGTATCAATCATAATCCCCTCCGGGCGGCTGTGTTCACGATCAAGATGAGTGCCGCAATCGAGATTAGTGAACCAGTGGCTCCGATTCTGAAGTAAATATCAACGTGGACGGTCGCCAACCATCCCACGGCGCGCCCCGATGCCGCAATGACTGTTGCTGAAACAGCAATCCTGCGCCAGAAATCGCTCCAAAAGAAGCAATAAAGGAATACAGAAATGGACGCCAATGCCGCAATGAACCCGATGATCTCGCGATTCGGCCAGTTCGGGCCACTGCCGTTGAAGCTCGCGAAGCTGCTCATGGCAAATCCAAGAACAACTATTGTGTAGTAGAAGCGAAGTCTGGCATCCGTGCGGAAAGCAACTCGCGTCATAAACCTTTTGAGATTCATAATCGTCAGTGCGCCGCCGCCTGCATTGCGGCCAATGCATCAAGGAACTGCTGGAGGGCGTTCTGTGACTGATTGCCGTAGTCACCGTCCGAAACGATCTTGAGGGATACCTGCATGGCCTTGACGGCCTCGGCTGACTTGTTGCCGTAGTTGCCGTCCGCCGCGAGCGTGCGTCCATCGGCCGAATGCCAACCGAAGAAGTTGCAGAAGTTCTGCAACGCCACCACATTGGCGCTTACGTTCATTCCCCCGAGGTGAATGCGGGCCACCGGCGCGAAGACTCGCGCGACTGGCGCTGGTGGCGGGGGAGCGGGGTTTGCCGCCGCCGCAGGGGACACGGCGACGACAGGGGGGCTTGCGGGGTCGGCCCCAGCAGGGCTTGCCGCCGCTTGCGCGGAATAAAAGATGAATGCTTCGACATCGAGGACCGCCTGTGTGGGGGTATCGCCGGTGACCAAGCGAATGTGCCACGGCTCACTGGTATCTTCCCAGCTGAATCCGCAGTCCAAAGCAAACTGCTTGAACTGTTCCCACTGGGGATGGGACGTAATTTCGGTGGCATCCTTGGGCGAAATGCCGTCACCCGGATTGCTGTCGAACGCTGTGTCGATTGCGAGCCCGAGTCCGTGGTTGCTTGTGCCGGGAACAGCCGCGCTGGCTGGCACCCTTCCGTTGACGAGCACCTTGCACCACGTCGTTCCGTTCCAGACGCGGCAGCCCCCCTGTGTCCCGCTTGGCGAGTACCGCTGGCGGAACAACTGCTCCTGCCCAGCGAAGTCTCGGTAGCATCCGCCGTAGTCGTAAGTCAGCGGAAGCCCAATCGCCAGACACTTGAATGCCAGTGCGTTGTAGGCCCGGGCTGCGGCGTGATGCAGGAACCCTCGCTCTCCGACCTGCACCAACATCGAGTCCGGCAGGTAGCCGGTGAGTGGCTGATTGAGCGCCACGATGTCGGCTGGAAGAACTACGGGCTTGATTGGCAGTAAACCTACTGTCATGGGACTCCCCTATCTTTTTGGGTTCGACTTCCGGCGACTCCAGCCCCAGTAATAGGCCCAAGCACTGTGCCACAACTTCCAAAACACTGGACGCTCCGCCCTTTTGGGTTGCAAGTTTGTTGTCAGTTTTTCGCCGGTTTGTTGATGCACGATGCGTGCAAATCGGGACCGTAATCGCATCTTGTCGGCGCGTCCAGTATTGCCCCCAAATCGGGGCAATTTCGGGCAAGATTTGGGCCATTTCGGGGGCAATTACATGATGCGTCCACACAAACAGGTGCCATTCATGACGATCCCCGCTTATTTGGATCGACCTTTTTTTTCGTACCCAGTTTACCCACCCCTTTATTCATGACGATGCGGTGCGATCCCCGCTTATTTGGATCGACCTTTTTTTTCGTACCCAGTTTACCCCACCTCGTTGTTTGAAGAGCGCGAAATGGGTCGATTTAGTGAGGTGGGTATGGTGGGTACGAAAACTGACCCCCAATCCAAATAAGCGGGGATCGTGGGGAAAAGCTTACGGGAGCAAAAAGGCGAAACTAAGTAAATCATGACGTTTCCCCATGATAACAGATTGGGGGTCAAAAAGTGTACCCACCATACCCACTTCGCAAAATAAGATGAAAAAGGGGTATATTAAGTGTAAATATATATAAGATTCTTATCTTTTATATACCCTATATACAGGGCTTTCTTACTTTTTCCCTCTTGGAATGGAGGCGTCGGCAAGACAAACGAGGTGGGGTATGGGTTTGTACCCACCTCATACCCACCTGTACCCCACCTCGTCGGAAATGGGCGCGAGGTGGGTACAGGTGGGTACGAGGTGGGTACGGGTCCATACCCCACCTCGTTGGGGCCAAAAGTGTCCTAAACTAAGTGTTTTTTTTATGGTGTTGCAACTTGACAGAGGTCCAAAAAAGTTCGTGCGCGGCGGGCGTTGGCCTAGGGCCAAATACTGACCGGGGGTCAGTATTTTATGGAGTCGAACATATGTCCTACTGTACCGATAGCGTTCACTATCGGTACTCGGTTGCTCACAGACGGTAAGAACGAACATATGTTCGATCAAAGGGCGAATTGGTCGAACATATGTTCGTTCGCGGCACCAAGCGAACAAGCGTTCGAGCGTATTTCAGGCAGCGAACGCTTGTTCGCTTGGTGCCGTAGAACGCTTGTTCGATCGGAACAAGCGTTCCATAAAAGCGCTCCAAGCGGTACAAGTCCTCCAGCGCCACCCTCCCCCGGAACCGGGCCGAACAAGCGTTCGACCCGGTTCCGACCCGACCGAACATCTGTTCGATCACGGCGACCGTTCTCGGCCCCGGAAAGTGAGAATCGTCGACCACTAATAGTGGT